>JBHJJE010000056.1:0-6420 GCA_050042865.1 Mastigocoleus sp.
AGTGTTGCTATCTACACTCACCAAACTTACTGGTAATGCTGTAACTCCATCTGGTGCAGTTACAGTTACATCAGCAGCATCAATAGTAGAAACATCAATCCCTGCGTTATCGCTAAAGCTAACACTAAAGTTTGCAGCAGTGCTACTATTCGGGTCTTGGGTTAAAGATGTGGTGTCTAAACTTGCAACCGGTGCTGTTTCATCAGGTATTACTTGTTTGGGAATGATATCTATATAGTTGATGTTGAAACTATTGGAAGTCATGTCCAAACGTAACTCTTGTGCCCCTGCACTCAAGTTAACATCAGAAATTGTTACATCTTGGTATACTTGCCAACCTCCGGTATCGTTGAAGCTGGGTGAGGTATAACTTTCTCCTCCAATGGTTACACCAATAGATTTACCATCCCCTGAGGCTGTTGCGACCCTTAGCACAATGTCATATTCCCCACCAACTGGGATATTCACATCGTAGGTGAGATATTCTCCTGTATCGATAGAACCAACGTTGAACTCTCCTTCTAAGTCCCCAGTGGTTTCAATATCTACATCATCATTGCGGTATGCTCCAGGACCATTCCCTGGGGTGGTATCAAAATACTCAACACCATTAGTCCCTGCTTTGTAATCCTCTGCTTCTATTCGGATGGTTCCTGGATTATTTGTAGGTACTGAGTTTAGCTCTAAAACCACAGTTGAAGATAGATCGCTGGTATTTCCATTACCATCTTCATACTTAGCAACAAAATAGTTTAATCCACCATCTGTATTTGAGCGTGTAAGAGTTACAGGAATATCAACAAAGCCATTTGCACCTATTGTTGCAGTCAATTCATTTACAGCGATCGCTGTATTAGCTTCAAATGGATCGGGATCAAATCCAATACCATCTTCAGTAAAAAATGCTCCTTCCACTATCAGTAGAGAGATTTCAGAACCTGCGGTTCCCGTAATACGAACCGTTTGATTTGCATCTTCTACAGTTGCTGCTGTTGAAGCAAGTCCTACAATTTCAATTGTTGGAGGAGTTAAATTGTTAGAGGTCAGGGTAACTTGAGAGCCAGTATTGCTATCAGGAATACGATAAACTTGACCCTGTAGAGTACTACCGTCTTCAAATTCAACAGTTACCGTTGCACCAACTAATTCTAATCCAGATACACTACCTGATTCTCCTGGTCCTGGAGGAGAGGTTCCTTTAGTGCTGGTAGGATCTGCATCCACGGAAAATTCTAAAGTTTCACCAGGCTGAAAGTCATTGAAATTAATTTCGAGGATATCAAATCCTCCATCACGCTCTCCTAAAAAGGTGTGGGACGTAACTCCAATGGATGATGAACCGCTATCAACCGTAAATCCCTTAGCAGTAGCATCTCCAGCATTACCATCAGGGTCAAAAACTAGATCGGGAAAAATAGCTGTGCTGAAGTCTATAGAAACACGAACAATATTATCAGTTGAAGAAATATCGTTAGTCAGTTTAAACGAACCAGGTGAAAAGGTACTACTTGACGCTAAACTGCTACCTGGATCGATGATGAATAATGCTTCTGACATATTTTATTGTGTAAATTAGAATTTAGATAACTAAGTAATGCCTATTAAAGAAGCTTATCGTGAGCAGTTTGTCTTAATAATTATTGTGTACTTGTCTGTTTAAACTGATAATTTACACAATCAAAATTGTAACTGATCTCGCAACTTTTACACACAGATTCAAACTAATCGTTCTAATCATTTTTCTAAGTCATTATTGACAAGTTACGACTTGAATCACAATGCTTAGAAGAAAGATTTACAAAATAAGTTGACGAAAATTTGTGTTGTACTTCTAATCTAGTCATGTACTTATTAAAAGTACTGAATAGCAAGTATAATAAGTGAGCAAATCACATGGAAAATATATACATTCTTTGGTCAATTTATACACTTGCATCACTTTAAAAATAGTAAATTATATTACGTTGTATCATTAAGATTGAATAAATTTCATGTATATTTTGTATAAAGCTTGGTAAACAATAAGACCAAAGTATACGATAATTTTTCTCAGAAAATAACTAGGTTTAAAGACAACCTTGTATACATGTATTTATTGATACAATTGTTTACCTTGCATTCCGTAATGGTAAGTGGGAAATGTAGTTGAAGATATGACTATTTTTAAATTTCAACTCAATCTTTTGTTTAGTGGAGCTAACTCTTTTGGCTTATATAGTCTGACATATTTTCACTTAAGAACAATCCCTTGCGTCTTAGATACTGTTCAAAAAGAATTTCTTTTAAAGTATCTTGGGAAATAATATTTTTTTGTTTTACAAGTATCTTACCTAGTTTATCATTTGTATGACTTTGTAACTGCAAAATTTCATGCAAAGTTTTTTCCTCTAATAATTTTTTTTCTACTAATAACCTACCAAGCTTTATATTTTGATTTTTAAGATAAAACTTCAATTGACTTAAAGAGATTAAGTTAGTAGACACTAAAATTTCACCAAGTTTCAAATTTGGATTTAAACTTTGCTCCCTTAGAGCTTTTCTTAAGTCTTCTCTGGTTAAAATATTTTGACGGATCAAAATTTCACCAAGTTTCTCAGAAGAAAAATTTAAATTTTCTACATCTGCTAGAGTACTTCCTCCTGATAATGTATATGGCTTTTCGTTTAACCTCTGTTGACGAGGAATTAACAACTGTCTAGTAGCTAGGTATATAAAATGGGGAATTGTTGAAACATAACGTTTCTGAAGACGAAGTGGTTCTTGTATTAAACGATAAAACCATTCCAAACATAAGTCTTGAATCCAATAAGGAGCTCTTGGAGTAGTTCCTGCATACATAGAAAAAACTGCACCTACACCAATCATTACCCCTTTAATTAATCCTTGATATTGAGACATCCAAATCTCTTGTTTAGGACATCCCAGACAAACAAAGACAATACCTGCACCACTTTGATTAATTTCTTCTACTAATTCTATATCATGACTTTTGGAAATTTCATCAATGGAAATAAACGGGATGGCTTTCATCCCTGCTATTTTTAAAATAGGATACTCTCGATCTAATTTGCGCTTCATGACATCTAGAATATCTTGAGTAGACCCAAGAAAGTAGATGGCTGTTCCCGTTGTTTCGGCTAAACTGCACAAATTCAGAAAAACATCCATCCCTGCTACTTGATTTTGATGAAAAATCCCCAATCGACGTAACATCAGTACCAAAGGTTTACCGTCGGGAGTAACCAAATCTGCTTTATGTAAAACCTTTTTAAATGAGAGACTCCGATAAGCTTCCATAATCATATGGACGTTGGCTAAACAAACGACTTTGCTAGTCCTCATTTTTGCCCAACGTGTAATCAACATCATCTGCTCATCAAAAGGCAAACAGGTAACAGGAACATTAAGTAATTGCTTATTTGGGATCATTATTCTTTTTTGTAGAGAATGTATTCTTTGTGTCTTAAATTGAGGTAAATAAGGATATCGAGAGTAAGAGTCAAGTTACATTTCTCAATGCAATTATGAACAAGAGAATCCTAATATTTTGATTGCTCCCATAATACTCTCAATAAGATGTACCAAGGTTTTAATTTGTGCTGTATGCAGAAAATCTAGTGTCTCTATTTTTCCTTCTAACTCGGTTTATACATAGGTTTTTAAGAGAAAAGTTTGACTTCATTTCTTTTAACTACTTGTGTTTTACATGTTTTTTCGCATCCCATCATATGTTTATTAGTCACTTATATCATCCAGCATTATTGAGGAGGCTATATGAGAAGTAATGAAAATTTGTTTGCCTTCTTACCTGGGTGTGAACAATATTCAACTCAAGCTACAGCTATTCCTGATACTCCTTAAATAAAAATGCCTGAAGTTTTAATGTAGTAGATAAATACTACTAGATGAAATTTAGATAAATCATACTTAAAATCCTATCCCCTTCACTTTCTCCAATAATTAATGACTCACCATTGATAATCTGCAAAGCAATCACTAACAACGTCTAATTTTTACACAAGCTTTGCTTGAGGGATCAATCAAATTTTTTAGTACTATTCCCATGTAAATTATTGACCACATATTAATCACAAATTTATGGCACTAATTAACTCAAAACCATATAAAGTTGTAAATTCAGTTCAATATTTTGTTTCACTTCTTTGTTAGTAGTGACCTTTTAGATTACTGATAATCGAAAAGTAGTTTCAGAATACTTAAAAAGTTTCACTTAATTCTAGTATCGACATAAACAAGGAGAGTATTTTAAATTGAATTTTGCTATTCATACCCTGATGACAACCTTGAGTCTAAATGAGTTTAGCTACAGAATATCCAATAAACTTTTTCCTCATTATAGTTAGTTGAGAAATATCTGTACTAAGAACATTCAACACGATTAGTGTGAGTTGAAAACGTTTAATTATACTAGACTTGTTAGGAAATAATGATTTAAATTCCTGAAATGATCGCTATGAGTAGCTTCAAGGAGATTGATTTTAAATGACTGAAAGCCTTATCTAAAGAGGAATTTAATGATTTTTTAACTTATTTACCAACAACTCTAATAACGAGATTAGGAGTAGTGCAAAAATAACTTGATAAAATTGTTTACCTTTATTTACAGAAATATAAAGGTTTCAATCAAAAAGTTATACAACTTAATTCTTACATAATTTTTTAGTCTCCATTTTTATTTTTGACCTTAGATTTAATTATTACCATCTAAGTAGCCTTTATTTCTATCAAACATCAAATACTTAATGTTAAATAATTATAATCTAACCATTAAAAGAATACGTAGTTATAATCTACTGTGGAATAAAAGAAGTCAATACGATGTTAAGGAATCAAAGCAAAAATTAATTAACTCTTAATATTACTAATATCCTGCTAATAGCTGTATAAACCATAAGAATACCTAAATAAATGTAATAAATTAATATAATTAGAATTTTTTATTATTGCTAAATTAAGATTATAAGCTTAATACTGAGTGACTAAAATATATGAAGAAAGTATTAGTGGAATATCTGAAATCAGAGATTTTTATGAAATTTAGGTAAACAGACTTTAGGGGGTTAATATTACCAGTTTATAAAATTAGAAAGCTATCTTTCTCTCTCTTTTAGTGATTATTTTAACGGGTATAGTAAGTATTTCTATTTTGTCATATTCTCTTCAATTCCTTACTAAAAGACTATTATAGCTGTATAGCCCTGTTTATTAATCCTTAGATTTAATGGTTTTTTCGACACAAGGATTTACAAAGATTTAGTGACAAAGAGATGAAAACGACTTCAAATCCCTTGGAGGGTCTGATACTAAATCCTATTCACATACCCCCCTTTATCTATATAAGCCTAAATTCCTGAGATAAAAAAAGGATTCAATTTCTATAAAGGGGCTTTGACAAGCGGATTTGGTATGACCTATGCTACTGTATTTGTATCTCTTCGGGGATTTTCCGAAAAATTATTTTATTTGTGCTGATTCTCGCTGATATGAAAATGCCTATATCAGCTATTTTCATACCAAAAAATAAAGATATAGATTTTACATGAAGTACTGTAGGCTAAAGAGTAGAGAGTTAACAATCTGGTCTCGACATGACCTATATTACAAAATCGAAGATTTTCTATTTATACTAAATTAGTATGGAGATGCAATAAAATCTATAGTATCTCTCTGAAATATGAAAGCATTTGCGAAATCTGAGATTGCAATGCCTATTATATACATGGGCTATTCCCTCATCTCTGGTACTTGTTCAATGAAAGAAAATTGTGTACTAAAATGACTCTCCTTACATAAGTAAGTCAATAATTTTAACCTAAATGAATAAACCATATTAGAGGTAGTATGACACTTTACTAAAAATCTTGTCTTAAAAGAAAAAAATAAGATAATAATATTAATGCATCTATATCTCAATACAGGTCAATCGCATGTTTAGCAGTTTATAATCAGTGGAGTGCTTGAATTTCCGATAAAAATGCCCTCTAGATTATATGCTAACACGGTTTAATTAACAAAAAATCTGATTTTCTGTAATGCTAAAAAGTTGATTCTTGCATTCATTTATTGAGAATAACCTCAATTACAAAGCTTATTTTAACCGTATTGTGTTATTTACCTTTGAACGCCTCTCTTTTAGTAACCCTAGAATTTCTCAACTATAAATCATCAGATAAATAAAAGCTTTTGCTCAGCTTTTCACAAAAATGATGATCATTATGAGAAAACAAATAAAAATATTCTTAACAATATGTTTTGTTAACAATACCTTCGCCAATTTACGAGGCTGAGTTGATGCTCAAACCCCCATTTCTCCGAAGTTGGGCAAAAACAACTAGCCCTAAAAATTCCTTCCGGATTTCTCACAAGGCTTTTTTAGCATATTTTACGTAGGATAAAGGG
>JBHJJE010000057.1:0-29019 GCA_050042865.1 Mastigocoleus sp.
GACTACCACAGATTAATTCTTTAGCACTTTTCCCGATTCCTCGTTGTGCCTGCCCTTCAATTTAGCTTCGCTAATCCCACAGAGTGTGCCGGATACACACCTGCACCTTTGAAATTGTAAAATTTAGATGCGTTTGCCCTGTAATTATCGGAAAGGTCTAATGGATTATTTCAAAATTCAAATAGTAATTAGCTATAACAACTAAGAATTAATTAATTAACTAAATAACAACTAAAATTACTTCCATAACTCTCTCCAAGCACCTGTAACTTTAAATCCAGACGGGATGGGATTTAGCTTCAAAGAACCATAAGAGAAGTTATTGCAAATGGAACCAAAATTAGAACCGCATATATCACTAGCACCATAACCTTTTATTCCACGGGTTCCTAGGTGAGAATAAGTATTTTTTCCTGATACCCAATAACCATTTCCAAACCAAGTAGTGTTTTTGCGTCCGACTTTGAGAACACAACGTAGACCTCTACCTTTACGTCCACCTTGGGATACTGGAACTGAGTCTGATACTCTGTATTGGTCAAAGTATTTCCCACAGGTCGCTGGTCTTCTTAGAGGTTTGTAATTAGTTGCAGTAGCAGCAATCCATTCCTCATTCCAAGCACCAGTGACGCGAATTCTAGATGAATTAATAATTTGGACTTTTAAATTACCGGGGAAGTTGCCTTTAAAATGCTCTCCGTTACCAAAAATGTCAGAAGCATAACCCCTCAGATTTGGGTAGCGATTATTGATAAAAGCATGACCTACATGACGATATGTTTTACCTTGCCAGTTACCTTCACCATACCAAGCAATTGTAGGTAATTTACTAGTCCTGCGTTGATTAAATTTAACACAACGGATGCCTTTACCCCTAACATTGTTGAGAGACCTAACAATATAGGTTTTCATGCCCGGTCCACAGTTAAACTTATTTGTAGTTGGAGCTTGGAAGCTATCAATACCTGTAGGGATTTGAGCTAATGCAGTACTAGCGGTAGAGACTACTAAAATACCACCGATTAATAAAGATTTTGCGGTTGAGCGAAACATATAATAATCCTTGTTGTAGTAAAGTTTGGAAAAGCATTTTTGCTTTCTTATTTGTTCCTTACGTTTGATTCATCTAGTTTTATGCAACCAAGACAAGATACTATTGAAATTTTTTCTACTTTTTTACAGTTTGATGCGGAATCATTTCGCGGTTGGGTTACGGATGGAAGATTGCGACGTAGTATGGAAAATTGCTTACAAAAATCAGTAGATAGTCCGCAATTTACTAAGGATTATCAGAGACAAGAAAATTTTTGGGCACTTTACTGGTATAAAACTTGGCAGTCTGAAACCATAAAATTAGCAAAGAAATTAGCGAAAGAACATCTGAGCGCTTATTTACAGGAAACTTGTTATTGGGTAGCAAAAAAATCTGCCGATACCTTTGCTAGTAATCAATATAAAATCTCGGATTGTTTTCAAATTGCGATCGCAAATGTGGATAAAGCTCTGCAAGGTTTTGATTCTAATCTGAGTTCAGCTTTCAAAGGTTATGCAGGGATGGTTTTCAACAGTACCATCCGCGATACCTTAAGACAGCGTCATGAAGTTGACATTTGTTCTGCTTGGGGACTCCTACGCAAAGTTAGTCATAAGCGTTTAAGGGAGTCTTTAAGTGCTGCGGGTTTGATTAGTGAACAGATTGAAGTTCATATTACAGCTTGGAATTATTTTAAGATACATTATGTACCTGCACCAGGTAATTCCGGCAGACAGTTAGAAAAACCAAACAGGGAAACTTTATTACGGATTACGGCAGATTTCAACTCTGGGTCTTTATCTAAGGAAAGTCCAGAGACCATAGAAAAGTTATTGCTAAATGCTTCTACTTCGATTCGCAAATATCTCTATCCCAGTATTAGTTCTATTAATGCTCCGACTGGTAATGATGGTTCCACAGAATGGTTAGATAATTTACCAGACAATAGCCAAGATTCTCTACTAACTCAATTAATTAATGAAGAGGAAACTATAGAGCGAAAATCTCAACACTTAGAGATAAGTCAAGTTCTAGTTGCAGCGATCGCTAAATTAGAAACACAAGCACAGCAGATACTACAGCTATATTATTCTCAAGGACTTACCCAACAGCAAATTGCTTCATCCCTAGATATTAAACAGTATACTATTTCTCGTCGCCTGACTAAAAGTAAGGAAATGTTACTTAAATCTTTGGCTAAATGGAGTCAAGAGCAACTGCATATCCCTATTTCTTCCGACCTATTAAAAAGTAGTAGTGATTTAATAGAAGAATGGTTACAGGTTCACTATCAGGATGAAAATTTGGGGTAAATAGCTTACAAAAATTAGCTTACAAAATTTTGGCTTTAGAAAAGACAGTTTTATGAATTTTATATAACTATGGAGAAGTTTAATTAAGTAAAAGTACTATATTATCACAACGCTATTAGCAATTACAAATCTTATATTTCAGCATTATTTCTCAGATTATACAGCAAAAACAGTGATTTTATTTCTCTTAAAAAAATCATTCAAAATTTACAAACTAGGGTTACTGTAGACATTGCTGAAAATTGACAATTATTAAACGGCAAATTACCACAAATACCTTATAAAAATTTTTATGATGGAGGATAAATAATTAGTAAGATTTAGTATAAATAAAGTTCAATTGTCAATTGTAAATTATTTAATAGTAATCTATATTCGGTAACGGCAGTTGATTGGTATCTACTAATCAATCCCACTATTATCGTATTTGATTGAATTTGTTAATTAGTTGTTATTTTCCGCAAACCTAGTAAATATTTATAATTTCTACTGGGGGAGAATATCAAATCTCAATCACTCGGTATAGATTCTATGTTGACCTAGTCTCCTGTGAAAAAGCGAGGGAATTGTAATATGGAAGCTTTCAATTCAAATTTTAAAACTGATAGGAATAAAGATGTATATTCATATTTTTTACCCATAAGTATAGATAGCTAGGAAAGTAACAGAACTTAGGCAATAATAACGGAATTCCATCCGAAGTCTTCTTAGAGTTAGTTAGCGCTAGAAACTTCAAAGCCTTATTTTTGTCCTTCGCTGGATACGCTACGTGTTAGCTGACATCACGAGTGCGTAAGTTCTAAAAAGTTAATCACAAGTAACTTTTATTACTTTTTATAAATTGTTTATTTAGTTCTTTACCAGAATAATTTGGCTAATATACTAAGAATTTCAACCCTCAGGGGTCGATAAAATATTCCAAAAAGTATGTATAAATACTAAATTATTTGTAATTAATACAATTCTTCTAATGCAAGGTATATACAGAAAAAACCTTAGATTTATTTCCCCATTACCTCTTTGAGCAAATCAGCGAATAATTTTTAATAAATAAAACCTATAAATAAAACCTATAGATTAAACCGGATTTCTATACAGAATTGTCAAAACCTAGAGCCAAGATAAAGTACCCCCGGAGTAATTACAATGAGAACTGACATTTTCACCTTTGCATCCCCGACAGAATTAATTTTAGAAATACCATTAGAGACATACAACCAAGCTCTATTAGTAAGCGAGTCTCTATCAAATCCTTTTACCCGTCATCAAGCTTATATAAATAAACTTTGTCTAGATGCTGTTTTACCTTGGCTACAGGAAGAATTCACAGACCAGACAAAACCTTTTCTAGATGATACTGCCTTACTTAACCTTTGGGAATTTTTAAATGGAACTGCAATTAACTTAGCAGACGGGAGCAGAGTCATACTAGTTCCCAGCGAAACAATAGATAATGATGAACTACGTGTTGCTCAAGAATGGATAGATATTCCAGAATTTGCTGGAGATTATTATTTAGCTGTACAGGTATTAGCAGAAGATAACTGTGTCAAGATTAATGGTTATTCCCATCACACCCATTTCCTAGACAGAGGTCGTTATGATGCTAGCGATCGCACTTATTCTGTAGATAATCGTCATGTAATTACTGATATCAGCGCTTTAATAGTAGCAAGAGAACTTTGTCCCCAGGAAACTACTCGTAGTGTTATTCAACCGATAGTTAACATTTCCTTACAACAAGCACAAAATTTAATCGAACGTTTATCTAATCCCCAAATTATCATACCCAGATTAGAAATCCCTTTTCAGATGTGGGCTGGATTAATTTCTCATGGTGGTTGGAGAAATAAACTATATCAAAGAAGATTGAATATCCCTGAACCAAAGTCAGTTGTTGACTGGTTACAAAATGGTATTACGCAAATTGCCCAATTAGGAGGCTGGGAAAGCTTTAACCTTGATTTTAGTACAGCAGGGGCACGCAGTGTAGAACAACAGAATGTACCTATTACAGGGTTTTCCCGTATCTTAAATATTGCTGGACAATTTTACGAACTGCGGGTTCTACCACAACCCCACGAGCAGGATAACACATGGAAATTTGAATTAAGAAATGCAACACCAGGAGGAATAATACCCGGTGGAGTAAAACTCAAACTACTCAGTGAAGACTTACAACCTTTTCCTGACAATGAAGATATTGCAATAGCAGCTTCTGAGCAAATTTTTGTCACAGTCGTTTTAGAACCTGGTGAAGGTATAGTTTGGGAAATAGAACCCTTGCCTGAAAATTATGATCGGGAAATTCTTAAATTTTAATCTTTAAGGTAGTCAGTTTTTATATACAATTCTTACTAGAGTCAATTATTCCATGCATTGGAGCAATGAATAAATATCAATGAGAGATAAATTCGTAAACCAAATGCGCTTTTGGGGGATGCTATGTCATCTTTCCGCGATCGCTGCATGGATGTTAGTAATTTACTTACTTTTCATAGGTGTTCCTCTATATCTGCCACTTAATATTCTTGCACCCCTGATGATTTGGCGCTATAAAAAAGCTAAATATCCTTGGATTGATTTTCAAGGTAAAGAATCTCTAAATTTTCAGATTTCTTTGACCTTATATACTTTGGCATTCATCATCATTTCTTTATTGATACTTGTGATTGCATTTGCTCTCTCTATAATTGACAATAATATCTTTAGCCAAGTAAGCATAATTTTTAATGGTTTATTATTTGGCTCTCTTATATTAATCTTGGCAGAATTGAGCTTCCAATTATTTGTTGTCAATTTCGCTGCGTTAAAAGCGTATAAAGGGGAACATTACCGCTATCCTTTTACTATTCGGCTTTTGAGGTAAGGAAGTATTTGATAGTAAGAAATAGAGTCTAATCTTAGATTTAATTATTTTTACCGATGAAAATAAGAGATATTTTCGTAAAGTTAACAAACCTGGTTTATTTATGAGCCAGGTTTGTATTGTTTATTTGTGTTATTTATATTATTTAATTCATTAATGACACAAATCATCCTATAGGGAACAAGCATTCCGTCCTTAGAGAAATATCATAACTTTTGGTAAATTAGTACAAGCATCAATATTTTAAATCTATATAAAATAACATAAATTTGTTATTAAAGAATATTGTAAGTTTTGTTGAGCTTGAGTGTTACCCAACATAAG
This sequence comes from Mastigocoleus sp., assembly GCA_050042865.1. Classification (GTDB taxonomy): domain Bacteria; phylum Cyanobacteriota; class Cyanobacteriia; order Cyanobacteriales; family Nostocaceae; genus JBCCDM01. The sequence goes on from JBHJJE010000057.1 coordinate 5,540, forward strand.
CTATTTCTAATTTTGGAGCTTCACAGCAATGATATTGGTATAAAATCATCTTTATTAAATAGATTCATCCCTACTAAAATCGGGCATATTCGCTTGTATATATATCTTCAATATATATATTTTTTGTGGATATAAATAGTATGGGGGATTATTGTCTTTAGAAGTGTGCGAGCAATAATAATGAATTAATCTATACGTACTAATAATAAATTTTAATTAGGACTTACGCAAAAGTAACGTAATTCCGTCATTACGAGCGATAGCGACGTAATCGCATAGTTCTTGAGATTGCTTCCCTACACTCTGTTCCGGTCGCAATGACAAATTTTCGCTGCGTAAGTCCTGTTAATAATAAAATTCAATCTTGAACACTTAAAAAGCTGTCATAAAAATTAAAGATGATACAAAAACACTAGATATATTAAAACTTTCCAAATAATATCTGACCAAATGCATTTCCAAACTCCGCGACACCAAATAATAGCTACATAATTTAATATGATAAACCTGTTAGCTGATTTATCTGCTCTAAATTTAAACGCAAAGGTAATTTTATTTTCCGCAGGTATTTTTGTACTAGCTATATTTTTATTCAGTAATTTACTGATCAAAGCATTTTATTCACTCTTAAATTTATTTTTTTCTCCAGCAAGTAGTAAATTTGCTCAGGAATTAATCGAACCATATAGAAAGATTTTAAAAATAGTTATTATTCTCAGCATTATTGAACTTACTGCTATTTTTACCCCTTTAGGAGAAAAATATCAGGTAATAGAAATCATTAATAGTCTGGGACTAACATTTTTTAGCGCTTGGCTGATATCTCGTTTATCTGCGATTAGTCTTGACACATACTTAATTAATTTGGCTGCACATAGTGGTAAAAAAGCTAACAGCGAATTGATAATTTCAGCAAAAGTTATTTTTAACTTATTAATTGCGATTATTGCCATTTTTTGCTTCGCACAGACTCATAAAATAAATCTGTTCGGACTACTAGCAAGTTTAGGTATTGGTGGACTTGCGATCGCATTTGCAGCTCAAAAAACTTTAGAGCAATTCTTAGGTAGTGTTGTTATATACTTAGACCAACCTTTTACAATAGATGACTATATAGGTTTATCAGATGGAGTTTTTGGCAGAGTTGAGTCTATAGGTTGGCGTTCTACAAAAATTCGTACTTCCGGTAAGGGTACAGTTATAATAATTCCTAATAACTCTTTGACCCAGATGAATATTGAGAACTTTTCTGGAGCAAAGAAAGTTATGTCTATTCTGAATTTAAATTTTAATAGAATACTTGAATCTCAAGAGAAAGCATTAATTAGACAAGTCATACTTGCTAGTACTAAAGATATTTTTGGAATTGATTCCCGCAGTACCGATATTAGTTTTTCTAGTATTAATAATGAAAATGAAGAGCCAAAAAATCAAGTCCAAGTAACATTCTTTATCCTAGGTTCTGGAGAAGTATCAATGGAATTGCGTCGACAATTACTTGATATAGCCAGAGAAAATATAGATACTAGGCTCAAGGAGTATGGCATTGAATTTACCATAGATAAACCTACGATTTATGTTGATGCTCCTATTACTATTTAAAATGAATTATATGGAATATATTATTGGTATTTTAGAAAAGTCATTAGAACAGTCATTAGAGTTTTTACAACGTCCTGACATTCGTAATATAGAGTATTTTTTACTAGCAACAACTCTCTCATTAATAATTGGCAGATATACTCCCCTAATTATCCGAATAATTATCCATCAATTTTTCCCAACAGAATTTAAAAATATATATAAAGTAATTATTGAGCCGGTCAATAAATTATTAAAATGGGTAGGAACCTTATTATTAATTTCTATATCCTTAGAGTTAATAAACCAGTATGTTTTAGTATATAAAACATTTCACATAGTTGTAGATTTTGCTTTAATACTTAATGCTTCATGGTTGCTCTCCCGTTTAGCGCATCTATGTATTCATGAATATGGAATTAACTTAGTTCGTCAGATGGGTTATCAGGTCGATGACTTAGTTCTAATTATAGAGACAATCATTAATGTTGTTATCGGCTTTTTTGCTGTCATCGCTTTTGCACAAGGAAAATTTGACTTAGTTGGTGTATTAACCGGTCTCGGTATTGGAGGATTAGCTGTTGCTTTTGCAGCACAGAAAACCTTAGAGCAACTTTTAGGAACTTTAGTATTATATTTAGACCGTCCTTTTTCCCCAGGAGAATATATTAGAATACCTTCTTCGACTCAACTAACAGAGGGACTATTTGGTCGGGTTGAATCCATTGGTTTGCGCTCTAGCAAAATCAGAACAGCGGCTAAAAGTACTTTGATAATTGTACCTAATTCTATATTGGCAAATCTGGAAGTAGAAAATATTACCCGTGGGAAAAAAGTAATGGTTTTGCTATATCTTAATTTTGAAAAAAAGTTAGAGGAAAAGGAAAGAGCATTAGTCAAACAAGTTATTCAAGAAAGTACAAATTCACTATTAGGGATAGATCCAGGTAGTACTAATATTGCTTTAAGCGAGAATACAGCTATTAATAAAACAAGAGCTAGAGTAACTTTCTTTATTTTAGGTTCTACAGACAATTCAATAGAATTAAGAAAACAGTTGCTCAAACTAGCAAATGAGAAAGTCTCCGAGAGACTTGGAGCATATAATATTAGCTTCGTATTAGAAGAACCTAATATTTACGTAGAATCTCCAATTACTATTTAGTATTTTTAGTAAACAGGACTTACTCCTATTATATCATTCTCGGAAAACAAAAATATAACTGAAAAACTGTAGGCTTTATCCAGTCTATATTTGAGTTTTTTTATATTATTAAAATGCTAAATATAAAAACATAAAACTCATTCTCCGCAGAGAATTACAGCGATTAGACTTCCAGAAATGACATGCATGGGGTTACGCAACAAATACTTGTAATTCTCACGGTCACAGAAGAGATAGCTAGTACTCGACCAAGCCAAAATTTCCGGGTAAAGGCAGACAGGGGAAGCAGAGGAAGCAGGAGGAGAAACAACTTTTTCTTTTCACGAACAACTACGCAAAGTTCGCTGGGTGAAATACTAAGGGACTTCCAAAAAATAAATTATCCAAATCCCATAACCCTTAGCAATAGTTATATATACACAGTAAAAAACCTCAGCATATACTGAGGTAAAGCTTCTGAATACATTAAATATATAAGAGGAGTAAAATCACTCAGCATCGGACCCATCATCTTCTACAGATTCTAAAGCATCTTCAAATGCCATACGCTGTTCCACATTACGTAAAAAATAGCCATTCATGATTGCAGAAGCTAACAATCTTCCTAGACTATCGCGGTTTGTTGTAATAGAAACACTAAAATTTTCCCCAGGTAAGCTTCCCAGCATACCCACAACGGTACGTTCTATAGTTTGTAAAACTTCTTTAGAAGCAGGCTGAGACAGCTTTGTCACTGTCTCTGGACTCATAGACTGTACATAATCCCATAAAGAGTTAGCTTCTGTAGATTCGTTACTCAAAGATTCAGAATTACGGTTAAAGTTGTTTTTCACGATAGATATAAAATTGTAAACAATATATTTTTTAGTCTGTAATAGTTAATTTAGCAGATTTTTTATCAAACTATAGTAAGTTTAACCGAACTGATAAATGACGGTTTGTTCTACTAAGAAAATATGAAGCTTTAATAGAGTATTTTGAATGCAATAATTTCACAGGTCTGTCTCAAATAAATTAGAAAATAAAGAATTCAGCAGCAGATATTATCTCCTTAGTAGCTAAGAACTCCTATATCTTCATGAAGATAGGCAAATTAATACCTAATCATAGCTCCATACATCAATTAGAAACTTTTCCAGAAAGATTATTTACCTGTTGTGTAAAGTACTCTTGTTGATGTTGAAGTTGCTTAGCTATATCTAACCCCTGCTGAAAAGCAGCTAATGCTTGAGGATAATTTTGACGCTGCAAATTAATTTTTCCTATTTCATCATATGCTTCCATAACACCATAAAAATTAGATGCTCTTTTCTGAGTCTGTAATAATATTTCACTTGTCTGTAATGCTTCTTCAGTTTGTCCCTGGGACAGATAAAGTGGAATTAATTTTTCTAACGCTTCACCTGCACGTACATACTGTTGTAACTGCCATGCAATAGTGTAAGCTTCTTGATAACTTTGGAAAGCGTTTTCTAACAGATTAGTATTTTTCTTCGCGAGGGACTCATAATTTGAGCCAATAGCTATTCTTAACTCTGGTATTTTACTTATATTATTGGTTTGACGATAAATTTCTACTAATTTTTTTCGAGTATCAATAGAATTTTGTATCTGCTTTGTCTGATTATAGATGTAAGCTAGTTCTTCTAAGTAAACTTGTCGGTTGAATGATGGGTTTGTTTGTAAATTATTGGTTCCATCCACAGATATTAAGTTTAATAAACTTTCATAAACTTTTGCAGCTTGAACATAATCAAACCAACTCATATGTATAGCTGCAACATTCTCCAGAGTAGATATTTTTGCCTGTAAATTATTTTTTATTTCCACTCTCTCAAGAATTTTGTCATATACTGCTAAAGCATTCTTAGGTGTTCTGACTATCACAAAAGCATTAGCCAATGCTTGTAGAACTTCTAAACTAGCTTGCTGTTGTTGTAACTGTCTATTTTCTTTCTTTTTCTTTTTTTTAGTAGAATCTTGAATGCTTTCTTGAATTTTTTGCAATCTTTGAGTAAGATAACGCACCTGCAAACTATTATTTTGTCTCCAAGCAATTTCACCAACTCTCGACAAAGCCTGTATCTCTGGTAATGTACCCAAATAACGTCGCAAACGTAATTCTCGATTCCATATATCAAAAGCTGCTTGCTTATCTCCCGATACTAATTTAGCTGCAGCTTCCTGATTTAAACGATCCAACGCTACAGCCAAATTTTGTTTCTCTTGACTGCTTAAAGGCTGATTCTTTGATGTTTTAGGTAAAAGAGGATCTGGTGTTGTAATTTCCAAAGGACTTGGGGGAAATTTATCAGGTACTTTCGATTTTCTAGTTTTTGCTACAGTTTCTGAAGTATAAAATAACACAATTAAAGTAGAAATAGTAACAGCTACACCTAAGTATTTTAATAATCTTAAATTCATATTTATCTCACCTTACAAAGAATCACCGACGTTGCATTTAGATATAACACTACCAATCATATTTTAAGTAACCTCTTAAAAATACTAGCTTCCTATACCCCATGACGAAGGCTTCTAAGAATTTCTCCTGAAAAATAAGAGATAATAGCTTTAAAATAATTTGATAAGAGAGTATAAATCTTTTAAATACAAAAATTATTAGCCACAATAGCGTCTAAAAATTAAAATCTAGTAATCAGGAATTATATTGCGATCGCTCACATGACTCATTCTACAGATATTGCTACTTTAGCTCGTTGGATGTCTGCCGACTTTAGTAATAAACAACAAGCCTTTGATAATCCTCCACTATTTGCTCACATCCGAGTCTGTATCCGACCCCTTCCACTCGATTTCATCTCAGGAGTCAGCTTATTTTTGGAACAAGCTTATGATTTTATGTTAAGTCAACCTTATAGAATGAGGGTAATGAAGTTAGTAAAATCAGAAGATTATATTGCAATAGAGCACTACACAATTAAAGAAGAACAAAAATATTACGGTGCTGCCAGAAATATTCAACTTCTTAATAATTTGACTCCAGAGGAACTACAAGAAATGCCTGGTTGCAATATGATTGTCAAATGGACAGGTCATAGCTTCAAAGGTGTAGTAGAGCCAGGAAAAGGCTGTATAGTTAACCGTGACGATAAAAAGACTTACTTAGATAACGAATTTGAAATTGATGAAAATAATTTCTTCAGTCTCGATAGGGGGCGTGACATGGAGACTAATGAGCGAGTATGGGGTTCCATCGCAGGACCATTTCACTTCGTGCGTTGTGAAAGTTTTGCTGATGAAGTGAAAGTGTAAAGTAAAATCAACTTGACTAAATATCTTGAGTTACAAATATTGCTTCAATTCACCAGATTTATACGATATTGAAAATAAGTCATAATGACGCTATAATTACTTGAGTTATTGAGCTTAAACAGCTATAAGTTTATTTTGCAAAGATGTAGAGGTAAACAAAAAGCAAATATTTAGCTCATGGCGACATAGCCAAGTGGTAAGGCAGAGGTCTGCAAAACCTCCATTCGCCGGTTCAAATCCGGCTGTCGCCTTTAAAAGAATTCTGTTAATTTCACCGCCTTACTTGCTTTGTGGCTTGTTAAGGCGTACATCTTATACTTTTCAGTTTAACTCAAATCAGGTCGAATCTACCCACTATTTCAGTCCAACTTTAGTCCAAGTTTTTTCAAGCTTTTTGGAAGTTATCAAAAACTGGTCTAAATCTTCCTACTTTGAGAATAGGGGTAATTGAAGTATGGATATAAGCATTCGTTTAGCACAGGCGAACGGTAGATTACGAAGCTCTAACGCTGGTATAACAATTGAAAAACGTGGGAATATTTTGTCCCTCAGAGGGACTTTTCCGCCAAAGCCCAATTCTAATAAGGTAAAATCTTATCAACAAAGGATATCACTCAAAACTCAAGATAGTCCTCAAGGAGTTAGAGCAACAATTGCTGGATTACAATATGCTGAGCAGCAAGCTCGTGCCCTAAGAGTACAGCTTGATTCTAATAAGTTTAATTGGGAAGATTGGGATTTAAACCAAGCTCCAAAAGTAGAAACTGTTGCAGATTGGGTAGAAAAATTTGAAACTCAATACTGGATAAAAAGAAAACGTACCCAGCAAACTGAAACAACTTGGAAAAAGGATTACCAGGTTGTCTTCCCAAAATTTATCGAATTTGCTAATGATTCAAAATTGTCTATTGAATTAATTATAAATTTTGTAAGTCAAACAGAACCTGATACCCGCAGACGCAAAAGAGCATGTGATATTTTGGGTAGACTAGCTAAATTTGCCAAGCTAGAAAATTTAGATGCTATTAGAGAATTAGCCGGTAACTATTCTCCAGGGAAAGTATCACCAAGGAATTTACCCACAGACAAGCAGATAGCTCAATGGAGGGATAAAATTTCTAGTCCTGGTTGGCAATGGGTATTTGGAATGTGTGCAGCATATGGTTTGCGTCCCCATGAAGTATTCCACATTGATATGTTAGATTTCCCCACTGCTAGAGTTAGCGATGAAACTAAAACTGGGGAACGATTTATATATCCACTTTATCCAGAATGGGCACAAAATTGGAATCTTAAGGAGATAATTTTACCGAATTTGACATCAATTGAAACTTCCTCCAATGCAAAGCTTGGTACTAAAATATCTGGCTTTTTTTACGATTACAAAATCCCATTTCCTCCGTACAATTTACGTCATTGCTATGCGCGTAGATGTTTTGAATTTGGTTTTACCCCAGATTTTGGAGCAAAATTAATGGGGCATTCTGTTACTACACACTGTCAAACATATCGAGCCTGGATTGATGAGGGTACATACTCAAAAGTCTACGAGACCCTAATTAATAGAACTGGTAGACCAGCTGCTCCATAATGTGAATCATATCGCTCTTGCATCTTGTTTATTTTATAATGTACCCAAATAAGATGCTTTCACTACTCAAAATTAGAGCCAAAATCGAGTGCTGTAAAAAGAGCCAGGGATCTAATAGACCATTGCTAAACAGCAAATAGACTCAGAAATGGTTCAACGGGATTTTCTCGAACTGATAGAAACCATAATAGTATACAAATTTCCCCAAAAAAGTCGAGAGGAGATAGAGCAAATGTTTGGATTTAATGAACTCAAACAAACCAAAGTTTACCAAGAAGCCAAACAAGAAGGAAAAATCGAAGGAAAGTTAGAAGCTCTTCCTTTAATGTTAAATTTGGGTGCAACTGTAGAAAAAATTGCTGAGTCTTTAGATTTGGATATTGAGTTAGTGCGCTTAGTTGCTTCAAAAGTGAATAAGAGTGAGGGAAACAGTAATTAAAAGAAGGTAGTCCCATCAAATTACTATCTGAAATTAGGATTGAGTGACTAGAATTGATTGCTCAAGTTACTCAAATTAATCAATTAGACCAAGTTCGCAAGGATTTTTGCGGAGAGTAGTTTTAGGGTTGTTATGAAAGGTTCTATGTAAATATTCTTCAACACAAAACCAAGACTGTATTTTGATAATTTCTCCTTATCAAAACCAAAAAGCTTAACGAAATGCTGCTGGAGTCGCGAATTCATTCATAACAGCAGTAACGTTAATTTTAATGATTCGATTGATAGAGTTTTCACGTCTTGCATCTATCCAATGAATTCCTTCTTTCCATTCTCCAGATGCTATTCGACGAGAGATTGAACTGCGGCTGAAACCTTTTCCCAATCTTTCTGATGCTTGCTTAATAGTTAAAAGCTCTGCATCTGATGGTAACTTATTTTTTTTGTTCAAATTAACCTTCCTTAATTTTCTTAACAAGCTCGCTACAAATTTGCGTGAGCAAAGGAATGGATGAATTTAGGATTGAATTTTAGAAGAGGAGGAGAAAAAACAGTGTACCTTGAACTATTTATACACAATTATGACTATTTTGACAGTTTTTTCTTTTTCAAATAATTAACGCTTAAAATCAAGCTGTATAAAATAAATTATTTAAAACAATTTAAATACTTAATTCAAAATAAATTTATATATTCTCTAATCATCACAGGAGAAAGGATAGACGATATTTTTTGAATTAGAATCGAAAAATTAATGTATATAAAGTAATAGTTAATATCCGAACACTGATTTTTATAAACTTTTATCTCAGACTCAATAAATCTGTAATGACCTTATTATGCAAGGTTTATATTTGATTATTATAACTATATTTTATCCAATTATTAAGAAAAGTAACATTGTAGGTTTGATTTAATTGTTTTATTTGTTACATTAATTTTTATCAGATCGGACATTTTATGATTATAAATATTTTAATTACATTATTGGTATCATCAATATCTAAATTGATTGCCCTATCTTATTTCGTCTACTGAAAATACTTATTAGTGCTAAGTATAAAATAATTTACTACTTTCAAGGAAAATATACAGCAGTCATCTATCTAAAGTTTGAATGCAGAAGATTTATCACTTTAGGATGATTTACTCAAATCTGAATGGAGAGAAAATTGCTTGATAGATATCAAGTAAAACAGAGATAATCAATGAGAAGCTGAGATTTTACTTGATAAAGGACGTATTCACCGTTCCATTTTCTTTGTAATTTAAGGAGGAAGAAAAAGAACTGTAAACCTAACTCTATTTATTTGAGTGAAATTAAGCCGATAAATGCTTGTTGTTATTTATTTGTGTGGACTGACTTCTACTAGCTAATGTTTCGACTCCTACAGAAACAATTTTAACTACAGCATCTGTAGGAAGCGATCGCAGTTGAGTTAAAATTTGTTGTAGCGAATCGTCAGATGGCAGTTCTCCCTTAGTGAGGTAATCTTGTAGTTGAGCAAGAGTCCAGCCTTTGTAGGTAGCCAACTTCTCTAAATTTTCAGTATCAGGGAAAGACAGACCAGATTCCCAAAAATTGACCGATGACTTACTCACACCCAACTGTTCGGAGAAACGACGCTGGGATGCATCACCTCGTAGCTGTTTGATTAACTTTGCCAATCTTTGTGCCTTGGTTGCCATATTGAGGATTTATATTTTTTCGTAAAATTTTAACTTAAACAGCTTTTAATCGGTACCAATATGATGTACTTTAATAAAGTATTCGTCCAACATGTTGGACATTTTTGGCTAAACCATCAATCAAGAATGAAATAGAGACAGTAATTGTATGAAGTCAGCAACCTGAGTTTAAGGTAGCTGATAGATTCGAGAGCAGATACTTTCCGATGCATTTGCCGGTCCTTCAATAGGAACGCAGGCAAGTGTTGTCAAGGCATTTGCTAATGAATGTTACAGTTACTCCATTTTACCGTAATAAATTCATGAGCTTCGATGTCATTTAAAAGAGTTAAATAAAAGATTTGTAATTTTTTATAAGGGGGTTATGTGAACCAAATTCAGCAGCCGAATCCAGTATTTCATTCTGTTGACCCCAAATCTCTTGTTCCTCATCCATCTTATCTATCAATTTATGGTGAAGAGGAGGATTTATCTGATGTTATGAGATTGATAAGCAATCAGCAATATCCTAGACCATTACTGATTAACACTGAAAATATTATTGTCAACGGATACCCATATTGGAAAGCAGCGATCGCTTTAAATTGGGGGACTATTCCGGTTGAAATTAGAGAATTTCCTAATTTAGAAGCAGAGTTAGAATTGCTGCTACTTGAAAACAGAGAACGTAAAAAAACTAACGAGCAGAAAGTAAGGGAAGCTCTTGCTTGGGAGGGTATTGAAAAAGTAAAAGCTAAGCAGAGAAAAAAATTGGCTGCATTTATTACTAACCAAAAGTTAGGTAGGGGTGTCAATGAATCAGTTAGGGAAGATTTATCCCTTACTAATACTACTTTTGGTAAAACTCGTGACAGGGTAGCCAATATCGTAGGATTAGGAAGTGGTCGTACTTATGCTAAAGCTAAAAAGATTATTACAAAAATTGATAACTTAGTAGAAGAGGGAGATGTTGAATCTGCAAATGACTTAAGAAAGACTTTGAATGAACAAAGTATAGATGCAGCATCAAAACTTTTGCGAAGAGCTAAGGACAAGTCAGCCGAGATACCCAGTTGTTGGAATTGTAAATATTGTAGTGGGGAAAGATTAGGGGAAAATCATGAGTTTTATTGCGACAAGTTTGGTTCATTGAGCTTTCTAGAAAAAGATGGGAGAGCTTATGCATCCTCTTGTTCTGAGTGGAAACATCGATTTGCCGAGGATATAGATAAAGTAGAGAAAGCTTTACCATACTTCTCTTTTACATTACCTTCTTATTTAAAACCAATGATAGAAGATGCAGCAAAAGCATCTGGGATGATTCCGGTTGATTGGATAGTTAATTGCCTTCTTCAAGCAATAGATAATAGGCAATAGGAACGATGTAAAAATGTTTTTCTCTCGGTCTTTTCTGCTTAGGGTACTGAGTTTCCAAAGAAGTACAGCTATTTTCAAGAAATATAAATACTAGTACATGAAGGCAGAAGTAAGTAGGCAGAGGGCAGAAGGGGCAAAAGCTTGAGATATAAGCTTTTTGTTTCAGATTAATGGTCTATTTATTTACGCCGTGTTGTACTAGGAGCAATACTACATTTCTTAGAAGTGTAGTTTAGCTAGACCATGTCAGACATACCATAAGCTATAAATATGATGCCAAAAAATACAAAAAAGGGAAGATATTCAAGTAAGAAATATCCCTGTCCTATTTGTAAAAATATTACTGGAAGCTGTAAGTCAAATGATGATGGTAGTATTTATTGCTATCACTCTAGTCCTGATTTTACTCCAACTGGTTATGTTCATGTTCGAGAATTGTCCAATGGAATGGGACATGAATTTATTCAACCTCATATTGTTGATGAATTACTCAGAGCAGTAAATATACTTGAGAATAACCACAAGACAATATCGAACAGAAAAATAAGCCATTTGACAGGATTTCCTTCCTCATGGATTACAGCACTCAAGAAAGCATATCCTTGTAAATTTCATGAATGGAATAATTTTAACTATCCCAACTCACAAGAAAAGAAGAATATAGAAGTAGCATTTGAGTCTGACACGGTTATGGAAAATTTTCCACAACCGTCTAATCCTCAAATTCTTGATGAAGAAGAACGTGATAGGCAGTATAGGGAAATATTCAAACAAATTCAACTAAATAAAACTCACCATTATCATTTGCAACAGGTACGAGGATTGGGAGAGTATTCAGAATTTATTGGTTTTCGCTCTTGGGAGAGTATGGTAGTTCAAAATGTCAGCCCTAATTTACCTGGTGTGATTGAAAAAAACGGTTTACTTTACTTATATGGTCAAAAAGGGTTATTTCTGCCAATTTATAATGAAATAGAACAAATTATTGGTTTTCAAATACGCCCAGACAATCAAAAGAGTGGTAAATACAAGTGGGGTTCTTCTGCTCCTGCAAATGGTCAAGGTCCTCGATTAAATAATGATGAAATGCCACTTGCATTCTGTCGTCCACCGTCAATCCAAATATCATCTGTTGGTTTAGCAGAAGGAGTTTTAAAAGCTTGGTCAGTTGCTTGCAATTTGGGGCAAATTATTATTGGAGCACCAGGAGCAACATGGGATTGTAGTCCTAAGTTATTGAAGCGATATCTAAAGAAAATTGTTGGAGAAAGTAATCTAAACTTATCAAATTTAGTACTGGATTTGTATGTAGATGCAGGGATGCTGAGCAATCATCATATTATGCTCAGATACTATAAAACAGTTGAGTTGCTCAAACAATGGGAATGTCAGGTTCGTATTGGTTGGTGGAATCAGCTAACAAAAAATGACCCTGATATTGATGATTTGATTATTCAAGGTAATCGTCAGCAGATAACTTATATTTCAGTGGATGAATGGATGGGGTTATGGTCTGATGAAATTCGTAATTATTTATTAGATAAACCTAAACAATTTGATACATCAGATTGGTCTTCACCAATTAGACACCCACATAAGTCAGAACTAGGTTATTGGAAAAGCATCAAAAGTGAAGACGGTAGAACAGAATATTCATGGATTCCTAAAGCGGGATTTAGTTTCACAATAGAAAAGGAATTAGTGGGTAACGAAAATAATTGTGGTGGTTTAGTTTTAAGAGTTAAACGTACTTATGACTCTGCAAATCAATACCATCAGGTTATAGTCCCAGCAGAATCACTAAATAAAGTTACTGATTTTATTAATTGTCTTTCATATTCAACAGGAAAAGTTTATTTTGTTAATAAGTTGAAAATTGAAGAACTTCATAAATATCTACATAAAGAATTGTCTGCTTATAGAGTAAGTGGAGGAAAAGCATACAAATTATCGGAACGTATGGGCAGACAAGATGATGATACTTGGATATTTTACAACTGCCAAATATCTTCAGATGGAAGCTTTATTACTGAAGAAAAATCTGGTTGGGTGCTTGATAAAACCTTAATAGCCAAAGAAAAAATTCCTATTCCTACAATTCATCTTTATAAAAAACCAGAAGCGTTTAGAAAGCTCATCAATTCAATGCGTAAATTCTTTGGTGAACAAAGATTTATACCAGCATTATTTACAGTAGCATTTTCTGTAGCTGGTTTATTTTATGACCAAATACAGGAGCAAGAAGGATTTTTCCCAGTATTAGGAATTTATGGAGATGCAGGAGGAGGTAAAACACTTGCAGCACAAACTGCACAAAATTTACTGGGTTTTAATAATCGTGCGAAAATTCATAAGATTTCAGAAAGTGCATATTATCAGAGATTTAAATTAATGGGTGGACTAACACAGTTTATTGATGACCCAGATAAAGCACAGATACAGCAGATTGCTCAACAAATAAAAACTCAATTTGGTGCCGGTTCTCGCTTCGTCAGAGAAAATAATCAAGACTCTCATAGTGCCCTAATTGTAGCTTCCAATTACTCAATTGGTGACGATGACCCAATTATCTTATCTCGTTTAATTCGTTTACAGTTCCAAGGAAGTCCTAATTCTTCAGCATTTTCAGAACTGCGTGAACACTCTTGCATTTCTTCATGCTATTTACCTGAGTTGATAAAAATTGGCTATCCTCGAAAAGAAGTAAAAGACTTAGAATCTCATCTAATCAACAAACTTTCATCCGCACATTCTAGATTAGCAGTTAGTTTGGCAATAGTAGGTTACTATGCCTTCAAAATTAGTGAAATTTCAGGTGTTGTCCATTCATCAGAAGTTAGGTCTTATTTAGATTTGCTATGTGAAGAAGCAAATTGTGATAAATCAAATAAATCTTCATTAGATGACTTCATAGATAAGTTGTGCATACTTCATTCACAAACTGAAATTGGTGAGTGGAATTGTCGATTGATTACTGAAGATGGAAATATAAAAAATGGACACTATAAATCTTTAGCTGTTTACTTGCATGGTATTTGGTCACTAATGTCACGCTATTTTAAAGATAATTTACCTTACAGCCAGAAAATGATTAGACAGCAAGTAGAGAGAATGGGAGGAAAGAGTTATAGCAAGCAAAAATTTCACCTGGATAAAGACTCATCAATAACCTATCAAAGACTAAAGATTAAAATTCAGGCTAACATGAATAGTGAAATTGTGTTTCCGAAGACTCCTGAGATGGTGACTCGCAGCTGTATAGAAATTCCTATAGAGTTACTCGAAGAAAAGCTCGACAATTTTTTATAGTGAGACTAAGATTTCAGATTTATTTCCTGGAGTTACTATTTTCAATCTAAGATATATGGCTTTTATAGTAACCGCTCAAAGTCATTTATATCAATGGTTATAGATATGTCATATATCTAAGTTACTCATTTGTAGAGCAAATGGGTCTTTTTTTATCTTTCTACTTAAGTACTCAGGGACAACCTTAATTCCTCTACTTGATGCTACTAATATTAAGAACCCAAATATGTAATATCCAGTTTAATTAGGAAGCGTAATTTTTTCATCAGAACTAATTTATATTATTCTGTATTTATAAAGTAATTATAGTAACTTAAAAGAAGAAATATATTAAACCTGATTCTAGGCAAAGATTTCATCGGTTACTATTTTTTGGAATATAATAGTAACCCTTATAGAATTTACAGAAACTTAGGTAACTTCAATTCAGAATAAATTTAAAATTGAGACTTTTAACACTACGAATATTCTTTTGCAAAGATAAACTTTATTTCTCAGTATATTACTGAAATATGAAATGTATATTTATAATCAATTATCCTTATATTCTACACGTATATAATACGAAAAATGTACTATTTAAGAGCTAATTTAATGTTTGAATACTTAGAATAAACTCATAAAAAAGTAATAATTAAGACTAGAAATAAAATTATTTATTCAAGTAAAAATGCTATGCATATATCTAACATTAGATAGATTAAAAGTAAGTTGTTTATCAGCTAATAAAAGAGAAGAGAAAACTTTGTTGCTTTAAATTCCCCTATGCGTTTCAAACCGTCAAAATTTGTTGAACTATCAATAGCAAATCAAACTCAAAACGATTCTATAAAATTACGCTCTCTCGCTTTTACTGGCTTGGTAACAACAGTCGTAGATAATATCGTTAATCCAAGTTTGATAAGTTCAATAACTTTAGGTTTGTCAGTACTGGGAATAGTTACAGTTATATGGAGGAAAGAATTAAATAGAGTATTAAATCATGTAGTAAGATTGACGACACTATACAGAGTTACATCTCCAATCCTGACAATATTAGGTACATTCGTATTCTTAGATGCTTTATCAATGTCAGCCCAAGCTCAGTTTTTTCAAAATGCAGAAACTTGGATGAGCGGTCAATTTACCGGTGCAAACGAGGCTATCACTTTAGCTTTTAACGTGCTACGGGGTCTATTCATACTTTACTTAGGAATATCTTTGGTGAGAGTCATTCAAGCTGCTAGAAATGATGAGGATTGGGTCAATTTAGCTCGAACACCAATGATTATTCTAATCACAGTTACTATGGGTGATATACTAGCTAACTTGATTATTGGAGGAGGAGGAACAAACGTTGGTCAGTAAAGGAATATATGGAGGATAGGAAGTATCGTAAAGTAAATGCAACTTTGGGTAAGCAACCATCAATCGGTCCGTTTCCCGCAGAACAGTTAGTACCTTGGGCAATTATTAGCGGTGTTTCTTATTATCTAGTTCATGGCTTATTAAGACTAAACTGGATTTGGACAATTGCGATCGCATCCTGTGGAATAGCTACGTGGTGGATATTAACTGCTAATGGTTCTTGGCGAATTTTATCTAAGTTTATTTCAGTTCCTAATTGGATAAGGGGGGTTTATAAATATAAGAGAGCGATAACAAAGAAAAAAGAATAATGGATGTATTTGTCTTTGAAAAGTAGGAAATAGGTAGTAAGAATCAGGAGAGGAGGATGCTTTCTACCTGGAGGTGAAAAATCTTTCATCAAGACTGTCTATCTGTGTAAATGAGTAAGAAAATTGTTGATAACGGTAAAAGTAAAGTACGTTTAACTCCTTTAGAAGAGGTATCTGCACTTTATGCAATGTTACAAATTAATCTTCAAGGACGTAGTGTTGGAGGTTATATATTACGAAAAGGGAGCGATAAATACCTCGTCCAGTTTGGTTTTGAGTGCAAGGGAATTCACCCTACATTAAGAACTGAACAAATTGATAAAATTTTCGATGCTATTGAATCCGGTTTAAAAGATTTACCACAAGGAGAACGCCTAACGATTCATTTAAATTCTTTTACTGATGATACAGTGCGACAACAAGATTTAGAAAACTTAAGCGAAAAAGCTGAGAAAAAAGAACTACAGTACCTACTAATGGGAGAACGTTGTCGTATTCAACAATTAACTAATCAAGGAGTTCGTAAACCTAAAAATTTGTATTTGTACTGTACATATACAGTAGAGTCTACTAATAGTGGAACATCTGATTTGATTGAAAGAATACTTTCTAAAGTCGAAAGAAAGTGGAAATCTTTTACAGGAGAAATCAGCGAGCTACAATTTACCCGAATTGAAAACTTAATTCAAGCATCTTTTACTGAGGGATATCAGTTATGGGAACAACTAATATCTAACAAGATGGGTCTAGATATTCTACCTTTAAATGCTCAAAAACTATGGGAGAATCTGTGGCAGCGATTTAACAATACACCAACAAAACCAATCCCCCAACTGATGATTTTTGATGAAAATGGACTACGAGAAGAAGTTTATTCGGATATCGCTGCTACATCTTACCTAATGGAATCTGAATCTTCTGTCCCTATTGCTGATAAACGTTGGGTGCATTTAAAGGATAAGTATATTGGGGCACTAACCTTTGTAGATAAACCGGGTGGTTGGATAGATAAAGAACAACAACTTCGTTACTTATGGGAGGTACTATCTAGAGAAAGAGTATACGACACCGAGATTTACTGTCAATTGATGAGAGCTTCAGAAACTTTGGTTAAAACCAATATGCAGCGTTTAACAAAACAAGCAAATACAAATGCTGCAATAGCTCAAGAAAAGAATTCAGTTGATGTTAAATCTTTACTTAATATAAAAAAGTCAATTGCTGCTCAAGAACAACTTTATGAGGGTGCGGTACCTATACATACAGCAACTGTATTTTTAGTACATCGTAGTAATCGCAAACAGCTTGATGAAGCTTGTCAGTACTTACAATCATGTTTTTTACGTCCTGCATGGGTAGTTAGAGAAACCGAATATCCTTGGAGAATTTGGTTACAAACTTTGCCTATTAGCTGTGAAAAATTAATGACTACACCATTTAATAGAAGACTAGTCTATCTAAATAGTGAAGTACCAGGTTTAATGCCTTTAATGCGGACACAAGCTGGTGAAAATAGCGGTTTAGAATTAATAGCAGAAGAAGGAGGAACGCCAGTATTCATTGACTTATATAGTCAACATAAAAGTTTAGGATTGTTTGCTACTACTCGTGGAGGTAAAAGTGTCTTAGCTGCTGGAATTATAACTCATGCATTAGCACATGGAATGCCTGTAGTTGCGATGGATTATCCTAAACCAGATGGAACCAGCACTTTTACAGACTATTCCCAATTCATTGGTGAAGATGGAGCCTACTTTGATGTTGGTAAAGAATCAAGTAATTTATTTGAGTTACCAAACTTAGCCTCTTTACCAGTTAAACTTCAGTCTGAAAGGTTTGAGGACTATAAAGATTTTTTGGTAAATGCAATTATGGTAATGATTGTAGGTAACAATCAAGGAGATGGAACTACATCTAAACAACATAATGATGCAATACGTTCTATTATCACTTTAGGCTTAAAAGCATTTTTCAACGATGATTTAATACGCGATCGCTATAGTGAAGCATATATTCACGGTTTTGGTTCGCAAGAATGGTCAGCAATGCCAACTTTGAATGATTTTATCAGTTTCTGTTCCTATGAACGCTTGCAGTTAGATTCTTTGAGTGGTGATATCAAAGCTGCTTTAGAAACTATTAAACTAAGACTAAGATTTTGGTTATCAAGTCGAGTAGGAAAAGCGATCGCTCAACCTTCAACTTTTCGTAGCGATGCACTATTACTTATTTTCGCACTAAGAAATTTATCTAATGATGATGATGCAGCCATCTTAAGTTTAAGTGCTTATAGTGCAGCATTACGTAGAGCTTTAGCAGTTCCGGCTAGTATATTCTTTATTGACGAGAGTCCTATATTATTTGAGTACAATTCCATTGCAGCACTAGTTGGTAGATTATGTGCAAATGGTGCAAAAGCAGGAATTCGAGTAATTTTATCCGCTCAAGACCCAGACACCATCGCTCAATCCCCAACTGGAGCCAAGATTTTTCAAAATTTAACCACTCGTTTAATTGGAAGAATTCAACCTACTGCAATTGATAGTTTTGTAAGTATTCTTAAATATCCCTCAGAGATTATTTCACGTAATGCTACCGAAAGTTTCTTTCCCAATAAAGAAGAACTGTATTCCCAGTGGTTGCTTGATGATAATGGTAAATTTACCTTTTGTCGTTATTATTCACCACCAACTTTACTTGCAGTAGTAGCAAATAATCCACAAGAACAAGAACAGAGAACACATTTCATGTCCAAATATTCCGACAAATTTATTGCTATTACTGAACTGGCTAAAAAAACATTTGGTAGTACATATCCCTAGAGAAAATTCGATAGCCGAAATGAAAAAATTTAAAAGATTATTACTAGGGTTAGGTATCTTATCAACTATTGGTATTGGTAATGCATATGCCCTAAACTTACCAAATCCATTGACAAAAGTACCTGACCAATTACAGCATCAACTAAGTTTCATCTACAAATATATTACCTCAATAGTTTCTCCTAAGTTAGATGAATTATCAGAATCATTAGAAGGAGATTTACAAGCGCTAATCAATCAATCTGTGAGTGCATTAGGTTTACCAGATTTAATAGAGGTAAGAAATAAAGTTGAAGAAATAGCAAACGAAGATAATAACGCTATCAATAGCGTTGATAAAGTAACTAATGAAATAGACCGTCAGATAACTCGTGCTTCTTCAGGTACTACTTTAAGCAAAGAAGGGCAAAAATCTACAAAACAACAAATTGAAAACACTCAAACATCACAGCACACAGTAGAAGTTCTTTCTGAAGCTGCTCAAAATGAAGTGGTGACTCAGAATGTCATGAAACGAATAGCTCAACAAAATAATCAAATAGCAGGAATTTTAGGTGCAATGAGAACAGATGAATTGAAACTAAAGCAATCCCAAGATTTAGCCAATCTTAATTTAACTAACATTTCACGCTCTGTGGATGGACAGAACCAAGCACGTCAAAAAGAAGTAGTAGGTCAAGGGTTTAGTAATTTGCGTACAGCATCCCAGGCACAGTTATTTTAGGGCAGTAGGCAGTCGAAAGTAGGCAGTCGAAAAGAAATGCAAGTGAATAATCCTCTTGAATCCTTCTCATCTTGAATAAATGCTTCTATACCAATTTTCTACTATCTTCTTACTTACATCTAATGCCCACTGTCGATTGCCCAATACCTTGCTCCTTGCTCAACAACCGAATCCTGGTCAAGCTGCATCTACCATTACTGAAGATGGAATAACTGCAAGTGATTCTGTTACGGGAGCAATGAATCAATTATGGAATGATGTATTAGGAGGAGGATTGTATGGAGCGATCGCAAATCTAGGAATCTTTTTTGCTGTAGGTACTCTATTGATTTTTATTGTCCAATGGACACGAGAAATGATTGATGGTGACAGTAGCAAAAGCTTTTCGGATATCATTTGGACAATTATTGTGGTTGTTTTGCTTTCTAATAATGCTCAGCCATTGGCAGTTGTTACGCAAAACTTACGAGGTATTATAAATCAAACTAATCAAACGCTCCTAACATCTACCTCCGCATCCATACAGCTGCAAGAAGCTTATCAACAGATGATGTTGAAAACTGGGAGGGGAGATGCAATACAATCATTGATTAATCAATGCAATACCATTGCTGACCCTACTCAAGAAGCACAATGTTTAGAAAAAGCCTCTGAGCAAGCACAACAAATAGATTCTGAATCTAATAAAGATGAAGGTTCTGATTGGCTAAAAGGATTTAGTGATTTTTTTAATACCAATATTTTTCAGTTAACAGTACGTGGTTGGTTATTAGCGATGGCTATAGCTTTTCAATGGATAATTGAAATTTGCATGTTATTAACTGCACTATTAGGACCAATTGCTGTAGGAGGTTCTTTACTTCCAGTTGGCTCCAAAGCAATTTTTGCATGGTTAACAGGCTTTTTTTCTGTAGGAATGATAAAGCTGTGTTTCAATATTATCTCTGGTTTAGTTGCAACTATGGTACTTCAAGCAAACAATGATGACCCAATGATTTTTGCATTCGCTATTGGTATTCTTTCACCAATTCTATCAGTAGTCTTAGCCGCAGGTGGAGGTTTAGCAATATTCAATAGTTTTTCTAGTATTGCAACCTTTGGATTTTCTTCTAGCGTGAAAAGAGTTCTCAAAGGATAAAAAACTCTCAGCTTCAACTCTTAATAACTCCGTAATATCCTTGCTCTATGGCTCCCTCGTTAAAATTTCTTGATAGCACTTCTAAAAATATTTCAACTAGAGATACTCTTGCTTTATTTACTATTGGTACCTTTGGTTTACATCTAATTACCTTTCTTATTCTTTTACTACTTTATGGTTCTTATTCTCGACTAAATCAAAAACCTCCTCCTTCCCTAGTTCAATTAAAAACTGGAAAGTCAATAAAAGTAACACCTATTGGTAATTTAGAACGAACTCCCCAAGTAGTTTCTCGCTTTGTGTCCGACACCATGCTTTTAATGATGAATTGGTCTGGGAAACTAATCCCTGCAACCGTTGAAGAAGCTAATAATCCAAAACCTGACCCCGGTATAATTATTGAAGGTAAAACATTTAAGGATAAAAAAATTACATCTGGAGCATGGCAAGCATCTTATGCTCTTTCAGAAGATTTCCGTCAAGAATTTTTAACCATCCTTGCTTCCATGACACCAGAAGGTGTCTTTAAAGGTAAAACACAAGTTGTATTAGTCCCACTTTCAATTCAACCACCGATTAAAGTCGCAGAAGGTAAATGGAAAGTGAAGATGATAGCTAATCTAACAGTTTTCAAAGAGGCAAATAATTTAGGACGAACGATTCCATTCAATAAAGAAATTTTTGTACAAGCTGTAGAACCACCAAAATCACCAATAAGTACAAATGGATTAGCTACCATTATTTATCAAATACGTTCAAGTGGTTTAGAAATTTATGCTATTCGGGACTTACAACAGGAGAATTTATAATGCATTCTCAAGAAAAAGAGGTCATTGGTACACCACTCGACGATAACTACGATGACCCATATTCCCCAACTAATCCTTCTCAACAATCTCAAGACCGTAAGGAATATTGGAATCAAGAAAGTTTTGCAGATTTACTTGGTTTCGATAAAAATCAATTGCAAACTGAATTTAGCACTCAAGATAGTAATTCAGAGGGAGCAAACCCAGTAAGGACAGATGAATTATTTGATAACCCACATGAAGGCAAAACTCAACCTAATTTTTATAGTAATCCATTTGCTAAGTTTGGTGCTGTTGGTTTAGTAATGCTTATAGTATTTGGAACTGCTGCAATTGTTGTAAATAGCATTATTGCCCAAAAACCCAGACATGCTCCCACTATTGCGAATAAAATAATAGATAAACCAAAAATTGAAGAACGTACTAACGACCTTGAAAATAAAACAGGAAGATTAAAAGCACAACTTGCGCTATCAACTCAAGCAGAAAAAATTAAGTCTATTGAAAGTTCTAGAATCCCTAACAAAAAGCAACCCGTTCAGAAGAAGCCAAATCCTCAGAAGAATGTTAGTCGAATTAATACTTCTCAAATACCATCTAAACCATTAAAAACGGCTTCCGTAGCATATACTCCAAAGCAAAATTATCGAAGATATTATTCACCTCGAATTTCTTCATCTCAACCTATTCGACCAGTGGTTAAAAATAAACCAAGAATATTAGAGGGAACTTATAGAAAATCAGTAAAATCTGATATTGAAGTTTCATCAGATCCAATGGAAGAGTGGTCTAAACTGAATGCTTTAGGAAGCTATGGAACTGCAAAAGTTACATCTTTGTTAGAAAGTGAGACACAACTTGCAAAACAAAGTTTGAATACAAATATAAATAAAACACCAACAACTAATTCTCTTGAACCTCATACAAATTCAACATTAGAAACTCTGCCTAAACAATCTAACCTCTCCCAATTTGAATCATTAAACCCTAGAAAAACAAAAATTATTAATGGTAATAAAAGAAAGCAATTTACGGTTGGAACATATGCAACAGGTAAGCTAATAACTCCTATAGTTTCTAAGAATATAAGAGATAATGTATCCGTAAATCAACGACAAAAATTTATCATTCAATTATTAGAACCATTAAGTACTCAAGAAGGTTCTATTATAGTACCTGAAGACTCTCAAATAGTTGTTGGAATTAAAGATATCCATTCATCTGGAATGCTTCAAATGGAAGCAACACAGATTTTAGTAGATGGTCGGGAATATCCCCTTCCTGCAAACGCGATCGCTATTCGTGGAAGGTCTGGTAAACCTTTAATTGCATCAAAGTGGAACAAGAAGAATAGAGACATCGCAAAGCGAGATATAGAAACCTTTACAGTAGGTTCATTAGCGAAAATAGGTAAGGTTTTAAATCAACCAAAACAAGAGCAGATATCTACAAACAGTAGCTTCGGTACAAGTACCTTTTCATCAACTACAAGAAGTCGTTCCAATATTCTAGGAGCAGTTTTGAGTGGAGGATTTGAGCCACTAACTCAACAGATTCTACAAAGAAATCAGCGAGCTATTACAAAAATGCAACAACAAGAAGAAGTATGGTTTTTAAAAGCTGGTACTGATGTACAGGTATTTGTTAATCAGTCTTTTCAACTATCGGTCAATAAGTAATGCGTTATATCTCAAGTCTCGTGGTCTGTTGTCTAATAACTCCGCTAATAAATATATCACCTGTATCTGCATCTGAAATAAAACAAAATGTTAAACAAATATCTCAAGAGATAGCAACTGGTAACAGTAATCAACAAATCCCTCAAATCAAATTATCACCAGGATATGGAGTTAATATTTCATTTATTAAACGTGGTGAAATCATCGAAAAAGTGTGGTTAGACAATCCAGCGATCGCATCCCTT
>JBHJJE010000058.1:0-51272 GCA_050042865.1 Mastigocoleus sp.
CCCGAAGTTTGCTCAACGGAGGGAACCTCCGCACGCAACTTCTCTCCATGTACAACTTTTGTAAGAAGCGCTTTCTTCGCACCGCTGCTCCCTCCGCTTCCCCTGCTTCCTCTGCTCACCAAAACGATTGATTATTTTTTTAATTGGAAGTCCCTAATCCTACAAGGTAGTAGACAAAAAAATCCAAACTTGTCAATTAATAATGTCAACTAATAATTTTGGAGTTCTATTAAATAAAATTTATTTTTTCGTAAAAAGCATTTTATAGAAATCAGATTGCAGGAAAAATTTTTGTTTTTTCAGGATATAAAGTTTTCATGATTATCAAAGCTTAAGCGCAATATAAGCAATTTCAGGGATGCGGTATTCTTAGAACTTGTAATAAAACAGTCTGTGGTTACATAAATTATTTGATTATAAGTATTTTTGCGGGCGTAATTAAATGTCTTCATGTATCTCACAGGCGCCTAAAACAGTAAACTTATTTACCGCCATTTGTATTGTAGTTGCCAATATGATTGGTACGGGAGTTTTCACTAGTCTAGGCTTTCAGGTCAAAGATATACAATCTGGTTTTGCTCTTTTGTTTTTATGGGCAATTGGAGGAATTTTTGCTTTATGTGGTGCTTTAGTTTACAGCGAGCTAAGTGCAGCAATGCCTCACTCTGGTGGTGAGTATTACTACTTATCTCGTATTTATCACCCAGTTGTAGGGTTTTTATCGGGATGGGTGTCGGTAACGGTAGGTTTCGCTGCACCAATCGCAGCAGCAGCGATGGCTTTAGGAGGATATTTATCTAAGGTATTTCCAGTAATATCACCTACGATAATTGCTTTGGGAGTAGTATTTAGCGTTTCTTTAGTTCATATGAGAAATCTGCAACTGGGTAGTTATTTTCAGCAGGTATTTACAGTTATTAAAGTTCTACTAATTATAGTTTTGATTGGCTGTGGTTTAAGTTTAGCTGAACCCCAAAATTTAGGATTTTTACCATCCTCTACTGATGTTTCTTTAATTTTTAGCTCTCCCTTCGCGGTTTCTTTGGTATATGTTACTTACTCATATTCTGGTTGGAATGCATCAGTTTATCTAGCGAGTGAGGTAGAAGAACCGGAGAAAAATATACCCCGTTCTTTAATTTTTGGTACTTTGATTGTGATGGGGTTATATTTACTTTTAAATTTTATTTTTCTGTATACAACTCCTATAAATCAATTAGAAGGGGAACTACAGGTAGGCTATATTGCTGCTAATCAAATATTTGGTTATAGCGGTGCAAAAATTATGGGATTGTTAATTTCTTTTGGACTAATATCTTCAGTTAGTTCAATGATTTTTGCTGGACCAAGGGTAAGTCAAGTAATTGGTGAAGATATTCATGTATTTAAGTTTCTAGCGAAAAAGAATACAAGTGGTATTCCTTTATATGCAATGTTATTGCAGTTATTTATAGTGACAATTTTGCTATTAACTTCTAGTTTTGAAGCTGTAATCAGTTATCTTGGTTTCACACTAACTTTATCTTCTTTCATCACTGTGTTGGGGGTTTTCATTTACAGGGTTAGATACCCTGATGTTGTTAGACCTTATCAAACATGGGGTTATCCCTTTACACCGATCATATTTCTCTCGATTAGTTTATGGATGATGATATTTATTCTGATGGATAAACCTGTTGAATCTCTTGCAGGTATGGGTACTTTTATTCTCGGACTTATCGTGTACTTTTTTGCAAGTAAAAATCAGTCGGAATTATCTTAAATTCTTTATTCGCTATACCAATTTAAGCAGAAAATAACATACATAGAGTTCCCTAGAGATATTTTATAGAAAGTCTCTGCGAAGTAATTTATTGCAATCATTAATTGAACTGGTATTGGCTATCAATTTTTATATCTTCTAATCTAATTAGCTATCTGCTTGATCAGATATATACAGTATTCTTAGAGTCAAGGTAATGAAAAAAATACATATATTATCAATAGCTGCTAGTTTTTTATTAGCAATTCAAGCTTGTGCTTCCAAGGAACAAGTTAATAATAGGGTAAGTAGTGGTATTTCCTCTAATAATGGACAAGCAGCAATTTCTTCATCTTCTCAAAAAATCTCAAACTCTGTAGATAAGTTTGATAAAATTAAGGCGGATAAATTAACTGATACAGCAAAGTTACTTGCAGGGATTAAAGTTAGTGAAAATAGTCCCTTATTTAAAGTCACACAGGTTAATAGTTGGAATACTCATCAGAATTTTTTAAATAATTCCTGGTCAAAACTGGAAAATCAACAAATATCTAAGGTTAAAGAATGGACTACAAAAGAGTTAGGGGAAGTTAATTCTACTTCTAAGGAAGTTTTTTATCCTTTTAGCGGTCCTGACTTTTTATATGCATATTCTTTATTTCCTAAAGCAAAAGAGTATGTATTAGTGGGTTTGGAACCAGTTGGAAGTCTTCCTGATTTTAGTAAGTTAACAAATAGTCAAAGTAGTTATAAACTGCAAGAGGCTAGAAATTCTCTTTACGCGATTCTAAAATTTAGCTTCTTTCGTACCAATGATATGAAGGTAGATTTACAAAAACAAGGAGTATTACCAATTTTATCTGTATTTATGACACGTACTGGTAATCGTCTTTTAGATTTACAGTATGTTGGTTTAGATAAAGATGCAAATATTCAGCAGTTCCAGAAGGGAATGATTCCTGGTATTAGAATAGCTTTTGCTCCAGAGGGTGAATCTGAGGCTAGAAATTTGTATTATTTCTCTACGGATTTATCTAATGCTGGAATCAAGAAAAATCCCCAACTTGTAGAATTTATTAAGAGGAAAAAGAATCCAGTTACTTACCTCAAAGCTGCATCATATTTAATGTATTACGATAGTTTTTCTGATATAAAAAATCTTATACTAGCTAAAAGCGATCGCGTGTTACAAGATGATTCTGGTATGCCTCTAAAATCTTTTAATTTGGCTCAGTGGGATTTGAAATTTTACGGCAATTACACTCGTCCTATAAATTTATTTCGTAACCGCTATCAGTCTGATTTACGAAAAGTTTATGCGAAAAATAAAAATATTAAGCCTCTTAATTTTGGTATTGGTTATCAATTTGCTGTAAATCAATCTAATCTAATGTTAGCTACTCCAAAAAGAGTTGCAGCGAAATAATTAGATTAAGTAATTTTGCTTATTAATTTAAGTCATTTTTTCTAATAGTCAATCATCCAAAACTTAAAGGCTGGGTGGTTTCCTCCAATTGCTTGAGATATTATTTTTTCACATATTTTTAAACCATTTTGACTATTAGTTAGAATTACAATTCCTGTCTGTAAATCTCTAGAAGCTAGTGCAAAACTTTTAAAGGTAACTAAATCTCCCCAATGCCAAAAAAAGTTACCTTTATTAGTTTTTTCTAATCCCCAACCTAAACCCCAATTAATAGATTGACTAATTTTTATTTGGGGGGTAAGCATCTGTTTCAAACTGGTGTCAGTAAGTCCGGGACTATCAATAGTTCCGGATTGCATCATAGCAATCAAAAATTGTGCATAATCTGCTGCTGTTGTGCGCAAACTTCCAGCTGAGACGGCAGCTTTTGGTTTACCCATTACTTTTGGTTTACCTTGACGGTTGTGTCCATATGAAGCTGTTTGTGTATACTTATCTTGCCAGATAAAGCTACTACTGTTCATATTAAAAGGTACTAATATTTGCTGTTGTAAATAATTTTCTAAAGGTTGTTTTGTAATTTTTTCTACAATTTTTTGTAAGTATAAAAATCCCTCTCCCGAATAACCAAATTTTTTACCTGGCTGATTTTTTATCCATAAGGGTGCTCTACCGCTCCAGTTAGGAAAACCAGTTGTGTGTGAGAGAATTCTTCTAGTATTAATAAGCTTAATTCTGGGGTCAGAAATATAGGGTTTATCTGTATACTCTGTTAAGGGTACATCTAAATCTAACTGTCCGCGTTCTACCATTTTTAGAACCGCATAAGCAAATAAAGGTTTGCTCAATGATGCTGCTGCAAATATAGTCTCATTGTTGACTGGTTGTTTGGTATATTGATTTTTAAATCCAAAAGATTTCTGCCAAAAAAGTTTCTGATTGCGAACAATTGCGATAGAAACTCCCGGTACTAATGCTGTCTTCATCAGTTGTGGAATTTGTAATTCTAAATTGGAAGTAAGATTTTCAGCAGCAGTAGTGGAAGATTTATAAAGTAAGTTTATTAAGTTTAAACTTGATAAAGTAATTAAGCTATTTTTACTATATTTTAATAATTGTCTACGAGATAGATTTTCGAGCATTTAAGATTTTGAATATTTATTATTGATATTTACTAGAATAAACTCTATTTCTTAATTATCAAATAAAATTAAATAAATAAATAAATACTTTATGAAGTAGAATAAATGTAAAATAAAAAGCTATTTCAATGAGGTCATTCCAATTTTAGAAAAAGCCCGCAGGCTAGAAGTAAGGGAACAATATTATTATTAGCCATGAAGGTATCGGTTTAAGATATTTCTTCTTTCATTGGAATACTCTCATGTCAATTTAATAAATATAACTATAAATATTCTAATTTACGTTTACTTATCTGAAAATTATTGACAATTTTCTCTATTATTTACCCATTTTTTTGACTTTTTTATCGCATCAAGTACAGTATAAGCAAAAGGAACAGCGATCGCACTACCGAATTCATGCTCTACCCAAGCAGCATAAATATCTTGTCCTTTGAATTTATCCCGTTCAATTTCTATTTTGAATCCCCGATAAGTAAAAGATAAAATAATTTTAGGATAGTGGGGGTGGATAATCATTTTTTGTTCTTATCGAAGATAGTATTGAGATTATTTAATTATTTTTGAATTATTTTTGAATTATTTTTGAACTATTTTTTTAATTCAAGTCTTTTTATTCATCCATAGGAGTTTTAATGACTTTAATTTGGATAACGCTTTAACAAAAATTCTTCTGCCATCTTTTTAGTACTAATTTCACCATCCAAAGTAGCCCAAAGTAAATCATCAAGCATTTGTTTGTAATTTGGTCCAGGCTTATAACCCAAACGCTTTAAATCATTACCATTTAGTAATGGATGGATGTTTGCTAAAACGGTTGCATAATACCAAATTTTTCGTCTGTGATATCGTGGAATTTGTAAAGCGATTAAAATTAATATTGGTAAACTGTATTGTCTCAGTAGTTGGACAATTTGACTAGGCTTTTTGCACTTAGATAAAGTATTTGAAATTTGAATTTTTGCAGTATTTAATTTTTCTAATCTTTGAATACTTTCATCTTGTAACTGCAAATTATTTGCGACTTTTACACGATATTCTGAGGCAATATGGGCAATAATTACTTCTAAGCGCATTTGCCAGTGAGTAAATAAATTCTGTTGAGAGTCGAAGCGCTTTAAGCAATGTTCCATTAAGTGTAATTGTCGGAGTAGTTCTTCATCCAATTTGAGAGTTGGGTGAATGCACTGCAAAGCATCTAATTTACCTAACAGTTTTAAGGCTCCTTTCCAGTAAGAAGCTTGTAAAATATATTTTAATTCGGCTTTCAGACGAGTTTGGAGAGCTGGTGTTTTGGGATTTTCGGCAACTGTGCGATTGTAGACTCCGCTGTCAATTGCATAACGAATATACTCTTCCGTTTGAGATTCAATCATAAATCCTAGACGTATAGCAAAGCGAACTGCACGATAAATGCGGGTGGGGTCTTCAATAAAACTGTTAGCGTGTAAAACCCGAATTTGTTTAGCGTGTAAGTCTAGTAATCCTCCAAAGAAATCCATAAGTTTTCCAGCACGGGGGGGAGTAAATCTCAGCGCTAAAGCATTTACAGTAAAATCACGACGATACAAATCTTGACGAATAGAACTTGCTTCTACTTCTGGATTCGCAGCAGGATATGGATAAAATTCTGTTCTAGCAGTAGCAATATCTACCCACAAAGAACCTAGCTGGGGATGTTTATGCCATAGTAAAGCTGCTGTTTGGAAACTTCCATGTACTTCCAGACGTGCACCGGTATATATTTTCTGGAGTGCGGTTGCTAGTTCCACACCAGCTCCTACATCGGCTGATTTATGAAATCCATCAACAACTAAATCAATATCCTGAATTAATAAAGGCTCATTTGGATTTGCTAGTAGTAAGTCTCTTACAGCACCGCCGACTAAGTATAAATGCCATCCCCGACCTTTAGCTTCCGAGGAAGCTCTGGTGAGAAATTCCCATAAAACTGGTGCTAAGCGATCGCGTAATTCTTTTAAATTCGGTGAGGAAATATCTTCTTTATCTGGTGAATATAACTCTGTTGTTATTTCTAACTTGTCTTTTGTTTCTAATTCTTCTGCTTCTTGATGTAATTCCCTTAATACATCAGTTCTAGTAACAATTCCTACTAACTTGATATCTTCTAATACTGGTAAACGCCCGATATCATAAGTCACCATGAGAGATTCAATTTCGGGCAAAGTAGTATTTGGATTAATTGTTTTGAGGTTCTTGGTCATGTAACCCTTAACGGGAGCATGGGAAAAACCATGATGGAGAGCAATATCAATATCACGTCGAGAAATTATACCAACCAGTGTTTTAAATTCATCAACTACAGATAATCCGGAGTGTCCGTATCGCAATAAGATACGCTGTGCTTGAGCAATAGTAGTTTCTGGAACAATTGTTCGTACCGGAGATGACATCAAATCTCTGGCTGTAGGTGGATGGGGAATCTGAGATTTGAGGGTTTCTAAAAGTTGATTTAATAAGGATGAAACATCTACATTCCGTAAACTTAAAGATGCAGCTTGGGGGTGTCCACCACCACCCATGTCCTTAAATATTTTACCAAGGTTGGTGCCCGAAATTTGCGATCGCCCAATTACACTTAATCGGTCTACTCCATTTTTATTTACAACACTAACAAGTAATAAAGCATCAATTTCAGTCAAACTTACTAACTCTGAAGCTATAACTGATAATCCATTCACAAACTCGGGAGTCTCCAGAATCACTGAAGCGATAGTGTAGCCATAAATTTCTTCCTTTTGTAAATTATCTAAGGCTACTTTCAGTAAAATTTGTAAATCTGACGATAAACTTGGCTGTACATATTCAGCGATCGCCGACAAGCTAACACCCTCAGACATCAACCAACCAAGAGCTAATGCATCTCTAGGTGTAGTGTTATCAAAAGTTAAAGAACCTGTATCAACATGGATACCCAAAGCCATAACTGTAGCTGCTGAAGAAGAGATACTTATCTGTTGAGCCTGTAATTTTTCTACAATTAGGGTCGTTGTAGAACCTACCGAGGCAATATTAAAGGAAGTGGCTGGTATATCTGAAGACTGGCTTAAATGATGATCATATACCTTAATCGATTCAACATAAGGTAAATCCAACCATTCTTGAGCCTTACCCAAGCGATCGCGTTGTTGAGTATCTACGATAGATAAAGTACGAATATTTTCAGCATTCACCGAACGCCTTTCAATTAAAGGGTACTCATCTCGATGTAAAGCCAAAAATTCTTTAACCGTAGGGTCCAGCCCGGATGATAAAACTATCTTGCTACCAGGTAACAAGTACGTTAGTCCAACTGCGGCTCCTAAAGTATCAAAGTCCGCTGTTGTATGGCATAAAATTAAGTCCATAATTGATAATTATCTATCACCAATTAGCCATTAGTTTAAAAATCTGCAAAACTTGTAACAATTAAGCTACACAATATTTTATCTTGAATAAATAGACGTTTTGAGAAAATAAAAATGACAACAATATTTCAAATTGCTTTACTGGCTCTAGTTGGTCTTTCTTTCGTTTTAGTTATTGGGGTTCCGGTTGCATATGCAACTCCTCAAAGCTGGGTAGAATCAAAAAGATTACTTTGGCTTGGTTCCGGTGCTTGGTTAGCTTTGGTAATTGTTGTGGGAGTCTTAAACTTTTTTGTAGTTTAGACTACTGCTTAGAGTATAAAAATACAAATAGCATGGGAGCAGCAGAGCAACCACAGTGTCGGTAACTTAAATTAGCGTAATAATGTATTGTATATATTTTGCTAATTTATAGTACGCCGGATAGTGGATTCTCTTCTGCTCCTTCGTGTTGTTTTAAGAAAAGATAGATATATTTGCAAGAAGTATAGTTAACGAATTAGCTCTCATGACAGTTTTCGAGGGAACTTTTACTCAGTTAGAACCATTAAGGTTCGCATTAGTTATTGGTAGGTTTAACGATTTAGTTACCAATAAGTTATTAGAAGGATGTCAAGATTGCTTAAAGCGTCATGGAGTTGATGCCGATCCTCAAGGAACACAGGTAGATTACGTTTGGGTTCCTGGTAGCTTTGAGGTACCTGTTGTGGCAAAACAACTGGCTTTATCACATCGCTACGATGCCATTATTTGTTTGGGTGCTGTGATTCGCGGACAAACTCCTCACTTTGATTACGTTTCTTCTGAAGTCGCAAAAGGAATTGCTGCTGCTGGTTTTCAAACTGGAGTACCAGTAATTTTTGGCGTTTTGACTGCTGATACTATGCAACAAGCTTTAGAACGAGCTGGAATCAAAAGCAATCATGGTTGGGATTATGCTATGAATGCTTTGGAAATGGGTAGCTTGATGCGTCAATTACGCTCCGGTTTATCTGAAGATTATCAAGGTAGTCCCCAGTCTTTAGCTGCTTCTTTAAAAAGTGCTAATCTAGGAAATTTACCTGCCCAGACCGAATAAGTAGCTCTTCGATAATAAATTCTTTGTCGATCGGAGGTGGATAATTGGGTGCTAGCTCACCCGATTGTCTTTTATAACCTTAAATTTATAACCTTAGATATTATTCAAATTAGGGGTTGACAAATAGCTACGAATTCTGAGATTATTAATAAATAATGCGGGTATAGCTCAGTGGTAGAGCGTCACCTTGCCAAGGTGAATGTCGCGCGTTCGAATCGCGTTACCCGCTTTTAAATAGGCGAATGATTAACCTTTTCATAGATTGATTGAGGATTCAATTAGAGTGTCTACTGCTGGTTAATAGATTAAAATTTATTAGCATTAACTGATACTTTTAAGGATTTTGAAATTACGTTGATTTTTATAGATTTCATAGTTTCATTAATGTTTTACCGTGCCTTAGGGTATGTATGAGTCCCTGGAAGGTGGTTGACCTGAGAAATCCGGGTTAACAGATTGCCTGGAAGAAGTTCCGTATTATTCCATTACAGCTTTTAATACTTCTGTACGACCAATTCCTACTTTCCTACTTAACAATGCTTTAGTACAGCACGACTTAAAGGAACAGATCATTTCTATTCTTCTCTACCCCTTATTATTTAACTGTTTTTCAAATTTGTGAATAGTTAGTTTATTCCCACCGACTTATACTAGTCTATTGAAAAACAGAAAAAATTTAAATGTAAATTATAATACTTAGTAAAAATCTATATAATAAAATAAATCCAGCTGTACAAATCTAGCTATAGATGCTCGGTTAAGGGTAACTTCTTTCAATTAAGCATTTATCAACATTAATTTTTCTTGTATATTAGGAAATTAAGTATATTTGTAAGCAATTGAATAACATCATTACTTAAAATTATAAATAAAGCTAAGTACTGATATTACTCAAGTATACAAATTCTATGAAAAAGAACAGAAATCACATATGTGATACAAAAATACATCTCTATTTACGCTTTTAATTTAAACTTAGTAGGTCTTTATTTAAGTCAAGGAGAATCTATTTAAAAAAACCTAAAATACTTATATAAAAAAGTAAATATATTTCCTGCACTTGTAAAATAGTGCAAAGTCATGGTTTATAAGAATAAATATAGTTAATCTACAGATTTCAACTATATTTCTAAACTGTACCTGAAACTATAATCTGTAAGTGTTTTATTAATTTTTGTTAATTAACTACAAACTTTAGTAGAAAACCTTCAGTTCATATTAATTAAAGCCAATTTTACTAGTAAGTGAGAATGGCATCCCGTAAACACGCTCAAGTTATAAAGCTGCTTGTGCATACAGAAAAAATTGAAAAAATAGATTTAAACTGCGAATATCCGTGTCCCTGCACTCGGAAAGGTCATTTGCAGCCCATTACTCTCACAGAAGCATTTGGTTGCGATCGCTGTCAGCAAATATTTGTAGTAGAAGACAATGGACATGTCTTAGAGCAGCTTTCGACAACCTATCCCTACAAACGAGCTTGGCGTTGGACAGGTGCAGGATGGCACGTAGTACATCCCAAGATAGGAGAGAGTTATTTACCGATAGCCCTCGTAGTAACTTTTTTATTGGTAATTATATGGTTGCCATTTGCCCTAAAATTTGCTGTAGGCTCTGGTTTACTTGCCTGGGCAATAGTAGTGGTAGTATTAGCCATCTTGCCGGTGGTAGTAATGCTTTGGCTAACCTATAGACGTTAACTTCATGAATGAGGATGTTTTTGATACCCTTTCTGCACAGATGAGTCACGTTCAGCGTGCCTATAAAGCGTCCCTAAAGCTAGGGATGACCAAAGGAGTCGAACGGAGTCGTGCTGTATTGGCAATGGCAGAAGTGCTTAATCAGTCGTTTGACGACATTTTAGAGGCTAACACGTTAGACTTGGAAGCGAGTCGGGAAATGGCTGTTTCAGAGTTGATTTTGGAATGGTTAAAATTAACTCCTGCTCGTCTGGAAGCAACAGTAGAAATTCTACGAAAATTGGGGGAATTATCCGACCCCTTAAGAAGAGTTAGAAGTGCTGATTATCAGTTAGAAGAATCTCAAACTTACTCCCAGTTAATGCCGCTAGGGGTGATCTCATTTATTCATGAGGCATTTCCAGATATTGCAGCGATCGCAGCAGGTTTATGTATCAAAACTGGTAATAGTATTATTCTCAAAGGTGGAGCAGAAGCTGTAAATACAAATATAGCAATTGCCGAAGCTCTGATGCGTGCCGTTAGGGATGTAGGTTTACCTATTGGTAGCGTAGAAATAATGGCAGCAGAAGATAGTACTTCATTAAGAGAATTAGTTAACCAAGATAGATATTTAAACTTAGTTATTCCCTATGGACGTGATAGTTTGGTACAGCAGGTTCTGCGACTCTCCACAGCACCAGTTTTAAGGTCAGCAATGGGAAATTGTTATCTTTATTGGTCTCTTAGTGGCAGCTTAGAGACAGTACGTAGCATAATCATTGATAGTCATCAAAGCGAACCAGATCCAGTTAATGCCATAGAAAAAGTACTGATTCATCGTCAAGCTTTATCTAGCTCTTTGCTGACACTATGGAACAGCTTACATGAGAAAGGCTTTGATGTTAGGGGAGATGAAGAATTAACTGAGACATTCCCACAACTAAACTTAGCAAAAGATACGGAATGGGGAATAGCTTACTTAGCAAAGACTGTAACTTTCAAAATAGTAGATGGTTTAGAACCAGCGATCGCTTGGATAAATCAGTATAGTAGCGGTCATGCTGATTGCATTGTTACCGAATCTTATCAAGAGAGTAGACAATTTGCTTTGGGGGTTAATAGTGCTTCTACCTATATAAATGCATCCCCGCGATTTTGCCGTAATCCAAGTCGTGGAGATGCAGTATTTTTAGGT
The DNA here is from genome assembly GCA_050042865.1 of Mastigocoleus sp. Classification (GTDB taxonomy): domain Bacteria; phylum Cyanobacteriota; class Cyanobacteriia; order Cyanobacteriales; family Nostocaceae; genus JBCCDM01. Next base: position 11,633 of record JBHJJE010000058.1, read on the forward strand.
ATGTCTAATAAAAAGGGTTTGCGTCGGGGATTAATTAATTTAGAAAGTTTGACTACTGTCAAACATATTGTTCAAGGAAATGGTAGGTTTTAATTTTTGGTAATGGGTAACGGGAATTGTCTTCGTTACCCATTTTTCAATACTTATTAACTATTAACCTATTAATCTATTAACTATTCCTAATTAACTAAATTCTTTGCCATTTTTTCGTAAGAAGTGTAGCGAACTTTACTCCCAGAATTGGGTACAAAATGACACTCACGAGCAGAACGCCATAGACATTTCCAGATTGGCTCCTCAGATTTATAATAGGATTCACCTAAAATTGGCTTAATTGCCTCAGTTGCCCGCTTAAGATTGTAGTGAGGCATATTTAAAAAGATATGGTGAGCCACATGGGTACCAATATCATGATGAATATGGCTGATGAATCCATAATTACGGTCAATGGAGGAAAGTGCACCTTTGAGGAAGTACCATTCATCATTACGGTACCAAGGAATATCTGGTTCTGTATGATGCAAAAATGTGACTAAATCCAACCAAATGATAAAGACAGTGTAAGGACCAAGATAATACTTTAGCAACCACAACCAACCAAATTGATAGGTAAGAAATCCCAGCAGACCTACCATTGCACACAATAAAGTGGTACTAGTGATGACGTCCCACTTCTCTGATGGTTTGAAGAGTGAGCTCTTAGGAGAAAAGTGAGAACCTTCCTTATTGGGAGAACGTCCAAATAAATAAACTGGGTATGCGAAAAGAAATAGATAGTATCTGCCAATTTTCTGTAGTGTTGGCATTTTTTCATAGTCCGATTGGGATACTGGATACCAACTCTCATCATTTTCTAGGCTACCGGTATTCTTGTGATGAGTTCTATGACTAATCCGCCAACCATGATAAGGCACAAGGATAGGAATATGACAGACATGACCCATAAAATCATTAAGCCATTTGTACTTAGAAAAAGATTGATGTCCGCAGTCATGTCCTACTACAAATAGTGCCCAAAACATCGTTCCTTGCATAACCCAGAAAATAGGAAAGAAAAACCAAGAATCGATGTAATAAGCAGCTCCATAGAGCAACCCAACGGTAATAATATCGCGGAAGAAGAAGAAGAAAGACTTACCAAGACTTGGTTGAAAGCATTCTTTGGGTATTGCAGCTTTTAAATCACCAAGAGTGAAGGGAAGTTTAGTTACATCCTGGTCAATTACATCAGAATGAAGAGATTTATCTTTAATTGTATTGGATTGCACGTGATTTTGATAAGTAAGCGGGCTTTTTGATTGTTGAGCAATTCTACGACTACAGCACAATATACTTTCAGCCGTAGAATTTTGATTGCAGTCGGTTTGTTAGCTAAGCTTTACTAAGGCTATCAGCTTTTAACTACCTAATTTTTTGCGTGATATTCCTTGAAAGAAATATAACCATCTCCTGGAATATATAAATTGCACTCGTCAGTAATCTCTTTCATTAAAGACCAAGAAAAACGGCGATCGCTTAACATGTATGAACCCCAGTTTTCCCTAAGACTTTGCTGAGCAAGACGTAGTTTATAAGCAGGGATAGCAGTAGAAATATGATGAGGAACGTGAACATTAATGTCGTGACACAAAAACTCTACCCAGCGTGGATAATCACAGTGAACTGAACCAGATAATTGAGCGATCGCAGCGTTCCATTCAGGTTCTGGAGTGAAGGGAACTTCCGTATTCGTATGATGTACCAAAGTAAAAGTACTCATCCAAAAATGATATCCCAACCAAGGAATAAACCAAAACTTCACAAAAGCCCAAATACCACCGGTAATAATCAGTGAAGGGAAAGCAACAACAGCAAACAATCCAACTACAGCAACTGAAAGTTTAATATCAGACCGGTCTTTTTCCCGAAAGTTAGATGGATTAAAGTGTAAATTTGCCCAATGCAAAATTGAAGCTAACCACCATAAGCGGTTAAGCATAATTCTACGAAATCCCCATTTGGCTACAGGATGCCAAGTTTCATATACATCCGGTCTAATGGGATGCCATGCATTATCTTCATTCAGCTTATTAGTATGAAGATGATGATAATTATGCTTAATACGCCAACTATGAAAAGGATAAATCAAAGGCATCATTACCAAATGACCGACCAAATCATTTACCCAAACTTTTTTAGAAAAAGAACGATGAGCGCAGTCATGACCAATCACAAAAAAACCGGTTAAAGCTGTACCGGTAAAAATCCATGCTACTGGTAATAAAAACCAAGGAGCAAATATTAGACTTGTATAACCCAAGAATACCATCGAAACACTGATAAAAAGGGAAATCCAGGCTTTTGTGGGATTTAACTCAAAACACTCTTTAGGTAAGCTTTTGATAATGTCTTGTAGCTTAAAAGTGGGACTGTCTAAATCGGAGGCAACATCCTTGTTAGAACGAGCATCGCCAAATTCACTAGTATTTACTGTTGATATAGTCATGAATAAATGAGCATAGGAAACTTCAAAAGTAGTACAGAAATTCTAGTTTGGAACCTCTAATAATTGACAAATTTCTTAACATTTGCGTCTTGGATTATATCAAGCAGATATGTCTTTACGCACCTATTTATTTTTTGTTTTTATGTCTTTGCTAGGTAAAACGCTATTTTCAAATCCTATTTTCTTGCTCATTCATTAACATTTACTTGACAGTCGAAACACCTGCTAATGAGCGTGAGAACCCATCAGCAGGGGGTTTGATAAACTTATTGGTCTCTTTCCGTTATGGCAAATGTTAAAATTTTTGAGATTACTAGTTAAGAATCACTAGTCTAAAATTAATAATTTGAGAGCGTACCATCAGTAAGAGCATAAAATAACTACGGCTAACGATAATTATTTTACCTATACATAAGTTATTCGTGTATAAGTATCCATTAACTATCAGAGTTTTTAATTGTCAGCAAATTATAGAGTAGATCAACCGCGCGATCGCAAAGAACTATTCGATTGTTAGTAAATAGGGTAAGTCATTCAAAAGGATTTATTTTTTTTACTTACGCTCTAAGTCTACTTGTAGAAGAAGCTAAATTTTCCCTATTACTAATTACCGATCAGTTAGCGTTCAGGTTTGTGGCAATTTTACATTTTTGGCTAAACCTAAAGACTGTAACAGCCTAATAGTCATCCAGGTTATGTCTATTTCCCACCACTGTAATCCATGACGGGCAGAATATTGGAAAGCATGGTGATTGTTGTGCCAACCCTCACCAAACACGAATAATGCGACCCACCAGCAGTTAGTAGAATTATCGCCAGACTCATGAGAGCGATAACCGAATTTATGAGTAGCGCTGTTAACTAACCAGGTAAAATGCCAAACCATGACTATTCGTACAAAAATACCCCAAACTACAAAAGACCAACCTCCCCATAAAAGCAGCAATAAACTTAGAGCAACTTGAATAGGGATGAAATTCTTTTCTAAAAACTGATAAAATTTGTCTTCTGCAATATCTTTAGTAAAACGGGGTATATCGTACTCTTCTGGTCGATGATGAACTAACCAACCCATATGACTCCACCAAAAACCTTGGTTAGAATCGTGGGGGTCTAATGTTTGGTCTGAGTATAAATGATGGATTCGATGAGTTCCAACCCATTCAATCGGACCTCCTTGGACAGCGAGAGTACCACAGAAGATCAAGAAGTATTCTAACCACTGAGGAGTTTGAAAACTACGATGGGTAACAAGACGGTGAAAACCAAGAGTAATTCCCAAACCACCACTTATCCAATAAAGTAAGAGGGCAAGACCAACGGCTTGGAAGCTGAAATTGCCCGGTAATAAAGCAAATAAAGCACCTATATGTACTCCTGCGAAAAATAGGGTATTCACCCAATTAAATGTTTTTTTACTTTTGCTTGAGGTAACAGTTGTCATGCAGTAACCTGAGTAGAATTGTTCAACCTAGGAATTCACAACCGATTAAACTCCTGAGAGTTTGTGGATGCGAAAAATGTGCGAGCAGGGAAAAAACGGCGAGTATACCGTAAATAGTTTTTTGATAACGAGGGACGAATGAACAGCTTGGAACAGCTGCAAAGAGCAGAAGAGGCACTGTTACAGATTTTTTCTGGAATTGACCAGAAGGTCAAGCAAAATCTTCAAAGAGTATTAAATGCCTTCCGTAATCATAATGTAGGCGCACACCACTTTGCGGGTGTAACAGGATACGGTCATGATGATTTAGGTAGAGAAACTTTAGATAAAGTCTTCGCAGAAATCATGGGTGCTCAATCAGCAATTGTACGAGTGCAATTTGTTTCTGGTACTCATGCGATCGCTTGTGGGCTATATGGAGTTCTTCGTCCTGGTGATGAGATGCTAGCAGTTGCTGGGGCACCTTATGACACCTTAGAAGAGGTAATTGGCTTAAGAGGCAAAAATCAAGGCTCCTTGATGGATTTTGGCGTAAACTATCGTCAATTGGATCTTACCCCAGAAGGAGCTATAGATTGGCAAGCCTTATCTTCTGGCATAACAAAAAATACCCGTTTGGTACTAATTCAGCGCTCCTGTGGTTATTCTTGGCGCTCTAGTTTATCCATAGCTGAGATAGAGAGAATAGTCCACCTAGTAAAACAACAAAACCCAGATACAGTTTGCTTTGTAGATAACTGCTATGGCGAATTTGTTGAGACCCAAGAACCAACTCATGTCGGTGCCGATTTAATTGCAGGCTCATTAATTAAAAATCCGGGAGGTACGGTTGTCAGTGCTGGGGGCTACATTGCTGGCAATGAAAAACTAGTAGAATCCGCAGCTTGCAGGCTGACAGCACCAGGTATTGGTAGCGAGGGAGGAGCCGCTTTCGACCAGCATAGATTACTGTTTCAAGGTATATTTCTTGCATCCCAGATGGTAGGTGAAGCTATGAAAGGTACTCATCTGACTGGTTATGTATTTAAGGAACTTGGTTATCCAGTAAATCCCGCACCTTTAACACCGCGTCGGGATATAATTCAAGCCGTAAAACTTGGTTCTCCAGAAAAATTAATTGCTTTCTGTAAAGCTGTACAGCAATACTCCCCGATTGATTCTTATCTAGAACCTATTCCTGATGAAATGCCTGGTTATGAGAGCAAAGTAGTCATGGCTGGTGGAACATTTATCGAAGGCAGCACATCTGAATTCTCAGCAGATGGTCCATTAAGAGAACCTTACATAGTTTATTGCCAGGGGGGAACTCACTGGACTCATATTGCGATCGCTTTAGAAAAAGCCATAGAAGTTATAGGGGCGATATAAGTAAAAAATAATTTTCAGAAATATGTAGTTAAAAAATATGACCTTATGTTGGTATAAATTAAACGTTAAGGGGAGCCAATCCCTGAAGCAATAGCATTTCATATTATTTCATATTTAAGTCATGCAAGATAATTATTGAGAAATCCGGGTAGAGGTGTTCTGATGAGCGGGTTTTACTTTCAGGTATCCTTATCGCAATGTCTGTCTACAGTCGGCTGTGTTGGTTAGCAATCAGAAAAGCAGACAGATCAAATAGAAGCTTTAATAAAGTAAAGTTTCTATTAAGTAATTCCCGCATAAGTGAAATTACTTTTAAACTGGTTTAGAATATTTTTTTATACTGAAACTATTGTTTTTACTAGAAATAGGTTAATAAGGTTTAAGCATTACTAGTCATGAAGGTGAAGTAAGGTTTCACTTTAATTAGCTAACAAGTAAGTGATTAACCTTCCACAATTCCTAGTATACCGAAGTTCTACTTCTAGCAAGGTTTTCAAAAACTAAAAAATCTGATAAATGATTAATAATATTTTTGTACTAAATATTTTTGATGCTATATTATGTATAAATACTTAAGTTTGAATATTTTTGGAACATTTAATTTACAAATCTAATTAGGGTTTCCTGAATATGTCAATTTTGGATTGACCAGAAAAAAATGCTTATCGCTGTTTTGTCCTTTTATCCCAATCTAGCAATTATTGTCTAGGTTATCTACTCAAATTCCCTGTGAAAGTTTGTTTGTCAAAGTGCAACTAAGTTCAAAGTAGTAAATATTACTTAAGTATGAGTTATTGTACGGTGTAGTTTTATCTGATACTGCGATGATAAAGAAGTTACATCTAACATAGGTTTTAGTAACGTATATTTTAGAGAACATTCAAACAGGGTATTTTAAAGGTTGTATATTTTCCGCGTTTTACCCAACGTAGACAAATATTAATAATATTCAGAGAGTATTCCAAAAAAGACAAAATCTGCTGTATATAACCTCAGTATTAGATTATTTCTATATTTATAAGTAACTCTGTAAATAGATTTATAGATTGTTTGAATAAATAAAATTTATTTTTAGAAGTAAAATTATCACTCTTAGAGAATTTACTTGATTGCATACACGAAATATAAAGTAAATCAACGTATTTATCACAATATAGAATTGTAGCAAAAATAAAACTAAGGCATTTAATTTTTAATTATAAAATGCCTAGATAGCTACACTTCATTATGTCATTTCTTATTTTTAACTAAGTAAATCAAAAATATTAAAACAGGGAGTTAAAAGGTTATGAAATTAAGTATAATTATTGCTTGTTACAATGCTAGCGAAACAATAGAAGAACAGTTGAAATCTCTTCTAAAACAAAAGTGGTCAGAACCTTGGGAAGTAATTTTCGCTGATAATGGGTCTAAGGATAATACCATTGAAATTATCAGAAAATATCAAGATAAAATTCCCAATCTAAGATTCATTGATGCTTCTCAAAAGCGCGGTGCCGCATATGCTCGTAACTTTGGTGCCAACGTAGCAAAAAGTGAATCTTTAGCATTCTGCGATGCCGATGATTTGATTGCATCTGGCTGGGTTGAATCCATAGGAGAAGCACTTCAAAAATATGATTTCATAGCTGGTAAAAAAGACTATAAAAAACTAAATGAATCATGGGTATTGGAATGTTTTGGTATTGAAGAATCAGGACTTCATGAATCTGCTGGATACTTACCATTTGCTGGGGCACATAATTTGGCAGTAAAACGTTCAGTACATAATTCTGTTGGAGGTTTTGATGAGTCTATGATGGTACTAGAAGACGTAGATTATTGCTGGCGAATTCAGCAAGCAGGAACACAACTTCATTACATACCAGAAGCTTTAGTTTACTTCCGTTTCCGTAAAACCCTCAAAGGTATGTATATTAGAAGTTGGAATATGGGGTGTCAAGAACCTTTGCTATATATGAAACATATGTCAAATGGGATACCTAAAATTATTACCTGGAAAACGTTTATAAAAGCAGCTGTAATGCTACCCTTACAATTTCTACTATTAAAAATACGTGATAAAAAAAGTCTGGGTAAATGGTTAATGGACTTTGCATGGCGTGCAGGACAACTGAAGGGTTGCATACAGTACGGCTATCTACCTTTCTAAATGTAAAAAAATAGTGGAATCTTTAGCAGATTAATAAGTATTACTGTCCATTAGCAATTACTATTCCTCTAAGGGAATCCGCTGCAACGGTTACCACCGACCATCACACCGAAACCAATACCAATTACCGGTGATCAAACTTAATCTGGTAACTTATACTGTCCCACAATACGCTTAGCAAACTCCGGAACATGTGCCCCTAACTTTTGTGGATAATTGCGCTTTACGTATAGATAATTACGAGTAAAGTGAGAATCAATCGAAAAGCGAGCATACTCTAAACCCTTCGGTCCGACTTTTTCAATAACTACTCCCATTAGTTTTGCAGCCCACATCGGCAAAGTAACTCCTTTATCATAAGCTGGTATACTCTGTTGTACCGCTTGCTTGCGATCACCTTTCGACATCACTGGCTGAGTATCAATCTGGTCTTGTACTAGATCGAGCATTTCCTTACCAGTATCATTTCTAACTACAATCCACTGCCAGCGATAGGGTGCTCCCATATAACCAACAACTAAATCGGCTAAGGAATTAACATAGTCAAAACAACTCATACACGATGGTGCAAAAACATCTTTGAGTTGATTTGTTTTCAAGCCAAAAAATGGTACGGTTTCCGTTGAGCCATCTTCATGCTTAAAGTGGACTCGGAAATCTTGCATAAATTCGTAAGAAAGTACGGTTTCAGGAGACTTACTAGTAGTTTCTAAGAACTTCTGTAAACCCTCACGAGTTACGTTATCGACGCAAGGTGTACCTAATACATACAGCTTTTCCAAGCCCAACTTTTGTTCCACAGCCCTTAAGGCTTGAATTTGACAACCTACACCAATTACCAATAATCGTTTCATTCCCGATTTTTCAATTTCTTCCAAAACCGAGAGATTCGGTGAAAGAGTTGGTTTATTGACTCTAGCGGCTAGTATTTCCTCTGGTGTGCGAGCAATTACAGGCATTGGTTGAAAACGGTCTTCTTTAGTATTTTGTACGCATACTACCCCTTCCACAATCCCGCGATTAAGCATTTCAATAGCAATACTGCTGACAATACCCGTCCACTGAGCACCAGGGATGGGTTCTTTTTTTCGCGCTGTCAACATTTTCTGATGTACGCCAAAGTACAATTCATCTGGGCTATCTAAATTGCGGGAGCGATTATGAGATTTGCTTTCTAGAGTATCTATTTGCTGATTTAAAAAAGCACAGGCTTCTTTGACATAGTGAACATAATATGTGTCGCAAAATCCACACTCACTACAAAGTTCCTTTGCAGGACGAGGACTACCGGGTTTTAGGGCTTTAGCTTTTTTGTGAGGAAAAACAGAAGTCATATTTTAAGGGCAGTATCATATCTAGAAACTTAAGATAGCCCAAGCCAGCACTTTGTACAAACTTTCTTATTATTTCGTTGATTATCTTTCTTCTGTAATTTTCTCCTTCGGGGACATCTGAAGTTTCTATGATGCGAGGTTTTGAGCTTATATAAATGATGAAATTAATAATACTAAACACAAACAACATAAATTTTTTCGATATCGACAACAAGAAGCCATGGTAGGTTAGCACCCGCTATAGACGAACACTACAAAGGGGTTGCGCACAGTGATGCTAGGTTAGCACCGACAATAAGCACATTCGATATTTTGATAATGCGATCGCTTTGGATAGACACTACAGTATAATCATTTTTTGCAATAAAATATGAACTTCTTTTGTTTCTTAGCTTTACTTTAATAAGAAAAGATATTTAAGCAAAATTACCAAATTTTTTCTAACAATTTGATCTAAAATTCCCTTCTTTTAGAACGGCTTTTAATAGAATAAAAGTTGTGGGAAGGTAATAAAAATAGATATGAAAATAGAAATTATATTTTTTGATTTCTATCTAACCTGCACTATCCTGTCTTCTGTATAACCTAAACGTCTACGTTCTCTAAAAAATAAATTTTTCATTCCTTGTGTAAAATGAATTAACAAGTCAATATATTCAGCATCAATACTATTTTCTAATTCCTCAGCTAAAACTTTGCACCATGTTTTAGTAACTTCCCATTTAATATCTACACCTTCTACAACCATTGCACATAAAGGTAGTAATTCTATTTCTATCGATTTTAGGCTATCTTCTAGCAAGCACAAACATAAATAAGCCTGGAACATATTTAAATCCCGAATACATGAGTATCTTATGGGAGCATCACTCAGATTACCTCTACGGCTGTAATAATTGGGTAATAAGCTAACCAATCGTTGATAAACTTTCTCTGCCAATTCAGATGCATGAGAGAATATATGCTCTACAATATGAATTCTAGGTGAACTCATTTTATACCTGGCAGCGTTCGCACAGACTCTTTGCCACGGCATTGATACTTGTTCTTCAACAAACTTCAAATAAGGAGCCAGTAATATTCTCTCTTGTGGTTGAAGTTTTTTAAGAATTAGCTGATTGCAAAAGTTTAGCTGTGTTGTCATAAAACCAAGAGAACGCCAATCTTTGGATGCTACATGCTGTTCTTGGAAGACCAGCAAGATTGGTTCTAAAGAATAAGCTAAGTCTTCTATATCTGGTGTAATTAATTCAACAAGAGATACATCTAGTTTAGATTGACTTAATATCTCTGTTTTATGAGATTGATTTTGATAAATTTCTAACAGTTTGCGATAAATTCGGAATGAAAATTGAGTAATGCGTCTTGCCTCTTGTAAATCTAGAATATTAGGGATGTAGCTGTATAAATTTTTTGTCTGTATCCATGCCATCTGACAATTGACACTTAAAAATTTATCCTTCATTTTTGTAGCAGTTAAACTTCTACCTTCGAAAGATGATGTTGCAATCAATAGAGAATAGGAAGGAGGATTCGTGAGATTTGAGGACGATAGGTCAGCTTTATAACGCTGTTCCCAGAGGCTAAGAAAATTTTGAACAGTAGGTGTTTGTAACTTTTTAGTAGTTTTCAACATAGAATTGTTTTGTAAGTATCTGAACTCGAAACACTATTCTTTGATTTTCTATATAAATACTTGTATCATAGGTTACAAAAGTAGTGAAGAATTATCTTACTAAGTGATAATAACAGTCTATATATTGTAATTTTGATCTATTTTCAGTTTATTGTTATTGCTCTATGTACATATTTATACAAATTTCAATAAATATTATATTGGTCTGTTTGTTAAGAGTTATTTTCTATGAGAACAATAATAAGTAATTGCTTGCGTAAAATGAATTGAATATTCTTATTTTTGAGGGATTATATACAAATATTTTTTTATAACTACTTAGTTTTTCGGGCAGGGACTAGTTTATTTAGTTGATTTAGCTATTAGTCTTTAATGGTAACTTGGCATTGTGCAACGGGATTAAATTTATACAATTATATTTATTCACTAATGCTATATAAATGTTTAATAGTATACATATTTGACAGTAAATATTGTTACTGCAAATGATAATATCAGTACACTTATACGTTTACTCACATAAGTTTACTAATAGGATGTAATTCAATATAATCTTTAAAAATTAAAAAAAATATTACTAGTACAACACGGCGTAAATAAAGCAAATATTCATAAATTTGGAAAAGTGATAAAGAGTCAGGGGTAAAGGAAGATATAAAAGGTCTACCTACTCAAGCTTTTCTGTATCAATAACATTAATATTCAAATTATCAGGAGTTTGCAAATGTAATTTACGGAAATTTTAATATCCTTTACCAAATTTTTACTACATTAATCCTATAAATAGCATTTTTTATTAGTGCTAACACATAGATTATATGGTTAAAATAGTAACAGAATATATTCTAAATGAATTCTAAATAGCTGATTCTTTATTTATGAACAGATGTTTGAATTTAGATTCTATTAAAAATAGATTCTAAAGATATGAAATATGCAATTTTATTCTATATATTGTTTATTAAAGGCAAATTTTTCTAGTTATTGCAGGTAATAATATATAGTTTATTTTTAAATATATTGGGTTTTTTTTGAAAATATCAAGATTATACTTTTAGGAGTTGTATGATATATTAATTGATGCGTTTTTTAAGTGTAATGCACGAGATATTTGTGGTTTAAAAATATTAATATTGCGTCATGATATTATCGTTGACAGTATTTATTAGCTAAGACCGTGTAAATAAATTCGCTATATATTTACTGATATAAGAACTAATACAAGGGTAGAAATTATCCAAAGCTAGATTTTTTGCAATAACTCTAGCTTTTACTTGGCTATCGTAGATAGAAAAAGTGAAAGTATTGTTGCATATTGTGAAAAAAAGTTATAATTTATTATGTAGGAAAAATTAAGCAATAATTAATAAGTACTTTTTTCAGATTTCCTGTAAAAGAGAAAAGTTCTGACAATGTACTTTGAACAAGTATTACTTAAAGTCTTTTAAATTGATGTAGTCTAGGCGTAGCATTTTTTGATAATAGTGCATATGCTTTATTTTCTATGGTCTTCAGATCCTATATTTGAAGATAGAAGTGTCATTTTCTATTATTTCTGATAATTAGTCTAGTAAATGACTAATTTGATAAATGCCTTTCTTTCTCATAACATCTTTTAAATATTTGATTTCAAATTACTAAACAATGCTTAATTAAACTCTTGAGATTAAACTTATTTACATTAAATAGTATAGATTGATTAATCATTAAATTTAATAGTTTTAGGATTATATATATTTAATTTTAGTCAATTGTATAGCGTAATTTTACTTATCTGTGCACTATAAATAGTAACTAAAAAAGTATATAAGTGCATCATTTCTCAATAGGTTATCTACCACTAAAACAACATTTATACATGGAGTACTTTGAATAATGCAACTAGATGATTTAATTGGATTAAGAGAAGTCGATAAAGAAGCGTGGAGAGCTTTAGAAGAATCAATTATTTATTATAAAGGAAGTCCTGTAGGTACTGTTGCTGCATACGATTTATCACAAGAAGCTTTAAATTATGACCAGTGTTTTATTAGAGATTTTGTATCAGCTGGCATAATTTTTCTTATGAAAGATCGAACTGAAATTGTTCGTAACTTTCTAGAAGTAACTTTAAAGTTACAACCAAAAGAGCAAGAATTAGATGCTTATAAGCCAGCTAAAGGAATGATTCCGGCTAGTTTTAAAGTCGCATCGGATGGGAGTGGAGGAGAATATTTACAAGCTGATTTTGGAGAACATGCGATCGCAAGAGTGACTCCGGTTGATTCATGTTTATGGTGGGTAATCTTGCTCCGAGCTTATGTCGCAGCAGAAGGAGATTATTCCTTAGCTTACCGAGCAGAATTTCAGGAAGGAGTTCGATTAATTATGGAACTCTGTCTAGCTAATAGATTCGATATGTATCCGACTCTACTAGTTCCGGATGGAGCTTGCATGATTGACCGTCGTATGGGTATTTATGGTCATCCATTGGAAATTCAATCCTTATTTTACACTGCTTTACGAGCGGCCAGAGAATTGCTCATATGTAGGGGAAATGAAGATATTGTTGCCGCAATTGACAGTCGCTTACCTTTACTCAGGGCACACATTCGTAAGCACTATTGGATAGATATTAAGCGTCTGAATGCAATATATCGCTTTAAGGGTGAAGAATATGGTGAAACCGCCGTCAATCAATTTAATATATACGTAGACTCTCTTCCGTATTATGAATTGGATAAATGGTTACCAAAAAAAGGTGGATATCTAGCTGGTAATGTTGGACCATCCCAATTGGATATTCGCTTTTTTACATTAGGGAATTTGATGGCTATTATCTCTGAATTAACTACTGAAAAACAATCTCAAGCAATTATGGTTCTTATTGAGGAACGTTGGGAAGATTTAGTAGCAGATATGCCGATGAAAATATGTTTTCCAGCATTAGAAGGTGAAGAATACAGATTGATTACTGGTTGCGATCCTAAAAATATTCCTTGGTCTTATCACAATGGCGGTAATTGGCCGGTACTATTGTGGATGCTAGCAGCAGCAGCAGTAAAAACTAATAGAATCAGTCTTGCAGAAAGAGCAATTGAAATTGCTGAGTCCCGTATTCAGGAAGATGAGTGGGCAGAGTATTATGATGGTAAAAAAGGAAGACTTATCGGTAGACAAGCTAGACTCTATCAAACATGGACTATTTCTGGTTTCTTATTAGCAAAAGAACTAATTAAAAATCCTTCCAAGTTACCTTTAGTTAGTTTTGAGGCATTCCCTGGAGAACAAAGTTCTAGAGCTTGTGAGTTTGAAATTGATAGTTTCGATCAATAAATCGTAATTTACACAGTATTGCGTATATTGAAATTAGGTTGTGCATCTTTACGGGAGCAAGTCAGGGAAGAGTTAAAAGGTTAAAGGTTAAAGTTAAAAAATTATGTCATATTTGACCTTTAACCTAAAAATTTTTCTTGTTTTTAATACTTGTTTAATACGTATAACTATTTAATACATAAATTTCTATAAATATAATTTAATAGTATTTATTTTGTAAATATTTTATATGTTATAAAGGTATTTCAATAATAAATTCAGCACCTTTTTTTGTATTAAAGTAATATTCTAATTTACCATTATGATTATCACTGATAATTTGATTACTAATAGAAACACCTAATATATTTTGCTCATCTTTATGTTTGGTTGGAATAAAGGTTTTAAAAAAATTATCTTCAAGCTCTTCTGTAATTTGATCTACATTATCTGAAATATTAATTATTACTTTTTCTTTATCAACACTAGTATCTATTGTAATTTTTAAATTTGTCTGTTGCTCTTTCAATAGTGGGTTTGCTGTAGAAATAATACTTTTATGATAAGAAGATTCTAGATGGTCAATTATGAATACTAATAAATTCATAAATACTTGATTTATTTGACCAGGATAACAATCCACTTTAGGTAAATTACCGTATTCTTTAATAACACTTATAGGCGGACGTTTTGCCTGAGATTTTAAGCGATATTGTAAAATCATTAGAGTAGTCTCTAAACCCTCATGAATATCGATAGATTTTTTTTCAGTACCATCAGAACGAGAGAAATTCTGTAAAGACTGCATTATACTTCTAATATTATCTGTTCCTAACCTCATAGAAGAAAGTAGTTTTGGCAAGTCTTGTAGCACATGTTCCAAATCCATTTCTCCAATATGTTTTTCAATATTAGAATCGACCTTAGGAAATTGAAATTGATACATTCTCATTAATGTAATCAAGTCTTGTACATATTGATTTGCATAATATAGGTTAGTTGAAATTAATCCTACAGGATTGTTAACTTCATGAGAGATACCAGCCACAATCTGACCCAGAGAAGATGCCTTCTCACTTTGAATTAACTGTAATTGAGTTTGTTTAAGTTCTTCCAAAGCAGAGAATAACTCAGATGTTCTTTCCTTTACCCTTTCTTCCAACTGATATTTTTGCTGAGCTAATTCTAAGTTTAATTTTCTTAACTTCAGTTGGACTTGAATTCTGGCTAATATTTCTAATAATTGAAATGGTTTTGTAATATAGTCTACTGCTCCCAAGCTTAGTCCTTTAACTTTTTCCTCTGTGTCAGAAAGAGCAGTCATAAATATTACTGGTATGTCTTTTGTAGACACATCTGCTTTCAATCGTTTACAAATTTCAAATCCATCCATCCTTGGCATCATTACATCTAATAATACTAAATCTGGTTTATAATTTTTAATTTTTTCAAATCCTAAATTTGCTTCATTTTCCGTTAATATTTTATATCCTTGGTCGTTAAGAGAAATTTTCAAAAACTCTAAGTTTGCTGGACTATCATCAATGACAAAAATAATTTCACTTGTCAGTTTAGGTATTTGGTTAAATTTACTATTTAAAGATGAAAATTCTTCAAACATCCGTAATTTCCTCAAATCTTAAATAAATAATTAATTAAAAACAAAATATACTAACTATATATATTTAATTGAATAAACTAAATAAAACTTTAGTAAGTTTTAGTCAAAATTAAAACACAGTTATTTTTGTAATTATTGAAAGATGTTATATATATAATTCCCAAATCAATTATGTAATTAACATATATTTCGCTAAAATTCTGCTAAATTGTAGTGTTAGCTCCTATTTAATTTTGAAAAAATATGTGTTGCAGATTACATCCTAGTGTCTGCTATCAAAGAATCTTACGTTCTCATGATTCACATCATCTAGAAATGTTTCGATGCTTTATTCAATATTGACAAGCAACATAATCATATATTGGTGATTTCACAATATTAAATGAAGCTTACTTTTGAGAACTTACAGTCAAAGTATTTTAGTAATTTTAGTAAAAGGACTTGGTGGTATGAAAGTTTGGCTTGCTTGCTTTTTGATACTATTTGCTTTAGCCGAGCTGTTTGATTGGATACAGGAGTTTTCTTTTCCCCTACCTATATATATTCTGGGTGGGTTATTTTTAGCTGTAGCTTCCAACTATAATGAGTTAATTGGATCTTATATGAGTAATTATTCTGATGATCCTGTAGTAGAGTCATCAGAACCTTTGCAGTTAAATTTAGCTACTCAGACAGAACATAATATCCCTACAGAAATTCCCCAAACATTAGAAACTCCTCAAGAGAATGATTTTGGTGCTTAAATTAGCGATTCTTGATTAAGAATATTTTGTGTCTTCTATCGGAAATGATATTAAGTAAACGAATCTAGCGATCGATGCTAGTTTTTTTTTGTTCAGGAAGTACACTACTAACAATAAATGCTGTTAATTCCAATAGTTGATCTATTAAGAAACCAATAATACCAATATAAAAGATTGATTGCACAAGATTAATTGTGTTTCTGTTATTATAGGCATCCCATAACAAAAAACCAATACCTTTAGCACCTGTAATTATTTCTGTAGCTATAACTGTCATCCAGGCAATCCAAATTCCAATACGAAGTGCATCAAAAATCTCTCTAAAAGCTATTCGTAGATTATCATTTTGGCGAAATTTTTGTACCGCTTCTGAGGTTTTTATTAATACTGTCCATAAAGAACCAATAAATACTACAAAAATAGATGCAGGTTCAGCTTGTTTAATTAATATTAAAGCAAGGGGTAAAAAAGCAATGGGTGTAATACTATGGGGCACTAATAATAATCTTTTACATATTTGATATGAAAAACGATTTATTCCAATAATAAGACCAATTAAGAGACCAAAAGCTGCGGCAGGAGTGTAGCCTACAAACAATAACTGTAGACTGTGTAATACATCTAATAAAATACTTCTATCCATGCCCTATGCTTTTTATAGTGAGCCAAAATTAAGAAAGGTCTTCTGATAATTTTTAATTTTAATTACTGCCAATTATTAATTCAATATTCATATTGGGATATGCATTATATAAATACGATTTGATTATTAAAAATATACGCATACGCGCCTTATAAATACTTAGTTTTTACTTCAAATTCAAATAGAATTTCTATTTTTAGCTTATATTCACATCAATCAAAATTATAATTCTCATTTGTTAATCGTGTAAAATAAATCTTATTTTATACCATCAAATTAGATAAAATATTACATGAATTGATTATCAAATACATATTCAATTATCTAGATACTAACCGATAAAGATATCAAATAAAAATAATTTTTATATAAAGATACTTGAACAATAAATATATGATTAGATACAATTACTACTGTTTAAAATAAAAATAATGTTTATTATCAAGATAATATATAAATTTGTTTACCTTACCTGTGTAAAGACTAATATACTTATTGCATTTTTCTATTTTTTATTTTCTATACCCGGTTCTTTCCCCCTATAAATCACTTGAGGAATCAAACCGGATTATTATATTTAGTTATTCCTATATTTAGTTAAATAGAGACTATTTACCCATATTTCTTTTCATGTTTTCTAGCTCATCTTCTGTTTCCCAACGACGAAACTTTTCTTCTAAATCGTCGAAACCAGGAGAATAGTTGGCTGTTTGAGTCTCCCAGCCAGAAGTCTCTTTTTGTAAACGTTGTTTTGCTGCAGACGCAGTCCTTTGTGCTTGTGCTTGTGCTGATGCTACTTCTACTTCCTGTCGTCGCTTTTGAGTTTTAACTAAAAGCTCTTTCGCTTGGGTAATACGTTCCTTTATCCCTTGCATATTTCCCCAAAATTGGTTCCCTTGACGTAGTAGCGTAGCTTCTCGTTCTTGTGCTGCATTTGCTAAATCAATTCTTCCAGCAGCTTTAGCCTTCTCAATCCGGATATGCCATTTTTGAATTTCTTGAGCTGTTTCAAGAATTTTATCTTGCGATCGCTTTTCTTTTAATTTGAGTTCGGAAATCAGCTTTAATATATCTCCTTCTTGCTGTCTGAGTTGTTCTAGTAGTCTTTCTAACTCAAGGTGTGGATTATTCCGTAAAAACTCTTCCAAACGGCTTTCTAGAAACTGGCTCAAGTCGTCAAATAAACCCAATGTAGTAACTCCAGACTATATTTACTATTAGTCTAGTCAGTAATAGTTGACTTTAACAACTCCTAAGTGAGATACATTTTTATGTGATTGAATTAGTTAGATGAATCTTTGATTGGGGAACACCGGTCACTCCACTGCATTGATTAATGTGCGATCGCGACAAAGAGAGCTATGGTAACTGTAAAGGTGAGAGTTAATAACCAAAAAAATTGCTGTTGTTGACGCTTTGTCTGTCGATCTGATAATTTCAGGAGATTTTCTATTTCAATGTCATATTGTTGACGCATTGCCCTTAAACCATCTTTACCACTCATTTCACTGGTAATTGCTTCTAACTGTACAAGTATTTGTTCAACTTGTAAGCAATTTTGCTGTACTTGTGAGTTCAATTGTGTAATAGCTGCATAATTATCTTTTACATCAGATGCAATCTTGTAAAGTTCACTAAAGCGCTCTGGAATTTCTTCAGTAAATTTCGGTAGAGTGCTATCTATTTGTTTGATTTGAGTTTGTGCTTCTGTGAGATTAAAATTGACCTTGGTAATTTCTTGTTGTAGTTGCTCTACCTTTTCTGTATAGGCAATAATGTATTGAGCTTGAGAACCTACTGTTTGAGCGATCTGTTTGACTTTTTCACTAATGCAATCAATTTCTGATTTAGCAGCATCTACTCGGTCGGATTTCTCTGTTATTAGCTTTTGAGTTTCTAAAGTAGATGAATTAGTCTGCTGGGCTTGGCTTAAAACTTCTTTGGTTGATTCTATTGCTTTAGTAATGGTCTGCCAAAGTTCTTCAAGCTGCTTGGCTATTTCTTCATCTGTATATTGTGGCACGGTTTTGTCTAATTATTTTCCAGAAAATGTTGTAATTTATTGTTGAAAGCTCTGCAAAGCAAGCTTACTAAGGGTTGGGATTGAGGAGATGATTCTATAACCTCTTGCCAAAAGGGTAAATCTCGTTGATATTTACCGTCAACTAAAGTTGCTCTAATTCTTGCAGCTTCATAAGGAAGTTTTTTAGCTTCCAAATCTTTAGCAATACTTTTAACTAAACGTTTATATTCAGTTTCATCAAAAGTTTTTAGAGTATTTGCTTCACCTAATGCTTCCCAAGAGCGATTCATTGCTCGAAGTATTAAACAACGCAAAGATATATCCTCAACTTGTACTAATTCTGCTTCTAAAACTTTTATAGAATTCTGCTGGAGTTGGGAAATAGCTTTTGCTTCCCATTCATAAAGTTGCCTATCCTGTACTCCTGTAAATTGTAGCGCTAAATAGGTATCCCAGTATAGAAAACCGGTTGCGCAACGTTTAAGCAAACGAGAAAGTACATCATCAGTTATTTGACTGAGATTCATATCGCTAGCGACTTCTGCAATCCACTCAATTGCAGTATCATTATCAACGCTCTGACAATTAGAAAAGTAATCTTTGCCCAGTGAAGTTAATCTTTCTATCTCAGCATCAGTTGCTACTATCAATAAACGCGATCGCGGACGAGTCAGGAGAGTATACCATGCAAAGGTTTCTTCTAATGAGGGCATACCAACTCCATCAAAAAGACAGAAAGCAACACAGGTTTCAAACTCTCTACCTTTTGCCTGTTCGGCGTTTAAAATCAATAAGCTGTCAATATCACCAATATAATGAGTATCTATAGAGTGGTTAGAAATTACTTTAACTGCATTTGCTAAGTCATACAGTAAATGCCGTTGGTTTTTCTCTTGTTTAGATTTATCGGCTAATTCTTTTAAAAAATTTAACGCTTCGATTCGGGAAGCACATTTTAATAAACGCACCGGATAACCAACTTCAAAAGCATCTTCTGGTAGAGCTGGTGGAGGTAACTTTTTTGCTCCAACGCTGGAATTAATTTTTTGAGCTAATTCACAGAACTGATTGGCAAATGCTAATATTTGTTGTGAATTTCTATAATTCCTTTTTAATTCAAAAACATTTCTAATTTTTAACTGGTTCCAAGTAAAATTAGTCGGATTAATGCGCTGATTCAAATCTCCTAGTAGCCACAAATAGGTTTGATGTCCTTGCTCTATCCAAGATTTACATACTGCAATCAGTGCCTGTAGCTCACACAACATTAAATCCTGAGCTTCATCAACAATGACAATAGAACATTCTGAATCAAGAGGTGGTTTGAGATACTTTTGCTGTAGGATATTCGCTGCCTCTAAACGAGATAAACGACAAGCTAAGGCTTTATACCAATGATTTTTATTAATTTTTAAAAGCTGATGAATTCTATGAAAATTAGCTTTAAATACAGCATTTTTAGACTGGTTACTGTTACTTCCATCTAGAATAAACGATTGATAAAGTAAAACATCTGCATGAGTAACTTCTGTGTTTCTAGTATATTTTATTGCTTGCTGCAAGGCTGCAAATTCTTGCTGTGGTGAAGCGAGTTTGCTTTTGAATTCTGGGTTAATTTTGCCCAACCATTGAGGGAATGTTCCTAACCAAAAATTATTGCTTTTTAATGCAAGCTCTATATCCGAATAAGCTGCGATATCACGACGTAAAGCAGAAGGTACAATTAACATCGTATTCCACTCATAAGCACGATGAATTTCGCAAGCAAACAGACTTGCACAGACAGTTTTTCCAGTTCCCGGAGCACTTTGGAAAACAATACAAGCTTTGTCTTCAAAATTATCGCGATTGGTCTCTTGATGATCAGAGCAAATCATATTGAGTGGTTCTTCGAGCACCTTTCTTTGATAATCAGTAAGTTGAGGACAATAGCGATAAGAACCATATACAAATTTATACCAATCCCAGTCACGCTCGCGATCCCATTCATAAGAGGGATTCTCAGCTAATACTTTACCTTCTGGTTGTAATAACTCCTCAATCACCTTAGGATTAATGCGATCGCGCTTATCAAAAGCATCATCATAAAAGCGATCGCGCCATCCTGCTTTAATAACTAATATGCGATTCTCGTCTTCTTTTTGCCATATAACCCTCCAATTACTACCAGACTTAGTCCTTAGTAATTTTTTATAACCTCTCAAAGGTTTGGTATGTCTTTCATCTCCTTGACTCAAACGCTGTAAAATTTCGTAAACTTTTGTCAGCGCATTCGGAGGCAATCTTTGAATATCACGAAATGCAGCGCGAATGATTTTTATACTACGTTTTCCATACACTATCAGTTGCCCCCGATCGAATATAAAATCTTACAGTAATATTCTTCCCATTTTGACTAGTTTTATTAATATATGCTGTACAACTTTGTAATAGTTAAAATCAATTTAGGATTATTTCAGATATTTACCTAGCCAACTGTGGAAACACTCACTTGTCCTCGCTGTCAACAACTAGTAGATAAACAAGCTCTTAACTGCCCCCATTGTCGTACTCCTTTAAAAGCTTACGGGCACCCGGGTATACCTCTATACCATGCAGAAAAAGACGAATATCTTTGTGATAATTGCACATATCATGCCGATGATACCTGTACATTTCCTAAACGTCCTTATGCTAAAAATTGTACCTTATACGAAAATATTACCAACCGTCAGGCAGAAATACACCAACAACAGCAAGCTGATAGTATTAGTACAAAAATTCAACAATGGATAAAACGCCATCAATCCTTAATACTGCTATTAGGTCTTTTACTATTTTGTATTTTTCTGACTTTATTACGGTGATTGATAGTAAGTAATTAGTCATTTATTATACTACTGTATTAATAATAAGTTTAGTAATACTTAAGTTTAGTAATACTATTTACTTATTTTATGCTCTTAGCTTTTCGTCTTCTGGACACTTCATGAGCAAAAAAATCGTATGCCATTTTTGTATTAGGAAAAATAGCACGAGCTTCGGAAAGCAAGTCTTTAAGTTCTATAGGGTTCCCAGGAGCATAACGGGGGCTGAAATGGGTCATAATTAGCTGTTTTACCCCTGCTGCTAAGGCTGTCTGAGCTGCCATAGTTGATGTGGAGTGCAAACGCTCAAAAGCCATTTGGGCATCTTGATGAGAAAATGTTGCTTCGTGGATAAGTAGGTCTGCATCTTTGGCTAAATCTACAGCACCATCGCAAAATACCGTATCGGTACAGTAAACCACTTTACGTCCAATTTCTGTAGGACCACAAAAATCTTTTCCAGAAAAAACCCTTCCGTCTGTAAGAGTAACAGTTTCACCACGTTTCAATTGACCGTAAACTCTTCCTGGAGGTATTTCTAAGGCTTTGGCTTTATCTATATCAAAACGTCCTGCTCTATCTTTTTCAACTATTCGATACCCAAACGCAGTAATACGATGGTGTAACTGACCACAGATGACCATAAAAGTTTCATCTTCGTAAACTATACCTGGGCTAACAGGATGAACTTTCAGTGGATAAGATAAGTGAGTGTGAGAATAACGCTGGGATGCCTGTAAATATTCGTGAAGTCCGGGTGGTCCATAAATATCTACTCTTTGTACATTTCCAGAAAGTCCGCAGCTTGCTAGAAGACCCATTAAACCAAAAATATGATCGCCATGCATGTGGGTGATAAATATTCTGGAGAGCTGGCTCATTTTTAGGTCGCTACGTAAGAGTTGATGCTGAGTACCTTCTCCACAATCAAACAGCCAAATTTCTCCTCTTTCAGGCAGCTTCAGGGCAACACTGGAAACATTACGCGATCGCGTCGGTACGCCGGAACTAGTCCCTAAAAATGTAATTTGCACAGCGTTATCAAAACCTTTGTCTTAATAAATAAATACTTATCATATTTTCTATGTTGTCACGGAAATAAAAAAAACGTGTTTGTAAGCCAGGAATTTAATCATTAATGCTGTAATAAAATTTCAGAAATATTCTGAAGTGTTCTCAAAAGTAAAAGATTTTATACAAATTTTCATAAAAAATAATAGGGAAAATCAAGATTTTCCCTATTATTGATAGTATAAAATAATACTAGTATATATTATTCAAGTTTATACAATATTCTTCAAGATTCTTCAACAGACTATATAGTTTGAATTGAGTCAAGAGAGTTTTGCTGAACGGGGCTTAAATTTACTCAACTCTGGATTACTCAACTTTGAATTACTCAACTTTGAATTACTCCGCTCTAAATAATTCTGCTCTGAGTCATACTTTTATATGATTCAGACGCTCAGTAATATTCCGGAGCTTTTCTAGAGAACTCATTTGCGATCGCGGTGCCGGTAAGTCTGTGTCGGGCCAATTTTCTAGGTCAGAGCAAACACAGTTAGATTCCGAAGTTGAAAAATTCTTTATAGTTACAGGCATTTCACACCGGGCACATGGATTTACTTCCCAGGCAGGGGTAAGCAATTCGGAGATAGTAGTATCTGTACCTTCCAGATAGCAATCAACCAATTCTGGTGAGGTAATTTTCTGCCAACATTCCTGAAATTGTTTGCTGTAGTTATCACCTTGAAATATAGGATGAGGAAGTAATTTTTCCCCGCCTTTAGAGACTACTACAGCCTTGCCTAACTGAAACCAAGCGGCAAGATACTTTTGGACATCATTTTTACTAGCCATAACTATATTTTATTTTCACCGCTCCTGCATTTTGGATCGCGAATCGGAATTTTTAGTTAAGATTTTGGAGTTGGCAAAGGATAACCGAGCAAACTAAGATTGAGAACATGACCACCAGCGACCATATACACATCATCAGAGACTACTCCTAGCTGACGTACTACAGAACCAAGGCGATCGCGAAATATACGCCCTACTGGATAAGCTGGTATTACACCCCAACCTGCTTCCTCTGCCACAAAAATTATATCGGCAGCAACAAGTTTTGTTGTTTCAATAAATTCTTCTAAAATTTTATTCCAGGTATCGTCGCTTTCTTCTAAAAGGTTAGCAACCCAAGTACCCAAGGAATCTACTAATACACAATTATTAGGATTCGCATCTGCTAAAGCCACAGATAGTTTTGAGGGTATTTCCAAGGTTGTCCACTCTTTTGGACGACGCTGTTGATGTTTTTGTATCCTTTGTTGCCATTCTTTATCGCTTGGGTCTATTGGGGCAGTTGCGATGTAAATCACTGGTTTGTGAGACTGTGCTGCTAGATTTTCTGCCCATTCGCTCTTCCCAGAACGTGCTGGTCCGGTCACTAAGATGACTTTACTCAAAGCTATTTCCTTAGTATCGTGAATAGGTACTGGTTATATTTTTTGATGTTATTTTCTCTTATTGAGGTAACATTTTTATCCTTTATTAACTTTTAAAAGTTACAAAGCTTTTAGTATTTGATCGGATGACTTTTAGCTAGCGATAATATAAGGATTGGTATTCAAACTAATTGTAAACACTTTATTGCTGGAATTTGAGACCAGCATTATGGCTATTAGATAAGAAGCTCCAAGCTTTTTGACAAAGGATGCATCATTAAAGAAAACCAACAACAGCAAACTTTCAGCCAGGATAGATATATTTATGAAAGCAAGCTTAAAACGTATTGAGGCAACTCTAAAGGACTTGGGAAAAAGGGAAAATCCCGACGATACACAACCGGTGGTAACAAATCATAATACTGATTCTTTTTCGTTCACAATAGGTTCAGACAAAGTAGGTTCAGACAAAGTCGGTTCAGACAAAGTCGGTTCAGGAAAATACCAACAAAATACTGAGTTTATTGAAAATGTAGAAGAACCATTTTTTGATGATTCTTCTATAGGAGAGTCTGAGGATATTTTGACCGGAGAACCTCATTCTTCGCTTTTCTCCTCGTTACACAACGCCAGTGTACCGATGACCAATCAAAACTGTGTCGAAACATTTTCCACAAATAGCTCGGAGTATTCTACGCCAAACTTACCAAAATTTAAGCCTCCTCAATTTACTAATCATCGTAATGGTGTCAATTCCGCTTTAGCTGGCAACATTTTGCGAGAAATTTCAATTATTGTTGAGTCTTGGCACTCAGAATTAAAGGCTACCATTCGACAAATTCAAGATATTTACATTGAAGGTCCAATAATCAACGGTTGGTTAGAATCTGATATTACATCACCACCGGAAAAAAATAATGAACAAGCAATTCCAGAATCTGATAATCAGAAAGGAAAAGCAACCCTACGTCATGGGGAAGTGGATCAACTCATGGATTATATAGAGGAAATTTGTGCTGTCCAAGAAAAAGCAACAAATGAAGCGATAAACAAATCTCAGAAAGCTGGTTATCGTTTGTGTGGTTTAGATGATTCCGGTCAAGTTTGGTCTCGTCCTTGTCCTCAAGAAGAAATACCTAGCATTAGTATGGGAATTGCTAGATATCATAAATTACGCCAATTCCTAGCACGTAAGCAATATTTAGAAAATAAGCTAAATAATATAGCAGAAAATCTAGTAGTTTTGCATGGAAATTTGAACTCAGATCTAAAACCTAACAACTCAAAAATACCAACAAAGCCACAAACGAAACCACAAAGTAAAAAATCAGAATAAGAATATCAAAGATATTCACAGAGATTGGAAAACCTTTGATTGGGATCAGATAATTTTAGAAAATACTAAAAAACTGAGTTCAGAATTCACAAAAATTCCTACTATAATCCTTTGATTATTTAGCTAGGGGAAAATCAATTGTTTATTTTCAATTCCATACTCTATTTTACTTTGCTATTTGATTCCCCAGAATTTTCTATTGTTATAAATTTCCGAAAAAACTCGGTTGGTGGGTATATCTTGTTTGGTTTAGATTAGCTCTGTGCAAAGATGATTTCAAAAATAAATTTAGTTCAAAAATGTTCAAAATAAATTTGACAATCGTCATCTTTACTCTGCTTGATTAGAGCGGAGCAGGGTTCTCCGGTCAACACTGACCAAAGTTGCAATTTTTACCTTAGAACCATGCAAGTGTAGAGAGAATTTATACCTATGTCAGATACGCGAATCTCTGCCATTATCTGTACCCACAACCGGGACAATTATTTAGGTGCTGCGATAGATAGCCTTCTAGAGCAAGACTGCTCTATTGACTTTGAAGTGCTAGTCATTGATAACGCATCTAGCGATCGCACTCGTGCTGTTGTTGAGGAAAGACTAAATCATCCGCGGTTGAAATATATCTATGAATCAACTGTGGGTCTATCTGTTGCCCGCAATACAGGCGCCCAGAATTCTAGCGGGGAAATTATAGCATATTTGGATGATGATGCTGTAGCAAGTAAAGCATGGTTGCAGACACTATATTCTGCTTTTCAAGACAATCAGAGATTAGCGATCGCCGGTGGTAAAGTTACCTTACTTTGGCAAAAAGGAATGCAAGCTCCTAAATGGTTGTCATCGGGCTTGGCTGCGAATTTAGGAGCATATGATTTAGGAGATAAATTAGTATATATCGAGAATCCGGGTTTAACACCCAGGGGACTAAATTATTCTATTCGTCGTAACTTCCTTGATGAAATTGGTGGATTTGACACCAATCTTGGTAGAGTCGGCAAAAATTTATTATCTAACGAAGAATTACAAATGACCGAGCTTGCCTTGGAAAAGGGCTGGCTGGTTGCCTATATCCCTGATGCGATCGCTGCTCACAATGTTTCTCCCGAACGGGTAAAACCCGGTTGGTTTTTCCAAAGGGGTTGGTGGCAGGGTATCAGTGAATGCTACCGCGAGCAATTAGCAGGTAAAGCTGGTAAAAAACAGTTATCTAAAGGTAGCGAAAGATTTATAAGGGGTTTATACAAAGCATTACAACATCTGCCAGACGAGGCAGAACGTTTTGACAAACTCGTATACGCATATGGACAAATTGGTTATTTAAACGCTGCCATTCAGGGCTTGTTATTTACATCTAATTCTCATAAAAAATAAAACAATAAATTTATATTATGTCCGCAAAAATACCTGTTTCTGTCTTGATTCCAGCTAAGAATGAAGAAGCAAACTTACCTGCCTGTCTAGAAAGTGTGAAAAGGGCTGATGAGGTTTTTGTAGTAGATTCCCAAAGTACCGATAAAAGTATTGAAATCTCAGAAGCTTATGGAGCAAATGTTGTCCAATTTGAATTTAATGGACGCTGGCCCAAAAAGAAAAACTGGTCTTTAGAAAATCTTGCTTTCCGTAATAAATGGGTATTAATTGTTGATTGCGATGAACGCATTACCCCAGAACTATGGGACGAGATTGCTGAGGCAATTAAAAATCCTGAACACAACGGCTATTACTTAAATCGTCGTGTATTTTTTATGGGAAAGTGGATTCGCCATGGTGGTAAATACCCTGACTGGAATTTACGCCTATTCAAGCATGAATTAGGTCGTTACGAAAATTTGAAGACAGAAGATATTCGCAATACTGGTGATAATGAAGTCCACGAGCATGTTGTTTTACCAGGTGAAGTCGGCTATCTAAAAAACGATATGCTTCACGAGGACTTCCGCGATCTGTATCATTGGTTAGCTAGACATAACCGTTACTCCAATTGGGAAGCCCGCGTTTACTACAATATACTTACAGGTAATGATGATAGTGGGACTATTGGTGCAAATCTGTTTGGTGACGACGTACAGCGTAAGCGTTTTTTAAAGAAAATATGGGTAAGATTACCTTTCAAACCCTTTCTCCGATTTATTTTGTTCTACATTATTCAGCGCGGTTTCTTAGATGGTAAGGCAGGGTATATTTATGGACGTCTATTAAGTCAGTATGAATATCAAATAGGCGTAAAACTCTATGAATTAAGCAGTTGTGGTGGTCAATTAAATACCCAGAGCAAAGTACAGCAGGTAAAACCGGAACTAGCAGGAGAAGCTGGTTAATTTCTTCAGTATCAAACTTAAAATTGCAGAACAAAGTTGCAAAAAATCAATCAGCATCAAAAAATTGATATTTTGTTTGCTAGGAAATGGTTCCTGGCAAACATTCTTGGAGGCTTATCAATACGGTTCATGATGCTAAAAACTAATTCCATAGCACTAATTTAATAAAACAATTCTTATAAATAAAAACTAATTAAATGCTTGAGATTCCTGAACAAATAGAATTAAATGATGCAAAATCTAATTCTAAATCATTTGTAGATTTAAGTAATTATAACCAGTCTTGGTATGATAGAGGTCGCCCAAGTTGGTTTGTACTTTTATGGTGGTTTGTACAGGCTTTTACATTTCCCCTGACATTACATCATATGAGCAGTATACGCTGCAAGATTCTCAGACTATTTGGTGCTCGCATAGGCAAAGATGTTTTAATTCGACCGACCGCTCGTTTTACCTACCCTTGGAGAATATCGATTGGTGACAATAGCTGGGTTGGTGATGATGTAGTTTTATACAGCCTAGACCAAATAAATATTGGTAATAACTGTGTAGTATCCCAAAAAAGCTACTTGTGTACTGGTACCCACGATATACGCGATCGCGCATTTGGATTAAAGACAGCACCTATCAATATCGAGGATGGTGCATGGGTTGCTAGCGATTGCTTTGTCTCTCCTGGGGTGAAAATTGGTGCTAATGCAGTAGTTGGTGCACGCAGCAGCGTTTTAACTGATATACCAAATGCTAAAGTTTCTTGGGGAACCCCTTGTCGTCCTCGCTATGATAGGGAAATGAATTAGTTTGAATTAATTTGAATTAATTTGAATCAATTTGATTATATTTCTATTTTCTTGATTTAATCAAAATAATGCTTCATCATTTCATGATGAGGCTACAGATAAAAAGCCTCATTACTGAGGCTTTTATTATTCTTAACTTATTATTCTTAACTATTAATTAGCTCAATCCTCTCTCCTCAATACCGAATTCGTGGATCAATATAAGCATTTAAAATATCAATTAAAATGCTTGCAATCACAACTATAGAACCGAAAAATACCATAATTCCTTGCACTGTAGGATAATCCCGTTCAATAATTCCTTCATAAAGTCGATTCGCTAATCCTGGCCATGAAAATGTCACTTCGGTTAACACTGCACCGCCAAGTAAAGAAGCAAACGTTAATCCTAAGACAGTAACAACTGGAATTAAAGCATTTTTTAAAGCATGAGAAAACAAAATTTTCTTTTCCGGTATACCTCTAGCCCTTGCAGCTTCTACGTAATCTGATGCCATCGTCCGCTTAAGGTTAATCCGAACTATGCGCTCAAAGATACCGCTTAACAGTAAACCTAATGTAAAGCTAGGCAGTATCAAATATTGAATAGAAGTAAAAAATTGAGTTAGATTTCCGCTTAATAAACTATCGATCACGTACAAACCAGTTAATCCCTCTGGAGAATTCATGGTTGCAGGAAAGCGAGTTCCAAAGGGAAACCAACCCAATCCAACAGCAAAAACTAACTGCATTAACATTCCTGCCCAAAATATTGGTAGAGAATAGGTAATTAAACTGAATAATCTGCCACTAACGTCCACGAAAGTATTGGGACGGGAAGCTGAAAGCATTCCAATACTGATACCAATAAGTAAAGCAAAAATAATCGCAAATACAGCCAATTCAGCAGTTGCAGGAAAATATTGTCCTATGATTTCCTTAACAGATTCTCCACGACTAGATATAGATGAACCAAAATCAAAACGCAGCAAACCGCCAATATAGAGGAAATATTGCATCCACAAAGGCTTATCTAAACCTAATTGCGATCGCAGTTCTGCTTTTGCTTCTTCTGGTGCACGTGCACCCAAAATCGCAGCTGCTGGATCTCCTTGTAGAATCCTTAGTAAGAGAAATACAATGGTAACAATTGTTAATAGCTGTAATGGTGCTAATAATAATCGAGAACTGATGTAGTATCCTAAAGCGGTAGAACGAGACATAATGTATTTAGTTTTATTTGAGAATCAAAACTTAAAGCTCAAAATTTAATCATTAAATCTAAAAAATAAATTTAAGATTCAAAATTTAAGATTCAAAATTTAAAAATTAAAACTTAAAAATTAAAAATATATTTCTGCATGTTTATATAGCAGTAGCATATACACATTAAAATTAATTCTTAAGATGCTTTTTTAATTTCTTTATACATTAAGTTTTGGGTTGCATCTAGTTTCACTCCTGTAATTCCATTTTGGGCAAATATATAATCTTTACTTTGCCATAAAGGAATATAGGGTACTTCCTCAACTAATATTTCTTGAATCTGAGCAAAAATCTCTTTCCGCTTTTGTGGGTCTTGTGTTTGACGCTCTTGAGCAATTAGACTGTTCATAGTTTGGCTATAGAAAAAAGAACCTTGATTTTTACTTCCTCCTTCTTCACAACCTTTTTCTGGCGAACCTTTCTGACAGGCTAAAAATGGTTGAATATAATTATCAGGGTCGATAAAATCTGGATACCAATCTAATAAAAATGTTGGATACAAACCCTTCCGCATGTTACTAAAGAAGGTAGTTGATTCTACAGAATTGATATCAAACTTCAGCAAACCATCTGTAGTTTTATCCGCTAAAGCTTCTAGGACTAATGCTACTAATTTTCTTGTCGAAGAACTAGATGGATACCAAATTTCAATTTTTGCAGGATTTTCTTTACTGAAACCAGTCTTCTTTAAAAGCTTTTTTGCTTTCTCTACATTACCATCACCGTATTTTTTCTCAAATACAGGCTCATAAACTTTAAAACTTGTAGGTATCAAACTGTATACTGCTTCCGCTTGTCCGTAAAGTACCCGTTCAAAAATCCTGGGACGATCAATCATTGCAGCGATCGCTTGTCTAACTTCTAAAATATCTAGTGGTTTTTGATTACGATTAAGTCCCATGTAGCTAACAACGTTACCTTGATTAGGAATCCCTTGCCATTTTCCTTTTTCGGAACTTTGCTCTAAACTGCGTATTTGGTCTGGGTCTAAACCAGTGTAGGTAACGTCTATAGCTTGCTTGCGAAATGCATTATACATATTCACACCGCTACTTAAAATTTGGATATTAACACCCTTATTTTTTGGTTTTTTTCCCCAATACTCATCAAATACTTCCAATCGTACAGAATCAGAACCAAATTTAGCTAGTTTATAAGGACCAGTACCAATAAAATTCTTTGGTATAAATTCCCCTTCTCCCAGCTTGTAAGCTTTTGGAGAAACCGCACAAACTCCAGAAAATGCAAGTAATGAAGAGAAAGCAGCAAAAGGTTGTTTGAGTTCAATTGTTAACTCATACTCTCCTGTAGCTTTCACCGATTTTATCGAATCACCTAATAAAAAAGATGGCTTTCCTTTATTTTCAATAAAACGACGAATACTAAAAGCCATAGCTTCAGCATTAAAGACTGTTCCATCATGGAACACTACACCTTGACGAATAGGAATAGTGTAAGTCAAACCATCATCACTTATTGTCGGTAATGCGATCGCTAACTCTGGAATAATTTCAGTACTCCCAGCCTCATATGTATATAAGCGATCGCTCATGTTATATACCAAGGAAAGGGATTGCAAATCATAAGCATCAGCGGGGTCTAAAGTACGCGGTTTTGATTTTGTACCAATAGTAATCTGGTCTGAGGTAGTTTCTAATTTTCCAGAATTATTTGTGCAACTTGAGACAAATAAAAGAAATATACAGAAACAACATATGACTAGAGATTTTACTCGACTCCATCGACTTACTATGAAAAGAAACCGAGACATAAGGTTGTAGTTTTTCTACTCAATGGTGAGATATTTTACTATATATTTGATGAATTATTCTACATTGTTTCAAGTGTAGGGTTTCTATTTTAGAGTAGTTTATATTTATATTTTTTATTATTCTCTGAGTTATGGCACATTTGTTTTTCAGGGAATATTTATATTTATAGGACTTAGCAAGAAGGCAGATTATTTTGTAGGATAACGTGACACTTTACCTGATTTTTAACATAAAAGTAAGACTTTTTGTGTCATGTAACATCCGAGTATTGTGAAGCTCAGTCTTAGTCCTGATTTACTCTAATTAGTAAGACTCTTAGAGTATTTCTAAACCTAATCTAGATATTATAAGAATAATTACTTACTAGTTAAAATTTGTTAGTGTTTACTACCACTATTTTTTATTTCAGTAGCTGTTATATTATCAGTGCCATCATCTCATTATAATAATCACTCATTTTATGATTTTGTATTTTTCCTAAAATTGAATATTTTTTATAAGAAGAAAATAATCAAATATTTTGAAACACATAAAATACATGATTATGTATTTCCCTTTATAATTCAAGCACTTTTTTTAATAAAAGCTCAATGAAAATCTTTTAAACATATTATTTTGAGTATTTTAAAAATTTTCAATATTACATTAATACTTTATTTATATCAATTTTCGTCAAAAAGAAATATGAAAAATATGACTTTATATAAAATCATAAAGATTAATAGTCGTGTTTCTATCTAACATCAAAATACTACAAAAAAGATAATGTCCAATTTTACTTGGATTACCTTACACCAATTACTTTACATAAATAAATTCATATTCTTACACATAAAATAGGAACATTTGATCCATGAAATATTTTTTTCTGTCAGAAGGCTGGAAAATTGGTAGAGTTTGGGGAATTGAAGGACTATGGGAAATAGCTGCTTGGCGACGTAAACCTGACATAAAGAAAATAAATGTTTGTATAGCTCAGGAGGATGAAAGACTATGGTTACATCAGGTGGAAGACTCTGTTGTAATGGTTGAGGTAATACCTGCTCAAACTTCCTTAGAAGAAAAATCGGCTCAGACTATTGGAAATGTAGTGCTCAAGAGACTTATGAATGCTGAACAAGTCATATACCGTTTGGCTAAAGCTCAATCAACATGCCATCTACAAGATATAAAATCTATGGTTTAATATATAGCTTTTTACTATTGATAATGACAAAAGTGAAACCAAAATTACTTAAAATATATAATGTACTTTGCAGAACGAAAAAAGTAGAATGTGAAGTTTAATTTATTAAGAATAAGTAAGTCGGTTCAAAAAAACATAACTAAGTTTAGTTTTGTAAACAAGTTTGGATTCCATGTAAACAAGCGATTTTAGTATGATTTACATTCCGTTACATAGTTCGGTTTATTTCTGCCAACCTACTTACAATCAACCAGACCTAAAAAAAGAATAGAAAAATAACTATAAACATCGTAAAGTTTTGCTTCTGCGCTTTTATTTATAATCATCTGGAATTGATATAGCTGATTTTCACATCACTATCCCTAATGATTACTATAAGATTTTTTCCAATAATCCTAAAATTAAAATAGCGCTTGATAACCCCATCTTAATAAATCTGTAATTAGAAATATTAAATAGCCATAAAGCAGATTAACTAAAGTCAGTACTCTTATAAAAAATATTTTCTGCGTATTTATCCGCAAAATCCATATAAAAAACCCTCAAATACTTACACCAACTAAATTTGTTACAAACCGTAAATTTTCAGAATAATCTTCAAACTATTGTTAAACAGGTTGCAAACAGCTCCATGAATAGTTACACTTTTTAAAACATTCTCATTTTTGCTGGCTCAGTTGGTGTTATATCGTTAAGCCTTTGACTTAGCGGCTTTACATACATCTGGGATTTCTGCAAACCTTGGATTATCCAAGGAGAATTTGTAGAAAAATTAAGGCAATAGCAATAAAAAAATTTAGTTTTGTTCATATAACTCATCAAGGAGGAGCGTAGTCGATGGGACTACCTTGGTATAGAGTACATACAGTCGTTCTGAACGATCCAGGGCGACTTATTTCTGTGCACTTAATGCATACAGCTTTGGTAGCAGGCTGGGCTGGTTCAATGGCACTTTACGAACTAGCTATTTACGATCCTTCAGACCCCGTTCTTAACCCCATGTGGCGTCAAGGAATGTTCGTACTACCTTTCATGGCTCGTTTAGGTGTTACTGGCTCTTGGGGTGGCTGGGACGTTACAGGCGCTGTCGGTCAAGACCCTGGTTTCTGGTCTTTTGAAGGTGTTGCAGCAGCTCACATTGTTCTTTCCGGTCTACTATTTTTAGCCGCAGTTTGGCACTGGGTTTACTGGGACTTGGAAT
Source organism: Mastigocoleus sp. (assembly GCA_050042865.1). Classification (GTDB taxonomy): domain Bacteria; phylum Cyanobacteriota; class Cyanobacteriia; order Cyanobacteriales; family Nostocaceae; genus JBCCDM01. The sequence continues at coordinate 45,524 of JBHJJE010000058.1, forward strand.
TATTCCAAGATTCTCGTACAGGAGAACCCGCTCTTGATTTGCCCAAAATGTTTGGCATTCACCTATTTTTATCCGGTTTACTTTGCTTTGGTTTCGGAGCATTCCACCAAACTGGACTATGGGGTCCAGGTATGTGGGTATCTGATGCCTATGGACTGACTGGTCATATGCAAGGGGTAGCACCAGAATGGGGAGCAAGTGGTTTTAACCCATTTAACCCTGGTGGAGTAGTTGCTCACCACATTGCTGCTGGTATTGTCGGTATTATTGCAGGATTATTTCACTTAACTGTTAGACCTCCCGAAAGGCTTTATAAAGCTTTGAGAATGGGTAACATTGAAACAGTTCTTTCTAGTAGTATTGCAGCCGTTTTCTTCGCTGCATTCGTTGTAGCTGGAACTATGTGGTATGGAAACGCAACTACACCCATTGAACTGTTTGGACCTACTCGCTATCAGTGGGATCAAAACTACTTTAAGCAAGAGATAGAGCGTCGCGTACAAGCAGACGTAGCATCCGGGGCAACTTTATCTGAGGCTTGGTCTGAGATACCTGAAAAGTTAGCTTTTTATGATTACGTTGGTAACAGTCCAGCAAAGGGTGGTTTGTTCCGCGTTGGACCTATGAACGAAGGTGACGGTATCCCTCAGTCTTGGCAGGGTCATGCTGTCTTTAAGGATGGTGAAGGTAGAGAACTTAACGTTCGTCGTCTTCCCAACTTCTTTGAGACATTTCCTGTAGTCTTAACTGACGCTGATGGTATCGTCCGGGCTGATATCCCCTTCCGTCGAGCAGAATCTCAAAATAGCTTTGAGCAAAATAACGTTACCGTTAGTTTTTACGGTGGTGATTTAGGGGGTCAAAGCTTCAGCGACTCAGCAACTGTGAAAAAGTATGCTCGTAAAGCTCAGGGTGGTGAAATATTTGAATTCGACACTGAGACTTTAAACTCTGACGGTGTATTCCGTACTAGTCCTCGTGGTTGGTTTACCTTTGGACATGCTGTATTCGCTCTGTTATTCTTCTTTGGTCATATCTGGCATGGTTCTCGAACCATATACAGAGACGTATTCGCTGGTGTGGACGCGGATCTTGAGGAGCAGGTTGAATGGGGACTTTTCCAGAAGGTTGGTGATAAGTCAACTCGAACTCGTAGAGAAGAAGCTCTTTAACTGTCTGCTCTTAGAAAACTCTTGAGAGGAAGACGCTGGTCATCACTTTTCCTTTCTTTGCAGCAGTGTATGGATGACTCGATAAAAAACATAGAGAACTTCAGTTGAACAATTGGGGTGCGTTACTGAAAATTTGTTAGATTTTTGTAACTAACCCCAATTTTTTCAAACATTTCTCGACTGTAGCTTGGTACACTATAAGTTAGGAACAGGCACTCAGCCATAGGAGCTTGTGATATGGAAGCAATAGCATACATTTTAGTTTTGGTTTTAGCGATCGGAACCATTTTCTTTGCGATCGCATTCCGCGAACCACCCCGTATTGAGAAAAAAGACTAGATTTTCTATAGAATCTTGCATCAATTACATGCTGCAAGCAGTTTTATAAAACAAATAAATCTATACTTTAAAATACTTAGGTTCGTAGCTACTACAGCCAATACAGATGGTGGTAGTAGCTATCTTTATTAGCACTGGCTGACATCAGATAGTTATTTGTTTATGATGATTCTTTTAAATAGTACATTTTTTAGTGCTATTTAAATTATATTCTGATATAATCAACTGTCTGTAAGTCTATGCTGTCTCATTTGTATAGAGGTCAGCTTTTTTGCGCTAGGATGATAGAGGATGTAAGTGTAGAGTGTCAATACAGGCTTTTTTGCATATGCATCGCTAGGAGGCAAAAATTTACGGAGAAAAAACCCGGGAAACAACAAGCATGGTAAATGTCAATCAGAAACCAACCACTACAGATATAGGATTTACTCACGAGGAGTTTGCAGCTTTACTTGACAAGTACGATTATCACTTTAGTCCAGGTGATATCGTTGCAGGTGCAGTTTTCAGTATAGAGCCTCGGGGCGCTCTGATTGACATAGGTGCCAAAACGGCAGCATATATTCCTATACAAGAGATGTCTATCAACCGCGTAGACAGCCCAGATGAAGTATTACAGTCTGGTGAAACGCGAGAATTTTTTATTCTTACTGATGAGAATGAAGATGGGCAATTAACTCTTTCAATCCGTCGCATAGAGTACATGCGAGCTTGGGAAAGAGTACGCCAGTTGCAAGCAGAAGATGCAACTGTTCGCTCCGGAGTATTTGCAACGAACCGTGGTGGAGCATTAGTTAGAATTGAGGGACTACGTGGCTTTATCCCTGGTTCTCACATTAGTACCCGTAAGCCAAAAGAAGATTTGGTAGGTGAAGAATTACCGCTCAAATTCTTGGAAGTAGATGAAGAGCGAAACCGCCTGGTATTATCCCATAGACGAGCACTTGTAGAACGCAAGATGAATCGTCTGGAGGTAGGCGAAGTAGTAATTGGTACAGTTCGCGGAATCAAGCCTTACGGTGCATTTATTGATATTGGTGGTGTTAGCGGTTTACTACACATTTCTGAGATTTCTCACGAACATATCGATACACCCCACAGCGTATTTAATGTCAATGATGAATTGAAGGTAATGATCATTGACTTAGATGCAGAAAGAGGTAGAATTTCCCTATCTACTAAGCAGTTGGAACCCGAACCTGGTGACATGATTAAGAACCGGGACATTGTGTTCGATAAAGCTGAAGAAATGGCTGCTAAGTATAGAGAGCAAATGATAGCTAAGCAGCAAGGTTTGGTTCCAGAGGTAGGAGAAGTTCCTTCTGCAACTGAGGAAGTTCCTTCTGCAACTGAGGAAGTTCCTTCTGCAACTGAGGAAGAAACTCCTGTTGTTGTAAGTGAAACTCCTGTAACTGAGGAAGAAAATCCTGCTATTGTTGATGAAGCTCCTGTAACTGAGGAAGATACTTCTGCTGTTATAGAGGAGAAAGCGGAGTCTCAAACAGAAGTTATTAGTGCTGATCCTAAGGTAGAGACTGCAAATGTATCGGAAGATTAAATTAGAATTTTTTCAATACAGGTAATTATATATTTGAATATTACTTTGAAGAAGGGGAATTTTCCCCTTTTTTATTGTCTATTTTTTGGACTTATAGTTTTAGCTTTCCTGTTGATAATTTTGTTTAGTGGTGAAATATACATCCACCATATTTGGAAAGTGGGCTAATTAGTAATGTATTTTACTTGAAATATTACTTTCTATAATTAGGGAATTACTTTGTGTTTTTATTTTTAACGTCAGTTCGGGTTAAGGAAATTTATTCAACTGTCAGTGGCTGAAACAATACAAACACCTTGATGTATACCAAAATAAAGCAACAACATAATAAAGGTTTGAGCTTATCTCGAATAATGGTTATTTTTAGTACCACACACTCTGCAAAGTTCCTCTTATAAGCTAATATAAAAAAATTAACTTCGGATTCTATCCTGGATTGCCATTATCTTGACGAGTACAGCTTGTGCTTGATTATCATTACCGATAAGCCTATAACAGTTATAAGCTTGTTGATAAAAATGGATAGCTTCTGAGTAACGATGTAGTTTTTGCAAAGTAGCAGCTAAGTAAAAATTTGTCTTAGCTTGATATGGTATGTGTTTATTTTTTTTAGTCAAGGCAGATTGTAAACACTTTGCAGCTTGAGAATATTGTTCTTTTCGATAATAGAAACTACCAAGGTTAAAAAGTACTTGTTGCTCAGCTTCTGATGCCTCTGTTTTTTCTAAAAGAGCTAAGGACTTATGATAGTGTTCAAGTGCTTGACGATCGCAATCAAGGAATTCATAGGTAGATGCAATTCTACACAACACATTTGCTGCATCTACAGGATTGTTTGTTGGATGAATGAAATTTAGTGACTCAAAGTTATATTCAATAGCTTTCTCCACCTGCTTGTAATGGAAATAAATATCGCTTAATCCTTGTAGTGTGGAACTTGTAACTTGCTTATCTCCAATTTTTTGAGATATTTTGAGTGCGTTATGAAAAAAACGTTTCGCTTTCTTGTGCTCTGCAATTTCTTTGTATGCTTGAGCTATATTATGAAAACCTAGCATCAATAGCTTGACATGATTGATTTTTCTGGCGATCGCTAAAGATTTATAGCCGTAAGCAATACTTTTTCTGTATTCTTTTAAGCAAGCATATATACGGCATAGGTTAACATATGAGTTACCAATTATTTCTATATCATTAGTTTTGTCTGCGATCGCCAGAGTACGAGATTGAAATTCTAAAGCTTTTTGATATTCACCTGTTAATTGATAGACATTAGCTAGTGACTCTAAAGCACTTTGCTGCCAAAGAGGTTGATTAATTTCGTGGCTAATTGCAAGTTGATTTTGGAAGCTTTCGATAGCTTTTTGATAAAGTCCTTGTTGCTGGTAATTTATTCCATGTCCCCAAAGAGCAGAAATTTGTAGAGTTCTATTTCCTGTTTCTAAACTTAAGTTTAAAAGTTGCTGAAAATATTTGAGAGATTCATCAAAATGATACAACTGATGTTTACAATTACCAATGTTATATAAAGCTACTTCTTGCCAATCTTTTGCTTGGTTTTTTTTAGAAATGAGTAATAATTCTTGATAGTAATATACTGCTTTGGCAAATTTAAATTCTTTTTCGTAAGCATTTCCTAATTGACTTAAACAGCTTAGTTCCTCTAATCTATTTTGAGTTTCACGACTTAGTGATAATTGCTCTAAATAGTATTCTGGAGGTCGCTGAATTGTTAATGACATAAGTAGTTTCACCCTTTTATATTCTAATGTTTTTATACTTTTGACTGGGAAACGCTAGTCACCACAGGCTTAGTTCTTAAACGGCGGAATAACGGTGACTTTTCTAATTAATTAATGAAAGTTAAGTAGGTGGGTATAAATAAAGGCAACTATGTAACAGATTGTAAATCAGCTTTAAACTCTTACCCCGACTGCCGATTGCCGATTGCCTACTGCCTGTCCTAATGACAATTTTCAACACCAACCTACTTAGTTCTTAACTAATAATAAAAACGACACATATTTTGTTATCAAGTTAACAAGTAAACTCTAATTGAAAAAACTTGAAAAAGTTAATCTGAAAATTTTATTTAAACAATTTTTAAATGATATTATAATTAGTGGTATAAATACTCTTTAATATCATTTTATTAATTTGATTTATAAAACCAAATTAAATAAAAATACTGTTTTCATATATTAATTATATACTCTTTATATAAACATTTTATCCATCAATAGAATTATTATTTGTGTATTCACAATTCTTTATTTTCATTCAGAAAGTATAGAAATTATATAGTTAATAACATGTAAACTGAATCAGATTACATAAATCATTCAAAATGGGAGCATCCCAAATGTGTAAAAATACTTTTTGTCATTGCGTGCGCGATAGCGCTCACGTAATGAAATGAAGCGTTCGTGTAACGTCTCCGACAGGAGAAGCAATCGCAACAGCTAGATTTTGCGATTGCTACCCTCCGGGAACGCTACGCGAACATTAATAAAAACAAGTATTAAGGGACTTCCAATTAAAAAAAATAATCAATCGTTTTGGTGAGCAGAGGAAGCAGGGGAAGCGGAGGGAGCAGCGGTGCGAAGAAAGCGCTTCTTACAAAAGTTGTACATGGAGAGAAGTTGCGTGCGGAGGTTCCCTCCGTTGAGCAAACTTCGGG
>JBHJJE010000059.1:0-75195 GCA_050042865.1 Mastigocoleus sp.
TTACGCTCGTGCATTACTTCCATACCCAAGTTTGCTCTGTTGATGATGTCTGCCCAGGTGTTGATTACACGACCCTGAGAGTCAATTACAGACTGGTTGAAGTTGAAACCGTTTAGGTTGAACGCCATTGTGGAGATTCCCAATGCGGTGAACCAGATTCCGATTACAGGCCATGCTGCTAAGAAGAAGTGTAAGCTGCGGCTGTTGTTGAAGGACGCATATTGGAAGATTAAGCGACCGAAGTAACCGTGAGCAGCTACAATGTTGTAGGTCTCTTCTTCTTGACCAAACTTATAACCGTAGTTCTGAGATTCTGTCTCGGTGGTCTCACGTACTAAGGAAGAGGTTACCAAAGAACCGTGCATTGCACTGAACAAGGAACCGCCGAATACTGCTGCTACACCTAACTGGTGGAAGGGGTGCATCAAGATGTTGTGCTCAGCTTGGAATACCAACATGAAGTTGAATGTTCCGCTGATTCCTAAAGGCATTCCATCAGAGAAAGAACCTTGTCCTAAAGGATAGATTAGGAATACTGCGGTTGCTGCTGCTACTGGTGCAGAAAATGCTACACAGATCCAAGGACGCATTCCTAAACGGTAGGATAATTCCCACTCACGTCCTAGGTAACAAAATACTCCAATCAAGAAGTGGAAAATTGTCAACTGGTAAGGACCACCGTTGTACAACCACTCATCTAAGGAAGCTGCTTCCCAGATTGGGTAGAAGTGCAAACCGATTGCGTTAGAAGAAGGTACTACTGCACCGGAAATGATGTTGTTCCCGTAGATTAAAGAACCTGCTACTGGCTCGCGGATTCCGTCGATGTCTACTGGAGGTGCTGCAACAAATGCGATGATGAAGCAAGTGGTTGCTGCTAATAGGGTAGGAATCATCAGTACGCCGAACCAACCGATATATAAACGGTTATTGGTGCTGGTGATGAACTGACAAAACTTTTCCCATACGTTAGCGCTTTCGCGTCTTTGTAAGGTAGTAGTCACGTTTTATGATTGCGTTGAATTAAATAAATCAGACAATTTTTTGCCTGCTATTAACTATATTAAAGTATTTATTACTATTTGTAAAGTTTGTTTCAGAAAATATTTACGCTATTATTTCAGCAGGTTGAGTATTAAAAGAGTTTCAAATCCTTGCTGGGAGATGATTACAAGAGACATAATCTGCTTTGAGAAAGTAAAATTATGTAAGATTATATTTATGAGAAGTAATGATTGCAGCAATCTTGAGATTAACTTGCTAGATTGATTTGCTTAGCTGACTATTGCTTATATTCTGGCGATCGCTCAAATGTAATACTTCATGATTGAGAAGGAATGTTGGAAGTTGGGGACTTCCAATTAAAAAAAGAATCAATCGTTTTGGTGAGCAGAGGGAGAAAAAATCTGATATTTGTATTAGATGCGGAAATTGAGTAATTTAATTTTTGGATGTCCCTTGCTCAGAAACTAAAATGCAATCTAAAGCTATTCAAACTTTAAAATAGAAGCTGCTTTATAAATATCAAGTGCTAAATAGTTATCTAATGGTAGATACATCCAACATATGGATATTTGAGAATCTTGACTAATTTTCTGAAAACCCATTGCTGATGCTAATGGTTCGTCAGCTGGATGTAGAGGTAAAGTATAGATATCACATAAATTAGAAAAATCTGCTTGCATTTTTCTAAGAGTATATTTGGCATCCTCTAAAAGTTGGCAAAAGTAATCCTTCTTTCTGTATGGAGAGTCAATGTACCAACTTCTCAGATGAACGCAAGTACAAGACTTGTCTCCGCTTTTAGCCATCACCATTGGGTCTTGTTCTGATGTTGTACTTAGGTAAAGACTTTTGCGGGGAGGGAGAAAGAAATTCTTTTCCGATTCTCTAGCTACAGGATATAAAGCATAAAAGCCTACAGGATTATGACTTTTACTACAACGTAAAACCCTCATTCCCTGTGGATATTTTTCAGACCATTCTCTAAGTACCCTTACAAGTCGATGGGGTTCAGCAATTGGTTTTTTATTCATCCAATTATAATAAGGGGCTAAGAAACTAATGACAGGGATAGCATCTGTACGGGGGTTAAAATCATCTGGAATCAGCTGTGCAAGTTTTGTGGTAGTGTCTAGCTCATTTATGTCCAGGAGTGGTGAACAGATACGAATACAAGTAGTATTACCATCAAATTCTTTTTCAATTAACCCCAAGGCAGCAAGTTTGTCTAACATCATACCTGCGGCACGTTCGCTGCCTCTATCTTGATTGTTATAAAACAGTTCATGGGCTTCTTTGTGGGTACAGGTAATGAAACCTTCAGGTAAAAAGAGCTTATTCAAAGGAGGTTTTAAACTCTTGCCCTGGTCTTCCTGTTGTTTAAGGAATAAATATACCCACAGTTTAAGAAAATATTCTGCTCTAGCACGGGTAATGTTAACTCTTCCTTTTAGCAAAGCAACATATTTACGCTGTTGCTCTATGGGAAGCCATTCATCTATTTTTGCTGGATCCATATGACATAGTTTTTTTATTCCTTTCGTCACATCAACTTCATCTAAATTGTATTTTGTGAAACTTTTATGTAAGTATATACGCTTATTTTTTTTAAGTGAATAGAGTAACCTGAATAAACAAATTGAATAAATTTATAGGTGCAATTTATTCTCAGGGTAAAGCTAAGGGGGAATATGCAAAATTTTAAACAAACAGATACATTTATTTAAATTTTTGATAAAAAATGTGTTTTTTATCACTTAATAAACACGCAAATTTTTAACCCTATTTATTTTTAAGCGTTCCTAAATTATTTCTTAATTAGACTCATTATTACTGTAAAAATTATAAAAACTTCACTATACTTCAGCTAAGTACTTTTCAATTCATGACAGTACATGTTGTTTCTCATTAGTTGTTCTCGATACGGCAAAATCATTGTATTTACAGCACCTCCAATATCACAATGCATTTGAGCAGCGAATTGAAATTTATTTAGTGTTCCTCAATCTACAAATTGCTGAGTTTAGGAGATAAATAACAATGTATGTGCATGAAAAATATGAAGATAAAGCAGTAGTAACTCCACTAGATAATTTCAATGGAAGGTCATGCAAACAAGGTTGGAAGTCTTTTGCAGAAGCACATCTATTGCAAGCTGTGGTTGAAGGTTTTGTAGATGGCATATTAATATTGACAAACCAAGGAGATTTGGTACATATTAATGAATCTGCACGTTATGCTCTGAAGAAAATGAATCGATGGATAGATGGAAAACAGCAGATACCGACTGAAATTTTGCGGGTTTATGAGTCTCTAATTGAAAGTCGAGAGTTATTTCCCGAAGAAAATATATCCATTGAATCAGAGATTGAAGCAAACGAAAACCTAAAATTGCGTATTCGAGCTAGATGGCTCAACATCAGCGAAGATAATAACAGTTTTTTAATAGTTACCTTAGAAGACAAATATCAGACACAAAAAAGTATAGCGATCGCTGATGCCAAAAAGTACGGTTTGACCAGTCGAGAAACAGAAGTTTGGTTGTTGCGTCAAGAAAATCTCTCTTATCAAGGAATTGCTGACCGGCTTTACATAACTATAAATACTGTGAAGAAGCATTTGAAGAGTATCTACGCCAAACAACAAAAAATTATCTGTTTATAATCATTTACTGTAAATAATATCTAATTATCTAAATATGGTCTCAGATGAGTTATCGTGAAAATTAGAGAGTTTGCACAAAGAGTAAGATTAGAAAACAATCTCCTAAATCCCTTTGCTTCGTTATTCTGGTTGATATAATTAACTGTAAATGAACAGGACTTTATTAAGTAATTGATAAAATATTACTTGTAAAGAACTCGTCCTCGACTACTCTTTTCTATGACAGTTTTTGAGTATCAGATAGTTACTTACAGTCAAGCTTATACAATTGTTCCTACATACGAATGTTTTAATCGTTGTAGCTACTGTAATTTTCGGGCAGACCCGGGCACAAGTCCACCGCTAAGTTTACAGGATGCAGAAGGTGTCTTCAAGCAATTGCAAAATCAAGATGTCTGCGAAATTCTTATTCTTAGTGGTGAAGTGCATCCTAATTCACCTCGTCGTCAGGAATGGTTTGAGCATATTTACAATTTATGCGATTTAGCTCTATCTATGGGTTTTTTACCTCATAGCAACGTCGGACCTTTAGCATTTTCAGAAATGGAAAAATTAAGAAATGTAAATGTTTCTATGGGTCTGATGATAGAACAGCTAACTCCTAATTTATTAGAAACTGTTCATCTTCATGCACCTAGTAAAATACCAGAGATACGTTTACAACAGTTGCAGTGGGCAGGAGAATTAAAGATACCATTTACTACAGGTTTACTTTTAGGGATTGGAGAGAACCATAGCGATCGCATCGAAACTTTAGAAGCTATATCTAAATCTCATCAAGAATTTCATCATATTCAAGAGGTCATATTGCAACCCCACAGTCCTGGGAGTCAACAGACCTTTGATTTTCCAGCTTTCAATCCGAATGAATTACCGTCATTAATTAAACTTGCTAGAAAAATTTTACCTTGTGACATTGCCATTCAGATACCTCCAAATTTAGTTAAAAATTCCGAATGGTTAATTAGCTGTATAGAATCAGGTGCAAGAGATTTAGGAGGAATCAGTCCCAAGGATGAAGTGAATCCTGATTATCCTCACTTGAGTAAAGATATATTGCAAGAAACTCTACAAACTACAGTATGGAAGTTTGTGCCAAGACTACCAGTTTATCCCCAGTACATATCTTGGTTATCACCAAAGTTGCAGAATGCTAGTAAAAAATGGTTGGATCGACTAAATTATGTTGACTAATGGCATAATTCACGGCGTTGCATCCTGGGCAAAAGCAAACTGTTATACCGTAGTTGCTATTTTTTTAACGTGTAATATGGTCTTGAATGTATTAATTATTAAATATATAAATAATTTAATAATTAATATGATTTATTAATATTCATATAAAATCACTGTTGTAGAATCAATATTCTAAAAATAGAAAATTTTGTCAGAAAATTTTTTAAGGGCGATCGCTGAATCTTTTCATATAATACTTTCTCATATAAAATTCTCTCAAGCAGCTTTACTTAAGTATATTAATTTCAGCCATGACAGAATCAATGGACTGGAAGCAACAAGAAAAATTGGATACAAACGTTTCCCAAGTTGAGGAAGCTCAAGTCTCAGAAAACGATTATTTAGCAACAGCTAATTTGAAATCGAATCAAGAAGAGTTGACTGATAAAAATCAATCAGATGGAGAATTAGAAGGAATTTCAGAAATTTCTCAATCTCAGCCTTTACTAAATCCTAGTAAAGACTTGTCTGAAGACTCATTAAAACGTCCAAAAAATAATCAGAACAATATCTCTTCACACAAGTTAAACCCTAACAATCATAATCATTGGAACGATTGGGGTAAAAAGCTATATGGTTTAAAGCGCTACAAAGCTGCTCTCATATTTTATGAAGAAGCACTCAAAATTCAAGCAGAATATTATCAAGCCTGGTACAACAAAGGTAATGTCCTTTATGAGATCAAAAAATATCAAGAAGCATTAATGTCCTACGACCGAAGTTTAGAGATAGAACCAACATATTATCCGGCTTGGTTTAATCGGGGTATAACTTTGAATAAGTTAGGATTGGATGAGAAAGCATTATATTCTTATGCAAAGGCTATAGAAATTAGAAGCGATTTACCGCAGGCTTGGTTTAATCAAGGTATCATTTTTGAAAAACAGAAAAACTATGAAGAAGCATTGTTGTCTTATTCAAAAGCAATAAAATTTCAACCAGATTTTGAACCAGCTTGGAATGGTAAAGGTCATCTTCTTAGTAAATTGGGTAGAAACCAAGAGGCAATGTTTGCTTATAATGAAGCAGTAAAATTGCAACCGGAAAATGAAAAATCCTGGTTTAATCGAGGTAATATTCTCAGAAACCTGGAAAGATATCAAGAAGCAGTTTTTTCCTACGAACAGACATTAAAAATAAGATCAAGTTATTATCAAGCTTGGAATAATAAAGGAATAGCTCTGGTTGCTGCACAAAGGTATGATGAAGCATTAATTGCCTTTACAACCGTAGTAGAGTTACAACCAAAATACTATCAGGCATGGTGCAACCAGGGAAATGTTCTAAATGAGTTAGGTGATAGACTGAAAGCTATAGAATGTTACGACAAAGTATTACAGATAAAACCAAATTATTTTCATGCACTGTATAAAAAAGGTGTAATCTTAAAGGATTTGGGAAAATACGAAGAAGCAATTATTGCTTATGATAGTGCATTAGAAATACAAGGACAAAACAGTACTATTTGGTTTGAGAAAGGCTACGCTCTAGATAAAATGGGACGTTACATTGAAGCTGTAGAAGCTTACAATATAACTGTAGACATCAAACCGAATAATGACCTCGCCTGGTACAATCTAGGTAACATACAAAGCGAGTTACAAGGCTATGAAGAAGCCTTAGGATCTTATGAGGAAGCTATACACATTAGACCAGACTACTATCAAGCCTGGAATAATCGGGGCATTGTTTTATGGTATTTAGGTCGTTATGAAGAAGCCTTAGGATCTTATGAGGAAGCTGTAGATATAGAACCAGATTTTTACCAAGGTTGGAAGAATCGAGGAAATGCAATGCGAAATTTGGGTTTAAAGATGTCATCTACAAACCCGTTTTTGAGTCAAGAGAGAAGAAGCACAGATGTCAGATTTTATCTAGAGGCGATAGTTTCCTATGATAAAGCACTAGAAGCGGCGAATCCAAATGAAGCAAGTATTTTCTATAATAAGGCTTGTTGCTACGCTTTAATTGGCGATATTGATAATACAATTATAAATTTGCAAGCTGCAATTGATAATGGCTCAGAGAAGTATCGTCAAATGGCATTAAGAGACTCTGATTTCAGACTTCTTAAGCAGGAAGAGAAATTCCAAGAGTTAATAGTAAAAGCTAAAATCATAAAACCATAGACAACAAGCAAAGTATACATAAATAGTTACCTATTATTTTACCCGATTACCATGGATGACTATGCTTTCTTTTCTTACTTTACTTTATGGAAATCCATAAGAAAATTAATATTAGAAAAGTAAATATGGGAAGTGATAAACAATATATATTTAAAGGGAAAAAATATTCAATTCATGTAAAAATTGGGGGGAGCGGCGAAGAAGGTTATATATTTGCAATATCCCTCTTCTGCGCTCTGGGTGGTAAAAAATAACAAGTATACGGACTTAGGGAAATTTACGGGATTGTAAATTATTCCTAGTTGCAAGGAGTGAGGGGTGCATCCCCTCGCTTATTCTAAGCAACTTTATCATAGTATCTAAATGCTGTGAATGCCAATCAGTGTATTTGATGGAATTTAATGTATTTTATTTGTCTAGTTTTTTTTACATTGATAGAGTAATTGTTTGGTTCAGAAATTGGCATAGTTCTTGTCTTGTAGAGGTTACACCTGTCTCAGCCCGAAAGTCTTGATAAGCTATTAGGATTGGTATATTTGATGAAAGCCTTAATGGATTTGAATATCTAATATCGATTTTTTTACAAAAGATTATTTTCTGCTATTGTTAATATTATTAATATTTCTAATAGTTTCAATAGTTTAATGGTTTATAAGCTAATAAATCTTAGGAGTATATCCAATTTAATTATTCAAAATTTGTGTAATAATGTCTTCTTCAGAGACTAGTAATTTTCTTGAGATTGCTGAAACATACCTAATTGAGAAGGTTGTACCCAAAGCATCAGAGATAGAAAAGGATCCTCAATTACTCTCAGATGCACTCCAAGGTTTGGGTAAGCGAAATTTACTGGGATTAAAAGTTTCTGAGAATTGGGGAGGAAAAGCCCTTACGGATGAAGAATATGGTCTGTTTCAGCAACTGATTGCTAGGTACTCTGGAACTTTAGCTTTTTTGCAAACTCAACATCAAAGTGCATGTGGAATTTTGATGAGTAGCGATGGTGCGTTAGCACCCGCTGTAAGCGATCGCACGTCGTTGAAGTCAGATTATCTGCCCTATATGGTTCGCGGTGAAATTCTTGTAGGGGTTGGTTTTTCCCAGATTAGACGACTGGGAAAACCAATAATTACAGCGACTTCTGTTGAGGGAGGATATGAGTTAAACGGTGTGGTACCTTGGATTACTGGATGGGGAATTTTCTCAGAATTTATTATTGCTGCCACATTACCAGATGGTGGTGTAGTTTTTGGGATAGTTCCTTTTCAAGATACTCAAAGTCAAGATATTTCAGAACATCGGGGAGTAATCAAGTTTAGTCCGACTGCTCAATTAGCTGCAATGGGATCTACAAATACAGTCAGTGCGAATTTGGATAAATGGTTTTTACCCCAGGAGAAAGTTGTATCTATTAAACCTGCTGGATGGATACACGAAAGCGATCGGAAAAATATCCTCAAAGCAACTTATTTAATAACTGGATGTGCTTTTGCTGGTTTGGATATTATCGAAAGTATATCAAGGCAAAAGTCTTTACCTTTTATTAAGAATGCTTTCAATTCATTGCAAAAAGAACTTAATGAGTGCTGCTATAGAATAAATCAAACAATACATAATCCCAACACAACCTTCAATGAGAAGCTGAAATTACGTGCTTGGACAATTGATTTAGCTAACCGTATAGCCCACGCAGCTGTTACAGTTTCTAGTGGTGCAGCAAATTATGCTGAGAATCCCGCACAAAGAGTATACAGAGAAGCGCTGGTATTTACCGTAAGCGGACAGAACAGTGCGATTATGGAAGCGACACTAGATAGGTTAGTAACTGATTATAGAGATAGTTCTTCTTTCTTAGGTAAAAAGGTAGTTCACCTTTCCCATGTAATTAAATTAGATATTCCCCAGTGGGAAGGTGATCCTCCTGTAGAATTTAAAACTGTAGCTGAGTTAGGGAAAGACGGTTACTATCTGCGACAGTTTTCTATCGGTGAACATAGTGCAACTCATATCAATGCAGCAAAGAGCTTTTATGAGGATGGTATAAGTATAGATGAATATCCTGCTGAATCTTTAGTAAAACCTGCGATAGTGATAGATGTTTACACTCAAGCTCAGGTAAGAGCAGATTATCTTTTGAGTATTGCGGATGTGGAAGAATGGGAAAAAAAATATGGACGAATCCCTAATGATAGTATAGTTTTGCTTTACACTGGCTGGCAGGAAAAATGGTGTGGTGCTGAAGAATTTTTTAATCAGGATGATTTAGGAGAAATGCATTTTCCTGGTTTTAGTTACGATGCAGTGAAGTTTTTGTTAAATGAGCGTCAAATTGCGGGGATTGGTATTGATACTCATGGTGTAGATTCAGGGAAAGACACAGAATTTGTGGTTAATAGATTAATTTTAAAAGAATCGCGTATTGTGTTAGAGAATTTAACTAATTTGCATAAATTACCACCACTGGGAACTACTTTAGTAATTGGGATTTTGAGACTTGATGATGGTAGTGGTTCTCCTGCGGGAGTTTTTGGATTTTATTGAAGTTTATATAGCAGTAGCCATTTATATTGAGATATGTTAAGACATTTTTGTTTCTATTACCCATACAGTAGTACGTGATGTTCCGCGCTTATATGTCCATCGCTATACAATTAATTAGACAAAACCGCTAATATTTTATCGATTCTCAACCACTTGTAAATACCTTTGTAAATCTTTTGTTCGCTGTTGAGTTGTATCAGCTAAGCAATTAAGTTTAAGAATTGGTTCTAAAGTACCTCCCTCTGCTTCGGTAGCTTCAAAAGCACAGCTTTTATCTCTAAACTGAATCCAAGCAAGTTGAGCATTAACTAATTTTTTTTGCTGACTTGTGCGTAATTTTGGTTTTAATTGTCGATAAACTCGATTCAACTTTTTATCTGCTGCTTCATAAGTTCTACCCGCACAAATTTTCATTTCCAAAGTTGTTTGAGGATTGTTACAGTTAGCACTTTGAACAGTCTTATAGGAATTACCACGAGCTAGGTTGGGAGAGGCGATAATACTGATTAATGGAAGGGAAATAAGAGTAATTTTTTGAAAGGTATAACTTAATCTCATCCGTATATATCCTGCTTATTATTTGGCATTTATGACCACAGAATGTATCTGAGGTATTCCGGTTTTTTTTGAATTATTTTTTTTTGAATTGATTATAGAAAGTTTTGTTAGAAAATATTCATTGACAAAGTAATCATTGTGCGATCGCTAGGAAAATCTAGAAACATTAGCGGAAACAATTTACCATCAGTAAGATTCAATTTCTTTATCAGATTTAAGAACCAACTTCAAAACCAGTTCATAACACTCCCTATGATGTTACCAATAAATTATTCTCTCCCTAGTTTTTTAAGTAAGGTTGCTCAAAAAACAGTTATCTATACTCAACTTATAGTTTTGGGAATTAGTTCTCCCTTATTGGTGAATATTACTGCTGTAAATGCACAACAACCTAATTCCTCAGAAATACAGCAGATAAGTAGATATATTCAGAATTTGAGTACAACCGATGAAGACCAACGGGATAGAAGTATTGCAGCTTTAGCAAGAATGGGTAAATCTGCTGTACCCCAGTTAAGCAAAGCTTTGCAAAACCAAAACCCTAAAGTACGAGCAAATGCAGCGATCGCTCTTGGTGAAATAGGTAAAGATGCAACAGATGCTGTACCGGTATTAAAAGTAGCTTTGAAAGACCAAAATACCAGAGTGCGATCGCGTGCGATGCGAGCATTAAGTCTAATTGATAGAAAACAGGTTGTACCGTTCTTAATAGCTGAACTGAGTAGTGAGAATGCTTGGGAACGTTATAGTGCAACTCATGCTTTGAAGACTTTTCGTCAAGAAGCTGTAGCTGCAATCCCAGCGTTAATTAAAACTGTTAAGGAAGATCAGGATAGTTCGGTAAGAACTGGAGCAACGACTGCTTTGGGTAGTATAGGTAGGGATGCGATTGTTGCTGTTCCAACTTTACTTTCTAGTCTCAAAGATAAGGATGAAAGGGTACGTTACGGTTCTGCTTATGCTTTGGGACGTATTGGGGATACTTTCCACGAACAGGTCAATCAACTTTCAGACCAGGAATTGAAACAGATTATTTCTTATTTAGAAATTGCTCAGAAAACTATTGCTAATTCTAATTATGAGTTTATAGACCAAGCGGTTTCATCTGTAAATGAACCACTGCAAAATCTTCGTAAATCCAGTAGTAGTCGTCGATTGCAGGTTTTACTCCAACAAATTAATCTTTCATCTACAGTTCAGTAAATGTTTAATTAGGATTCGAGGTTAAATAAAATACAAGACCTCTTCCTGATTTTGCACAACAAAATCTGTTCCTCTCCGAGTTGGAGATGGAAAGGTTCAGCTTTTTTGAAGGAAGGATACAATCTCCTTAATATTCAATTTATTTAAGGAGACAAAAAATGAGTGAAATTCAAAAGCAAAAAACTCAAAACCAGCAAATTGTATTAGTAACTGGTGCATCTAGTGGTTTTGGTAAAGCGATTACAGAATTTCTAGCCAAGAAAGGCTACTATATATTCGCTTCTGCTCGAAGCATGGAAAAACTTGAAGCGATGCGTACTGAAAACATTGAGCCGCTTCAATTGGATGTAACCGATAATAATAATATCCAAGCTGCTATTGAGCGTATCACGTCCACGAAAGGTCACTTAGATATTTTGATTAATAATGCTGGTTATGGTCTATACGGAACTCTAGAAGGAATTACTCAAGAGCAAGCCCGTCAGGTATTCGATGTTAATCTTTTTGGTTTAGCTCAAATGACACAGGCAGTTTTACCCATCATGCGATCGCAAAAATCGGGCACTATTATCAATCTCTCTTCGGTTGTTGGTAAGGTCTCCATGCCTTTTATGGGTTGGTATGCTGCTTCTAAACATGCTGTTGAAGCTTTAACCGATGCTTTGCGTTTGGAAGTGAAGCAGTTTGGTATTAAGGTAGTGTTGATTGAACCAGGGGCAATAAATACTGGTTTTGAAGAAGTGGCGATGAATACTTTAGATGACAGTAATGACCCGGAGGTGTATGGCAATATGCGCTCTGCTTTTGCAAATTTGATTGGTAACACTTATAAAAATGCTCCTTATGCAGATGTAGTCACCGAAACTATATATAAAGCTATAAAAATATCTAACCCTAAAGCACGGTATTCTGTAGGTAATGATGCTAGAATGCTGATTCCTGTAAGACGATTTTTAGGCGATCGCCTTTTTGACTTAATTGTTAGCAGTCAATTCAAATAGTTTTGATTAAGCTTTTCCCTGGTTTCTAGCTCAAAAAAATGCTTAATCAAAAAAAATTCTAATTAATTTTGCTCGGGTACTTATCATCAAAAGCTAATAGCGTTACAGCTAATAGCTTCTGATAAATCGATGTTGTTATGGGTTTGGGGTTGATTGCTTAGATAAAATATCAGCTTTGATTTTGGCTCTATTTTCAGCTTCACTAATCGCTTCAGCTTTTGCTTCAGCTACAATATCGCCAAATGTTTCGGCATTCTCTGCTAAAGTTACCCTAGTCTTCTCATAAAGCGTCACTCCTCCTTTGATTACTGTTCTTGCTACAGGTTTGAGCAAACGAATCAGTAAAGGTGTTGCGACTATGATTCCTACTCCCACAGCAACAGTGGGAAGGGGATGTTCTTTAAATGTTTGTTGGAGTCTTCCTGCTACAGTTTGAGTGACGGAATTAGATAAAACTTCGTTGTTAGGTGCTAAATTTGTAGGTGTAGTCGGTGGCTGATTTTCTGGCAGGGTAGAATTAATTTGCTCTGACATGGTGAATTTCTTCTACTAGCTAAATTTTACTATCTATGGAACTGTTTAAGTTAACTGAATAATTTATATCTGTGAGTTATGTAGCTTATCCTCATTTTTCAGACAGATAATGAATTTATCCAATTGCTCGTTTCAAAATTCTATCTATTCTTCTCTATTATTTTCTCTATTATTTTCTATTTTCCTGTATCCAACCTGCCAATTCTGTGGCTTTTCTAGCTGTTTACCTTTACCTTGAAGAATTAACCACAACGCAGTGCGAGTATTTAACAAACCCCGCATAATATAATATCCAGGTTCTGCAACAAAATCTCCATATTTAGAACCGTTGAACTCCAATACCCCACAATAATTATTAGTATTGGATTTATTATTGGATTTATTATTAGATGTATGGTTGGATTGAGCATTGGACTCAGAGTTAGATATGGTAACCTTAAATAATTTCTCGTTCAGATGTCCCCCCGGAATAACGAAAATACCATACACGTGATGAGGACCTTTCCAGGGTTTGACTACAACTTTTTCTGGATGTAGGTAATATTTTTCCTGAACGCTTGAAAAAGCCCAATTATAACACTTTGCAATGGGCGATCGCTTCCAAAAATAAGATAATGATAATGTAAAAATTAAAGTTATTATAAATAATAAATAAGTAATTCTACGCTTTTTCACTTATATTATCCACCAAAAATCATTCTCCGTTTATAGCGTATTTTTTATTTTCGTGGCAGAAGTTAAAAGTTAAAATAAAGGAAATAGTACTTGACCAAGCCAAAATTGCCGGGTAAAAGCAGGTAGGGGAAGCAGAGGAAGCAGGGGGAGAGACAACTTTTTGTTTTCACGAACAACCACGCAAAGTTCCCTGGGTGAACTACTAGCTATTAATACCCTTAAATAATGTAAATAATGTCCGTTAGCCCATTTTCCCGCCACATCATAAATGATGGGTATAATTGAGTTGCAAAGCCTGTTATAGAACAGGCTTTGTTTTCGATTAGGTGAATCCTTTGGGGGTAACGGCGGGATATAGTGAAAATCGAGTGGTTGATTACATAATCTTGGATGCTCGAAAGAACCAATAGAATCCAAACCTTAGACTTTGACTTAGTTTAATTCGGATTAGATTAGCCTCGGAAACTAAGTTTTTTCTCTCGATTCAATTTTTCTTCATCCAATAAATTGGAAAGCGTTACTTTCCAGCTTTAATCCAGAAGTATTTTCTACAATTGCAATCAATTCATCTTTTCCGGAATCTTTGTGGAGAATTCCTGTTCCGCTTTTACTTCCAGATACACTTCCTAAACGGTAATTTTCGGCTTTACCATGTAATAAAATCTTGTCTCCCTCTTTGGAGTTGAAATCTTTAACTAGAGCATAATCCGTGAATCCATGATCGGCAGATTTACCGTTATCGTAATAGATTCCTGTCTTATCCCCCAGGGCAAACATATCTGCACCTTTACCACCTTGTAAAGTATCTCTTTCGTCTTTCCCCGAAGTACCAGGTTTAGTACCTATCAGAAAATCATTACCGGCACCACCAATCAGATTATCATTACCGCGATCGCCTTGCAGCCAATCGTCACCCTTTTTGCCTTTGAGAGTGTCATTACCTGCATTGCCAAACATTTCGTCGTTATTGTCAGTACCTGATAATGTATCATTACCTGTGCCGCCGGTTAACGAATCGTCTTTTTGACTTGCTTGATTATTCTGCTGTGATATCTGTAGGTTATCGCTATTGTTAGTATTTTCAGTGTTAGTGTTTCCATTATTAGAAGAACCCATATCCTGAGAGCGACCAAATAATTGCGTCCAATAATGGTTGTAATTAACATTACCAGTATCTTCCTCTAGGTAAAAATGACCGATACCAATTTCTGTATAGTTAGGGTTGAGTAAATTTTCTCTGTGTCCTGGACTATCTATCCAACCTTGAACAACCTGTTCTGGTGTGGTTTGACCGGCTGCAATGTTCTCACCAACCGCATTCGGAGAGTATCCAGCTTCCTGTGCTCTGGTTAAGGGAGTGGAACCATCTTGACCAGTGTGGCTAAAAAAATCGTTTTCTCCCATATCCTCAGAATAGGATTGAGCAGCTTCTACCAAGTCAGAGTTCAAACTTAATGGAGATAAACCGTTTTCCTTGCGAAACTCGTTAGTTAATTGCAGTACTTCTTGAGTAAAATTATCCGCGGAAGTGGCTGTCATTTGATTGTTCTTAGAGTCACTTGATATCTTGTTATTCTGTGTATTATTACTTGCATTATTTGTTTGACTACTACCTTTAACAGCATTGTTATTGCTCTCATTGATAGGTGTAAACTCGATGTAATCGAAACGAGCGAATTCTCCACCACCTTTTTGACCGGAAATTTCAAAGCGATCGCCTGAATTTAATTCCACTTCATCGTGGACGGTTTTGCTGGTTAAGGCTTGGGGTTTTGCCCAATTTGATGGTAAATCTTCGTCAAATTGGAAACTAGTACTTTTATCGGCAATCTTAACTGTTGCTGAAGATATACCGTCATTTTCATCGTAGTAACCGACTTTTACTTCATATTTACCGGATTCCCCTTGAAATACTCCAGTTGCTTTTCCGGTATTCTCACCTCCTTTCAGAGAAATATGTTTACCACCACTCGCTCCAGAATTGTTAACTACTTCGACTACATAGCCATCTAAATTCAATTCTTCGGCTTCGTAACGTATTTTACTAGTATTTTTAGAATCAATTTCAGAGGAGACCATAGTATCTTCTACCTGCTTTTCAGAGTTATTATCTTTATTTTCTGGACTGGGATTATCTATAGGAGTTGGATTTGCTGGGATTGGATTAGATTGGGGTTTAGCTTTCTGCTCATCACTAGCAGCTAAATATCCCCAAGCATAGGCAGTGGGAGCCATTGTTTGCTGAATTGTATATTCTGTGACCGGTACATAGTAGAAAAAGTCGAAATACCCTTCTGCAACTGGCCATTTAGCCGGATTTGGGGATATTTCTGGCATTTTATCTAATGCCCAATATTTACCATAAGCTTGCGTGTCTAAAGGACCATATACTGTAATTCCTGGAGGTGGAGTATCTCCAGTTGCTTGTAAATCAACAATTAAAGGGTCTTGAGGACTGCGATAGCCTAAACCTGTGGTATAGACCATATTGTCAGGATTTGCACCAGCAGAAAATTGACTGGCTAATACTCCTGCTTCTAAATATTTTTGATCATTTGTTAAAGCGTGAGCACGTAATAAAGTAGTAGCTTCTGGAGAACCTAAACTTTCTCCCCATCCTAGAGATGTATAAGGATTTTTGTTCCATTTAAAACCAGTGTTGTTAACTGCATCTATCTGAGAGTTTGCTTCTTGGGATATCGCATCCAATGCATTCTTCTGAATGCTTTTATCTACGTCATTACGTTCGGTACGAGAATAAACAAATGCTGCATTTTCTTGATTATGACTCTTATGTTGAAAAACTTTGGCATTCGAGTCTGTGAATACCGTAGTATCCAAAAATAACTGATGCCATTTGTCTTCACCTGTAAGACGATATAACTCTGCTGCGGCTAAATTTCGTTCATCACCGACTTCTGTAGGTAATTTCTTCTGATTACTTGCAAACTCTTTCTCTGCCCATTCCATTGCCTTTATGGCAGTGGTTTGATACTCTTTAGCTCTGGAAGGATCGATGTCTTGCAATACATGAGCAGCACGTGCTGCTACACCCGCATACATATAGCTAGACCACATTCCTGGACCATAAGCCATAATAGTTTGAGATTCTTGCCAGCTAGCTTCAAATTCTTTAGGATGTCCTGCTGACTCCACACCACCACGAATTCCACCTTCTGGGGTTTGCATTCGTTTGAAAAAGTCTAATCCCCATAAAGCCTCATCAACAATATCTGGAATATTATTATTAGACTCTGGAATATTCAGATCAACCTCTGAAAAATAACTGGGATTAATCTCCGCTAGCTCCAAATATAGCCGCGATACTTCCATATGCTGAGCACGACGGTCCCAATCTCCAGCATCAAACCAGCCTCCCCAAGCTTCAGTCACTAGTTCATTTGTTTTGGTATTGCTTAAAGCTTTGAAAGCATCATTCTGAGAATTTAGACCCATGCTGGTGTCCATCAAAGCTACTTCAGACTGATAAACTTTCACACCATCTTGGGGATGAAAGGCACGTGGACGAGTAGATTCTGTATATGGTTCCTTTAAGGCAATACCACTCCGTTGATGATACATTCCGCGAGCAGAAGTTTCAAAAGCATTTTCCCAAGTTTTTTCACCAATCTCAAAACTAAAGGAAGTTCCTACTCCTTCTACAGCAAGTTGATATTCACCTGGTTTATTGAAATCACTGAAGTCCATCATATAGACATCAGTACCGTTATAGTTCTTTCCTTTTTTATCTTCAGGGTCTTTTTGTGATTTAGAAAGGACTGTTTTTCCTGAATAGACCTTTTTACCAGAATTTTGGTCAATCAAGGAGAAATCCATTCCAGACTCATACTTCAAACCACCACCTTTATCTCCCATCCAAGTAGATAAAAAGCCAACTTTTGCAGGGTCGTCAGGATCAAAACCGAGGTGAGAAACATGAACTGCTTCGCTACGAGTATTTTCGGGTTTATAGGAAAAATTAGTATCTTTAAGGACATCGCCATTAAAATCTATTTCATAACTCTTACCCTCCTCTAAAGCTTCTGGTAACTGTAAATACAGAGTATGTTTAGTCGGATTATTAAACTCCCACGGACCGACCTTAGCCATACTAGTAACTTTGCTTTTCTTGAAAACAGCATCTGGCTTGATACCCTTAGTAAAGTCAGAATCATTGCCAGAAGTGATACGGAAATTATCTGGTATAGTAGCCCACTTGGGATCTAATTTTGCTTCATCATACTCATCTAGTGTGCGAATAATATTCTGGTCATTTTCCATTAACTTACCAATGACCCTACCTTCACGAGTTACCCACCCATTAGAAGAGACAGTATCTTGAGATTGTTTCTTGTAGGGGACTTGTTTACCTTTTACTACCTCTTCTGGCTGAATTTCAACAGCTATAATGTCAGGGCTGACTGTGTAAATCCGGTCTACTTCAATTTGAGTTTGCTGTTTATTACTTTCCATAGCAATACTTAAAATTTTCCTTCTGAATAAAAATTGCAGGTGAAAATTAGCGATTTTTCAGCGATCGCCAAAATAAATTAAAACTATTACTTGATCTACCCAAGATTGCTGGGTGAGGGGAACGGAGGAAGAAAAGAACTTGATGCTTTGCAATACACCAAACCTTGATATCCTTGGTGAAGTATGTAAAAGCTCTAGTACTTCACCAATAACTTAGGAATGTACCTATTTAAGGTAAAAAATGAATATTCCAATTTTGGCGTTGCTGATTCAAAATATGAATCATAAATTTTGGGCTATTTAGAGATGTTAAATTGAACATCTCAATCAGTGTTTGAAGAATAATACGCCAGTTGTAACCAAACATAATTCATTACTTAATTCAGCAACGCCCCAATTTTTACAATTTCTGCAAGTATCAAATTTTACGTGTCCTCATGGATATGATTTTCTTAGCAGTAACAAAAATTTCAAATACCCGTTGTTTGTATAATATACAACTAATTTTTGTTAGTAAAATACTGAAAACATCCTGATAAAAATAGAAACAGGCAGAATAAAAACTTTAAGAATGATAAAAATGCACAGAGGTTAATACTGATATGAATATAGTATACTTCTGGCTCATTGGTGCTAAATGTAGACAGTTAATTAACGGTCTACTATTTGTCTTTTTGGTCACTCTACTATATATAATAATTATTTGAACTAATTGTTAAGAAAGTATCAAGTAAGGCAAAAACCTTTACTAATATTACTTTCTAGCTGTTGAGAATCACAAGAAAAATTTATAGTTAAGGTCTGCCCATAAATAATAAGTGTATTAATTATTTCCAAAATGTCAGGTTATTGAATTAGCTATGATGATTGAGAATGACTGATTTAACCAAGAAATAGTTTAATTTGAGACATCATGACATTTGGTTAGATTAAATTTTTTGATATATATTTCAAAAATCTTTTAAATTGTTAAAATTGCGACTCAAAATCGGGTATTTCATCTTAAAAGTGAAAGAACGTGTATCATACTGTTGAGTCGAGTACTAATTTTTCGTAAATTGTATCAGTAGATTCCGCGCATTGATAAAACACAGGAAGCATCACCAAATAATACCTACCAACTGTGTTACCTGAATTTGTACCTGATGAGTGAAGTTATCCAAATTGGCAGTCAAACCATGAAAGCTCAAGAGATTGTTTCTTCTCTTGCTGCTTATCAAATGTTGCCACAATTGTTACGAGAATTGATTATCGACCAAGCGATCGCGTCTATTGAGTGTACACCCCAAGAAATTGCTAACGCTCAAAAGCAGTTTTATACACAAAATCAGATTAATTCTGAAGAAGATGTGAAAGCATGGGCGAAATTTCATGGTGTAAGCTTCGATCAGCTTGAGAGGGTTACTACTCGTCAATTTAAAATCGAGAAATTTAAACAATTTTCTTGGGGAAATAAATTAGAGTCTCATTTTTTCGAGAACAAAAGTAAGTTTGACAAAGTAATTTACCATCTTTTGAGAACCCAGGATGGAGCGATCGCTCAGGAAATATATTTCCGAATTATGGGGGGAGAACAGTCTTTTGCGGACTTAGCAAAGGAATATTCCCAAGGTCCAGAAGCTCAAACGGGGGGGTTAGTTGGACCGGTTGAATTCGGTTCTTTACATCCTGCGATGGTAGAAAAACTCTCTACCAGTCAACCTGGACAATTATTAGCTCCTATTTATATTTCTGGGTGGTTTGTGATTTTACGTTTAGAAAAACTAGTCCCAGCACAGTTAGATGAAGCGATGAAAGCTCGTTTAATTAATCAACTCTTTCAAAAATGGTTAAACGAACAATTACAGCAACAGCAAAGTGGAGAACAAGGTAATTGAGCAGATAGAAGTTTTGAGTTCTGAGTTTTTAGTTGTGAATTTAAAATTTTGAATAATGCTTTGTTTATGTTTTCATAAGTAAATTAAGTAAATATATTGTCTGGCATTAGTCAGAATCTATGTATAAATAATTGCATAAAATTGGAGGTACAGCTATAGAGCTTTATTAATAGCTAAAACTTCCAATAGAATGAGTAAAAACTCGATATATCCTTAGTCTACTTAAATAAATTTACTGATAGCAGATACTCAAAATTTCAGAATTAATTACATCAATTTATAGCTTCTGTCTCCTGAATTTTGCGTTAAACCTTGTAAATTACTTTATGAATAACACTAAAGCCTCTATTCAAACTTCTATCCCTGAGATTCTTGGAGAAATATTCCCCTTTAACCAACTACCGCAAACAGAATTAACATCTTTAGCAACAAAATTTGAAATCTTGCGTTATCGGATGGGTCAAACCATCTTAGCGCGAGAAAATATGCCTGCTTATATCTCCATTATTTATGAAGGACAGGCTCGCATGTTAGGTTATGACAGAAGTTCAGAAACTTTAGTACCCTTACATTTATTGCAAAAAGGAGAGTTGTTTGGTTGGTCTAGCTGGTTGAGGGGTATTCCTTGTGAACAGGTAATTGCTTCTGGAGAAACTATCTGTTTGAACTTAAATGCTAAGGATTTTCAAGAATTACTGCAAAAATTTCCAAAATTTGTTGATGGTTTTCAAAATCAGGTGAGCACAATTGAACTATTTGAACTCTTAGGGGAACAACTAGGACAAAGACCCGATAGCGAGACCATACTTGACTTCAACGGTGTTAATGACATTGCAGGATTAACCTTTAAATTATTACCAAACGTCTTTGTTTATCATTTACCTCCTGGGAATAGTCCTATTATCCAATTAGATCCGGACTTTGCTTGGTTAGTTAGTGGAGGAGGTGAAATCAAAAACTTTCCTGTAGCTAGTCATTTACCAGTTCAAGAAAGAAAAAGGCAGAAATCTATAGAAGTTGTAGGTAATAATAGCGCTCGGTTGTTAGGTATTCCCTTAATAGAATTTACCTGGGACTCTCCTGTAGAGATAGTCGCAGCAGTTGACAGAGTAACATCAGATATTCCCTATGCACCAGAAAGACCCCCACAGGTAGAAATGGACTCCGAAGATGCATCGGAGAAAGCTGCAAAGTATCCTTTTATAAGTGCAAGAGGTCCCATAAAAGCGACTTTGGCTTGTTTTCAGATGTTGAGTCAATACTGGAATGTATCTTTCCGACGGGATGTAGTTCAGAAATTATTGAATAGTCAGGTACAAAGGACTCAAACACTTTCTTTACAGTTATGCGGTAGCGTTGCAGAACTAATGGGTTTGAATGCTCATTTGATTCGGATTAAAGCTGTAGCGATTACCAAAATTGAAGCTCCAGCGATGATTCGCTGGCAAGATAGTTTTGCAATTTTATACGAAATTAGTGAGAAAAGGTTAGTACTTGCAGTTCCCGAAGTGGGAATCATTAAGCAAACACCCGATAGTTTTGTAGAGAACTGGGGTGAAGAAGGTCAAGTACTGCTATTAAAACAAACAAACTATACTCCTCAGAAGAAGTTTGGCTTAAGCTGGTTTACTCCTTCGCTTTTAAAATACCGTAAAGTATTAATTGAAGTTTTATTGGCTTCATTTGCCGTACAGATATTTAGCTTGGCAAACCCTTTAATTATCCAGCTAATTATTGACAAAGTTATTATTAATAATAGTTATAATACCCTACATATATTTGGCTCATTGCTGCTAGCTTTGGCAGTATTTGAAGGCATTTTTAATAATATTCGTACTTATTTATTTGTAGATACTACTAATCGTATTGATTTAGCACTAGGTTCAGAAATTATTGACCATCTGCTACGTTTACCATTACGCTACTTTGAACGTAGACCAGTAGGAGAACTAGCAAGTCGTGCGAATGAACTGGAAAATATTCGCTCCTTCCTAACTGGAACTGCCCTGACAGTAGTATTAGACGCTATCTTCTCAGTTATTTATATTGCAGTAATGGTAGCCTATAGCTGGCAATTAACTCTGGTTGCTCTTTCCACCATACCTTTGTTTGCCCTCTTAACAATAGTCGTCTCCCCTATCGTCCGACGACAACTGCGAACAAAAGCCGAGAAAAACGCCCAAACCCAATCCTACTTAGTGGAAGTTCTCTCCGGTATCCTGACCGTGAAAGCTCAAAACTTAGAACTGCGATCGCGTTGGAAATGGCAGGAAAGATACGCAAATTATGTCAGTGCTGGTTTCAAAACTGTGGCAACTTCTACTACTGCTGGTAGTTTAAGCAATTTTCTCAATAAGCTATCAGGTTTGTTAGTTCTGTGGGTCGGAGCTTATTTGGTACTCGAGGGACAGCTAACATTGGGACAAATTATCGCTTTCCGGATTATTGCTAGCTACGTAACAGCACCCCTACTGCGCTTAACTCAACTGTGGCAAAACTTCCAAGAAACAGCACTATCCCTAGAGCGCTTGGGAGATATCTTAGATACCCCCGCAGAAGAAGACCTAAGCGATCGCAATAATAATATTTCGATGCCTACCATCAAAGGTGCAGTCAAATACGAGAATGTATCATTTCGTTTCAATCCCAATGGTCCCCAACAACTCAAAAATATTAATTTAGAATTCTCTGCCGGACAATTTGTTGGTATCGTTGGACAAAGCGGTTCTGGTAAAAGTACCCTGACAAAATTATTACCCAGACTTTATCCGCAAGAATCAGGCAGAATTCTTATTGATGGTTATGATATCTCCAAAACAGAATTGTATTCTTTGCGCCGTCAAATTGGCGTAGTATTACAAGATACATTACTTTTTGAAGGCAGTATCGCCGAAAATATAGCCCTGACCAATCCAGACTCAACTACAGAAGAGATAGTGGAAGCTGCTAAAGTTGCCGCAGCTCATGAGTTCATCATGGATTTACCAAACGGGTATAACAGCCATGTAGGAGAGAGAGGTTCTGGATTATCCGGAGGACAACGACAGCGAATAGCCATTGCTAGAACGGTTTTACAAAATCCTCGCTTGCTAATTTTAGATGAAGCTACTAGCGCTTTGGACTATCAGTCAGAAGGACAAGTATGTGCCAACCTAGCCCAAGCATTTAAAAATAAAACAGTCTTTTTTATTACCCACCGACTCAGCACAGTCAAAAACGCAGACGTGATTCTCATGTTAGAAAGCGGCACAGTTGTAGAAAAAGGTACCCATGAAGAACTAATTTCACAAAGAGGACGCTATTACTGTCTTTATCAACAGCAGGAAAATCAGAATTAGGCAAAAAGAGATGATGAATCATGAATTATCAATCGTAAATCATGAATAACAAATTCTATTTTTCACACTTCTGAATTTTATACAAAAATGAGGGAAATTAAGTCATGACTCAAGATAATGCCATTAAACTCAATCAAGAATCTATAACCGTCCCCAAGGCTTTGTCTGATAATGTTTCAGTTCCTAACAAAGGTCGTCGCCATGTTGAGGAAGATAGCAAATATGCCTCTGGGGTGGTTTTGCGTCAGTCTCCTGTTTGGTCACGGGCTGTGCTATGGGGTCTTCTAGGGGCTACTACTTATGTTGGTTTATGGGCAAATTTTGCCAAAATTGAAGAGGCTGTTCCTACCCAAGGAAAGTTAGAACCCCAAGGAGCGGTAAAAGATGTCCAAGTCCCAGTAGGTGGAGTTGTTAAAGATGTCTATGTCAAAGACGGGCAGAAAGTTAAGCGTGGTGATGTGTTGTTACGGATGGATACAACAGCATCTGAAGCTCAACTTGCTTCTCTAACTAAAATCAAAGCATCTTTAGCTAGGGAAAATCAATTTTATCGTGCTCAATTATTGGGAGCAGGAGACAGATTTAATCGCCAGATTAATTTACCACCCGGTATATCATCTTTGACTAAAAGCCGTATGGCTTTAGTCTCCGAAAATCGCTTCTATCAAGCACAGTTAAACGGAAACTCTCAAAATTTTAACTTATCTCCCGAAGAAGAATCTCGTTTAGAATTTAGTAAAACCGAATTGAAAACCCGCGCTGCAAGCGATGAATTGCAAACACAACAGTTAAGAAAACAACTAAACGAAACTCAAGTTCAATTATCTTCAGCCAAAGATATTAAAGAGGTAAATCAGGGTATTCTCGATAACCTCGAACCACTAGTCAAACAAGGGGCAATTTCCCGCATACAATTCCTCGAGCAAGCTCAACAAGTACGAACCAACAGAGCAAACGTAGAAAGACTCACCCAAGAACAAGGCAGAATACGTTATGCGATCGCTCAATCTAGGGAGAAATTGAAAAATACTCTCGCTGCTGCTAAAAGAGATTTGTTAGTTCAGATTACTCAAAATCGTAAGCAAATCGCTCAAATTGATAGCGAACTAAATAAAGCCATTGTCGAAAACGATAAGCGGATTACTGAAATTAATAGTCAAATCAGTCAAGCGCAAGTTAATCTCAAACACCAAGTTCTGAAAGCTCCCGCAGACGGGATTATCTTTGACTTAAAGGCTAATTCTCAAGGATTTGTGGCTAATGCAACTCAGCCGGTATTGAAAATCGTCCCCAATGAAGCCTTAGTTGCAAAAGTCCATGTAACTAACAAGGACATAGGATTTATTAAAAAAGGTATGGAAGTAGATGTCAGAATTGACTCATTCCCCTTCAGTGAATTTGGTGATATCAAAGGAGAAATTACCTGGGTTGGTTCCGATGCACTACCACCAGACGAAACCAAACCATACTATAGTTTTCCGGTAAAAATCCGTTTAAATGAGCAAACTTTATCCCGACAAGAACGCCAGCTAGTATTACAATCAGGTATGTCTGTCAGCGCAAATATCAAAATTCGCGATCGCACAATTATGAGTATCTTTACAGATTCGATTACCGAGCAGTTTGATAACCTCAAGGAAGTGAGATAAGAACAACCGAATTTGCTTATGATGCTTGAATATCTCTTTCTTCGTCTATGACTAGGAGAGAGATATTTTTTCGCCAATAGCAGCACTATACAATACTGTTAGAATATTATTGAACCGTTAAATCGCCCCAATAGTAAACTTATTACTTATTACTTATTATTTATTATTTATTGCTTATTACTTATTACTTATTACTTCTTCTACATAGCAGTCCTAATTATATATTAAATATATAAGCAACCCACATAATAATATAGCTATTAACCAAAAGATAAAACCTATTAAAGATACAGCTTCAACAGTAAGATACTTCTTTTTACTAGATGCGTAAGTAAATCTATTACCTTTAGCTCTTTGAGCTTTACGTAATTCCTTGTCTTTAATCAATTTGCTAGGATAATATTTCCCAAAAGTTACTAAACGAGTTATCACTTTACCTGTAAAGTAGAAAAACCTGTAAAATATTGCTCCAACAAATATCCAAAGAATAAACTCTAGAAAAAATCCAAAAATTAGGTCAATCAAAATGTTGAGTCCACAGAATAAATAGTATGAAAATCAATTATATTTCTTCTTCTATGAACCCAACAACCTACTCTAAAGTGTGAATTGAATATTCACTTTCGATTTAATAACATTCCTCCAGCTTGGTCTATTGGCATGACAATAATGTCATTAATATTTACGTGAGATGGTCTAGTGGCACAGAAAAACACGATATCAGCGATATCATCACCTGTAAGAACAGTTAATCCTTGATATACTTTCGCAGCGCGATCGCGATCGCCGTGAAAACGAACTTGGCTAAATTCTGTTTCTACCAAACCGGGGTCTACAGAAGTCACCCGCACCGGTGTTCCTAGCAAGTCTTGCTTCAACCCCTCAGAAATTGACTTAACTGCGGCTTTGGTTCCACAATATACATTACCACCAGGATAAGTTTGATGTCCGGCAGTAGAACCAATGTTAATTATGTGACCTTGATTGCGTTGAACCATTCCCGGTACAACATGACGAGTCAAGTAAAGTAAACCTTTAATATTTGTATCAATCATTTCCTCCCAGTCTTGGATATCAGCTTCATATAATTTATCCAAACCGCGACTCAGACCAGCATTATTAATTAAAATATCAATATTTTGCCATTGAGAGGGTAAACCAGATATTGCCGACTCTACAGCAGCGCGATCGCGTACATCTAGTTGTAATAAGTGGTAGTTTGCAGTTTCTATTTTTAAATTGTCAACCAGTTCCTGCAAGCGTTCTAGCCTTCTCGCAGCCAAAATCAACTTTGCCCCACCATTCGCAAAAATTTTGGCACAAGCAGCACCAATACCGCTACTTGCACCAGTAATAAGAATAATTTGGTTTTCTGCTGAAAGCATATATAGATTATTTGTAAACAATTATCAATTATTAGCTAATAACTGTTACCTGATCAAATCAACTAACTGGAGATAAAAAGGTTTCCTACTCTGGGAGCATAGTCTAGGTTGAGGAGTGACTACGTTGTGGGGATTCCCCATTATTAAGTACTCAGACAAAATTAACAGTATATTTGTCCTAAGCGTAAAGCCTAACGGATAGCTACCCTTAGCGTTGAAAACGTTCTCGAAGAGTGTGGAGCGTAACGTAACATCGCAATCTCAAAGTATTGCGATTGCTTTTCCTAAGGTAGACGCTAACGCGTAACAACGATAGATATAGCACTAGCTAACACTACCGTAAGCGCTATGGGAACGCAATGACAGAAACTTATTTTGTCCACTCACTTAGTAAGTGACGTTTGAGGTATATAACTCAGCAAAATCAACAAAAAAGTTGGGTTTTGCTATTGCTCTACCCAACAAAGTAATTCTTCTTAACTAAACTGTATTGAACCATAGATAAGTACGGATTTATAACCCTCTTATTCTTAGTGTTTCACTAAGGGAACCTTGCGGGGTTTATTCTCCCCCTGCTCCTCCGCTTCCTCTGTTTACCCTTACCCAGCAATTTTGGTTTAGTCGAGTACTAGCTAACAAATAATTGAATCTACTGTCTGACAACTTTCACTCTTTGAGTGATCATAGTCATTCCATCACCTCTGAGCAATACAGCCGAAACCCACTGACTGCCTGGCTTTAATGGTGCACGTCCAATTTTGAAAAGCCCTCCAGCACTGAGAAGTTCTAAATCTACAGATGAAGGTTTCAAATAAGAACTGGGTCTAATTGGTTCGTCGATAGCAGCACCTAAAAGATAATCTTCCCCTAAAGGTTGTTCTACAATCGCATCAAAAGTATAGTTTTGACCAACTTTTACCTGTTGTGGCAATCTGATATCTACAGTTGGGGGGTTTTTACCAGAAGTAATTTGAGTACGTTCTGATAAAATTTCCTGACTTAAAATTTTGGAACCTTGAATTTTTTGACGAGACTTAATTACGGAATTCATCCCCATATACTTACTTGCAGCAGATGGCAAACCCTTTACATTTGTAACAGTATTAGCAACAATAGCATTCCCCTCAGATTTCCAGGATTCAACCCTAGTTGTATAGCTTAAATTTGGATAACGCTGCCATAAAGAAGCCAAAGCCTTTTTCATTCCCTGTCTGTTTAAACCATCCCCATGTTTAAAGCTGGGGCTGTAAAACTGCATAACGCCCTCAACATTCTTCTTAGTAGCAGCAGTATCTATTTGTTTAAGTATATTACTTAATTGCGTTGGTGCATTTTCTTTGGGAGTATTAGCTTGGGCAACTTTTAAGCTACCCATAAAGCTCAGTGAAAACAAGCATACAATTAACCAACGGTTAGTTTTTGACATGATGCGTCGTCTAAATAGTAAATTGATAAGGTTAGACATCGGTAATATAACTTGATGCGATATTTACAATTTTGTGCTCAAACTCTTACAGAGTAACTCCCGAGAAAATAATTTCCGGATGAGCATGACTAAATGTAAGTAATTTGTTTTATTTTAGTTAATCTGAGCGTGCGAATAGTAGAGGTTTGATGACAAAGGCTTCCACCAAATTGTTAATAGCTGCTAGCGGTACAGGGGGACATCTATTTCCCGCGATCGCACTAGCAAAAGAGCTAACAGATTATGAAATTGAGTGGCTTGGGGTTCCCAATCGCTTAGAAACTAAGTTAGTACCCCAGCAGTATAAATTGAACACTATTTCTGTGGAAGGGTTCCAGAAGGGTTTAAGTATATCTTCTTTACTTACTTTTGGTAAACTAATTGGTAGTGTAATTAAGGTTAGAAATATAATAAGTCAAGGAAAATTTCAGGGTTTAATCACTACTGGTGGCTATATTGCCGGACCTTCAATCATAGCTGCTCGTTCTCTGGGTATTCCTGCTATTCTCCACGAATCCAATGCCTTTCCGGGTAAAGTAACTCGCTTTTTTGGTCCTTGGTATAATTTTGTAGCAATTGGATTTGATGCTGCTGCTCAATACCTACCCCGCGCAAAAACAGTATGTGTTGGTACCCCAGTGCGTCAGGAATTTCTGGAAGTTGATATAGAAAAGACTTTGGATTTATCTATTCCTGATGGAGTACCTTTAATTGTAGTTTTCGGTGGTTCTCAAGGAGCGGTTGCAGTAAACCAAATGGTTCGTCAATCAGCACCTGCTTGGTTTGAAGCTGGAGCTTGGATTGTGCATTTAACTGGGGAAAATGACCCAGATATTTCTAGCTTGCAACATCCCCAGTATATTTCCTTACCTTTTTACCAAAACATGGCTGCGCTTTTAAATAGAGCCAATTTAGCAATCAGTCGCTCCGGTGCTGGTAGCTTAACAGAAATGGCTGTCTGTGGAACACCAGCTATCTTAATTCCTTACCCATACGCAGCAGAAGACCATCAAACTTATAATGCTAGAGTTTTCTCTGCTGCTGATGCAGGAATAATTTTTAAACAGTCAGAACTAACAGCCGAAATATTGCAAAATAAGGTATCAGAACTACTGGATTCTCCTGAAACATTAGAGATGATGGCAAATAATGCCAGGAAAATTGCAGTTCCTGATAGTGCAGAAAAGCTAGCTAACTTAGTTAGGGAGTTAGTGAAAAATTAAAAATAAGATAAAAATCAAAAAACAAATTTAAGGACGCGTCAAAAGCCCAAAATGTATAGTTCTGAGGGTGTTGGTGCGTCTCAATTTTTTAAGATTACTTATAATTTTAAGAATTATTTATAAAAGTACTACTGCTTATTAAATATTTATTAAAGTTAAATTTTGATTTTATGAGTATATAAATTTTTGCAACTAATTACTATGACACTTTTTGATTTATGCAGGTTTGATTTATGCAAATTTGATTTATGCAAATTTGATTTATGTAAGAGCTATCAGGCAATGGGTTAAAAGTAAAAGATTCCCCAATCTAAACATCCTTATTCCCATTTTCTAACAGATAGAAAAACTACAAAACCTTTGATGTCTTATACATCTAAAGAGGACATACTAATCCATGCACAATCACACAAAATATTTAATATTTACTTAATATTTATATTTGTGCATATAACATTTGCTTAAATCATCCGCCATCCTGGAGAAGTAGAAACTATTTCTACTTCTGAAGCTGTAGTACCATTCATAAACCAGATTGTATTTTCTCCTGTTTCAGGGTTGTGCCAGAGCACATCAGTTTTACCATCACCGTCATAGTCACCAATATCAGTTTGTAAGGATGGATTGTTTGCAGGTAGAAAAGCAGATGTATTAATACTCGTACCGTCCATCAACCAAGCAGTATTTTCTCCGGTGACTTCATTATGCCAGAAAACATCAGTTTTACCATCACCGTTAAAATCACCAATTGATGGCTGCCAAGAAGTACCTAGACTATCTACATCTGCTCCCAAGTATAAAGTACCACTCATTAACCAAACAGAATTTTCTCCGGTGACTTCATTACGCCACAGAATATCAGTATATGAGTCATTATTAAAATCACCAAGTACATAATTCCATTCAGAATTCCTATCACTAATAGTTGATTCGTTGCTATCAACTCCATTCATGAACCAGACTTCATTTTCTCCAGCAGCACGATTACGCCAAAAAATATCTGATTTATTATCGCCATTAAAATCGACAATATCAAATTCCCAGGAAACGTCAGTTGTTTCCAAAAAGGCAGCAGTTTCAATTACTCCTTCTTTCATTAACCAAGAAGCATTTTCACCATTTTGAGTGTTCCGCCAGAATACATCACTGTAACCATCACCGTTAAAATCAACAATGGCATAATCCCAGGAAGAGTCAA
This sequence comes from Mastigocoleus sp., assembly GCA_050042865.1. Lineage (GTDB taxonomy): Bacteria > Cyanobacteriota > Cyanobacteriia > Cyanobacteriales > Nostocaceae > JBCCDM01. The sequence goes on from JBHJJE010000059.1 coordinate 30,152, forward strand.
TATTCTGTAAAGAAATTTGCCTACCGACTCGATTACCATCCATTATCCAAATTAGGTTTTCACCAGTTTGAGTATTACGCCAAAATATATCGGTACGGGAGTCATTATTGAAGTCACCAAAACGCAAATCCCACTCAGCCCCTAATTCCGCAAGGTAATTTCCATTTACATTACTACCATCCATCAACCAAACGGCATTTTCTCCCGTTTCTGTGTTTCGCCAAAATTCGTCTGTTTTCCCATCACCATTAAAATCAGCTACAAGTCTAACATCACTAAAGAATGGATTAGGATTGACGTTGTCTGCGGTAGATGGTAACTCAGTAGAAGAATTACTTTCTAAGATATTTAAACTATCCTCATGTGATTCTGAAGAACTATTAGAATCAAAGGAATTAATAGTAGCAATATTAGTTGTTAGTTCGTCTTCTACATATAAAGATGATAATGAATTAATCTTTGTAGAAAGAATATTAGAAGATTCAGAAGTAATCATATTCTTAGTAAGTTCACTGGAGTGATAAAGGAGTGATAAATTTTTAATTGATTTTTTCGCTTTGATTCTGTCAGGAAAGAACAAACATGGATCAACTAGAGGTATTGCAACTGTATGATTTCTAGCTAACGTCAGGTGATTAATTCAAATGCTGTTCAAATAGATCAGGACTTATGCACGGACTAGGTGTTTACGTGATTACGAACGGAGTGTTCGCTTTAGCGATCGCAAAACCTTATTTTCGGTTGTGAGTGTGTAAGTCCTATAGATGTTGTTCAAATAGATGTAGGCATAGAGAAATTATTCAATCCCCTATGCAGGCTATACATATGAAGCTCTTAGCTAAACACTAAGAGCTTTGATTTAGATATAAAGGAAGACTAGAAAGTCACCCACTCAGGACCAACAGCAGATAATGGAACATAAGTAGGTTCAGGTGTGCCATTTAGATATACGAGAGTATTTTCTCCCGTAGACTGATTACGTACCATCAGATCGTAAACACCGTCTCCATTAAAGTCTCCTGTGGTTGCTGTTTCGTCAGCACTGGTTGCAGGTAAACTTACTTGATTAGGTTCAATGCCATTTGCATACCAAATGAGGTTTTCTCCTGTAGCACCGTTATGCCAGAGGATATCAGTAGTACCGTCACCATCAAAATCGCCTTCTGCAGCAGCTTGCCACTCAGCACCGAGTTCTGGTAGAACTACTGGAGTTGCATTAGAACCATTCATTGTCCAAACAACATTCTCTCCTGTAGCACTGTTGCGCCAGAGAATATCAGTAGTAAAGCCATTATCTACATAGCCCGGAGTAAATTCCCAGCCAGCACCAAAGGTTTCTAGAGCCTCTCCTGTAGCTTGGGTACCATTGACGTACCAGACACTATTCTCACCTGTAGAATTGTTATGCCAGAAAATATCTGTAGTAAAATCTCCATTGACATCAACAATACTGTAGCTATAGGAAGAATCTGTGGAATCTAAATATCCACCATCAACGATACTTGTACCGTCCATCAACCAAACAGCATTTTCACCTGTTGAATTGTTATGCCAGAAATAATCGCTCTTAAAATCGCCATTGAAATCACCGACGCTAAAATCCCAAGAAGAGTCAAGGCTCTCTACGGACATTTGAGAGGTGATACTCAAGCCATCCATCAGCCAAATTTGGTTCTCACCAGTTGACTGATTCCGCCAAGCTAAGTCAGTTTTGCCATCACCGTTGAAATCAGCAGTTTCAAACTCCCAACCTGACTCAATGGTTCCAACAACAGCAGAATCTATATTCTCACCATTCATTAACCATACAGCAACCTCTCCAGTTTGAGTGTTTAACCAAATTTTGTCGGTGCTTCCATCACCATTAAAATCTGGAGTAATGGCAGGAGAAGTAATTGCAGGGTTGGGATTAGGATTACTTAGAAGTGCTTGTGATTCTACTGAATCCGAAGAACCTTGATAACTTAAAGAAGTATTTAAACTTAAAGAATCTGAAAAAGTATCATTTGAAGTCGGTGCAACCGATAGAGAATTAATATTTTGAGAGATTCCCGAAGAATTTTTTGATTCAATCATGTTGTGTCTTTGTCACGAGCATTCATAAAACTTTTATCTATTATTTTCAAAGTATTTTGTTAGATAGGAACATATTAAGAAATTCTCGTATATAGTATTTTAATTAACTTATTTTTAGTTCTATAAATGGCAAAAGATATATTCATTAATGTCAACAATTAACATTTTTAATTAAAAATGTTAAAATAATCATTCTATTCAAAAATAGGAAAGTTTCAAGGTAAATTATTAATATATTTACTTTCGATAATATATGAACTTCCCAGTATTATTCCTATGTATTAGACATGCATATACTATGTTAAACATACACAGTAAAAATGTTATACATATTGCTTACTTAATATATATTATTGAGATATTGCTAGACTGATTTACTAATTTAGACAAGTATCTAAAGTAATTAATCATAAGAAAAATTTGATAAATTTTTGGTGATTAATAATTAGGTAACACAGAAGCAATAACTGTTTTCTACACAGTATGACGAGTTACCATATCACAAGCAAGATATAATTCATAGTCAAAGAAGTTATGGGAATGGAATATAAACAACGACGTTTAGAACTAATGTCAAAAATTGGTAATGGCACTGCTATTTTCTGTAGTGCACCAATGGCAGTGATGCATAATGATGTGGAGTACAATTTCCGCCAGGATAGCGATTTCTATTATTTAACTGGCTTTGATGAGCCTGGTTCTGTGGTTGTACTTGCACCCCATCATGAAGAGCATAAGTTTGTGTTGTTTGTACAGCCGAAAGATAGGGAAAAAGAAGTTTGGACCGGTTATTTAACCGGGGTAGAAGCTGCAAAAGAGAAATATGGTGCAGATGAAGCTTACCCTATAGAAGAACTAGACGAAAAGCTGATTGAGTATGTAGAAAAAGCCGATAAAATCTACTATCATTTAGGACGCGATCGCAGTTTTAATGATAAAGTTCTGAATTTATGGCAGCGCTTAATGCGTAGCTATCCTAAGCGTGGAAGTGGACCCATCGCAATTGAAGATACTGCACCAGCTTTACACAGCATGAGATTGCTTAAAAGCGATGCAGAATTAGATTTAATGCGTAAAGCAGCAGATATTGCTGTTGAAGCTCATAACCGTGCAATGGAGTTCGTAAAACCTGGAGGTTATGAGTATGAAGTACAAGCTGAAATGGAATATATATTTCGTCGTCACGGTGCTATTGGACCAGCTTATCCTTCTATAGTCGCTTCTGGTAAGAATGCTTGCGTTTTACACTATGTTGAAAATAATCGTCAGATGCAAGATGGAGAATTATTATTAATTGATGCTGGTTGTTCTTACAGTTATTACAACTCGGATATTACTCGTACTTTTCCTGTAGGTGGTAAATTCACAGCAGAGCAAAAAACCTTATATGAATTAGTTTTAAAAGCGCAAAAGAAAGCTATAGAAGAGGTGAAGCCAGGAAATCCCTACAGTAAAATTCATGATACAGCAGTCCGGGTATTAGTAGAAGGATTGGTAGAACTCGGAATACTCGATGGAGTTGTTGAGAAATTAATTGAAGAAGAAACATATAAACCTTACTATATGCATCGTACCGGACACTGGTTAGGTTTGGATGTTCATGATGTCGGTGTATATCAACATGGTGAAGATAATCCACAGATATTACAACCAGGACAAGTATTAACTGTAGAACCAGGACTGTATATAGTTCCCGATACAAAATTAGCAGAGGGACAACCTGTAACAGAGGAACGCTGGATAGGGATCGGAATCCGCATTGAGGATGATGTTTTAGTTACTCTGAATGGTTGTGAAGTTTTAACTGCTGGTGTTCCTAAAGAAGTCGTAGATTTAGAGAGATAAGAAGGAATTAGAATCAAAGTTCATATTGATTTTTATTTCATTTCATTTTAAACCTGACTGATGTAGAAATATTAATTTATAATTCCCAGATATTATCTTTTTAGGTCTGGGAATATATATTAAATCTAAGTTATTCTCAGGAACTTTATTAATATGTGGAACTGTGTAAAAACAACTTGATAAAGTATGTTGCTAAGCTTTAGTCAAATCAAACGCTCCAATAAAAAAGTTACGCGACTTATTTTTACATGATTCCTGTATATATTTAATGTTATTGAGTTATCAAGCATTCAGTATTTTTAAGATGATGGATAAATAAGCTATGGGGGTGATGGCTCAATGCTTACTGGAGGCGATCGCACAAGAAAGGAATTGATTAAATAAGTATTTTCGTTATCTTTATTAGTTTAGATGCGACTGATGAACGAGCTTTACTGTTATTGGGAGAAAACTTTTTCGATGCTGCGGTATCTGCAATGACACTAATGGACATGGCAGACATTGACCCTTTATTTCTATAAATATGAATTGATTTATGAAGAAATATTTCTTGATTTCAGAAAATAAAAAATACAAATATATTTACAATTTTTGACATCAAATGAAATAAAAATTGAAGCTAAGTATTAACTTCGTCAATAATTTTTAATTGACTCTTAATTATGTATTTTTAATAAGAATTTACTAAAAAATAAATAGGTAAAGTTTATTTGCATTTCATACACATCTCTAGAACATCCTGGTAATCTTAGGATAGTGAATTAGTTTATGAGTCAGCGCCGTTTAAAGTGTAGTAGTTGCTTAAACTAAATTCATATTCAAATGTATTTAGGCAATATTTACAAAATATTTGTAAAACCTCATTATTTTAGGTATTCATTCTTTAGCATGAACATAATTTGTTTCCCTTTTGTAGATAACGTGCATAACTTTATTGAAGGTATTCGTATGAAGCATTATAACTACCAGTGGATTGAGGAATGGTGTCAAGACAATGGCTGGACTGATTTATTTATGGAGCGTAGTAATAACTATTGGGCTTTTCCTCCTGGTGGTGTGATTCCTGAACCGATCCCAGGAAAAGTGCTGAACGCAATTAAAGCTGAAAAAGGATTGACTCCCCAAGAAAGAATTTGGTCATTATCTGCGGTTATTGCCACAATGCTTGCTGCTGGGGTAACTTATTGGCTCAGATGTCCAATACCAATGGTTGCAGCTTTTGCTTTTAATGCTGTCACGGTGGCACAGCTAGAGGTCGAGGATGCTTATTAATAGTTTGTTTGTAATTAAAAACATTTGTTTGTCGTTAAAAATAATATTTACTCTTGGAGATATTTTAGTTCCAAGAGTATTTTTATCTTGAAGTATTTATCTTGAAAAGTATAGATTCTTCACTAAATTAAATAATTACTCAATGTTTACTTAATTTTTGTTTACATTTTGAAGATTAAGCTTAGGGTATTTTTTACTTTTACCTTATACATTTTCTTCAATTAATATTTTTTATGTAAATTGAGTACTTTTACAGCCTAAGCTATCAATCACCTTGCGGGTACTGAGTCCATAATTGAGTTATTTCTCTTAAGCTCTGAAAGTTACCATCACCCAAAATTAAGTGGTCAAGAATAGGAATTGCTAGAAATTGTCCTCCACTTAATAATTGAGCAGTTAATTCAATATCTGCCGTACTTGGCTCCAAATTTCCTGAAGGATGATTATGTGCCACAATAACCCTAGTTGCACCTTGTCGAATAACTTCCCGAAAAATTTCCCGTGGAGGTGCTAAAGTTTCTGTAGCGGTACCAATAGTAATAATTTGAGTACCAATTAAACAATTTTTTGTATCTAATAGTAAGACAGCAAAACGCTCCTGCTGCTGCCACATTAAATCTTGACTTAAAGCAGCAGCAGCAGATGCAGGACTATCTATTTTTGTTAATTCTCGTCCTGGAGAATGAAAAGCTCTTTTACCTAATTCTATTGCTGCTAAAATTGCTGTTGCTTTGGCTGGACCAATTCCTTCAATTTGCATTAATTCTGCTGCACTGATATCTCTGAGAACCGAAAGAGAATTCCGTTGATGTTTACTGAGTTCTTGCAAAATATATTGACCTAAACCCACAGCAGAAAGCTTCCCTGCTCCTTGTCCTGTACCCAACAAAATAGCAATTAACTCAGCAGTAGCTAATACTTTTGCTCCATGAGCTAATAAACGTTCCCGTGGACGCTCATTTGCAGCCATATCAGCAATTCTTAGACAATATGTCATAGGTATTTTGGCAAACAAACATGATAGATGTACCTATCTTTATTTATCGCCTTGTTAAGTTTGGAAATCTATAACTTTGCTAGGAAATATTTATTTTTTTACGTGAACTTCAAATTTTATATTAATTTGAAAAGAAAAATAAACAGAGTGAATTTTTTAAACCCACTCCTCAAATAAAAAGTATGATATTCAATTGATTTTTCAGATTAGATGTTAAAGATTGTAAACATTAATAGATATGAAATGTATTTGGTATAAGGATCTCTTAAAGAGTTAGTCGTTATATATGTTTACATCCTATGGGAAATATCCAATCTAAAAATCTAAACTGAGGATACTGCACCAAGAGCCATATTGTTAGTTGCTTTAAGCATATGGTAAGTAATCAATAACTGCGTCATTGCAAGAGGATAACTTTGTATAGTTTCACCGGTTGTTCCAGCTATTTTACCCAGTTCTGGATTGCTTTCGCGATCGCATACACTTTTAAGGTTAGGCATATCAGAACAAATTATCCGTTCTAGCTTATTCACTTGATCTAAAGTTGCATGACGATCGACATCTAATACATCTACTGGTTTACTCATATCTCTATCTAATCCTAGACGGATTGGAGGTGTAGAAGAACCGTTAGAAGCACTAATAATTTCAGAGAAGTTAGGATGAGGAATAGTTGGACGAAGTACTAAATGTACATTCAGACTACCGTTAGTTTCAACACCTTCTTCCTCTGGTGGATAAAAGGTAACTACAATATCTGACCATTGACGCTGGGGACGAATATAAGCTTCAGAGTCTGGTTCACGCTTTCTGAGTTGTTCTAATACTTGCTCTGGGTCATAACCACGTTTTTGAGTGTCTCGCTTAATTTTCCACTGAGCACGTAGAGATTCTGGTGGAGCAAGATAAACCTTCACATCGTAACATTCTCGGGCAGTCCGAGTAGAGTAGCCTAGCAAACCCTCAATAATCACAAATTTTTTAGGATTAATATATTCTGGGGGATCGAAGCAGCCTGTTTTATGGTTATAAATTGGTTTTAATATGGGTTGTCCCATTCTCAGCAAGGACAAATGCTGCTGCATGATATCTAAATGATTGCAATCAGGGTGAACTGCGGTTATACCAATTTCTGCACGCTGTTTGCGGTCATACTTATGATAATCGTCAGTACAAATTACTGTAACGTCTTCAGGTCCTAAGACCTGGGCGATTCCCTTAGTCAAAGTTGTCTTACCAGCAGCACTATCACCCACAATGCCAAGTATAATCGGACGACTCATCCTTCCCCCTAAAGCATAAACATTATTTTTAAATTGTATGATATTTTACTGATTTTAGAATATTTTTATAAATAGCTTAATGATTATATGTAATTTAATAATGATTACGATAAGAAAGTAGAAGCAGCGTTTGGGCTACACTTATTGCGAGCAGTTAATATTTAGCGGTAAATGCATTGCTAAACTTCTAAAGGCTTTATGGCAGAAGTTAAGTGTAAATTAACAAATAATCAGCTGTTGCATTTGGAGCGAACGATGTCTATTAAAACCTTAGGGTTAGAGGAAAGTCTGCGTGAGTATTTACTTTCTGTTTCTGTGAGGGAAACACCGGTACTTGCTGAGTTACGGGAAGAAACAGCAAAGCACCCAATGGGGATCATGCAAATTTCTCCAGAACAGGGACAGTTTATGAGCTTGTTAGTTAAGCTTATAGGAGCGAAGAAAACTCTGGAAATCGGGGTCTTTACGGGTTACAGTAGTTTAGTTATAGCTGCGGCTTTACCTACGGATGGTAAAGTTATAGCCTGTGATAATAGCGAAGAATATACATCTATAGCCCGTCAGTATTGGCAAAAAGCTGGATTGGAAGAAAAAATAGATTTACATATTGCTCCAGCAATGGAAACTTTAGATAGATTGTTAGAGGAAGGAGAGGAAGGTAGTTTTGACTTTGTTTTTATTGATGCTGATAAAAGTGGTTACGATGGATATTATGAGCGATCGCTTCTGCTTGTACGTCAGGGTGGGTTGATTATTGTTGATAATGTACTGTGGTCGGGGAAAGTCGCAGACTCTGAAGTACAGGATAATAGAACCAATAAAATTAGAGATTTCAACCAAAAGTTATATACGGATGAAAGGATTACTTTATCTTTGCTACCTGTTGGAGATGGTTTAACTTTGGCTATGAAGAATTAATTTTTGGTAATTGGTAATTGATAAAATCATCACCATCTATCAAAAATCAAAAATCAAAAACTATTTATTTAGTTTTCCTGATTATTCTTTTTATCTTCTAAACGCTTTCTTTTATCTAAAGTCAGACTATCAAAACAGTTGGGACAAGAAATTCCTGCTTCGTATTTGGGGGAAAATTTATCAGCTTCGGAGATTGGATATCCACAACCTACACACATTTCATAATTACCCGATTTTAACCCATGACTAACTGCTACACGCTCGTCAAACACAAAACATTCACCTTCCCATAGACTTTCTTGGGTAGGTACTTCTTCTAAATATTTCAGAATACCACCTTTAAGATGATATACCTCGCTGAAGCCTTCAGATAACATCAGGGATGTGGCTTTTTCACAACGGATACCACCAGTACAGAACAAAGCTACTTTCTTATGCTTTTTAGGGTCTAAATTTTGACGGACATATTCGGGAAATTCTCGAAATGATTCGGTCTCGGGATTTTGTGCTCCTTTAAAGCTTCCTATACCTACTTCATAATTATTGCGGGTGTCTACAACTATTACTTCTGGGTCGGAAATAATCTTATTCCATTCCTTGGGAGTTACATAAGTACCAACCTGTTGGTTGGGATTTATAGATGGAATACCTAAAGTAACAATTTCTTTTTTCAACTTTACTTTCATCCGTCCAAATGGTTGAGATTCTGTGTAAGACTCTTTCCACTCCAAATCAGTTAAACGGGAATCGGAACGCAAAAATTTTAGTACAGAATCAATTCCTGCACGAGAACCGGAAATTGTACCGTTAATACCTTCAGATGCTAGTAAAATAGTCCCTTTTATTCCCTGTTCTTCACAGTAATCTTGTAAAGGATGCTGTTTTTCAGCATAATCTGGAAGTTCGACGAATTTGTAGAGTGCTGCAATAACTAAGCTCATATATTCAGTTATCAGAAGATACTTAGAAAACAAAAAGGGGTAAAAAGGAATAGTTATAAACCTAGGATAATTTTTTCCCAAATACGAAGAAAAATTTTGAACTCCCCACTTCTTTAATTTTTTAGTGGGGAGATAGGTTAGGAAACAATTAAAAATTTCAATTTCAGGTAAATTTCAGGTAAATTTTAAGTGTTTGAACCTCAATTTATCCTTTTAAAGAATATTTTTGAAACCAGATTTAAGAAGATTATGGCTTTATTGATAATGGTAAAAATATTACTTTTACTTCTATGTTTACCTAGCTTATATCTCTCATGTGAACTGGATAGATAATATTAATATTTTCTTGAATTAATATTTTCTTGAAAATATGCCCAGCAAGGGGGCTAAAATTATCCCAAATACAAAACCACCAATATGTGCCCAATAGGCAACTCCCCCAGTTTCTCCAGTCATGTTAGCTGCTGCTTGCAAGCTATAAACACCTGCGACAACATTTTGAACAAAGAAAAAACCGATGGGTACGAATGCTGGTAATCGAACATTGAAAATAAATCCAAATATGATGAGAGTGCTTACTTTTGCTTGCGGGAAACGAATCAGATAAGCCCCCAATACTCCAGCGATCGCTCCACTTGCTCCTAATGAGGGAATGGCAGAATCTATATTAATTATATATTGACACAAAGCTGCTAATGCGCCGCAACTTAGATAGAAAACTAAATATTTTATTTTTCCTAAACGGTCTTCAATATTATTACCAAAGACCCAAAGGAATACCATATTAGAAATTAAATGCCACCAGCTCCCATGTAAAAACTGGGAGCTAAATAATGTTAACCATTCTGGAACTGATTGATAGAAAGCTTCTCCAAAAAATTCAGCGCTCAACTGTCTGGGTATAACAGCATACAGTTGAAAGAAGCCTTCTATTGCTCTACCGTCAAGAACTAGTATACTGGTTGATAAACTGATCTCATGAAGAAAGATTGCAATATTTAGACCAATTAGAGCATAGGTTATGTATGGCGTATCTTCGGTTGGATTTTCGTCGTATATAGGGAACACAGATGCTTTTCCTAATAAATATGACTAAGAGAAATATAGCTTGTACAACTATTTGAAGTGAAGGATAGTAGATTTAAACTGATTGTTAAGTAATAAGCGATCGCTTTATGATGATTTTCTACTTACACTCCTCTGCTTCTCTTCTCTTCATTATTACATTCACTTATACTAGTATTCCTCTTGGGGTTTATCATTAAATAGACCTAAAATAGGTCCTAATATCGCACCAAAAACAAAGCCTCCAGCATGTGCCCAGTAAGCAATACCACCTCCTTCCATTCCAATATTAGTAGGTGCTTCTAAACTAGCGATACCGTAAAAAGCTTGTTCTAAAAACCAAAAACCTAGAAACCAATATGCAGGAACGGTAAAGGTCGGGAAAAATATACCCAGAGGTATTAAAGTTAACACTTCAGCTTTGGGGAAACGAATAATATAGGCACCCATTACACCAGCGATCGCTCCACTAGCACCTAGGGATGGAACTAAGGAACCTTGGGAAAAGTACCACTGGGCTAAACCTGCAAGAACGCCAGATCCTAAGTAAAAAATGATGTATTTTATATGACCTAGTTTATCTTCAATGTTATTGCCAAAAATCCATAAAAACAGCATATTTCCAGCTAGGTGTAAAAAACCACCGTGTAAGAATTGGGATGTGATCAGTGTCATCCATTCCGGTACTGGTTGATTGATAGTCTGACCTGCAAAGCTTAAACTCAATTCTCTGGGAACTATTGCAAAGAGATGAAAAAAGCCATTTAACAATTGTGGTGGTAAGCTAGTTTCGTAGAAAAATAACAATACATTTAAAGCAATCAAGCCAAAAGTAACATAGGGGGTTATTTTGGTAGGGTTATTATCTCTAATGGGAACCATGAATATTTTCCTAAATTCTGCACAACTGGGTTTAGAATACCTAACTTTTAGATTAAGTACTTCTAGCCGGTGGATGGAGTTACGGTTATAAACTAATTATCTTCAGATTGAACTTAATTACCTTGAGATTCGATTTAGTACTATATGTTCTACCCCAGAAAACTCAAAAGACTATCAAATAAATGCCACCAAAACTTATCAGAGAAATACGCGGAACATGAAATTTTACGCACTATCACGCATTATTAAGAATATAGTGTGATACATTTTGCATAGATGCGACAGTCTCCAATTGTCTCCTAAAACCTGTGCAGTTTTCAAGAGCAATTATCAGTCCAGATTACCAAGAAAAGTTACTACAAGCTTGGTAAAAAGAATACTCCTGGGAAGATTAATCAATTACATATTTGTATAAAAAAATACAATTTAAATCATCTTCATAAAATGAACCTTTTTTGAAGAATGTAGATTAAATAGATGGGAATCAGAACAGTTGATTAACCTTTGTAGAGAGGTTTGTGTTAACCGTCTCTACATTCTTTTATGGGAGATATCTATTAGCAGATTCAGATTTATTCGATGTTCTAAGCTTAGAAGTCTTAGAGCAAAGTCGATGTTTAATATCTTGTTGGAAACTACAGGGAAACTAAATTAGTGCTCGAATATATCCTTGTAAAGTAGTAAATCCAAGGATACTATAGTAGGTAAGCATCCAAAGCATTCCATTGCTAAATCTAGTCTTTCTTCCCGCTCAAGCATGTTTATTAACTTCTGTCGCAGACCTATCAAGTAACGCACATCATTAGCAGCATAACTCAATTGTGCCTCTGACAGTTTATCTGCATTACCCCAGTCAGAACTTTGGGAACTTTTATCAAGCTCTACTTTTTCAAGCTCCATTACTAACTCTTTCAAACCATGACGTGGAGTATAAGTACGAACTAGTTTGCTGGCAATTTTTGTACAAAATATAGGTTGGACATAAATTCCTAAATGATGACGTAGCGTACCAATATCAAAACGAGCGTAGTGAAATATTTTGACTATATTAGTAGCTTCTAAAAGTTTTTTCAAATTAGGAGCTTCAGTCTGACCTTTTGCAATACGAACAGCACTTACCTTTCCTTTAGGATCGCATAACTGTATCAAACATAAGCGATCGCGTTGGGGTATCAGACCCATTGTTTCCGTATCTACTGCCAATGCATTAGCCTGTAAGTACTCACTTAAAGTCCCCTCATCAATATCGCGATCGCATACAATAAAGTTATTTTCCTGATTGCCAACTTGAGAATCTTGTAATTCCATGAATAATCCAACAATGACAGCAGTGACTGTTTAATAATCAGCTACTTAGAAGACTACTCTATTTTGCAATGATATAATCCAAAATTTCTAATTCAAAATTTTTAATTCAAACAGTCACTACAACAATCACTACAAAGTTTAATCTATTTGCTGCGTAAAAATATTTGGGTCAGATATACTTCTCCTTCTTTATTAGTAGCTACACCTATACCTGTTAAGTCATAATTACCAACAATACTTTTGTAATGACCGGGACTATCTAACCAACCTCTAACAGCTTCTGCTGCTGGATCGTTATACCCTTGATTGAAGGCTACGTTTTCTGCTGCACTCGTAAAACGAAGAGGGATAGAAGTCACTCGCTTTTCAAAACCATTATGACTAAAAGGTACCCTCTTTCTTGCCATATTTAAGCTATGAACTCTAGCTTGTCGAGAAATACGTGAATTAAGTTTTAATTTTGGCAATCCTTTTGCAATTCTATAACTATTAACTCTCTTAAATACGACTTTTTCCAAAGTAGTATTTTTGAAAGGAGAGTTGGATACAGCTACCGAATTGGAAGGGACATCAAAGGGATTATTATTAATAATTACTTTTGTAGAACTATGACCTGGTAAGGGAGTTGAAGTTAATCCACTTGTAAGAACAACCGTACCTAAAGCAATACCAAATACAGCTTGTCTAATCATTGAGGCTTACGTAATTTTTACTATAAAATGACAGTTAATTTATTTGAAATAGTCTTTTAGTATACCAGTATACTTTTAAGTACTGGATGATTTAAGAAGTTTAAATTAATAAGCTTAGAAAATACTTACATATGTCATATGTAACAGTCAAGATAGACCTATTACCCCTAAATCGGTATAAAGTAATTAAAAATATATGATTAAAAAACCATAAAGTAAATTTAATATATCCGTAATTATTACGACATTTATTCATTCTTAAATTTGAATTAAATTTGAAGATATTACTGAGGCACTATTTTCATGCTCGAGTTAGAGCAATATTAAATAGCCGACATTATAATGTATGTCCCCTTCATTCAGCTAGTATTTGAGATTTCAGTAAAAATCAGCTATTTCCCAAGTAAATTTAAAAGACTTTAATTTTTAATCCGTCAAAATAAAGTAGTCTAGGTAAAAGATTCAAAATCTTTCACCTAGACTAGACTGCTTGCTATAAGAGAATATAATTTTTCTAAATAAGGTTTATTGGTTTTAGATACTTCAACTCGCTTGCCTTATTTGAGCCAAGCAGGTTTTGAAAATTTCTTTAATCCAAACTATCATGAGAATTAACTTTGAAGACTGGAATTTCAATCCAAAATTCTGTTCCACAACCTGGTTTAGAATGACATTTTAAAATACCCTGGTGTTTTTCTATGACTATTTGATAGCTAATTGATAGTCCTAAACCTGTACCTGTACCAATTTCTTTAGTTGTGAAAAATGGATCGAATATTTTATTTTGAATATTCTGCGGTATCCCTGAACCATTATCAGTAATGCAAATAACTATGCTAGGAACAGTATTGTTAATTTTTCCTGTAAAAGTTTTAATAGTAATAGTTTTAGTTTTATTTTTAGTATTAATATCTTCAGAAGTATCTTCCCTAAAAGCAGATTCTAGCGAACTATCATTATCTGCAAAAGCATCGATAGCATTACTCAAAATATTCATAAATACTTGATTTATTTGTCCCGCGAAACATTCTACGACTGGTAAATCGTCATATTCCTTAATTATTTCGATTGCAGAGCTTTCAGACCTGGCTTTGAAGCGATGTTGTAATATCATCAGTGTACTATCAATACCCTCATGAATATTGACAGATTTCATTTGTGCTTGGTCGAGTCGGGAAAAATTTCGTAAAGACAAAACAATTTGTCGAATCCTTTTGGTTCCTAATTTCATAGAATCCAACATTTTTGGTAAATCTTCAATGATAAATTCTAAATCTATCTCTTCTGCCTTTTCTAATACCTCTTCGTCAGGTTCGGTAATTTTTTCGGTATATAACCAAATCATTGTTAGTAAATCTTCTATATATTGAGTTATATGGTTAAGATTTCCATGAATAAAGTTAACTGGGTTATTAATTTCGTGAGCAACTCCAGCAACCAACTGACCCAAAGAAGACATCTTCTCAGTCTGAATCAGTTGAGTTTGAGCCTGTTTGAGATTGTATAGCGTATTATTTAGTTGTTCTGTTTTCAGGATACTTTGAGCAAATAAATCTGCTTGCTCAATAGCTATAGACATCTGAATTGCAACCTGAGTGATAAACTTGATCTCAGAATCTTGCCATTCACGAGGGCGATCGCACTGATGAATGCAAAGTAAACCCCATAGTTTCCTACCTTTCATAATTGGTGCAACAACTTTGGCTCTAACTTGAAATGGTGCCAAAATATTAATATGACATTCTGAAAGACCTGCATTGTAAATATCATTTACATAGTGAACTCTTCCTTGAGCATATTTACTTGCGTAAGTGTCACCGAAACAATGGTCTTTAATTTTAGCAGCTATTGCAGAGGGTATACCATCATTAATGTCTTCGCTAATAAATTCACCTTCGTTATATTCGGAATTAGGATCAAAGCGATAAATTCCTACTCTATCAGTATTCAGAATGTGACGAAGTTCTCTGATTACTGTTTGAAATATCGTATTTATATCTAAAGACTCGCGAATCTTTGTGACTAGATCAAATAGTAACTTTTGTTGATTATGAGATTCTTGCAGTTTAGCGGTTCTTTCTTTGACTTGATTTTCTAAATCTGTATTTAGACATTGCAATTTTTGATTTAATTCATATTCAGCGATCGCATTTGCAAACCGTTTACCTAATTCTTGTGCTAGCTGACTATCTTGAGTTTTCCATTCATTAATTTGACCTTGATGACATTTTTGCCAAATTTCAAAAGAAAGGCGAGGATAAACTTGTCTGGAATCTCCGTCATTTTTTCCAGCCCAAAGAGTACAGCTATCAACCTCATTTCTAAATATACTCAAATACCCGTACAATTTTTGCCGATGTTTCAAAGCTACTATTAAAATACTGCGAATTTTACTAGCTTTAAAAGCTGCCTGTAAATTTCTCAAGTTAGATATTTCGTAAATATCAGAAATTGCCCAAACATTACTGTTACTACTACTAAAATACTCTTGCCAAACATAGTAATCCTCAAAATTAGCATATTTAGCAAATTCAGTCATTATTGGTTGTTGATTGCAAGTATATACTTCAAATTCATGAGGATGAGCAGATTTAGTTGCACAAGTGTTAGTTAATACATTTTCTGAGCTAATATAAAGTCTTCCACCAGAACCACCGAAAGCAAGTACAGTCTCTTCTAATGCAGATTGTAATTGCACTTTATCTAAAGAATGCAATAAATAAGATACTCGATTAATTGTAGCTTCCTTGTGAGCTACTTCTCTTGATTGATTTAGAAGTGTATCGTGAGCGATCGCAATAGAAAGTTGTTCTACAATTATCTGTAAAGTTTCTATTTCTTCTTCTGTTACCGAACGTGGTTTACTGTGGTGAGAAACCAGCAAACCCCAAAGTTCTTCTTTGTGAATAATTGGTGTTGCAACTGAAGACTGCACACCCATTGCTGTTAAATATTCAATATGACATGGGTCTACCTGACGAGAGTGCATCTCTAAGGACATGTAATCCCCATTTTCAATCTTGTCTATGGGAATTTGGCTAATTGTCTGGGTTGCAACATTGACAATAGAGCGAACCCCCAATTTAAGAAATAATTTACGACTCTCAGGAGGAATATCATCAACAGGAAAGTGTAGTCCCAACAAAGAAGGTAAATGATTATTATATATAGATTCAGCAATAACGTGACCGCTACCATCCTTATGAAATTTATAAATCATAACGCGGTCAGTGTTCAAGCAAGAACGCAGTTCTGCTGCTGTCATAGTTAAAATATTATTTAGCTCAAGGCAACTAGAAATATGTTCGGCAATTTTACGTAACAAATATTTTGGATTCAGATCACCTTGGATGCACTGTTCTTTACTAAGAGTCATTACTATTTCACTTTATTATTAGAATGATTTGAAACACACTTTCTTTCTTAACAAATATTCTCATTCTTATTCATTTTTATTGCCCTCAGTGATTACACTAATGGAATATTAATCTTTGAAATATTTTTGATTTTAATCAATTGAAATATTATTACAAATAGCTAGATTTGGGATTTAAATTTATTATGTTAATTAATTTATTTAATTCTTCATATCATAAATAAATAATAGATTATTTATATTTATTTACAAGAAAAATAAACTATGATAATTGCTAATATTTAGAGGAAGCTTAGGGTAGTCTAATTCAAGTCTTTTACTGTTTAATGAAAGCTATTCTAATAAGGTACGAAAATTAATTGAAATAAATATACTATAAAAACCATTGTTCTGGATAAGCTCAAACCTTTATTGTGTAGTTTCAGCTACTGATAGTTGAATCTGACTTTTTCCGAACTGATGCTATAAAAATACAATAAAAAAAGACACAGATTTTACTGTGTCATGATCAACAAGAATGAAAATTTTAATAAAACCAATAGATATCTTTAAACTTGTACCGGTTCAGCAAAACGAATTTTTAGATAATCATCCTCCATCTTTGCACCTGCTGGCTGTAGCGCAGCTAAAGCTTGTGGAAGTACTAAATTACGACGATGATTGCCAATAGTTATATTTAGCTCATCTCCACTTTTACTTAACTGTATTTGGTCTTTTGGAATTCCTGGTAAATACAGGTCTAATCTGTATTGATTATTATCTGTAACAACTCTAATCGTAGTTTCTTTATAATAAACTTGAGCAGGGTCTTCCTGTTCATATAAAGTCTCTTTCAGTCTTTGTAGAGCAGCTAAACCACACATTTCCTCTGAAAATAAAGGAACCTCTTTCACTGGCAAAGGATGAAAATTTTCATGAATCTCTTCACGATATTGCTGTTGATTTTCTTTCCATTTTTGGAAAAATGGGTCTTGAACTTCTGCCGGAATAATTCGATTGGCAATAACTAAATCTGTAGCTACATTATACAAACTTAAATAGGCATGGGCACGTAAAGATTCCTTAATTACCATCTTTTCAGGATTAGCAATTAAACGTACTGAAGTTTGAGTATTATCTGTTAAAACTCTTTCCAAAGCTTCAATTTGCTCATAAAACTCGTAGGGTGCATCCATTACCTCTTTATCGGGTAAGGAAAAACCAGCAATAGGCTTAAATAGAGGTTCGACCAATGGTCTCAAAGCAACAGAAATATTCTGGAACGGTTTATAAAAGCGACGCATGTACCAACCGCCGACTTCCGGTAAACTTAGTAAACGTAGTGCTGTACCAGTTGGAGCTGAATCAATAATCAAAACATCAAACTCACCCTCATCATAATGACGCTTCATCCTTACTAAACCGAATATCTCATCCATACCCGGTAATATTGCTAATTCTTCTGCCTGTATCCCCTCTAAACCCCTAGCTTGTAAAACCTGGGTAATATATCGCTTTACAGAACCCCAGTTTGTCTCCAGTTCTATTAATGCGTCTAATTCTGCACCCCATAAATTGGGACTAATTTTAATTGGATCGTGTCCTAACTCAATATCAAAACTATCTGCTAGAGAATGAGCAGGGTCGGTACTTAAGACTAAAGTTTTATAACCTAGTTCTGCACAACGCAGTCCCGTAGCTGCTGCAACGGAAGTTTTACCAACTCCTCCCTTACCGGTCATCAGAATTACACGCATTTATTAATTTAGCCCTAGCTATTATTTACATTTATTTACATTATCTACTGTTTAAGAAAAATAGATGCTGCTTTACCACATCAAAACGGGAACAATACCAATAATCTATGTGAGAATCAATTAAACCTTCAGCATTAAGATGTAGCTCGCTCCATCCAGAGATAGAAATCCGTGGTTTCCAGGGTAGGGGAGTATTCCAGCTTAAAATCCACTCAGTTCTGATAGTATTTTTATCCTGACTAATATCTTTTACATCCATATATGGATCGAGAAAGAAAGTTTTAATAAACTCAATCATTTTCTGATAGCGTTTAATTCCCCGAAACTCATTCATTGGGTCTTTAAAATAAACATCATCTGCATAAATGCTATAAGTTTGATTATCAGGAAATCTTTGATAATCTTCTTCTAGGGTTTCAATAATATTCATTTTTTATAAAGTAAGTGATTTTATAATTCTTCTCATATCGCAAAAGCAAAAGAATTGTTACTTCATAGCTGTATAACGTATACATCCATAAATCCTAACTCGTAACTTATATTTCCACTTCCTTCCACAAACGTTCTAATTGCTTTTTCCAAATCCCTAAAACAGCTTCCCGCTGCTCGGACGTTTGGCTAACTTCTCCCATCATTCCTTCAGCATAGAAGCGGTCTAATGTTTGCATTGTTGTTTCTAAAGATTGCTTTTGTAACTTAGCTGCTGTAATGATTTGACGAATACGACTCTCTACTAAACGGTTAAAAACGTTGTTTGTACCTACCGCATGTAAAGAAACTAAACGAGCGATCGCATTCTGAAAATCTTCTTCAGTTAAACTTTCTTTATTATGCTGAAATACCCCCCAAATAATCCCTTGACTAATTGCATAACGCACTTCTTGGGTTTCATCAAAGTTCGCTTGTAAGAACTGTTCTAAAAAAGCTTGTGCTTCTTGAAATGGCATTATTGGTAATAATAGTCTCAACCAACTACTATCTTCAGATAGAAGTACTAGCAAACGAAAATTATCTGTCTCTACTTGCCAGGAGCCTTCTTCAATCAGATTTACTTCATCTGGGTTGAATACTTCTACTAAAGTATTGGTGATTTCTGAATTTTTCATATAACGCTTATCTCTTCTAAGTATAGATTAGTTTGCTTTGTGTTGATATATAATGCATCATTAGAAATAGTTAGAGGTTATTGATCTTATACTAAGAGGCGTTTATTTTCATTTATAAAAAAATATACTAAAAAAATATACTAAAAAAATATATTCTTTCCATCCATTAGGAGTTTTCTCTCATAATTATAGTATCAAAAAGTCCATAAAAATTAATATTTGTTAGAAGCATCTCTTCTATAAACTAAAAATACCGAACCAATGAAACCAGGATTATTTACATATGTTTTACCATCATAGTAAAGTCCGGGAGACATACCTCCATCAAATAACATTCCTTCCTGAATACTTCCCAAACAGTTATTATTCGCAATTCCTTCTAAAACCTCATCAAACATATCTGGTAGAAGTTCTTGATTAAAATTAGAAATTCTGATAGATGAATTGGCTTTAATATCGTTAACTAAAAAGATTACATAACCTTTGTTAGTTATCGCTACCATAGACCGATTAGTTGCTCTAGCACATGCAAATTCTCCCAAATCTTCACAAATATCCTTGAATTTACCATTTTTATAGAATCTGCCATTACCTCCAACGACATTATAGTTTTCTCCCTTTTCCCTTCTTTTACCAATTTGAATAGTAGCTTTTCGCTGACTTGCCAAACCTCCAGAAATACCAAATGATGAACGTTTATTTTGAAATACCCCTGAATAATTTACTCCACGAGAAATATTAAGTCCTTGGGGTTTATCTTCCGTATTAATATAGTCAGCATTAATAGCAGCGATTGGCAAATTTCCGTCAAGTTTTGCATTTTCCTCTGTAATTAATTGAGAGAAGACTTTAGGAATATATTCTTTTTCTATTTTCCCTTGACTATTTTTTGCGTATATATCATGAGCGATTCCAACATTTACTTTAAAATCTAATGCTGTAGAATGAGGGTTAAAAATTACTACATGATTAATACCTTCACTATACTTTTCTCCTAAGTTATTTGTTTTCATAAAGGTAATACTAAAATTTTTATTATTACCTAAACATTTTTTTTGCTCTGATAATTTTTGAGATTTTTTATCAATTCTGATATCAACTTTTCTATCAATTGGTGCTACCTTTTGATTATCTTTATTGTCTTTTGTTAATAAATCCGCACCTTTAGTTTCTTCTGAATTAATTGATCTGCTTTTAAGATTGCCACAACCAAATAACAAAAAGATTAATAAAGGAATACTATATAAAATAATCGGAAATTTGGTATGCCGATATATTATTTTAAGTTTACCCATATAAGAATTCAGTGATTAATTATAAGTACTGTATAAATAAGAACGAAAACCGCTACAAGTTTATCTGTAGCGGCAGGTAATATCGCATCAATTTTAACTAAACTAATATCTTAAATTGGTAGTTTCCTCGTCAGCATTATCTCAAATTGAGTAATCTTATAAACTCGTAGCTCCAAATTAAGATATCCATTCTAAAGTGGCTTCTTCCTTAGTATTAGTATTGCGCGAAGGTGTTTCACGATTAAACTTCATGTGGATAGAACGAGTTTGTTCACCATCAGATGCTACAGCCATGATTGGATAATCAATTAAACCATCTTGGAAAGACATCTGGAAGCGGAAGGTACCATCGGGATTCAGTTTGATCGGACGACCACCAATAGTAACAGTTGCATCAGGTTCTGTCGCACCGTAAACAATTAATTCTGCATCCGCAATCAACCAGAATTTACGAGGTTGAGCAGGTGGTGCAGATGCAGAAGAACCAATTCCTACTCCCGACATATTTAAGCCAGAAACATTAGGCATAGCCCACATACCTACACCTGATGGAAATACATAGGAACTTATAACTTCCTCTGGTGCCATTGAACCAGGTATGTGCTGCATAGAACCAAACATAGAACCAGCAACTCTCATAGCCTCAGCTGACTCTGCCATACCAAAAATTTGGTCGTAAATCTCATTTCCAGTACCCGCAGCAGTTCCAGAAGTAGATTTCTTCGCAGGGGGTACTAATTCATACTTATTCTGACCTCGTAGGTCTTCATCAAAGTTAACAGTGATGAAAATATCTTCAACCCAGTCAGATGGATAAACAGGGGGTGTATGTACCGTTGCAGAACGCGCTAGAACTAACCAACGTCCATCTCCACAACGATAACCAATATCAATCGCATAATCGCGATCGCTTACAGGAATAGGCAAATACCATTCTCTTGCCATTTCATCACAGGGATATTCCTGAATGCTGTGAGGACTTTGATTTTCGAGGCTGATGTCGGTAACATCATAAATTCTCAATGCTAATTGCTGTCCTCCTTGACGACGTAATTCTTCTTTACGCTCATTAGAGACATCCCAGTAAGTATAAGCCCATTGAGGGTCGCGAGGCATTAAAACAATGCGGCTCTCTCCATATCCTTCTGGCAAATCGTCCAAACCTTCATCAACTGAAGCCAAAGTTCCACCATTACGATCTATCTGTCCTAATTCAAATTTTGCTGCTTCCACGGTTTCTTGTGCCTCCAGTGAATGAGATTGGCTAAGGGAAAGTTTCTTACGCTCAACTTCTTGAATAGCTTCTAAAAGCTGAGCTTTACGCATTCTGCTGTACTTTGAGATACTGTACTCGCTGGCGACTTTTCGCAATTGTCGCAGCGTCATTTCTTCTATCGGTGGTCTTTCTTGTGCCATTAGTTATGCCTCCGGTGTTTTGATAGGTAAATAGAACAGATTTACCCTGGTTAAGCATAGGTCTATAAACTTTATTTACTTAATGTCATCTACTCCAGATGCACTTTATTCAATTAACTTTGCTTGTTAAGTCATTTTTAATATACTGACCTAATTGTAAAATTCTTTACACTCCAGTTTTTGTACTTTTCTTACTTAAAAAATATGATTTCGAGCAAGGGAGTTTTACGAACCTTTGTTAATAAATATTAAGCATCAATATTCGCCAGGGATCAAGGGGTCTCATAGGTATTTTTTACTTTTTTAACGCATTTATAAGCTATCTGGAGATATTTAAGTCATCAAATCATGACTTAATAGGTTTACTGGAAGATTATAGAAGCCCAAAAAGGCAAAAATGTCATAGTTCAATGACATTTTGTTCAGATTTTCTTAAGAATTAAAAAGTTGTTGTCAAAATGAGAAAATTTATCAAATAACAACTACGCAAAGTTCACCCAGTGAACTTTGCGTAGTTGTTCGTGAAAAGAAAAGGTTGTTTCTCCCTGCTCCCCCTGCCTGCCTTTACCCAGCAATTTTGGCTTGTTCGAGTACTAGTACAACACGACGTAAATAGCGCACCCATTTTTTACTCAAATTGTATTCTTGTGATTAGATTTGAGATGGGTATCTTACTTACGCAAAATAGCACTAAAGTGGTAAAAACAACCCAACATTATCAACCAGGAAGTTGGATTGAGCTTTAAGCATATTCAACCTGCAATACTCCGAAGGGTGACCGTGTTAGGTTATAGTGGTTTCCAGTTGAATCAAATTAGTATTCCACACAAGTGAAAGTTCTTCGGCTGATGTACTTGTATTTCAGTGAAATACTAATTATTCTGCACATTAATAACTGCCATATCGTGAATAAGCCAAGAGTCTTCTTCACGAATTAAACTATATTTAACTCGTATAACTTGCTTATAAGAACTATCAAGATTGACTTGAGAATTTTTATAAAAAGTAGCTTTCTCATTTACAGAAGCTGTAACAAAAGCACTTCTCTCACCAATTTTCTTTATTTCTAAATTATTTGTGTCTAATTTATGCTCAAATACTCGATGAGCATCCTGAGCTTTATCACGTTGAGCAATTAATCGCCAATTAGAAAGAGATGAACCTGTTAATATCTGTTCGAGACTTTCAATATCGTGATTCTCTCCCAAAGCTGCTTTTTTAGTATACAGCCAGTTTTCAATTACTTCTTCTGCTTTCTCTTTCGTAATACTTCCTTGAGTTAACAAAGGTTTACTATTTTTATCAGGAATCTCAATAGGTGGTTTTTCTAGCTGTATCGCTAATTGCTCACCTTGCAATTCAGAAGAGGGAGACAAAGTACTTCTCAACCAGCCAAAAGCTGCACTTCCTACAATCCAAAATAGTAATAAACCAATTAACGCTATTACTAACGAACGTATTGAATTACTTGTCAATCTTGGATAACGATTGGAATATCTTCGTTGACGATAAGATGCTCCTTGACGATTTTCCAATACTTGTTCTGCATCAGGATTTTGAGCGTGTCTTTGGCTACCCCTCGGTACTCTTTGGGGTAGGGGTAAATCGGCACGATTGGCAAAATTATTCTTTCTATTTTCTCCTCTGCTTTTATTATCAGAAAAACTCTCGGTTTTAGATGTTGTGGTTTCTTCGTAGTTTGCGGGTGTAAATGATGAAGTCACTTGAGAGACAGAAGGTTTGAAACCTTCATATTTTTTAGCAGTCTCAGATGTAATAACTCCTCTATTTCTATCTACATCAGTATCGGAAAGTTTTTGGTTCTCAGAAAAATCTTGGCGAGTTGTATTTGTTCTTATTCCATTGGAATGACTGTTTCTAGCTTGATTATGTCCAGAATTAGTTTCTCTATCTGGAGGTAATGCCTCTAAATACGCTTGTACTTGTTCATCAGCAAAATAATCTTTGAGTGAAGCTGATTGTTTCGCAAGGTCGCGAAAATGGGAAAAAACTTCATTTTGCAGCCATCTTTCCCCATACAAACATAGTCCGAGTAATAAATCTGGAGAATCCTGGGATTTTTCGCGAATAAAAGCTAAAGCCTCATATTCTCCAGACAATTCCAAAGCATAGGTCGCTTCCTCGGTTCGTCCTAAAAGTAAAGCACACAATGACTGTTCTAAGTGTACATCTTGACGTTTGCCGAGATGAATTAACATTTTCTTTGCTTGACGAATCAAAGCTGGCTGACGTTGAGTAAAACCTCGTGCTATTAAAGCATAAACCGCTAAGTAAATAGCTACAGCCGATGGTCGCTTGCTCTCTTGCTCAAAAAGTTTATGCTGTTCAGCAACTGTTAAATAATGCCGTATTTGCTGAATAAATCTGAGAAAATCATCTATACTTAACCCAGAGCGGTCATCCCCGTTACCATCAATGCCACCACGTTGTTCCAATACTTCTTGAAGTAATTGAATTCCTTGCTGTCTTTGGGCATTCTCCTCAATGGGCAAAGCCAGTAATTCTAAAATACGATAGGGTTGAAGTCTATATAAATCGGCTTGTATTTCCCCTTGTAGATTAGGAAATGCATCTTCTCGCGCTAACATTTCTAAACCAGTCTGCAAAGAAGCCGCAGCATTCTCATAATTACTTTGTTGCCATTGCTCTCTACCTAGTTCCAAGCAAGCTAAAGCAACGGTTAGTAAAATATCAAGACGTTCGGAATTTTCCCAACCTGCTTCTGGGCTAAAAAGTTTTGCTTTTGCCCTATTCAAAAGATAAGGTTGACCTAGCTTCAGTACTTGTTCATACTCTCCCAACTCTTGTAATACCAGCAGTGCCCCAACTAATCTATCCTCTGGTATATCAATACTAAGAGCTTGTTGATCGAATTCCTGGTTTCCTGACCCTTCGACCCGTTCTTGAATAGCGATAGAACTGATAGAAGCATCATTTCCACTTTCTGGATAGTAAGCACGGGAGAGGTAAAGTCTATCGTAAGCTTTTCGTTCCTTTGGATCTGATAAAACCACGTAAGCTTCTTCTATAACTTGTTTGCGAGAATCAATAGCTGCCTGGGAATATTCACTACGTGGCAGCTGCACAATGCGATCGCTATAAGCCTGCCGCAATTGTTCGTCGCTTGCCGCTAATGGTAATCCTAAAATTCGGTAGTAATCTAACCCAATCCGCACAGTATAATTCCCCTGCAGCGCGATCAACATAAAACTAAAACTAACAATCGCATCTCCAGCTTTTTAACTAGCTTTTGAAAGCGTGTCATAATAATAACGTGCTGAATCCACAGGACAAGTGTGATTTGCAACAACATTTTTTTAAATCTTATATAGAAGAAATTCTAATGGACTGTATATTTTCTTTTTCCTTAACTTTCAATTCCGAAGAACTTCTTGAATTCATTTTTCTATAGTTCATGAATTTAGATTCCGAATTTAGATAATTGCATAATACGTCTACACCTTCATAACTTACATTCAGTATAGGATTTACTTTAACAGTATATAGATTGTGTCTAATACTACATGTCAAATCATTTTCTCCAGGAATGCCTGAAATCACTCAGCTACTATTAAAATATTTGCAAAAGTAATATCTAGTGTCAGTAAAATTTTCTTAATTTTACATAGACTTAACTCTTACTAAGAGAAAAATATTACCACTTAATTCGTGGCATCGCAATTATTTGAAAATCCAGGTTAATATTTGCTTGATTAAGCTGCTTGATTAAGCAAATATTGAATTGGTTAATGAAGTTGCCAAAACCGGCATTATTGCCATTGATAATCTCATATACTCACTTCCTTGACAAGATTGAGTTAAAAATCAGATTTATCTCTAAAGTTAGAGTTTAATTACAAATTTTAATTGCAAATTAATTCTCAGTAATTTAGGTACTCATAGGTACTCAATAGCTAAAATTTAAACTTTGGCATGGTTTGAGTGCAATTGGGGGCAAAATGTAAGTAATTTAAAGGTTTTTGCCAGCCTTAAATTTTAGGCATACCAAATTTTAGATGCAATCAAAACACATTTATCTAAATTAATTTGTTATTATCATTAATTCTAAATTCTAGTGCCCGAGAATTCTAGCCAATCTCAGAAAGTTTTTAGTAATTATCAGATTTTTTAGCCTGGTTTTGCCCTTGGGGACTATTTCAACCTGAATCCTTACCTATGAATTGCAATTGGTTGACTCCTTCTTGCAATTCAAGCAATACTAAGTCGGGCATCAAGTATAAGAGCGTAAACTAAACATAAATCTTATTAGGAAATTAGAAAAATAATGATTCAAGAGCGTATATTACCTGAATTTAATGCGGCTACCACCCAGATATCCAAAGAAGATGGTTTGCGGTTATACGAAGATATGGTTCTTGGTCGCTCATTTGAGGATAAGTGCGCAGAAATGTATTACAGGGGCAAAATGTTTGGTTTTGTTCACCTCTACAACGGTCAAGAGGCAGTATCTAGTGGCATAGTAGGAGCTATGCGACCAGGAGAAGATTTTGTTTGTAGTACTTACCGCGACCACGTTCACGCACTGAGTGCGGGAGTCCCCCCAAAGGAAGTAATGGCAGAATTGTTTGGTAAAGCTACTGGATGTAGTAAAGGACGTGGTGGTTCGATGCACATGTTCTCAGCAGAACACCGCTTACTTGGAGGTTATGCTTTTGTTGCAGAAGGGATTCCTGTCGCAGCAGGTGCAGCTTTTCAAAGTAAATACCGTCGTGAAATGTTGGGTGATGAAAATGCTGACCAGGTAACAGCTTGTTTTTTTGGTGATGGGGCTTGTAATAATGGTCAATTTTATGAAACCTTAAATATGGCTGCATTGTGGAAATTACCTATTCTATTCGTTGTTGAGAATAATAAATGGGCAATTGGTATGGCACACCACCGCGCAACTTCTGACACTCAAATTTATAAGAAAGCCAGCGTTTTCGGTATGAAAGGTGTGGAAGTAGATGGTATGGATATCATGGCTGTATACGCAGCAGCAAAGGAAGCTGTAGCTCGTGCCCGTGCCGGGGAAGGTCCGACTCTGATAGAAGCACTAACTTACCGTTTCCGGGGTCATTCCTTGGCTGATCCTGATGAACTAAGAAGTCAGGAAGAAAAAGAATTTTGGTTTTCTCGTGACCCAATCAAAAAATTTGCAGGTTATTTAACTAAAATAGGTATTGTAACTTCAGAAGAATTGAAAGCGATTGATCGCAAAATTCAAACACTTATTAATGAGTCTGTAGAATTTGCTCAAGATAGTCCCGAACCAGATGCTAGCGAATTACGTCGCTTTGTATTTGCTGAAGACAAATAATTAGATTATTTACCTGGGTGAGAGGTAATAGAGCATTACTAATTATCTCCCCCTACTCTTATTTAATTTTTTCTTCCTTTCTTTCTTATTGAGTACATAGAAAGTTTTATTTGACAGCAACTAACAAACTACTCTCACACTAATCACACTAATTAATCTCTAACTAATCACAGTGTTTTCTATATCTCTTCAACAACAACAGTACAAAACCCATATCTTAACCGATGAAACTACGCGATCGCGTTTAGAAGTAGTTCCAGAACGTGGTGGAATTATTACTAAATGGAGCATAGATGGTAAAGATATACTTTATCTTGATGAGGAAAGGTTTACCAATCCAGATTTAAGCGTCCGGGGTGGCTTTCCTATTCTATTTCCGATATGTGGTAATTTACCAAACGATACTTACACTTACGATGGTAAAGAATATACCCTCAAGCAACATGGATTTGCACGGAATTCCAGTTGGGAAGCTCATAGTGTAGTAAGCGATGAAGGAGTAAAAATTGAGCTAACCCTCAATAGTAATGAGGAGACAAAGAAGGTCTATCCTTTCGATTTTCGTTTGTGTTTTACTTACAAAATTTACGGTAATACTTTAGAGATACAACAGCTTTACTCTAATTTATCCAATTCTCAAACCTTAGTTTTCTCCTCTGGTTTTCATCCTTACTTTTTGACGGTAGATAAGAATCAGCTACAGTTTGAGATACCTTCAGGTCAATATCAAGACCAAAGTACCAAAGAAATCCATAATTTCGATGGTAACTTTGATTTTGACCGTTCGGAGATTGATGTAGGTTTTCAAAATTTGAGCGCTAATTGTGCAACTGTTACTGACAATAGCCGCAAGCTGAAGCTACAGCTAGATTTTGACGATACTTTCTCAACATTAGTCTTCTGGACTCTTAAAGGAAAGAACTTCTACTGCTTAGAACCTTGGACAGCAAATAGAAATGCTATCAACACCAAAGAGAATTTAATTTCTTTAGAACCAGAAGCTGATTACTCAACAACTGTAAGACTTAGAGCTGATTTTTTCTAAAGTACTTTACAAATTACTGACGGGTTGTTATTATTCATTAGTTGCGTAAGAAGCGCTTCGGGGTTGCTAGCTCAATGGTAGAGTACTCGGCTTTTAACCGATTTGTTCTGGGTTCGAGTCCCAGGCAACCCATAGCCAAGTTGTATATCATTTTATAAACTCAGATATTTGAGGGTTTTATAATTATTATCGGCTTCTCAGAAGAAACTTTTTCAACACAAGCACTCATGTATAGATATAATTTCCTATAAGCTTAAAATAGAATTAAGATTAGCGTATATTAATTGCGCTTGTCTCAAATAGACTAGCTGACGACAAAATTAGGAGGACTATCTATGGCGCTCGTACCAATGCGGCTGCTTCTGGATCATGCTGCTGAGAACGGTTACGGCATTCCAGCTTTCAACGTAAATAATATGGAGCAGATCCAAGCAATCATGCAAGCTGCTCATGAGACAGATAGCCCCGTGATTTTGCAAGCTTCTCGTGGTGCTCGTAAGTATGCTGGGGAGAACTTTCTACGTCACTTGATTTTGGCTGCGGTGGAGACCTATCCAGAAATTCCCATTGCAATGCACCAAGATCATGGTAATGCACCTGGTACTTGTTATTCAGCTATCAAGAACGGTTTTACCAGCGTGATGATGGATGGTTCCCTAGAATCTGATGCTAAAACACCTGCTAGCTTTGAATATAACGTTAGTGTTACTGCTGAGGTTGTGAAAGTAGCTCACTCTTTGGGTGTGAGTGTTGAAGGAGAACTTGGTTGCTTGGGTTCTTTGGAAACTGGTAAAGGTGACAAGGAAGATGGTCACGGTTTTGAAGGTACTCTTAGCAAAGATCAATTGCTAACTGACCCTGATGAGGCTGTTCAGTTTGTTGAATCAACTCAAGTAGATGCCCTTGCTGTTGCAATTGGTACCAGTCACGGTGCTTATAAGTTTACCCGCAAGCCTACTGGTGAGATTTTAGCTATCAGCCGTATTGAAGAAATTCACAAGCGTCTGCCAAATACACACTTGGTTATGCACGGTTCTTCTTCCGTACCTGAAGACTTGATTGCGATCATCAATAAGAATGGTGGTGCCATTCCTGAAACTTACGGTGTACCCGTAGAAGAAATTCAGAAAGGCATCAAGAGCGGCGTGCGTAAAGTAAATATAGATACTGATAACCGTTTGGCAATTACTGCTGCTGTACGTGAAGCTTTAGCAAGTGGAGCCAAAGAGTTTGACCCTCGTTTCTTCTTGAAGCCTTCTATTAAATACATGCAGAAAGTTTGTGCAGACCGCTATCAGCAATTTGCTACTGCTGGTAACGCAAGCAAAATTAAGCAAATTACTACTGATATATTTGCGACTAAGTATGCTAGTGGCGAGCTAGATGCTGTAATCAGCAAGACTGCGGCTAAAGTATAGTAGGTAAAAATCTGAGGATTCCTTAATTCATACTATATGTACTTAGTCAACGTTAATTAGATTAAAGTAGGGACGCTGTATGTGTCCCTATTTACTTTTAAGTTATTCTGTGAGACTAATTTATTCTGTGAGACCTGTTTATCATTTATCCTTGATTTTTTGGCTATTCGTGATCAATTAAATATTCGATGTTTAAGACTTGGCATTTGTCTGCGGACTTGTTCAAGTCTAGAGGGATTAATTTCTGCGATCGCAACTCCGGGTTTATCTCCAGCATCTGCTAGTACTATTCCCCAAGGGTCAATAATCATTGCATGTCCATGGGTTTGCCGACGATCATAGTTGAGACCAGTTTGAGCTGGAGCGATCGCGTAACAAGTATTTTCTATCGCACGAGCTTGTAACAATACCTGCCAGTGGTCTTTACCTGTAAAGGCTGTAAAGGCAGCAGGGATAAATATAACATCTACCTCTTCTTGAGACATATACCTGTAAAGTTCTGGAAAGCGCACATCGTAACATACAGAAAGACCTATATTTCCTAATTTCTCAGAATTGTACACAGGAGGGCGTTCAGTTCCGGGAATAACAGTGTTAGACTCCCGGTAAGTATTTCCATCAGGAACGTTTACATCGAAAAGATGGACTTTGTCATATCGAGCAAGTTCTTGACCTGTAGAATCAATCAGAAGGGCTCGATTATGCACCTTACCTTTCTCTGGTACTGGAATAGGGAAGCCCCCACCTAAGATAGTAATTTGATATCTTTGTACCATCGTCTTAAGAAAATTTTCTGTCTTGCAAGCAATAGTGTCAGCCTGTGCAAGCTTTTGCTCATCTTCTCCCATAAAGGAAAAATTTTCTGGCAAACCAACTAGTTCTGTTCCCTGACGCACAGCTAAGTCAATTAATTCCTCTGCCTGTGCTAAATTTTTTGCTAGATCGGGAACACTGGTCATTTGAATAGCTGCGGCTAAGTAAGATTTCATAGATTTAACAGTTCACACATCAATATTGTGGGGCAGATGCTTTCAAAGAGTACTATGAATCTTGTATCATTTATGCCCAACTTCTTAACTAAGATAGTAAAGTTTTCAAATTTTATAAATTATTTAGCTTTTATTAAAAAATAAAGTTATTTAGTTAATTTATATAGCAATATTCATTGATTTCGTAAACTTTATGACTGATTAAGGCAATACTGAAAAATTGAATGAGGATAAATTGGAGTAGCAACTTTCTAGCTAATCTATTGCTGTTAATCCGCCTTTGATGACGGAGTTTACAGTCATTAGTATCTCCTAGTTAATAGTTCAGCAAAGTAATTACGCTGTACAAGCAACTATGAAAAACCAAAAATTAACTGTTTG
This sequence comes from Mastigocoleus sp., assembly GCA_050042865.1. Classification (GTDB taxonomy): domain Bacteria; phylum Cyanobacteriota; class Cyanobacteriia; order Cyanobacteriales; family Nostocaceae; genus JBCCDM01. The sequence continues at coordinate 61,534 of JBHJJE010000059.1, forward strand.
ACTTGCCACTCCAAATCCAAATAATATTTGTAGTCTGGATGACAGACTGATAAGGCTCTAGCGGAACATACTACTTACTGAACTATCTTCATGAATTCGCCAAATTGTCTCCCCTAAAAGATTAGCTACTGATAGCACCCTTAATTGCGGGAAGTGATTTTCTTCCTTTAGGGGAATTGTATTGGTGATAATTACTTCTTCAAATAAACCACTTGAAAGTCTTTTCACAGCAGGTTCTGAGAACACAGCATGAGTAGTACAGGCATATACCTGACGAGCTCCTTTTTTTCTCAAAAGTCTTGCTCCTTCGGTAATAGTCCCAGCAGTATCTATCATGTCATCTACTAAAACAGCAGTTTTACCTTCGACATCACCGATCACATTCAGCACCTCAGCTACATTATGAGCCTGACGGCGTTTATCAATAATTGCTAAAGGAGCATCACTTAACCTTTTAGCAAATTGCCTTGCCCTAGCTACACCTCCAACATCGGGAGAAACAACCACGATGTCTGATAGCTTTTTATTAGTAAGGTAATTTAATATTACAGGCGAGCCGTAAACGTGATCTAAAGGTATATCAAAGTAGCCCTGAATCTGAGCTGAGTGTAAATCCATTGCCAAAACTCGGTTTGCACCTGCTTGTGTGATTAGGTTTGCAACTAGTTTGGCAGTTATTGACTCTCGTCCTGCTGTTTTCCTATCAGCTCTTGCATAGCCGTAGTAGGGAATTACTGCTGTCACTTGTCGAGCGGATGCTCGCCGACAAGCGTCAATCATAATGAGTAATTCCATGAGATTATCGTTCACAGGATAACAACAGGGCTGGATTAAATAAACATCACAGCCCCTAATAGATTCCTGAATTTGAACGTATAATTCTCCATCCGCAAACCGTTTGCGAATCATTGGTCCCAAGTCCATGCCCAGGTAACGAGCTACTTCTTGAGATAATTGTATATTAGCAGAGCCAGAAAACAGGCGCAGTCGATGATTTTCCGACAGTCCTGTTGTTGCTGGCTGCACTTTTAAAGTTGCAGTACTAAGCACAGCAGATCCTCGATGTGCATTCATGGCAATCTTAACATTAGAAATTTTGCTTCTTTAACCGGTCTATTACGAGTAATCTAAAATTTAATGGTTTTTGAATTTTTCATACAATTTTTCAACATTTCTATATAGAATCATAATTTGCGCACATGAGAATGCTTTTTACAAATGCTATGTTTATCCAGATCGGCTGGATCGGAGGAATATAGCATATATCTCTTTGTGGAAAACTGAATTTATTATTTTTGATTGATTGAAATACAACCATAATAGAATTACTGAAATTAATTGACCTAATTTTCTTTGATTTTACCGGGTTCGTGGGATAACAAGCTGGTGAATGTCAATCATTAAAATCTATCGCAGTAATGTTTTTATATCCATTACTGGAGCTATAATCCGACATCTGTAAATAAAAACACTTACTGTGTTTGATCCCAGTTATTGTTGTCCCTGATTGAAATATTGACGTGAATGAATAATTTAGTATTCTAGGATATTAAACCAAAAATAAACCCTAAAATAATAAATCAGCAATTTATTTTCATTTATCTATTAAGTGAAAAACTTATATATATTCTAGTCAACACCGCTCAGGTCAATTAGCTAAGAAAGAATAAATATAATTTTTTCCTAATTTAGCTAGACCTTCATAATTTTTACAGAATCTTATTTTAGATAATAGTCTAACTTTATTCCCCTGATGAAAATCAATCAAGATAAACAATGGAAGGAATGATTAGTTTTCGCTAATTTGATTTTGGCTAAGATGTTTTGAATTTTAATCGATTTAGTTTTAATAAGTTAGTATCATTCGATTCACGCTTTGAAACTTTGTAGAAAATTTGTTTACCCTAATGAGTAAAAGTTTCTGTACGCTGACTAGAAAATAGTAGTTGTATATGCTCTTAGCACGTTTGTATAAAATAGCCTCACACAAATCTTAAAAATATTGAAGTCAACTATTTCCTTAAAACATGAGCATCATAAACTCTTTTCCTAAAAATTAAACTAACTTCTTTAACGAAAATTATTTTATAAAATTATGTTTTTATACTTTGGTTCGCTTTATAGAATGTGAAAATAGAAGGGATACACTGCTCAATCAAAGTATAAACTGTACTGTTTAACATACTTAATCTTTAGTGGTCTGGTTAAAACACCTACTTTACTAAAGTAACTTTAGAATATCTTTAATCCTCTGTTGCAACTCAACTATTCATAATTAATCATGCAACCACCCATTCAAGTCGGCATTATTTTGCAAAACCGCTACCGTGTATTGAGAACTTTGGGTCAGGGGGGATTTGGTAGGACATACTTAGCACAAGACCAAAGGCGTTTTAATGAACTTTGTGCAATTAAAGAACTAATTCCTGTTGCTACAGATGCTGATGCATTAGAAAAAGCGCAAGAGCTTTTTGGAAGAGAAGCAGCAACTTTGTATCGAATTAAACATCCACAAATACCTCAGTTTAGAGAACAGTTTGAACAAGACCGGCGATTATTTTTAGTGCAAGATTATATTGCCGGAAAAACCTACCGGGAGTTACTAGATGATTGTAAAGATATCGGCAGTGCTTTTACTCAAACAGAAGTATTACATTTAATGCGATCGCTTTTGCCGGTATTAGAATACATCCATAATTTGGGAATTATTCATCGAGATATCTCACCAGAGAATATCATTTTACGAGATAGCGATGCCAAGCCTGTGTTAATTGATTTTGGGGTAGTAAAAGAGCTTGCAACGCAGTTGAGAACTCCCAAAAGCCAAGATTATGTGACTACTGTGGGTAAACTAGGTTACTCACCTAGGGAGCAAATGCAAACGGGTAGAGTGTATGCCAATAGCGACTTGTATGCATTTGCTGTTACAGCTATAGTCTTACTGACTGGAAAAGAACCGATAGATTTATTTGATGAGACTCAAGCTAACTGGGCATGGTACAAATGGGTAAAATGCGACCCTAGATTAGCAAAAATACTCAACCGGATGTTAAATTTTCGTCCGAGCGATCGCTATCAGAGTGCAGCAGAGGTCAGCAGGGATTTACAAGGCACAAGTACACCGGTTTCATCAAGTACACCTCCACATAAAGCTGATATTTCCCGAATGCAAACTTTAGCTGTGGGTGGTTCTCCTTTACCAGCAAAACCTTCCGTAGAATCCCCTACTCGATCTAATCAAGGTAAGGTAACTGAACCAGTTGTTTTAGAAAAAGAAAATGATTCCAGTTCCATACTAGATAATCCTTTATTTATGATTACTATTGGAATTTTGGTAGTAGTTTTAGCAGGATTTAGTTCTTGGGCTATAGTTCGTTCTTTGCGGGATAATAATTTAATTAGTCCCCAAACTCCACCAGAACCACAAACTTTTCCTTCACCAGTCATTTCTGGTGGTGAAATTGCTGACCCATCTACAACCACATCTGAAGAGGAACCGGTTGTATATAGCAAACGTCTAAGATTCGACTTTTCTAATACTGCTAGAGTTGAAGGGAACATCAAGGCAAACGAAACCATACAGTATACATTTCTAGGCAAAGAAGGTCAGACATTAACTGTTTTACTTAGTGATGATACTGGGGTTGTGATTAGAGTCCTTGGAACAAACCGGGAACCTATTGATCGTGATGCTAGTAATGTTACTTTCTATCAAAGTAGATTATCTGTTTCGGGGAAATATACAGTCCAAGTAAATACTACTCAGGAATTTGAAGAAGCTGATTACAAACTGAAAGTCAATTTAGAGAACCCTGTAGTTCCAAATATTACACCGACACCCACAATCCCCACACAGCGACCTCCCCGAAATATTCCTGAGATACCGGTAAATGTTCCCCCACAGAAGCAACAGGAAACTATACCCCAACGGACTTCCCAACCGAAACCTAGAGAAATTCCACCAGAAGAACCATCAACAGAAGAACCATCACCAGAAGAACCATCATCAAATTCTCCCGTTGATATTCCTTCAATAAATGAGCAGATACCTACACCAACACAACCATCTATAGATTTACAACCGGAAGCTCCCACAGAAAACCAATCAGAGCTGCCAAGCAGTAATGATTCTTCTGCTCAACCGCTACCAAACAATCAATCGGAAGACAGTACAAACTCAGATAATGAGCAAGCCGAATCTATTGACGAAGAAATTGAAGGTTAGAATTAAGGATAGCTGAAATTGAGCATTTTTTAAGTATTTTTGCTGTTTTCTTCTTTTTTCATAGCTCCGCTCTTAATTCTCTCTCTGGTTTTTACGAAATATTGAATACTATTAATACATAATGTCAAGTATAATTTATTGCTTAATATTATTTATGTATTACTTTAATTCGTATTAGGAGAAAATTTGAGTGAGAACAGTTATTTTAATTGCTGTAGCGGGAATCATCGGTTTATTTGCAATTCTAGAACTGGGAATGCGATCGCTATTTGGTTTTGGTAACCCTTTAATTTATATTGGTGATCAGAAAATAGGTTATCTACTAGCACCGAATCAAGTGACTCGTCGCTTTGGGAATAAAATTGAGATTAATCAATATTCTATGCGCAGTGCCTCGATAAGTAAAAAACCTGCATCTTCAAATTTACGAATTTTACTTATAGGAGACTCAATTGCGAATGGTGGTTGGTGGACTGATCAAAAGAATACTATTTCTAATTTGACGGCACAAGCCTTGGTACCATATTTAAATAAACTGTCTACACCTACACACGATGAATTTACTGGAGTAGAAGTTCTGAATGCTTCAGCAAACTCTTGGGGACCGAGGAATGAATTAGCTTATCTGGAAAAATTTGGTAGCTTTGACTCTCAGATAATTATTCTTTTAATTAATACAGATGACCTATTTTCTACCACTCCCACCTCGTTACCAGTAGGACGCGATCGCAATTATCCCGACAAAAAACCACTATTTGCGATAGCTGAGATATTGGAACGTTATGTATTTAAGCAGAAATCTATAGCAGGGTTAGCAGCAATACAAAACGAAAAAGGCGATCGCGTGGGTGCAAATTTACAAGCAATAGCTAAAATTCAAGAGATAAGTCGTAAAAATAATAGCCAATTTTTACTTGCCATGACACCTTTATTAAGGGAGATAGGAAATCCTGGACCTCGTGATTACGAAATTACAGCACGTAAACGACTTATAAATTTTACTCAAGAACTAAATATTACTTACATAGATTTTTTACCTATTCTTAATTCCTTAGAAAATCCTCAAGATTTATATCACGACCACATTCACTTTAATTTAAAGGGTAATCAAGTTATTACAAATAATCTAACAACTCATTTATTTCTCTTACGGGAAAAATTTCAGGTATTAAGCAAAAAGTGATGAATGTCTAGTAGGGAATTTATATGTCAAAAAATATTTTAGGCATAATTTTTAGTTTATTTTGCTTGATTTGAATAATATAGGTTCTATATAAAAAGGACTTACGCAACGAAAATTTGTCCGAAGCTACTGAAACGGAGTATAGGGAGGAGTTCAGTCCTGAAAGGGTTGTCGTAGACTAGCAATCTCAAGAACTCTGCGGTTAACTACGTATCCTACGCAAACGCGCTAGCATGCTCGACAGAGCTTATACTTCGCAAACGAAGGTCGCAAACGGAAAGTCAAGCGCGGACACCCTAGGTGTTAGCTGAGGCTATACTTCGTAAAGCGCTAGCTAACGTCTCGGACGGAATTACGTTGATTTTGCGTAAGTCCTGATTATATTACAGGTGGCGTATATTTAATTTGCGGTAAATATCTATTGGATTCATTAAAAGTAGCTAGAAATGGCTCAAGCTTACTATTCATATTTGTTGTGGAGATATTATTGAGTTTGATGCCTAATATATTCTTATTTTAATAATGAGAGCTTCATATAATAGTCCTAAATTAAACTGGTATTTACAAATTGCATGATATTTGGCATTGTTTACAATGACTGTAGGAAATATCCCTTACTTTTCTCAATCAATTTAAAGCTCTATTAAATTCCCCAATTTCTCCACAAAGTCAAGTTTGAGCTTAATCAAATACTATATAATTTAATAAAAATATATTTAAAATTATAATTATTTAACTACAAGCAATCTTACATAGAGGTTTCTAAGTTAATGCATATTTAAGTTAAGTTCTCACTCATATTTCATAATCATCTATCACAATATTAGATACAGACTTAAATTCAATTTCAGATTGCCAGTAACTAATATCTATAGTGATAAAGGCAATCTAAAAACATTAAGAATCTCGTTAAAATAACTTGGTCTCAAATTGAAGCTATAAATCAATTATTTTATTGACGCAGCTTATTATCAATTTGGTCTGAGTGCGTAAATCCCATATCTAAAAAATATAATTTCGACATCAACGCAATCCCGTGAAACAAGAATATTTAGGGGATATAGCGCTTACAAACTAGATAAATCAACGAGAAAACGTAGATTTTAGAAAGTAGGTAAATCAAGATGAATGTTAAACAACTTTTGAAGAGATATAAGACCGGAGAAAGAGATTTTCAAAAAGCAAATTTACATCAAGCTAACCTTTGTGGAGCTGACCTAAGTGGGGCAAATTTTAGCGGTGCAGATTTAAGTGGTGCAGATTTAAGTAAAGCCAACCTCAAAGGATGTAACTTCGATCGAGCAAATTTAACTGATGCAGACCTGAGTGAAGCAGACCTATATGATTCATATATGGTTGATGTTAACTTAATTGGGGCAGATTGTATCGGCGCAAAAATGAAACAAGTCAATTTAAGTTGTGCAGATTTACGGACAGCGAATTTAGCTCGTGCTCATCTGTTACGAGCAAAGTTAACAGATGCACAAGTTAGTGGTGCGGATTTGAGTGGTGCAAATCTCAGCTATGCTCACTTGATGGGTTGTAACCTGAATGAAGCAGATACAAGTGGAGCAAACCTCACTAGAGCGATAGTTACCCACAAAGAGATAATTGGCAATGCTCAAAATACTAGGGTATCTCACAAATGGGTTACATGGGCTGGTAGTTGCTGAGATCTAATGCTCTAAGTAAGTTGGTGTTAAAAAATCAAAGTAGATTTTTGTTTATTTACTTACTTACTTACTTCAATAATTGCTCCTGATTCACAGGTAATGGTTGCTTTCACACTTATATTTTCCTGATTAGGCTAACAAATTAAAGACGAATGTAGTTAAAAAATTGCTACACTCGTCTTTATTTTTCTATTTAATTTTTATTAGGACTCTATTCGTATTTTGTTAATAAATAAGTATTCACCATGTTTCATAATACTAGGAAAATACCTTCAAATTTTATGCCTACTTACTTAAATAATTAGATCTAATTCACATTTATCACCTTATCTTAATGCGTAAATATCCATGTATTTAATATCCTGTATGCTTCGATGAACTTTATATTGCTGTATAGGATTAGTCATTATGGAAATAACTGTCTCAACAGGAGGACATCCTTGTTCTTTACACTGTAGCTGACTTAAAGAAATAGAAATATCTGGTTCGATATCAAAAATTTCATATATCCATTTCTTTATTTGTCTAATTTGCACAGAGGTTACTTGGGGTGCTTTCTTCTGAAATGTAAAAGTCATATTCTAAATTCCACTCCTTAGTGTTCCTGATATCATCTATCACTTATAAACAAGTGTGAACAGGTAAATATCAAAAATCGATGACAGTAGTTTACACCCACAATATATTTAAGGAATCAAAATATTTCAGTATGTTCCCAGTAAAATTTTAAAGTTGCAATTTTTCTTTTACAGAATTTTAAAAATATTCAGGACTTAAGCAACGTTAGCTGTCGCTATACTACGTAAAGGCATAGCGGTCCTACGGACATAGATTTGTCCGAAGTGAGGGTCATGTAAGATAGGGAAGCATAAGTCCTATCGGACAAGCGACGCAAAATGTCTCGGACGGAATGAGATTGATTGTGCCTAAGTCCTCATATTAACTAATACGAACTAGTGATTATATATAAATTAATGCAATGTTTTGAATATTCCGAACAGTAGAGTCACTTCCTTCATTAGGATAAAGATATCTCAAAATCAGATATTATCCTTTGTTAATTCTTATGATAAAGTGTCTAGCCCCTTTAAACTTTCTCCTTTGCTGGAGGTACACCTAATTTATCTAACTTTTTATTGATATCTAACAAAACCTGAAAATCCTCTTCAGGTAGAGTCGTGTTACTGGGTTTTTCTAAAAATGTAAATGCTTGTCTAAACTCACTAGGTTTGGCTAAGACGGGAGCATCAAAATGGCAGGGAATAATTCTCTCAAAGTTCCAACTGGTAACTTTATCAGCCCATAAAAGGGTCTCTTTTGGAGCGCGGTTAAGAATTAAAGTCTGTAAAATAGGTGCAACAAATAAGCGACCGTTACTTCTAAGTCTATCGAAGGAATTTTGCCAATTTGGCTGCCATTTGAAGGGATATAAGCCAAAATAAGCTTTTCGAGAACGGTCTGGAGCTTTCAGAGAATTACGAAATACTTCACTCCACAAAGGTAAATCTAAAGTACTTGGACGGAAATACATTGCGTATAATACTATACGCTGCCAACCTTTGCGTCGATTCTCTGGGGTATCCACAACTGTATCTGTAGCTTTATCTTTAGCATGAAAAAGCAGAGGATAGGAGTCTAGCTGAATAATTGCAGGTGGTTCTTCAGGAATAGATGCGACAGAATCGGTTACCAATAGAGTTTTTGACGATTTATGTAAAAATGCGACTTCGGAAAATTTTCCTGCACCCAGTTCAATAGTATCAAGTATCTGATAGTCAAATTGCCCTGCAAAAGGAGTGCGATCGCTATTTTGTGGAAGTACTTGAGTGCGTTTTAATGGTAAACCCAGCCAGTTCAGGGGAAGATTAATTGGAAAACTCCATTGATTGGGTACAACAAAAACCTGAGATTCGGGAAAGTGTCTAGCAAAAGGACCAACAAATACTTTATGCTCCAAACCGGAAATGGTTGGCAAAATGATATATTTAATAATGCCATGCTCTGCAATTAATTCTTCAAGCAAACGAATACACTCTGGAGTCGGTGCAACTGGTGCATAGACAAATAATCCACCTTCATCTAACTTTACTACAGTCATCCGAATGGGTACGACAACGTAGAAAATTCCTTGAAGCTGCTCAAATGTCCAAATCTTGTTTCTAACAATTTCTCGACGGATTGTTTGTCGTTTACCAAAAGGATAAATAGGTAGAAGAAACCAGAATCGCCATGAAAAGTCTCTATTGTTAGTATTCTTTAAGTTTGATGTATATCCTTTTCGTGCCACTTATACAAAATCCTTAGTATTTCTGATGTCCGAATCTCGAATGTCTTTTGAATCTCTGAATTAAACCTTCTAACTATATTTATCAACTAGAATAATCTTTCTCATAGCAATATTTATATTTATATTTACATTTAGGACTTACACACCTGTTAAGTAAATAATTAGGGTTTGTATAAGGGAACACTAGGAAATCAATTATCCCAATCCTAAAAAAAATTTCAGGTTTTTCCCTTTGCTTCCCTGCTCCTCTGCCTCTGAAGCAACTAGTACATGAAGGCAGAAGTAAGTAGGCAGGAGGCAGAAGGTGCAAATGCTTATCTTATAACATTTTAGAAGTTTTTAATGGTCTATTTATTTACGCCGTGTTGTACTAGTAGGATGAATTTATTTTCTGGAAATCTAAAGCCAATTCCACATAGCTAAGCCTTCAGTAATTATATTTACTCCTTAGGTTTTATACTTCTCTAGGAACGCCATAACATACTTAAGTTGTCATCGTATAAATCATCTTATGTTTACATTTTTAAATTTATATTAGTAAAAATTTAGTCCAAATAAAAGCAAATTAGTCAAAATAAAAGCAAAGTTATAGTTTCGTATTTTTCCAAGTAATTAGGGCATTTAGCAAAGAACAAATATTGAATGAGTCGTCATTACCATATGATTAATTTATGGAAATCCAATTGCTAAAAATTGTAGCTTGCAATATACAATATAAAAGTTAATGAGGATTTTGAACAAAGACGCATATTACAGGATGCAATCCATGCGAAATAAGCTGTTCGACGCTAATATTCAAAATTACCACGTTTTACTAACGCCACAAGAAGTCAAATCGAAACTGCCTTTAACAAAGTTAGCTGAAGAAAATGTTATTAAGTCTAGGAAAGAAATACAGAATATTTTAGATTTTCAAGACCACAGGAAGTTTATAGTTATTGGTCCTTGCTCTATACATGATGCAAAAATAGCCTTAGAGTATTCTAAAAGACTTAAGCAATTACAGGAGCAAGTTAAAGACAAATTACTCTTGGTAATGAGAGTTTATTTTGAAAAACCCAGAACTACAGTTGGCTGGAAGGGACTAATTAATGACCCTGACATAGATGACTCTTTCCAAATCGAAAAAGGTATATTAACTGCGCGTAGCTTACTGCTGAAAATCGCAGAACTAGGATTGCCCGCAGGAACAGAAGCTCTTGACCCTATCATACCGCAATATATTAGTGAGTTAATATCTTGGTCTGCAATTGGTGCACGAACAACCGAGTCACAAACTCATCGTGAGATGTCAAGTGGAATCTCTATGCCTGTAGGCTTAAAAAATGGTACGGATGGTAATATCCAAGTTGCTTTAAATGCTTTACACTCAGTCAATAATCCCCATCATTTCCTTGGCTTAAATCAACAAGGACAAGTAAGCATTGTTCAGACAAAAGGTAATAATTACGGTCATATAATTTTACGCGGTGGTGGTGGAAAACCAAATTACGAAAGTAGTTATGTGAAATCAACTGAGGAGCGGTTGAAAAAAGCAAATCTACCTCCCAGAATTGTGATTGATTGCAGTCACGGTAATTCTAATAAAGATTATAAGTTGCAGGCTGGAGTTTTAGATAATGTAGTCCAGCAGATTGTTGACGGAAATTCATCAATAGTTGGAATGATGCTTGAATCTAATTTACACGAAGGCAATCAAAAAATTCCTAAAGACTTAAAAAATTTAAAGTATGGTATTTCTGTAACTGATGCTTGTATAGGTTGGGAAGAGACCGAAGAAATTATTTTAGCAGCCCACCAAAAATTATAGAATTTGATCCGGTAGATAAGGTAGGTGTTACATAAATTCTTACTAAGATTAGCACCTATCTAAATTGAGAAATTCATCGATTTCTGAACTTCAGTCAGGAAAATTTATGGCAATTATTTTCCTAATCACCCAGCCACAATTCTATTGTTTAAATACATCCCTTGCATTTTACATACCGAGGTAATTCAATGCGGAAAATTGAGCCTTGATTTATTTTGCTACTGATAAATATACTTCCTTCCATAATTTCAACCAAAGATTTAGCGATCGCAAGTCCTAAACCAGTACCTGCATACTTACGAGTGCTACTTTGATCGACTTGCCAAAATTTTTCAAAAATCTGTTCTAGATCATATTCTGCAATACCTATACCTGTATCTTGTACTGCGATCGCTATTTTATCTGAGTCTATTTCCCAAACTTTTATATCAATATCACCAACTTCAGTAAATTTGATTGCGTTTTGCAAAATTTTACTTAAAAGCTGTTTTAGTCGAATTTTATCGTTTTTTACCAGGGGATTATCGAGCTTAATGTGAGTATTCAAACTCAAATACTTACGCTCTGCCTTGGGACGATATTCATCAACAACACCTATCATTAAGGCTTGAAGATTAAATTCCTCTTGTTGAAACGATAGACGACCTGCCTCAATTTTTGCAAAACAAAGCATATCATCAATTAAAGCTAGTAAATGATTACCATTATTTAATATTCTTTGAATTATTTCTACCTGTTGTTCGGAGAGATTTGAAGTACGCTGACGCAATAAAACTTGCGATAAACCTAGTATTACATTTAACGGGGTGCGTAGTTCGTGGGAAGTTGTGGATAAAAACTGAGATTTTAATTGCGTTGCTTCTAATAACTCTAGATTCTGTAACTGAGTTTGATGTTTATTTTTCTCTAGCTGGAGATTATCTAATTGCAACATCTCATTTTCTTGAATCAACAAAGCTTCTCTTTCCTTTGCAGATTTGATCAGAATTGCATTTTCTATTGCGATCGCTGCTATTTCTACTAAGGTCTCTACAAAATTTTGGGTGTGTTCATCTAATGTATCAAGAATATCCCAGCTACCGATGCTAAATACTCCTAAATTTTTTCCTGAGGACGATTCTATTCCTACAGCATACATATAGCTAGGAGATAAACCTGTTTTTGTTTGTGTAGTCTGGAAATTTACATTTTCTTGCTGAATAAGGTGGGATTTCCCTGTTAAAAAGACTTGACTTATTCCTTCATATTCTGCACCGTCACTTCCGAAAAGTGATAATTCATCTGCCTTTACACCAGCTTGAGCGACTAGTTCTAATTCACAGCTTTGAGAGTGGTTTAAAAGAATAAAACAAAATCCATCGCTTCCTATTATTTGCACTACTTCTTGGACAATCAGTTGCAGGAGACCTGGAAAATCATTTATTTTTTGTTTAAATGAACTTGTCAATCTTTTGATTAAAGAAAATTCATAGAGATGATTTTCAGAGGAAGTTTTCTTCCTCACGATTTCCTGGTGTTGTCCTTTAAAAATCATATGCCTTGAGGGCGCTTTCTCCAATAAAACTAAAAAGACAGTTACTGCTACAGGCTTTTGTTGAACTTAAATTTACAGACAGACACAGTTAACTTAAAACCTTCTGCAAGGAAAAACCAAACGAAATCATCCCATGGGAGCAAATACTTTCTATACAAAAGTTAAAATTTTCAGAATTTCATTTGAAAATTTATATGCTTCAAATCAGCGTCAAAACCAATCAATGTCAATAAGATATGGATATTATAGGTAATGCAAAAAAACTTTGTCTATATCCAAATATTTATTACTATAACTTATCAACTTTGAATAAACAGTGAAACAAAAACTTGTAATATATCATGGTAATTCTCCACGAATAAGTGTTAACAAAAATAAATAAAATGCTGTGTAATTTTAAAGATACATTGAGGTGACATAAAAGCATTCATAAATTTAATTGCTTCTCAACTCCCAATAAGATAGTAATTAATAGTTAAAATAGCTCATTTATCCTAGTTTGTAAGTAGAGAGAATATAACAAAAAAGTCTGATTTCACAAGATTACACTTTGACAATATGATTTTTTGCCACAACAGTATTTGATGAATTTTCAGGGTTCACCAGAATAAAAAAAAGATAGGATTTTACCTGATCTCCATACCTACCCTCACTCTAAATAAATAGCAGTCTCTCCTGATATTTAGAGAGGGAAGCTAGAGTTAGGGGACTTCCAATCAAAAGAAATAATCAATTACTCGAAAGGTAGGGGCAGGGAGCAGGGAGCAGCGGTGCGAAGAAAGCGCTTCTTACAAAAGTTGTACATGGAGAGAAGTTGCGTGCGGAGGTTCCCTCCGTTGAGCAAACTTCGGGGGAAATCCCCTTGGCGCTAGCCTCTCCCTTTAGGAGAAGACCACAATGAAAGCACTTTCTCAAAGCGCTAGGGAATGGGCACCAAGAGAGGGGGAATA
>JBHJJE010000060.1:0-88464 GCA_050042865.1 Mastigocoleus sp.
GATAGTTTTGCCTATCTACTTACAGCTAGTAAAAGGCTAATTAGTCAACAGCATCTTTTTGAGTATCTTTTACAGCAAATTACTGTACTTGGGTGTCAAGCAGCAATTTAATTTCGGTTTGGATGTCCTTGTTCAAAGCGATGGAGGGGTAAGGTTTTCGCTTACCTTCAGAAATAAAGAGTCCCGATTCCCCCTCACTAACCGCTGTCTCAACAGCATCGAAAAGTCTCTGAGCTTGAAATTTAGCTGACTTAAATATCAAAGGGCGTAGCAAAATTAAGAACCAAGGCATTCCATCACTTGAACTAGTCATTGAAGTTTTTGTTGGGCCTGGATCTACTATTTGGATCAATATGCCATCTTTTAATAACGTTTCTTTCATAGCCGCGCTAACGACAGTCAGAGCTGCCTTCGACTTAGCATATGCCCCCATCAAGCCTCCAATACTTTCTGGATTAGTGAGTGTTGTTACATCTAGTTCTTTCACACCACTAACAGCGCTTGATGAAAAATTGACGACAACTGACTGCCGAACATCCTGTGCACCTGCACTTAGCTGTTTGCGTAGCCGCTGAGTTAAAACGTATGGCGCTAAGGTGTTAAGGGCAAAGTGCCCCTCAAAGTTTTGAGGACTCATGATACGTTTATCTGTCAGAAGTCCTGCAATATTATATAATGCTGAAATTTTAGTGTATCTAGATCCAATTTCTTCAGCGACCCGATTAATATCTGATGTATCCATCAAGTTTGCGATAAACCCAGCAAATTCCTGGCTGGGATAGGATTTTTGGAGTTCCTCTAGCTGAAAATTAGTTTTTTCTTGAGAGCGATTGACCAAGACAAGATTCCACCCTTGCCTTGCTAAAATTCTGGCAATCTCCAGCCCAATACCCCCGGTTGAACCAGTCAATACAGCTGTTTTGCTAGTTGAGTCCATAGTTTGTTACTTAATTCAATGTAAATATCACCTTAGATAATTTCTATCTAAGGTGATGATTCAGATTCCCCAGAAGAACTGTCGTCAATAGATTACTAAAGTGATACAGGAGGGTTTGGAGTGCTCATTTTCTCGAAAACCTCTTCGTCTGACATTTCTATAATCTGCTTGAGTAAGCCATTCTCAAAAAGCGCATGATTTTTTATCGGATCTACAGGGGGTTGGGGAACTGTTCCACCCTTACCTTCATAGGGGTCAGGTGCTTTGTAGCGCGCCAATTCCTCCGGGGAAATACCTAATGCTTCCACAATAAGAGGATCGATCCAAGCCTCGGGATTAATCGGGTTGGTGTAAGTGGCAATTTCCAAAGACAAATGATCTGGGCCATCAAAGTAAATTGACTGCATCACTCCGTGGTCAAGCGGTCCAAAGACGTGGATATCCTTGGATCGGAGGCGATCACGCATGTTGAGCAGCTCTTCCACGCTATCGACGTTGAAGGCTAAATGCTGTAACGTCCCTGGGGCTGATGGCCCATTCTTGGTATACGTGACATCAGCGATCGGTTCGATGTCTTTGTTTTGTGCAAACTCAACGAAACTGAGACAGCATTTTTCACTTAGCTTTAGAAAGATGTGATGAGCGCCAGTGACGTTGTGCATTGGAAATAGAGCAACAAGCTCTGCACCCAGAATATCAGTGAAGAATTCGATTTGCTTCTTTGAGTCAGCAGTGGAAATTGGAAGATGGTTGATGCCGTTTGCTTTGATCATGGTTAGTTCTCCTCTTTTTGGCTGAATTTAGATGTGCTTCTTGATGTAAGCTTCAAGAACTTCAGAGAAGCCTTCAGTGTGGTAAATCATCATCTGATGTGTTGCATCCTCCATGATGGTGTACTCCACCGGGCCAGCGATCTCTTTAGCGAGGGCCTTAATCAAATCGGGCGGGAAGTTAGGATCTTTCCCTCCACCGACTAGCAAAATGGGCTTCTTGTTTTCTGTAATTGGCACGACTGGGTCGTAGGTAAATACAGATGCCCAAGACGCCATGTCATAACTCCAACTATTCCAGGGGTCGGCGTGCTTCATCTCGCTGGCACCGTCCAGACCGTAGTCTTCATCAAGATCGAAGGTAAGATCAACGTCAATCCGTGCACCGCGCCCAACAAACTTAATCACAGTCTGGAATGCTTCAGACTTTAAAGGTTCTTTAACTGGTGCCATGAAAGGACCATCAGGAATCATGCCTGAACCCATGATAATTGTGGCGGTAACTGCCTCAGTGTATAGACAAGAGTAGGCAGCAGCACCACCAAAACTTGACCCGAGTAAAAAGACGGGAAGCCCTGTTTCTTGCTTAACATGAGTAGCAAAATCCACACCTGCTTGGACCCACTCTGAAAACTCAAACTGACCGCGAGGTCGGTTACTGCGTGTTGATTTTCCATGACCGGGAGCATCGTAACTCCAGATATCCGCACCTTTTTTGTCAGCGTAATACGTGCAAAACGCATCATAAATCCCACCATGTGCGGCAAAGCCATGGGAAATGACGATGGCGTATTTCGGATCTTTTCCACGATAGCGGGTAGCGTAAAGCTCTCCCAACATATGATTCTCTAACAGCATTTTGACCTCCTATAATTTCTCACTTTCGGTTAATGCTTGAAAAAATTCGACTTCGTTTTGTTTGCAAAGTTGACTCCACACTTAAGAGTCTTGATTTGTCTGTGGTGATTAATTGTCATGTTGCCCAAGCCATCTTGACATGTTGCAAAATTGTTGTAAATTCCAATAATATGCACATATAGTGTGCGATTTTGCTAAGGTAGTTCATGGATAGTTTGAATGAAATCAGAACAGCTTATTAGATCTCACGTTTAGGAATCGTCAGTGCTTGACATGATGCAAAATTGTTGTAAATTCCATTAATATGTACACCAGATGTGGGATTTTGCTTTCGGTGAATTAATGGATAATTGGAATGAGATTAGAACGGCTTATCACGTCGCACATTTAGGGACCGTCAGTGCTGCTGCTGAGGTCTTGGGTATTCACCGAGCAACCGTTATTCGCCACATCGATATTCTAGAAGATGCTTTAGGAGCAAAGATTTTTCTGCGTCATTCACGCGGATATACACCGACAGAATTAGGTCTGGAATTAATGCATATGGCTAGAACTGCAGATGCACAATTTAGTCGGCTAGCAGAACTCGCAACAGCAGACAATACAGAACTCTGTGGTGAATTTATCTTGACATCTTTGTACATACTTGCGCCAATGTTAATCCCAGTACTGAAGGATTTTCAGGCTCAATATCCAAATATTTCTGTTCGTTATCTGACCAGTGAGAAGCTTTTTCGACTAGAATACGGAGAAGCTCATGTTGCTATACGCGCAGGTCCTAAGCCTGAGATAGAAAATCATATTGTACAGCCATTTACCACAACAAATATGGGACTCTACGCCAGTGTAGATTACGTTTCGCGTAAAGGTATTCCACAAGCTTCTGATGATTTTGCACAACATTATTTTGTGGGGTTTGACAATCTTAATTATGGACCACCATTTAACATAAATACCTGGATGCGAGAAAATATCCCCGAGAAGAATATTATTTTTCGGAGTACCGATACGACTGTCTTGGAAACTGCAATATTATCGGGAATTGGCATTGGGTTTTTTCCAACTCACAAAGCCACTCAGCATCCTGAACTGATTGAAATTTCGCCCCATAAAGAACAATGGGATGTACCTTTGTGGATAATTACCCATGTAGATTTACGCCAGACAGCCAAAGTGAAGGCATTTCTCACGTTTTTGCAGAAAGAAAATTAAAATATTAGAAAAGTTTACTCCTAGCGCGTTTGCGTTGCATAATGTAATTAACGCACAGTATTCTTATTGCTATTCTAAGACAACCTTAAGAGAACACTTAACTACGTTGTGTGAACGTAATAATGACATGTCGTAAGTGATTTGGCGAATATCATATTAAAGAGCTTAGCAATGCTAAAGCTCCTAGGGTTAATATAGTTTTTAAAAACTTATATTTGATACTATTTTACTGTGTAATCATAAATTTGAGAGATGGTTGGCGATCGCAAGCAGTTAAGAAAATATTAATATGCGTAAATATAAGGGGTAAAGGGAAGGATAAAGGGCAATCCTAAACTCATCACTCTGGGGAATTTGCGGTTTGTTGGGTACAAATATTCTCCATAAATTTTTGACGTTTTTCAACAAAGGATTTAGATGGCTTTTCTACTTCGTAGAGAGCTTGTAATGCATCTGCCCAGGCTCTTTTACTTTTTTGCAGATTTGGGGAGTCATTCAGAAAGTAACTTGCTTTATGTAGTGCCATTTCTTCGGAAGGATTGGAAGATTTTGTTAGCTTTTTTTCTAATTTTTGCAAGTCTGTTTGAATTTTTTGGCGATCGCTTTTTGGCATAATTTGAAAGGTTATCCAGGGGGTGATTCCTTCTAGTTGCCATTCGTAGGTTTTTCCTGGTTTTAGGGGTGTTTTCCCTTGGTAGGATATTTTTTTATCTGTGAGATTTACTTTTTGCTCCCATAGGTTAGTATTGCCATCGGGTCTTTGATCATCGCGCTGTCTGACTTTGAGGGTGGTTTGTTGGTCGCTTACTTTACCTTGCCATAAAAATAAAGGGCGATCGCTCCAAACTTCTAAGGTTTCAATTAAACCAGGAGCAACTGCACATACTTTTAAGCTGCGAGAACCTAATGGTCTTTTGGGTCGTTTTCTCCAAATAAAACTTAACCAATTACTTCTGTTTTGGGCTATTTTTTGATGGTTAAATTCGGGGTTATAGGTGGAGAAATTACAGTTATTATCTTTGCATTTATCGCTGATAGCTGCGCTAACACCTATAGGGATAATAATTAAACCTAGTACTATTTTATAAAAGTTACCTTTAAAATTAAACATAATTATTTTTCCTTTTTGATAGCAGGTATTATATAACCTAAAAATACTGCTGATGGTAATAGCCAGGGTAGTAAAACTGCTGCATAGATATAAAGCTGTAATGTGGCAATACCGTAAAAGATAATTCCACCTAAGGAACCAGCAATTAACTGCATTTGAAGTTGTGGGGAGATGGAAGACTGACGCTCAATTAATAGAACGATAATTTTGCTGAAGATAACTGCCAACCCAATCATCCAAATATCGGGTATGGGGGTTACCATACGATTTCTCAAAAAGTGGTGAGTCATATAAGCTAAGGACTCAGCACCAGTCATCCATTCTTTTTCAGGCATCCAGTAACTCATTGCAGGAGGCATTGGCATTCTATCAGGTTTTCCCTGAGCTATTCCTAAGCGTTCGTCACTACCTACCGCAATTAAAACTACTTTTTCGGAAAATAGTGGAAATTGATTAATGTCTGGATTTTCAATCAGTTTCCAGGCTGGTATTTTTGTATAGATTTGTTTCGGAGGCAGGGAATAATCTACTAGAGGTTGTAGTCCAAAGGGTGTCTTTGGTTGGATTAGTCTTGCTAAATCTGATTTTGATGCTGGGTCTGATTTTTGATTTTCTACTACATCTAGGAGTTCCGCTCGGAGGTTAGTGGTTCTTTTGGTGGTGATTTTTGGTAATGATTCTGGGATTTCTTGTTGTGCGACTTTAATTAAGGACATTAAGTAAGAGAATGGACAAGCATTGCGACAGTCACGGTTGGGGTCTGGTATTTCTACTAATTCGGGGTATCCATTCAGGTATCCTTGCAGTGTCCAATCCCATTTTGTAATATTAAGGCTTTCATTGATGCCTACTTCCCGGTTGGGTTGTAGAATTGCTCCAAACACCAGCCACATGTTTGTGTCAACAGCTTGACGTACTGCTTCACCTAGGTCTTTATCTCCATCTGGGGGGTCTTTTTGAGGGGTATCAAAGATAAAATCGACTCCTACAACTGAAGCATTTAATTTTCTAGTTGCATTAATCAATTTTGCAATATAGCTACGGTTGAATGGACGTAGTTGAGAGGGGGGTAGTTGAGCACGGTAGATTGATTCTCTGTGGATTTCTATTAGTGCCACTGGTGGGGCTTCTTTGTTGGGAATTTGAGTGGTAGCGTTGCGATAAGCGGCAGTTGTCAACATTCGAGTGTTGAGCATTGCTAATTGGAATGGGGGAATTACCCCTAAAAGCAAACTTGCTGCTAAAACTATTCCTTCAACGCGGTTGGGTAAACTTTCCCGGAGTCTATCTTTCCAGCCAAAGTAGGGAATGCTGTATATTTTGGCTCCTGGATGGCAAAATAAGGATGGTACTAAATAGGAAGACGGGTAAGTATGACTTTTTTCCATTCTTAGATTTTGCTTGGCTTCCATCATCGAATCATAAATGTCGAGACGTTTTCCTAAACCTTGCAAAAACTTGACTAAAAATTCTTGTGCAACTCGATTATGTATAGGTTCGCGCATTACCAGGACTTGACCAAAACCCAGGTCAATCAAAGATTCTGCGATGTTTAGACCGCTACAGGAGTTAAAAATTGCCACATTCAATCCCCGTTGTTTAGCAATGCTTAATTGCGGAGCTATTTCCCTAATAGAAATTGATACACCAGGAGCAATACCTAACTCTCCCCCGGTTAGCTCTGTTTCGTTGCTATGTCCAGCAAAAAACAGGATATCCCATCCTTTTTTATCGGTAATAGCATTCTTGATTTGCTCCATAAGCTCGGCTGGAGTCTGTTCTGGTTGCCATCCCACAAACTCAATATCGGCGATTTTCAGCAGGGAATTAACTGCATCCTTATCTGCTTGAAAATTTAATCCTGTGTCGTCCCCTAAAACAGCTAAAATCCGAGGGCATCTATTTTTTCTTTTTACAGTGTTTTCTGTCTCGTTAGCAATATTAGAAGGAGCGCGAATAATAGCAATAGTTTCGGTTGTTGCAAATTCAGTGCCAATTTCCCATGCTTCCCAGGGATAGCGATTGAGTTTCATCGGTGCACAGGTAAGGAAAACTTGTACTGATGGGTTATTAAGGTTATTTCTATTACTAGAATTCTTAGAATTGTTTGCAGAAATAGTTTTCGCGAGTTCCTGAGAAGCTTGAGCGATACTAGAACGAATATCATACAGTTCAGCACTGCGCAACCAGCGATGAAACTCATACATTAACTTAGTTTCCGCTTTTACTAGTTCTGCATGCCAGTCTGGGTTGATTTGTGCAATTCCACCACCAGATACTCTTCCTCTCATCTGGTCTGATTGATAGAAGTTAAAGTATGCTTTTCGCCATTCCTGGTAAAATTGGTTTAAGTTATCGGGATAATTAATTTGTGTTGTTAATCTTTGTCCCTTTCCCCAAGTCAGTTCAAATAAACATATCTGCTCGATTTGTTGAATTTTTAAATTAAAAATATAAGATTTGTCTTTCATCATTTACTGTGAAGTTAAATTATAATTTTAACTATGAGTTAAATTGAATTAAATTATAATTTTGCCAAATTAATTGAATATTTTAATATACAATTATTATAAGATATTAGTCTATTTAAGATTGTTAATCTTATAAATATAGGACTTACTTGCAGAGTATGTGTTCACCTTCATAACGACTGTATATTTCTCTTAATTCATATTTTGCACCTGACCATATATAGCAGAAAAATTAAATCATTGACCCAAAGTAAGCTAAATGATTTAACTTGATTTTTCTCACTAAATTAAGGTTTAAGTCTTAATACTCAGTAATTAATTCATCGAGACAAACTTTGATGCAAGAAGTGAGCTACCCACAAAGTGGCAATTCCTGCATACTTTACGGAAACATCTTCGACAAACAAAATTCTGGCATATCCTACAGGAACGTTTTCAACGAACCAATTTTAACGGGAGCATACCAATTTTGCATCCCCAGTCCCGCAAATTTTTTGAAAAATGTTCAAATCCTTGAGATACAGGGGTTATAAATAGGTAGGCGCAATTAAATATAAAATCCCTTCATGAGTAGTAATTAGGCTCAAAACTTTATTCATATTAACTCATCACTACTTACTACTCACTTTTCGGGGGTGACAATTTTTTCCACCCACCTACTTAAAATGTGCAAATTAAGAGTTAAAGATTTGTCGTCATAAAGACTAGTAATTCCAAAGTCTTACTTTTCGTTACGAATCCGTAATTACTAAAACAATAAAGTTAATTTCAATTAATACAAAATATTGGTAAATATAATTAGGTTATTGCGAAAAAAGAAAACTATGTAAAGATAAATAAGTAAGCTCACGGGTTTTTTATCACCCCGTGAGCCTAATTAATAAAAGAGTGGGAGTAAGCATACCAGACGCTTCCTACTCCCACCCAGACATTTGTCGATGAAGAGATTATAGGAATATTTACCGAACGTTGAACTTATTTTGGGGGCTAACGTGTGGGTCAAGAACAACATTGATAAATACATCACATTCCTATGACGACAAATGTCATACCTTTAATATTTTGTGTGATTATTTTTGATTTTAGATAACATCAATATAATATTTAATTGATATTTATTGAATATTATATTTAATATATTCAATTTTTAAAATGGAATGATACACCCTGAAAACAACACCCTTGAAGTCGTTTATCTTTTAATAATTTATCTTCTATAAAAAAGTTTTGGTTGCCATTTTGGCAACTTTATAGTTTTTATTTAAAACTGTAAAAAATGCAGCAAAAACAAATAAGAAATGACTAATTAAATATTTAAATTTCTCTTATATCTAGAAAAATAGATCTAATACGTTATCCGGAAAAAAATAAAATTTCTATTCCTATTTATTTGATGTTGACTTTTAAATCGGGAGCATCCCAGATGTGTAAAAACATGTTTTGTCATTGCGATAGTGCTCACGTAATGTAATGAAGCGTTCGTGTAACGTCTCCGACAGGAGAAGCAATCGCAGCAGCTAGACTTTGCATTCGCAGAGCGTGTCCGGAGGACATACGCTAGTCTACGACAACGCTTTCAGCGAACATTCCGCTGTGCTACATACTCTGCGAGAACATCTTCGATGAATGCAATGACAACCGATATTTTGGTCAATTTGCCTTCATAGGGATGCTCCCCCTTTAAATCTTCTGTTTGTGCGAAAAATTATATCAAAATCCCTGAAGCTGATAAAAAGCAGAATCACAAGCAATGAAATATTTTATATGACCAGGACTTACGCAAAAGCGACGTAATTCCGTCCGAGACGTTAGCTAGCGCTACACTACGTGAACGCGTAGCGTGTCCGCTAGGACTTTCCGTTTGCGACGTATAAGCTCTATCGAGCACGCTAACGCGTTTGCATAGTTCTTGAGATTGCTTCCCTACACTATGTGACCGTCGCAATGACAAATCGACCTTGCGTAAGTCCTAATGACTACTAACGGCGTAAATAGAGTAACCATTATAAACCTGTGAAAAGCATGAAAAATAAGCTTTTATGCCTCCTGCCATCTGCCTTCTTGCTTCTGCCTTCATGTACTAGTAATCCCAAAGCCTTATTTTTCATTACGAGTGCGTAAGTTCTATGCACATTATTTGTACGCATTATGAAGCTTGATTTAATAGGTGTTATGAGACTGGGAGATGACTTAGATGACTTAGTAATATTCAACGAAATAGCCCACAACCGATTCTTTAGGATGTGGGCACGTATAAGTCTTATTTCACCTTAATCTTAATATAAACCTTACATATCAATGTTGTGTCTTATACTTTATTAATGGCAATACAAACAAAAATATACTTTCTTTGCTTGACTTGCAATTCCCTTCAATCAATTATGAAGGGAAAATTGCAAAATTTATCATAAATCGTAAATGAACGATTTTGCACCAGCTAGGTTACCTACAATACTATTAAGAGAATTATTTACATTAATCAGAAATCATTATTCACTTAATTATGTAATTTTTCATAGTAAGACTAACATTGTAAACAATTAACTAAGAAATATATTCCTCTGTGGATAGAAACTATTTTCGCGACACGGTTGATGTTGATAAAGAACCCTTCTTCCTGACATCTAGCATATCAGCTAAAGATTCTTTTCTAACTGGTGCTAGGGGTATGGTCTGAAGTGGTACTACTTTTGGAGCTGGTTGCAAATTAGTTGGTACTCTAACTACAGGTATTTGTGAATATATGTTTGGTTGTGACACTATCACAGTCGATTTCCTGTTTAAGTACTTTTGTTCACTCTTGGAACTATTTTGTGCTGTACGACGTGCTTGCTGATTGCGAAGTATATGTCTTTGATGTCTTTTTGCCTTACTTGGACGATTCAAAAACCTTAGTAAAATTATGCATCCGCTTGCACAACTCACAGCGATCGCAATCACCATCCATAGAGGTATGGGATTATCAACGGTCTCAATCATTGCGCTGGTGGTTTTAGGTTGTCTGATCTCGACTTGAATAGTTGTCGATTTCGGACGTTGCACATCTGGCACAAAAGCAAGACTATAGGCGGAAACAGCAGCACTGCTGACAAAGACACCAAACAGTAGTATTACAAATAACCAAGGATAATTTAGGAGCAAATGCACCATTAAATTACGAGTCGCGATAAGTTGCGCCTTTGCTTGTTGCATCTGAATTTGATTCTCTTTTACTCCTGACTTTTGGTGCCGTACATTCTGAGTGTTTTCCATATATCTTTTTCAGATTTGTACCTCTCGAATATGGATTGTACTTGCATGAGGCTACACTGCGTATCCGTAGTAATTGTAAAGGGAATGGTAGCCTTTATCGTGATTTCTCACGGAACAATTACTACAACAGCCAAGTGCATATCATATCAAAGTCACAAACAAACATTATTTTATCAACTATTAGCCGAAGAAAATATAATTATTTTGAATTATTTTTTGTCTTCAGAGTTAATTCTTTTTTCTATTGCTAGCTGAATTAATTTATCTACTAATTCTGAGAAAGAAATACCGCTATGTCCCCATAGCTGTGGATACATACTGGTACTTGTAAATCCTGGCAAAGTATTGATTTCATTGATAAAAACTTCTCCAGTCGCTTCTACATAGAAAAAATCTACTCTTCCTAAGCCAGAGCAATCAAGTGCCTTAAATGCCTTTACAGACATTTCCTGAATACTTTTGACAACATCATCAGGTAATGCGGCAGGTATATGTAAATCTGCCATTCCGTCAGTATATTTTGTTTCATAATCATAAAAATCACTTTCATAAGTAATTTCACCCACAATCGACGCTGAAGGTTGATCATTACCTAAAACAGCACATTCAACTTCTCTCGCAACTACCCCAGCCTCTATGATAATGCGACGGTCATAACTAGCAGCACTATCAAGAGCAGTCTCCAATTCTTGACGCGATCGCACTTTTGCAATACCGACAGATGAACCTAAATTGGCGGGTTTCACGAAGCAGGGGTAATCAAGTTTAGCTTCTATTTGATCGCAAAGCTTTGGAAAAACACAAGGATTTGACCAAATTTGTGACCTATCCACACAAACATATTTTACTTGAGGTAATCCAGCTTGAGCGAAAATATCCTTCATAGAAATTTTATCCATCCCCGCAGAGGAACCCAAAACCCCAGAACCCACAAAAGGAACTTGCATTAAAGTTAATAAACCCTGGATAGTTCCATCCTCACCATTCGGACCATGAAGAATGGGAAACCATACATCTATTTCCTGTACTTGAGCAGGAAACTGCCATAAATTCGGCTTACCGTTTCCCACCTGTAATGCAATACCAGACTCCAAAACTTCCTGGGATACTTCCACATCCTGCCAAACACCATCCTTACGGATATAAAAAGGACTTACCTGATATTTTGCAGTATTTTCAGCAGAACTCAAAGCAGAAGCGATCGCTTTGGCTGACTTGATAGAAACCTCATGTTCCCCCGAACAACCACCAAATAATAAACCTACGCGCAATTTAGTCATCAGAAATACCTATTTACACTACAACTGATTGCAGATAGGGTATCACAATCACAGTAATTCGGCGGTCAATTAAGTAATTTATGGATCAATTATGAGAACTGGGGAATAATTTCGATGTGTTTGGGGTTTAAAAATATGTAGGGTTTAAAATTGAAATTCTGTACTTCGTTTTCATGATAACTTTTTCATATATATATAGCGTTTACCAGTCTAGTGAGGTGCAGTTTCACATCCGTGTTCTTTTAAGACAAGTAGGAGAAAAAATTAGGTGTACTTCACTTGCTTAGGAAACGCTATAGTTGTGATTAGGACTTACGCAAAATCAACGTAATTCCGTCCGAGACGTTAGCTAGCGCTACACTACGTGACCGTCGCTTCGGACAAATCTTCGTTGCGTAAGTCCTGATGATAATAAAAATAGTAGTAGCAAAGTATAGATTAATCAGCGTTGCTGAAAGTCGCGTCCCACCAACTTCCCAGGGGATGGCTTTTGTGTGGGAAATATCGACCTTTAACTCGAACTGCTTTAAGCACATTACGTATTGGCTATAGCAATAAATAAAATCTCCCATAGAGTATATAAAATACTGATCTATGAGAGAAAAAAGATAACTTTATTGTCGTGCAACAAAAATCTTTAAATACGTATTTACACTTACTCAACAGTGACAGATTTGGCTAAATTTCTTGGTTGATCGACATCCAAACCGCGACGAGCAGCAATATGATATGCCATTAACTGTAAGGGAATCACTGTTAATATTGGTGAGAGGAGTTCATCTACTGTAGGTACAGGAATTAAATCATTAAATATCTCTGCTGCTTCTCCTTCTCTAACAGGAGTTATCCCAATCAAACGGGAATCCCTGGCTTTTGCCTCCTGAGCATTAGAAATCACCTTTTCGTAAACACTTCCCGGCATTGCGATCGCAACTACTGGAACTTTTTCGTCTAGTAAAGCGATAGGACCGTGTTTCATCTCTCCTGCAGGGTATCCTTCTGCGTGAATATAGCTAATTTCTTTGAGCTTTAAAGCACCTTCTAAAGCGATGGGGAAATTAATTCCTCTTCCTAAGAAGATAAAGTCTGTGGTTTCCCCAAAGTCATGAACCATCTCTTCTATATATCTTTCTTGGGTTTCTAATAAACCTTCAATTTCACCTGGTAACTGTCGCAAACCACTAATAATTTCTTGTAATCTAGCGTTGGAAACAGCCTGACGCAGATATGCCAAATCCAAAGCTAAGGCATAAAATGCCATTACTTGAGCTACAAAGGTTTTGGTTGCAGCAACCCCAATCTCGATACCAGCGAGGGTATTAATGATATGAGGTACCATTCTGCCTAAGTTACTTTCAGGACGGTTGGTAATTCCTAAAAGTCTTGGTTGATATTTTTCTTCTTTATCCTGACGACGTTCTTTTTCCATCGCGAGTGCAGCTAAGGTATCGGCAGTTTCCCCAGATTGAGTAACCCCTACAATTAAGGTATTTGCGGTTAGTGGGGTAGGTGCATAGCGAAACTCAGATGCGTAGTGTACTTGAGTAGGAATTCCTGATAATTGTTCTAATAAATATTTTCCGATTAAAGCTGCGTGCCAACTGGTACCGCAAGCTACAATTTGAATTTGTTCTAAATTAGTATAAATTTCTGGTGCTAAACCAAGTTTAATAGGAGATGTTTCTGTATCGGTTGCAATCCAATCGCTATTAAAATATGCTTCCAAAGCATCACGAACTACACCTGGTTGCTCGTATATTTCTTTGAGCATGAAGTGTTTGAATCCCTGCTTTTCCACCATGGTGGGACTCAAGTTCATCATTTGCGGATGCTTTTTTAGCCTCCGTCCCTGAAAGTCATAAACTTCTACTCCTAAAGGTGTTAAACGAGCCATTTCTCCATTATCTAGGGGTAAAACAGCTCTAGTGTAGGAGACTATGGCAGGTGTATCAGAAGCACAGAAAAATTCTCCTTGTCCAAAACCTACCACTAGTGGAGCTTGTTGACGTACTGCAATTAACTCATCAGGGTAATCCGCGCAAATAACCGCAACTGCGAATGCACCTTCAAGCTGCTGTATAGCTTTTCTGACTGCTTCAAAAAATAAAGAATCTTCATGACATTCCCCCAAAGCCATTTCTTCTTTGAGGAATTGAGCAATTAGATGAGGGATGACTTCTGTGTCGGTTTCTGAGAGAAATTCGCAGCCTTGTTCCTTTAAGTTTTCCCTTAATTCACGATAGTTTTCAACAATACCATTTTGGACTACTGCTATCCGTTTACTCATATCCATATGGGGATGAGCATTATGTTCCTCTGGTTTGCCGTGAGTTGCCCAGCGAGTATGCCCAATACCAATTCTACCAGGGGATTCTAAGTGCTCTAACTTGGAGCGCAAATTATGTAGTTTTCCTTTCGCGCGATCGCAACTCATCTCACCTTCCCAGATGGTTGCTATACCAGCAGAATCATAACCTCTATACTCAAGTTTTTCCAAACCAGATAGTAAAACTTCTGTTGCTATTTGCGTGCCAATATACCCAACAATGCCACACATTTGTTCTCCCCACCAAATAATACAGGATTTATAAAACCAGTATAGTGGTTAGTTAAGCAGAGCAATGTGATACAAAAATCAGCCTTACGTAATATTGACATTCACAACAACCAACTTAGTATTTAAGCGTAGGATATCCAGGACTTAGGAATTATGTAAAAGTAAGTTGCGTAACTTTTTTATTGGAGCCTTTGATTTGGCTAAAGCTTAGCAACATACTTTATCAAGTTGTTTTTACGCAGATTCTTATGGGTAGCAATGCTAAATACTTTCCTGAAATTGTGGTTTCCTAAAAGTAAGGAAATACCCACCATAATTAACAACTATGGCAAGTATTTCCCGCATTTTATTTGCTAAAACTGTTCTTACTATGTGACATATCCCATTCCTATCTATGTAATAGGCAGGTTTTTCTCAGCGACTTTCTATATCCCGTAGGATATTAGTTTTTATTTTAGATTTTTCACATTTAATGTAAGGCTTTCTAATGCAGGTCGTCGCTAAGAATTAATTTCATCGGGTTATACGCATAAATCCAATGAAATTTATTAATAAGCCAAGCCCATACTGCGAGTGGTTTCTGCACCTAGATATACTCGAATACTCAAGAAATCAGTAGGACAAGCAGTTTCGCAACGCTTACAACCTACACAATCTTCTGTACGAGGAGAAGATGCAATTTGGGCAGCTTTACAGCCATCCCAAGGAACCATCTCTAATACATCGGTAGGACAGGCACGAACGCACTGCGTACAGCCAATACAAGTATCGTAAATTTTAACGCTATGAGACATTGAAAAAAGCTCCTTTCGCCCGTAGTGTTCTCAGTGAAAGAGTTACTATCAAGGCTTAGTCTACCTCAGCAGGCTAGCTCTCGTAATCAAAAGGCTACATAACTTTAAAGAATTTAATAAGTTAGAAGCAGCTATATTATGTATTAGAAATCTCAATCAAAGCTCACAGATATTAAATTGGAATTGAGATTTATCTTACTAAGATGACGCTGGAATAATCCCTAGATAGTTCTTTTAACTGTTTGTTTATTTCGCTCTCATAGCTCATTAAGCCTTTGTATACTGTATCTTAGGTTTAATATTACAGTTAAAATATTTCTATTTTTTATTAATCTCTTGGAATTATCAACTTTCTACTAGCAGCAAATAACTTGGTATAACAACATAGTAACTTTGAAGCAAAATAGTAATCATAAGAATTGATTTATTTTAAGATTTACAACAATATTTGCAAATCTTAATCGTTATTCCTGCAAAGCAGAATCAATTTTGCTTCCTGAATACAAATTAAATTTATCAACTTCGTACAGTATTCGGTCGTATTGAGTTAGACAAAATCAATTCTGAAATTGATATTTTCCTAAAATCTCAAATTTAATTCACATCAGCTATAAATTAATAGGACTTACGCAAAAGCAACGTAATTCCCTCCGAGACCTTACTTAGCTAGCGCTACACCATGTTAACGCTTATTGGGGAGTCACCCAAAATTCTCAAAGATTTATTGAGTAACACTTAAGCTCTACTCGACCTACAATATTCTTAACTGAACTGTATTTAGCTATAAATATAATTTCCAGCAATATATTGAAGATTAATATCCTAAATAATGTAAACCTAAATAATGTAAATATCTTTACAGTTAATCCAGATAAACTATGGAGCAAGATTCTTTACCAACAGAGATTATTCTGACCAATCCACGTCAGAGTCTAGGGAAGGTAAAACTAGATTGGATACCAGAACCAGGAAATTATATCGAATTGCAAGGCAAAACCTATACTGTATTGGAACGTCGTCATTGCTATCATCTCAAGGCAGGACGTTACTGTTTACATACTGCTTCTGTATACGTACAGTCATCATCAAGACCTGATGAGCAAACTTTAGTAGATGGATGTTGGATTATTGGTGATGCTAGCTGTAAATATAATGCTCGTTCGGAAATAATACGCTGTGCTGTTAACCCAGATGGTCCGTGCGAGTCTTGCGATCGCTATGAAAAATGCTGATAAAGAAAATTTGACATAACTATAGGGGTAACTCTAACAAATTACCCCCATTCTGATGATTCTATATAAGATGTAATCGCACCAGCCCTTGTGAAATACAAATTATTCAGCAATATTCGTCAAACTCTCTGTTGAAGCACTAGCTAATGTTGGTGAAGTAAAAATCTGAGAATATAAACTTGATGGTTGCTGTTTGGCAACAACTGGTAGAAATTGACGTGCACGAGTTGCAACTTCTACAGTTTTGACATCGTAAGTCTGTGTAATAAACTTGGGATATAAACCAATACCAATAATTGGAATTAATAAACAAGCTGTGATAAACAATTCCCGGGGTTTAACATCGGGTACAACTGAATCTAAGTGTAGTTCTGGATTACTGTCACCGTAAAATACTTGACGCAACATGGAGAGCAGATAAATTGGTGTCAAAATTACGCCAACTGCACTCAACATTACAACCACTATCTTAAAACTGGAACTGTAAACATCACTAGTTGCAATTCCTAGAAAAACCATCAATTCGCCAACAAATCCACTCATTCCTGGTAAAGCCAAAGAAGCCATTGCACCAGCAGTAAATAAGGCGAAAGTTCTAGGCATTAATTTAGCCATACCGCCCATTTTATCCATCATTAAGGTGTGAGTACGCTCGTAAGTTACACCAGAGAGGAAGAATAAAGCTGCGGCAATTAAACCATGAGATACCATCTGTAATAGCGCACCACTCATACCCAATTCAGTATAAGAAGCGATTCCTACTAGTACAAATCCCATGTGAGCAATAGATGAATAAGCCAAACGTCTCTTCAGGTTAGTTTGAGCAAATGCACAACAAGCACCGTAAATAATATTAACTACGCCCAAAATCGCAAGTACAGGAGCAAAGTAAACGTGAGCATTGGGCAACATTTCCATGTTGATACGGATAAGTGCATAACCACCCATCTTTAACAACACACCAGCTAAAATCATAGAACCGGGAGCTGAAGCTTCACCATGAGCATCAGGTAGCCAAGTATGTAGCGGAAATATTGGCATCTTGACACCAAAGGCAATCAGAAAACCGGTATATGCTAATAATTCTAAAGTTCTGGAATACTCTTTCATTCCTAGAGATGCCATATCGAAGGTAAATGTATCTCCGGAGAAAGCTAATGCAAAACCAGCTACTAATATAAATATTGATGCTGCTGCTGTATATAAAATGAACTTTGTTGCAGCGTAACGACGCTTGGGACCTCCCCAAATAGAAATTAGTAAATATACAGGAACTAATTCAATCTCCCACATTAAGAAGAATAGAAGTAAATCTTGTGCTACAAATACTCCAATTTGAGCGCTGTACATTGTCAGCATCAGAGCGTAGAACAGACGTGGCTTGTTTGTAACTCTCCAAGCAGCAAATATTGCCAGAGTGTTAATTAATCCAGTCAGCAACACTAAAGGCATTGATAAGCCATCTACTGCTAATGACCAATTTAATCCCAACTGTGGTATCCAGGAAGATTTCTCCACTAGTTGGAAAGCGGAATTTTGAAAATCATAGCTATGCCAAAAAGCATAAATCATTAGACCAAAGTCAGCGATCGCTACTCCTAAAGAATAGTAACGAACGGTTTTACCTTCTTTATCTGGTAGTAAGGGGATTATTGACGCACCTACCAATGGTAAAAGTATGATGGCTGTCAACCATGAGAATTGAATAGCTTCCATCACTGAGAATTGTTTTTTTACTCTTATTATTGTTTCATTATATTAACTAATTTATATTTTTGTAACCGTATAAGCTCTCACAGAAGCTTTAAAAAACAATATTATAGTAATAAGTACTTATAATCTTTACGAAATCTCTGCTTTTTATGAATTTATGTTACATAAAGCAGTAACGGCAGCTTAAGCTGCCGTTAACAAAATTTAATTTAGTTTCTGCAAAGAATATTTTTATGTATGAGAACTGAAGGTGCTTATTTAAGGTGTTTACTTAAAAAAAGTTAAATCATGTCCGGATAATCAATTATGCTACGCAAACGCGGAGGATGTTCGATAGAGCTTATAAGTCACTTCGCTATCGCTGCGTATGTCCTAGCGGACAAGCTACGCTAACGGTCTCGGACAAGTGTTTAACCGGACATCATATTAGATTTAGATCAAGTTCTCAGAGATTATTCAAACTACGCGATTTACTATTGTCCATACATCCCCATCAGAACGGATATGAGGAACAGTAATTGTTTTAAAGCCTGTAATAAATGGTTTGTAGTAGATTTGCCAATACATTGGACTCAATTCGTCAGCACAACTTTTCAGAAGACTGATTTCTGTCGCTAGTTCATAAGCTAAATTATTTATCTTTTCAGCATGAATTTTTGCTTGGTTTCTAGCTTCCTCCAGCTGCTCTTGAATAGAGTTTCTGGATTTGAGACGTTGTAAATGTTCCTGCTTTTGTTTGAGCTTGACATTTAAAGCGTAAATTGCATCATCAATTCCCTTAATTTCAGCAGAGGCGACAGCATTATCTCTAGCATGAAACCGGTAGGCTTCTATAATTGCAGAAGGTGAATCTTCCTCTGTCAAATTGAAGTCTACTGTAAAAACCGCACGTTCTTGACGCAAACGACTAATTTCCGAACGAATCAGTGCTATTTCACTTTCTAATTGCTCAATCATGCCGTTTCTCCCTGACTTACAACTCTGACTCCCTTATGATCGACTTGCAGCGATCGCACTGTGGCTACAATACCTTCTTGCTTCCAGGCTGTAGCCATAGCTATTTCTACAGCTTCTGAATGAAGAATATCTGTGAGAGCCAAAAGTGTTGGACCCGCTCCGCTAATAACCATACCGTAAGCTCCAGCTTTTAAGGCAGCTGAATGTACGCTATCGTAGCCGCGAATTAAATTTTTTCTATAAGGCTGATGTAATTTATCTTGTAATGCTTCACTTAACCATTGTGCGTTACCAGTCTCTAAACCTCGCAATAATAAACCTAAATGAGCAGTATTAAAAATTGAACTTCCATAACTTACTTGTGAAGGTAAAACTTGTCTTGCTTGTTGAGTTGACAATTCAAAATTAGGAATAGCAACTACAGGTACCACCTCTCGATACCAGGGAACCTCACAAATTTGCCGTCCGTTTTCAGAGGTTGCTGTTAGACGACACCCACCTAGCAGCGCTGGAACCACATTATCAGGATGACCTTCCAAAGCGATCGCCAGTTCTGCTAACTGCATTTGACTTAATGGTTTTCCTGCTAATAAATTGGCACCAAATAATCCTCCAATAATTGCAGTGGCTGAACTACCTAACCCTCTTGCTAGAGGTACACCCAATTTTATATCTATTTTTACAGGTGGCGGAGTCTGCTTTAAGTGCTGATAAAAACTCATAAAAGCCCTATAAAGCAGATTATTTTCATCAGTTTGGACTTGCCCTGCTTCAGAACCGGTAACGCTGATAAATACTCTTCCTTCTTCTAAACGAGTAAATTTAAACCCGTTATACAAATTTAAAGCAGTACCTATACAGTCGAAACCAGGACCCAGGTTAGCGGTGGTGGCAGGAACTGTAACGGAAAAAGAAGACACTACAGACATTTGATGAAAGTAACCAATCAATCAACCAGCATCTCATGTAAGTGCCTCATTTGCTCAATTTGCTGGCAATTACTAATATTCTTAATACTTATTTTTGCACTTTATTATAAGTATTGACACTTATAATAAAGTGTTTTTTATAACTTCTCTATCCAGTAGTAGGAAGTATTTAGACTTCTTAATTCAAAAAAAAATCTGTGGAAATATCAAAAAAATTATATTGAAGTAACTTCACTCGCCAATATTTCAGTCTTTATATCTAAGAATTTTAAAAAGCTAGAGCAATAAATATTTTAGCTAAATTAGATAATTATCTCGATTGAATTATAGAGAACAGAAGTTAATATTAAAAAATGATAATTTCAAAGCAATTCATAGAAAAGACTGAATACAAAAGAAGACTGGCAAAACCAGTCTTAAAAAAGCGGGCTAACCGCTAAGTGTAGGCTAACCCGTACTGATTTGGGAACGCGCAGAAAATAAAATTTCTATTGCAGTACCAACTTAACGTTAGCGTTTTGCAATCCGCGCTGCTTAACTTCACTTAATGTTTTGTTAACTGCGTACTTTTGATTGATGGAGTTAATCAACTCAGTCTGGTTGTGCTTTTTCGCAACACCCCATAGGTCTGCAATAAGGTCAAAAGAGCCATCGCTGTTGCAAGACCAACCTAAATCATAATCACCCTCAAGAACAGCTACGATGTCAGCACGAACGCGCTGACCATTATAACCACGAACATCAGCTTCAGTCTTGACGGTAATACCTAAGTCGCTTAGAGATGACTTAAGAATTTCAGCATCAACAATTTTGGTACGCAGAGTGCTAAAATGAGACATTTGGGTTTCCTCCAAAGAGAAGATCGAGAAAAGGACAACGATTCGTTTTAGACAAGCCGCGTTTAACTAAGGCGCGGCACCTTTCTTTGAACTAACTGCTAGTAAATAAATTACTAGCCTTTCTCCCCGGACAAACAGGGGAAAGCTTTTAGAACTCCATTCGCTGATACTCAGCAAAGGAAGCTGCTGCTGGACGTGCACGCTGTCTAGCCCAATCTCTCAAGGCTGTTACTTGCTCTTGCATAGTACGAGACAGTGGTAATGTTGCCTTAAGTGCAGCAATAATATCTAACTGGGTGAACTCGCGATCTTGGGCAAAAGCTTCATACATAGCTGCCACAATAGCTTGCTCTATTTCTGCCCCAGAAAATCCCTCAGACATCTTGGAAAGTTGGTCTAAATCAAATCGGGATATATCTGAACGGCGTTTAGTTAGGTGAATTCTGAAAATTTCTTTTCGTTCCTCTGTAGTAGGTAAATCTACAAAAAATATTTCATCGAAGCGACCTTTCCTTAGGAACTCTCCTGGCAAACGTTCTACTCTATTTGCTGTAGCCATCACAAATACAGGAGACTTCTTTTCTTGCATCCAAGTCAGGAAGGAGCCAAATATCCTACTTGAAGTACCTCCATCAGAATCCCCAGAGCCAGAACTTCCGGCAAATGATTTATCTAATTCATCTATAAACAGTATAGCTGGAGATATTGATTCTGCTGTTTTCAAGGCATTACGTAAATTTGCTTCAGAACGACCAACCATAGAACCATCATATACCCGCCCCATGTCCAGCCTGAGTAGAGGTAAGCCCCATAAGCGAGAAGTTGTTTTGGCAATTAAAGACTTCCCACAACCAGGAACTCCTAAAATCAGCATACCTTTGGGTTGGGGCAAACCATATTCTCGTGCCCTTTCTGTGAAAGCATTAGAACGTTGTCTCAGCCAATTCTTCAACTCCTCTAAGCCACCAACTACGTCAAGGGTTTCATCTTCTTCTATATAATCTAAGATACCATTACGACGAATTAACTGTTTTTTTTCAGATAAAACTATACTTACTTCATCTTCTGTTAAACGTCCCTTCGTTACCTGTGCCTTTCGATAGACTTTTTCTGATTCATCTTTAGTTAAACCCAAAGCTGCTCTTAAAAGTTTCTCTCGTGCTTCGGTAGTAAGCCTCCGTCCGCGATTATCATCTAAATGGTTATTCAATACCTTATTTAGATCGGACATATCCGGTAATGGAAAATCTAGAACAACAACTTCCTTCTCCAGTTCAATCGGAACCTGCTGCATTGGAGACATCAAAATAATATTCTTCTGGAAACCCTTAAAACTAGCGATCGCATCACGCAATGACCTAGTAGTTGCTGGCGCATCGATAAACGGATGCAAATCTTTAAGAATAAATATACCTGGTTCTCTATGCCTAATTATCCACTCAACAGCTGCCTCTGGAGATACAGTATTATGTTGGGTAACACTTCTTGGCTGCCCATACTCTACTATCCCATGAGTTACAGTCCAAACATATACCCGCCTTTGAGGCTTGAAAACCTGACCAATCGCAAATATCGCTTGTTCTGCCCGCTCCTCTTCAGAAGTCACAAGATAGATTAGAGGATATTGAGCTTGGATAAGAACGTTGAGTTCTTCTTTCATATTTCAACCTACTTGAGACCTACAGAGAAAGTACAAACAAGTATTCAGTCTAAAAAACTGAAAAATATGCGAATCAAAATCTATTCAATCACTATTCAGATTCGCCAATCAGAAATAGATATTAGCAAGGAACCAGTTCTTCTTCACTTTCTGGACTAGACCCATTTTCACTTAAGTCTTGAGCAGAAGAGTTACAGTCTTGACCAATAATTCCTGGCTGATTTCCTAGAGAAACTAACTCTCTATCTCTTATAACAACAGAACTTTCGCAACTAGGACAAGAATAAACTTTGTGAGTTCTCCCATGAGAACCTTCTACCTCATCTACTAAATCAGTATTCTCCAGGTAGAAACCTAATGCTCGCTCTGCCAATTCCGACATCGGCTCGGCATCCACAGCTGAACGTATCTTCAACTTCTTATGTAGTTCCGGCGACAAGTATAAAGTAACCTTCTGTTTAGTTTGCATAAAACTCTTCGGCGGTCTTACCCGGGTATGTATCTTACGATATCTACTACCTTAAGCCTTGTCAAGACAGTAAAGCGTTTTGACGGCATTATTGTTACATTTGTTAACAAAATAATAATTCAATTAGAATAAGTTCAAAATTTCATTATTCTTTTACCTGATTTTGATTATTCTATGAACGTATGTAATTATTGTTAGGGGTAAGCTCAAACCCTTCAGGATGTGGCTGCTTGCCAAAGGTATATGTCAGCGTGTTTGTGCTTTTTGAGCTAATCACAGTTGAATAAACCTGACTTTTCCGAACTGACGTTATTTAAGTTGTTTCAGAAATGAATTACTTCCTCAAATTTAAATAAAGCTCCTTAATTCAAACTGACCTTAAGAAATTAAAAGTCCTGTCCTAGGCTGAAAATGAAACTAAGTACAGTAAGTTTTTATTATTACAAATATCTTAAAATAACTATAAAAATTCTTAGGTCTGCTATGCTTTGTCTATAATTCATAAGATAAGCTGCAAACATTACGTAACTTAATAAAAGGTTTAGTTATTTAGTAGATGTTTAATGGCAGGCAATAATGTATTGTAAATATATAATTAAAGCTTATAATGTGGCTATCAAATCTCTTATCTTCAGTCGAAGGGGATTAGTTGTCAGTTTATTTATATCCTTGCTGTTCTTTTTTGGCTGTAACCTACCTGGATTTAATAATTCAATTTCATGGAAAAGTTATACTAATTCCAGATACGGTTTTGAATTTCCCTATCCTGCAAATTGGGAATCTTTGCCGCCTCCAGAGAATAATGATGGTATAGTCTTTATACTTCCAAAAACAAAGTCTGTAAGGATTCAGGGATGGGCTGGTAATCGTCTGCCAGAATCAATAAGTAAAGATGAGAAGTCTACTAGAGAAGTCAATTCCAACTTTCAGACTCGACAAGGAGTTTCAGGTAATTTAGTTGTAGAAGTAGGCAGTGAACTCAGCTATATGACCCTGATTATCGTGCACGAAAAATTGCATTATTACTGGCAGGGGCGATCGCCTAGTAAAGATTTCCAAGATTACTATCGTCTTTTCGATTACATTGCTCGAAGATATAAAATTAATCAGTAACTAGTAACTGTTAGGATTCATCTTTAATTTTTGAAAAAAATCAGCACATTTTCTGTTCTCCGTTAGAAAACTCATTGTTTCCTTTAAAAAAAATTGTTTCAATATTCAAACTAGATTCTTGTATATTTTAAATTTATGTTTATGCTAAAGAAAACCAACCATCATAGGATTACTCAGCCATGATGGTTGATTGTTATATGCTTACCAATAACTTAATTTCTATATACCTTTTGTTAGCAATTTGAAATTAGCAATTTGAATTTAGCGTAGACCTCTAGTAGTGACTGCCCGTTGTAAACTAGCCAGAGCACGGTTGTAATCAAGAATTGCAGTTATTCGATTACCTTGAGCACGAGTTAATTCACTTTCGGCAGCAATTACATCCGTTTGCGTTCCCACACCTGCTTGAAATCTTAAACGAGCAAGTCTTAAGGACTCTTCTGCTTGACCTAAAGCTGCTTCAGCAGTTCTGACATTTTTCTGGTTAGATTGTAAATTGGAAAAAGCATCTTCTACTTGAAAGCGAATCTGATTGCGTTGCTGGGCAAATTGAGTCTCAGCAATTTTAATATCAGCTTTGGCTTGAGCTGCTCTAGCTTTTGCTGCACCTCCATCAAATAAATTTAAATTTGCTCTTAAAGCAACGCTGTAACCGTCAGTAATACCAATACTGTCATCAAATTGGTCTAGCAATTCATATGAAGCAATAAAACTAACTTGTGGTCCGAGTTGAGCAAGTGCTTCTTTGCGAGTTTGCTCATTAATGTTACGCTGTGCTAACTGCTGCCGAAGTTCTGGACGACTTTGATAAGCAAGAATAATGCTTTCCTCTAGAGACTTATTCCACAAACCCGCTAGTTTAACTTTATCTGCTGCGGAAATATCTGCAGATTCGGATAAGCTCAAACGATTTGCCAACTGACGACGAGCAACTTCCTGATTAGATTTGGCATTAGTTAAGTCTTGAACTGCATTAGCTAAATTGACCTGGGAACGTAGCACATCAAAACGAGTACCAACACCAGCTCTTTCTAGTGCTTCAGCATCTCGCAAACTGGCTTGAGCATTATTTACTGCTGATTGAGTAATTCGTACTTCTTCATCAGCTTGCTGTAGATTATAGTATTCGGTTGAAACATTAAGGCGAATTTCCTCAGCCAAGCGCTCAACATCTAGTTCGTTAATTCTTACCTGTTCTGAAGCCCGTTTGACACTTGCTCGCCTAGCTCCTGATGTATATATATCATAAGTAAGTTGTGCATTGCCTGTCGCAGAAGTTGTGGGAGAATCAGATGAGGAAGTCGCTGTACCAGCTTCTTGAGCTAACTCATTAGTAAGCTGCTCGCCAGCAGTTTGACCACGAGAGAGCTGAGTACTCAAATCCACGCGGGGATACCAAGCTGCTCTAGCTTCACGTAAAGCCGAACGACTGCGCTCTAATTGTATTAATGATACTTGGAATTCACGGTTATTTTTCCGAGCTAATTCTAGAGCTTGAGCTAGAGTTATTGGTTGTTTTCCTTTTACTCTTACTTCTCGCGGTTTGGTTGGATATTGCAAATCATTCGGACTGGGGTTTAGAGAGTTGGGTGGTTTAGTATCGTTTCTACCTGGGTTAACTGTGGGTGTTGTAACTTCTGGAGAATTACTTTGAGAAATTCGATATTTCTTCTTGTATTTTCCGGAAGGACTATCTAAATTCCGCAATCTCTTGGCAAAACTCTTTTTCTTCTTTTGAGCAAGAGTTTGTTTTTCGATATTGCTTGTTCCTGTTTTTAAATTTACTGCTCCATTAGAGTGAGAATGATTTACAAGCAGTTTGTTAGCCTTTGTAGTTCTTGAAAGTAGGTTAACAGAACTGAATGAATTTGTCTGATTCTGTAACTTTCGATGATTATTTGTAGATGAGCTACCTATAACTACAGATTCAGAAGAATTAACTGAGGAAAACTGTTTACTGCAGTTTTCTTTGTTGCACACCGGTGCATCAATGACTTGACTGGATAAAATGGGTAGAGATGAAATTTTATTCCTAACCATTGGACTATCCTTAGTCCTTATAGTTTGGCGATCGCTTGGATAATCTTGAATAAAGGCTAGCCCAAAGCTTTCATTACGCTGATTTTCAACAGCTGCGGAAATTTTAACATCTCCCACCTCCACATTATTGATTGTGGTAATTCGACCCAAATTAATAAATTCAAGCTCAGTCTTTTGAAAAGTACCGTTATTCAAAAAATCAAACTTACTCTGATTTTTTTGTATAAATTCGGACTGCTTTGCTCTAGTAGATTCTGATAAGGCAATCTTTGTAAAAACTTTAGTAGATTGTAAAATACCAAAATCATTGGAAGATAAAGTATCAGAATCACTCTGAGGCTGAAAGCTATCTAGTTTAATATTATTAGCCCAGGCAGGCTGTGTAGTTAAAACTACTAATGTCAAACTAGGTAAAAAACTATGAAATAATTGTTGTCTTTTCACCGCATCCCCTCACACAAAAATGGAGCGGCAGAAAACTTTACTCGCACCGGGCATATCATAGGATTTTATTGCTCCACATTAGAACTTTCTTGATCCTGAAAGCTCTGAACAATGCGAGAAAGTTCCGCCTTTTCATTGATATTAACGCGGGTAGGAGCACCACTGACAATTCTTTCGTAGTTGCGGAAAGAATCTTTAATTTCAGGACCTTCCGCTGTTATTTGGTATTCTCTAATACCTTTGTCATGCCAAGAGCCCCGCATCTTAAATACATTAATTGCTCTTGCCATTTCACCACGTATCTCTACATACTGCAACATTAAAATTGTGTCAGTAATCGTAGAAATATGAGAATCTGTGATGGAATGAGAACCCATAAATTGGTCTGTTGTGTTGGTAAAAAACCCTGTAATTTCTTCTTGCTTAGCGTAGCCGGTTACACCAATGACGAATTGACGGAATGCATTGTTGCTTACTCCTCTTGCTAAAGCAGATAAAGAATCAATAGCAATGCGAGAGGGTTTAAATTCAGCAATTTCCGACTTAATTATCTGTAAATGGTCTTCTAGACCTGTAGATTCTGGGTAAGTGCAAATAATCTTCAGTAAACCTTGATGTTCTAGCTCTTCAAAGTTTATTCCCCATGAGTAAGCATTACGAGATAGTTGAGCGCGAGATTCCTCATATGCAAACAGGATACTTCTCTCACCATTCATACAGGCATCCTTAAGGAATTTGCTAACTAATAGGGTTTTACCAGTACCTGTAGCACCTGTGGCTAATATAATAGAGTCTTTAAAAAATCCACCTCCACACATCCGGTCTAAAGTCTTAACTCCAGAAGATACGCGAACATTTGATGAACGTTGAGTTAAACGCATTGCCCCTAATGGGAAAATACTGATACCATCATTGGTAATGGTGAAAGGATATTCCCCTTTCATATGAGTTGTACCCCGCAGCTTCAAAATCTCAATTGTGCGTCGACGACGTTCGCCTTCTAAAACATTACGGGCTATAACAACGTTGTCTGATACAAATTCTTCTACACCAAAAGAAGCAACGGGACCGTATTCTTCGCTACGTTCGGTAGTGATTATTGTAGTAACATCTAATTGTTTCAACCTTCCTACTAAACGAAAAATCTCTCGACGTACTACTCCCAATGACTCATACTGCTGAAATACAGCTGTTACAGAATCAATAGTAACTCTTTTGGCTTTATACTTACGAATTGCATATTGAAGTCTTTCTATAAGTGCGGATAAATCAAAACTCCCAACTATATCTTGTCCTTCCGGATCGGGAGATGCATCCAATATGAACATCCTACCTTCAGCAATTAGACCTTGCAAATCCCATCCAAAAATATAGGCATTTCTTATAATATCGCTAGGAGATTCTTCAAAAGTAACGAAAACTCCCGGCTCGTTAAAATGAGTTATACCGTTATAAATGAACTGAAGGGAAAATAAAGTTTTACCAGTTCCAGAGGTACCGCTAACTAATGTAGTTCTCCCGGCAGGCATACCACCATGACTAACATCGTCAAAGCCCTCTATCATTGTTCTTATTTTATCTACTCCTTTGAGTAGAGGTGCATTCTTCTGCCCTGGTTGCTGATTATCATTCATCTTCTGAATATTTAACAGATGGAAATTAAACTCTATTTTCCTAAGTTCGAACTATCCTTATTCCTTCATACTTTACCAATAGTTTAGTCTTCTAATTGCTCTTCTTCAATTAATTCTTCATAGAGTAAATCCAATCCGATTAAGACTCTTTCTCTATCTGAAAGATCGCCAATGATTTTACGTACTGGTGGTGGCAAAATTTTTGATAGTGTAGGAGTTGCTAATATTTTGTCCTCTTCTGCCAGTTGGGGATTCTTAAGCACATCTATAATTTTCAATGCATAAATTCCTTTGAACTCCTTATCTAATATGTTTTTAAGCGTTCTCAAGGCTCGTACTGAGTTGGGAGTGTTACCTGCCACATACAGCTTGAGTACATAACTTTTTCGTACTTTATCCATAGGAGCACAGGCTAGCTTGTGAAAGTAGTTGCGATAGTAAAAATAATGGATTGCATTGACAAAGTATCCGTAAAAAAATTATGAAAAACATTAAACAATAAATTTGAATGACATAGAACTAAATATTAGCGACTAATGCGTGTAGATCATTTAAACTTTTTCTACTCCAAATCTACTGGGAAATATTGCGGCGATATACTTCGCACAAATGTGCTAGTACATCTATTAATACTAAACGATAGTCTAATAACATTTCATCACTTCTTCCTTCTAATCTTAGACGTTGAGAAAATTCTTCTATTAAATCCATATGAATTTCTATAATTTGTGGCACAGGAATATTAGCATAAAATACAGCATTGATGTATTTATCGATTTTTTCTTTAAGATTTTTATCTGTGCTGAAGTAACCAATTAATATTTGGCGATAGTCTGATTTTAATTGCTGCAAGAGTTCCTGTTTCCCAGCTTTGGTCATCTGTCCAAGCAATAATCTATTTATAGTGTTTGTAAATCTATTTGTAATGTTTGTAACTCTAAAATTTAAAGAATGTTCTTAACTATTACTGTCTTTAGAAGCAGCATTATTGAGGACAATTTTAGTCAAATCTGATGATTTCATACTGACTATATTCGATTTCAGCTATTAAATTATGCTTCTGAATAGAAGAAATAAGAGCATTTATTAATAATATTTTTTCAATTTTTTCTTATTTATTTAACTATTTACTTATAGGATAAGTCAGTAAAATAACATTAAAATACTAGAAATTAGAGTAAATCAGTTTTAAGATTTTTTACAGAATCAATATAAATAAAAGAGTAAAACTAAGAAAATATTACATATTATTTACTTTAAGTAAATCGTCACCTCATAATTCATATTTTTCTGTATTAATGTGTATAGCTTTACATTTATACAGAAAAAATAAAATTTATTAGCTGTAAACTGCTGATATAAAGCTGGCAAATTAGATCAATTTGGGACTAAGTCATTCAGAAAAGTCTATAATATTCAAAAATATAGCTAATGATTAATTATTGGCTCACATTTACATACAATAAGCAATAATATGATTTTCCTAGTCAGAAATGAGAGGAATAAAATTATAGCTGTCAGATTTGAGATACCTATATACATAATTTTGAAATCTTAGTCCATGGGTTTTGTAAAGCTTGTATCGCCCATCTTTCAGTTGTCTGATAAAATTTGCCTATGTTATTGTTGATTAGCAGGGATTAGTTAGTATTGGTTAAACAGAACTGATGAAATGCTCAAATTTTTATTCATGAATATTCAGCCATCTGATTTTACCTTGATAGAAAATTAAAGATTTGTTCCAAATTGAATTTGTGTATTTAACTCCTCAATTAAGATACATAAACAAAAATAAAGGATTGTCGCATTCTTAATCATTATAATTCCTAAAGGATCTAAAGCGAATTAAAGGAGTCATAATTGATGAAAGCCATTGCTACTGAAAATAGCTATGGATTTTTAAATCAAATAAGTATAATTACTAATTTGGTTTTGCCAAGCACTGCAACACAATAAATAACAGTTCTTATTTACGATCTCTAGTTGACAGACAGTATATTTAAATTGACGTTGCAACACCGCTTAGGCAAATGTAGGGCAGATTTTACACAAATGTTGATATTAAAGTAAAGTTCGCCTCATCAAGGAGTTTACACTCAGTCTAGAAACTGAATCATTGTTATCCTGTCTTTGCCTGGCAGAGCAGAGTAGCTATGACCGGTATTCTCTGGTCAATACATATAGGAGAGCAGCATTACTGTTGTGATTAGTAATAGAAATCTTCTCTATATACGATGAAATATTTGTCTTAAACGAAGAGCTTTATTGCCTTATGCTGATACAAAAGTATCTACTTTACAATTTTATTACAACTCTGCCGTCTTGTTCAATAGATGATACGGTAGCAGCTGTACTTCAGATATTCGAGCAAAAGCAGTGCGATCGCTTAATTGTTACAGATAAGCAGCAAGTTCCCATAGGATTCCTAAATGCAGCTAGTGTATTTTCCTATTGCTTACAAGAAATCAAAAGCGATAACCAACAAAAAGACAAGATTTCACGGTCACAACAG
This sequence comes from Mastigocoleus sp., assembly GCA_050042865.1. Classification (GTDB taxonomy): domain Bacteria; phylum Cyanobacteriota; class Cyanobacteriia; order Cyanobacteriales; family Nostocaceae; genus JBCCDM01. The sequence continues at coordinate 30,785 of JBHJJE010000060.1, forward strand.
TTGGTCTCAAGTATTAGTGAAAATTTTATAAAACCAATCAATCCTATTGTTGTATCTCTTGGTTTAGAAAAGTTACACTCGCTATTGAGTTCTCTGAGTGAAGAAAAAGATGGTACATCGAATTGTGTGATTGTAGATTCTGAAGGTAAATACTTAGGAATATTGAATTTTTCAGGCTTGCTCAAGCACCTGATGGAGGAAAATAAGTCTCAGGAAGATAATTCTAAGCAAAAGAAGAAGTCACCTTATAAAAACTCCAAGAAGCTAGCTTCCTATGGTGAGCAAGCTACAGATGTTAAGTTGTTGTCTGGTGAATATAAGTCTGAAGTTATAAACAATTATCTTAATTGTCAGAAAGCAGAGTGTAAGTTGATATTACAACTATTAGAAAAACTACCTTTACCTTTAATGTTACAAACTAATTCTGGTGAAGTAGTAACTCAGAATCCAGCTTGGTGGGAACAATTAGGAACTCTCCAAGACCCAGAAGGAGTCAGAAAACAAGTAGATTTTATACTAAATCCCCAACAAAATTATAATTATCGAAACTATATCTCGAAAAACACTACAGGTGATTCTAAATTACAGCAAGAACCAGTAAATATTGAACGGGTCAAACAAGAAGGAAGTCATCAAGCTCAAGCAGAAAATCTCAGTCCTAACTTACATCACACCCACTTATCAGTTTTGAGTGGATACGAAAAAACGTTACAGGAGTTGTCTGGTTATCGGGGGGAATTATCTGCTGTAGAAGAACAATTCTTCTCCAATAACAGTGAATCTAATCGTTGCTACTTTGATAGCGATTTAGGAACTTGCATTTGTATTGTTCAAGTGCAAGATGGTGATGAGAGAGTATGGCAGTTTACTAGAATACCTTTAGGTGATTATAGTTCGGAAGTTATTGATTATCAAAAATCAACTCACTCTCACCAGGAGCAGACTGCTAATGATGAATCTAACTTGTGGTTGATTTTAGCTACTGATGTAACAGAGAAGCAACAACTTTCCCAAGAACTAGCAGCAAAAAATGCTGACCTAATTCAGTTAAATAGATTAAAAGATGAGTTTTTGGCTTGTATCAGCCATGAATTAAAAACTCCTTTGACAGCAGTACTCGGACTATCCCGCTTGCTTATAGATCAACAGTTGGGAGAATTAAATGAGCGACAAGCTCGCTATGCAGGACTAATTCATCAAAGTGGCAGACATTTGATGAGTGTAGTCAATGATATTTTAGACTTAACTCGCATGGAGACAGGTCAAATAACGTTGACCTTACAAACAATCAAAATCCGTGCAGTTTGCGAAAGAGCGATCGCTGAGGCTAAAAGTCTTCATAAACAAAATAATAAGACAAATGTTAAGTCTCAAACAGACCCATCATCTGCGATTGAACACAACGTCACTTTAAGTATTGAACCTGAATTAGATGAAATTGTTGCAGATGAGTTACGTTTGCGTCAAATGATTCTACATCTATTATCTAATGCTTTAAAGTTTACCGATATTGAGGGCGATATTGGTTTATCGGTAAATCGTTGGGAAGGTTGGATAGCTTTGACAATTTGGGATACAGGTATTGGTATTCCTGAACATCAGCAGCATTTGATATTTCAAAAATTTCGACAGTTAGAAAATCCTCTGACCCGACAATTTGAAGGTGCAGGACTAGGACTAGTCTTAACAAGAGCATTAGCAAGACTGCATGGAGGAGATGTAAGCTTTCTATCTACTGAAGGTAAAGGTAGCCAATTTACTATATTGTTACCTCCTTCTCCACCAAATACTGGAATTAACGAATCTAATGGAAAGCATTTTGGTATCCAGGAGAAAGAACCTGTTTCTAAAAATGCTAAAACATCCCACCATCAACCTATTTTTTCACAAAGATTAGTAATGATTGTGGAACCTGTAGCTCGCTATATTGAGGATTTTACAGAACATTTAAGTAGATTAGGATATCGAATTGTAGTAGCTCGTTCTGGATGTGAAGCTTTAGAAAAAGCCCGTCGTCTACAGCCAAAAGTCATCTTTCTCAATCCATTTCTATCTAATCTGTCTGGCTGGGATGTTCTGACTCTGATTAAGTCAGATGCTATGACTCGTGATATTCCAATTATAGTAACTGCGACAGGTGCAGAGAAAGGAAAAGCATTTTCGCGACAAGCTGATGGATTTTTGAGTTTACCTGTACAGCAGCAGCATTTGGAACCACTTTTAGAAAACTTGTGTGGAACTCTGGATTTAGAAGTTACTGACAATGATAAAGATGCTGGTACAGTTGTGGAATCTAGCAATCCGCTCCAGGTTTTAAGATTGGTAAACTCTGACCTACAATCTCTTCATCCCCATCCTTCTTTGTTGGAACATAGAGTAATCGAAGTAGATAACCTAGAGCAAGCTGAGTTGATGGCTAGAGTTTGGCACTTTGATGTAGTGCTTTTAGACTCAAAAATTACACAACCGGAGATTTATTTACAGCAGTTAAGTAAAAAGAAACGTTTAGCATCTTTACCATTAGTTACTTGTAGTCCAGAAACTACTCAAGCTGCTTTTGGTATATCTGATTTATCTGTATTTCCTTGTTTATCTCCATTAAATCCAAGTAAAGGCAGCAAGTCTAACAGTAAAAGTACTTTGTTATCAGTACTGCAAATTGCTGCTGGGGTGTGCTGTCCTCCGAATATCTTAGTTGTTGATTTAGTAGATATATCTAGTTGTGTATCAAGTCGAAAATCTGATACTTTACAATCACAAACAAATCCTGGTAAAAAATCCCATCGACAAAAGAAAGCTTCACCATCTGATATATCTACATCCTTGGGAAATGAATGGTTCCAGGCATTAATTCAATATTTTCAAACAGCTGGTTTTAAGGCTGCAATGTCTCGTTCTTGGATGGAATTAAACGAGCAAATTAGATACCACAGTACGGACTTATTGTTACTTTGTTTAAGTGATGTGGAAGGTCAAGAGCAAGTGGATTATATTCTGGAACAAATTGACAAGTTACCTATCGATTTACCACCAGTCATAGTTATAGATAGACAAGTTAATGAATCACATATTTCCAAAAAAAGAAAAAGTAAATCGGTGCCAATCCAAAAAGTTTTAAATGCTATTTCTACAGAAACTCTACCCCGTTCTGTTTCTATGGAAGACCTATTACATCGAATTAATAATGCATTAAATATTACTCAAGATGCTTTAGTTGATAAGTAGGTGGGTGTAAATCAACGTAACTATAATTCTATTCTGTCATTACGTTAGCTAGCGCGATGCTCCGCAAACCCGGAGTCTTCCCTCTTAGGGAAGGAGCTACGACGACGTAATTGCAAGAGTTTCAGTTTTTTTACATTCTGTTACATAGTTATATTCAATCATGCCTACCTACTTAGTAGCAATCGTAGGTAATTGATTAGATTATTTAACTAATTATTAATTCTACAACTAATTCTGTAACGGAACTCGGACGAGTTGATATGCACCTCTGGTACCAAAATCTTCATAGTCAGAAGGTTCTAAACCTATTTTGAGAAACTTTTTTGGTTGGGTAATCAGTAGTACAGAGGAAGCTTGACCCGACCGGTTATTTTGCTTTTGCAAATAATCTCCTGCCGCTTGATTTTGCTTAATAAATGTCACAGGATTTTTAGTATAAAAAACAATAGTTGGCTTTTTGAAACCTACCATAATTATTTCTTCCCCTGGTTTCTTCACTTCAACCGCGATCGCGGATAATTCTCTTAATGGTTGTTGACGGCTTTGATCCATTAAGAATAGGGCTGGTGTCAGCAGGAAAATCATAAATAGGGAAAAGCCTATTATATTGACTGTAATTAGGGGTTTCCAGTAGCGACGTACTAATAAAAATGCCAGAATTAAGGCGCATACAAGCCAAATTGTACTACCTAATACTGGTAATCCAGAATTTTTTAATAGCTGCCTGAAGTTTGGTGCTGCTGGGTCTGCACCAATAATTTTAGGGATGTAAAATAATGCAACTGCAAGTGCAGATAAAAATACTACATTTACCCAACCGCTCCACAGGATAGAGATTTTGGAAATTTTGGGAGAACTGATGTGTTTACCCCATAGTAGGGCTATTAAAATAGAAGCGGCTGGCATTAAAGGCAGAACATAACTAGGAAGCTTGGTGACAGCAATAGTAAAAAAGCTGAATACACAGGTAAACCAAACAAAAGCAAACAATCCCAATTGTTGAGAACGGGGTTGAGAAGTCCAATATTTACGCTTCCAAAATTCAACTTTGGCGATCGCTATAGGTAAGTAAATTGAGTAGGGTGCAAAGCCTAAAAGTACTACTAAGAAGTAAAAATACCATGGTGCTGAATGGCGATTTACGACACTGGTGAAGCGTTCTACGTTGTGATAACCAAAAAATGAATTGATGAAGCTGGGGTGATTGCGTACTGCGACTAATATGTACCAAGGTAATACCAGGCTAAAAATAATTGATAATCCACCAATAGGACGCGCTTCTTTCCATACTTGTGGAAAGTTACCTAGATAAATTAAAAATGCAATTACAATTATTCCTGGTAAGACAATTCCTACGGGTCCCTTAGTTAGGACTGCGGCTGCGATTAGGATATAAAATCCTAAGTACCAACCATAAGGGAAAAAGTTAACAATATTTGTAAAGATATTTTTAGTATTTTTAGTAGTTTGATTATTATTAGTACTACTTTTATCTACCCTAGGAAAAATTTTACTATCTTTTCCAGGCTCATGTTCAGCATAACCAAGAAAGAAACAGAGTAAAGCTGAGCCAATACAACCAGTGAGTAACATATCTGACACACCAGTTCTACCCCAGACAATCATCTGTGGGTTTAAAGCCATTAAAGCACTACATATACCAGCAACCCACCAACCCTGATTTGATTTATATTCAGGGTCTAACTTTTCTAGTTTTGTTTGCTGCCAAACTAGGGTATAAAAAGCCAAACTAACTAATCCTATTGCAGCCAATGCCGAAGGTAAACGTACAGCCCACTCATTCACACCAATTAGAGCATAAGCGATCGCTTGAGTCCAATAGATTAAAGCTGGTTTATCGAAGCGAGTTTCACCATTAAAAAAAGGTGTAATCCAATCACCCGTAACTAGCATCTGTCGGGAAGCTTCAGCAAATAAAGGTTCAGTCTCATCAACCAAGCCAGTGCTACCCAAATGCCAGAGATAACCTATACTGCTGATAAGTATTAACCACAATACCGAAAGAGTCACAGCTAACACTGGACGCTTTGTCATGTTTCTACACCACTGATTAATAGCATTACTAGTCATTAGAATATATTGATAAGATTGATAAGATTTATAGGATTTATCGATTTATAAACACTACTCAATAGTCGCGATTCAGTAAATTTTTGTTCTTGGGATTTTTCTGGTTACTTTTTCTGAATAGATTTTTTAGGATATATGGCTCAGAAAGGGTTTATCAGAAAGATTATATTTTCCCAATTTGTATCTTATTACACTCATCATCAAATTGTTGTACATCGTATCAATTAATGAATGCATCCGTAGGCTATATTAATTAACAAAATTGAATATAGCTCATCAGTACTTTAATTATTTGGAATTTTCCGATTTGGAATTTTCCACAAGTTTCTATAATGCAAAATACTCGCCTTAATAATCTATTTGGTACTATTTCTAATCGTGCTCGTCAGTGGTTCTTTAACCCTTGGCGACGTGTATCCTTACTGATCATTAGCTTTTTGTCTGGTTTTTTCTTAGGGACAGCAATTTCAACGATAGCTGGACAAGATGGCACCTTAGATATTGTGATCGCTGCTTTTTTAGTTGTATTCACTGAAGGTGCTAGCAGAATATTTTACCGCCGAAGCTGGGCAGAGAGACGAGCTTTATGGGTTGAATTACTAAATTCTCTGAAAATAGGTTTCACTTACAGCTTATTTGTGGAAGCATTTAAGTTGGGATCTTAATTTCAGTTATCAGCTATCGATTCTATAGGATGTAGTTGTTTATTTTTTGTCCATTACCTATTACCCATTACCAATCCTGAAATGTCTTGGTTCCAAGAACTATTAACCCTAAAAGAGTTAAATGCAAGTGCTAAAAAAGCAGCTGTAAGGGCAGCTTTGCAAAATAAGTCTCAGATGGAAGCTTTTGATATTACTGAAAATAATCTTCATGAAGTTATTCACACACAACATCAATTGCTACGGTCTGTATACCCGAAATGTGAAGAATTATGCAGCAATAAACTAAAACTGTCATCGCAGCAAACTCTTGAATATCTCTGGTACTTATGGCTACCTTTGGCAATCAAGATAGAATCACAATATAGAACGCAATACAAAAAAAACAAGCGTCCTTTGATACAGGGATTTTTAGGGGGTCAGGGGACTGGTAAAACAACTCTTTGTACAGTTCTTAGCTTGATACTACAAGAATTAGATGTTCGCGTTTTAAGTTTATCAATTGATGATTTATATAAAACCTATACAGAACGTTTAGAACTGCAAAAACAAGATCCCCGCTTGATATGGCGAGGACCTCCAGGAACTCATGATATAGACTTAGGCTTGGGTGTAATAGAAAAAATACTTCAAAAACAAACACCTATAGAAATACCCCGCTTTGATAAATCAGCATACGATGGTGCCGGGGATAGATGCCTAAATCCTGAAATTATTCATGGTGTTGATATAGTGTTATTTGAAGGTTGGTTTATAGGAGCGCGACCAGTTAGTCCCAATATATTTGATGAATTACTTAATACTGAGATAGACCCGATTATTACGGAAGCAGATAAAAAATTTGCTTGTGATATGAATGCAAACTTAATAGAATACTTACCCTTATGGGAAAAGCTAGATAGCTTAATTCTTCTCTACCCTGTTGATTATCACCTTTCCCTAAAATGGCGTAAACAAGCAGAACAGGAAATGATTGCTAGGGGTAAAACAGGAATGAGTGATGTAGAAATAGAAAACTTCGTGAATTATTTTTGGCGATCGCTACATCCAGAATTATTTATTACTCCCTTAACAAAATCTCCTGATTTAACTGATTTAGTTATTGAGGTAGAAGCAGACCGCAGTCTTGGTAAAGTTTATCGACCCTGCTAATTACCCATACCTTGTATAAAATCATAAAAAGGCTGCCAATTATCTTTTTGTGCGATCGCGTCCCAAATTTCCTCAATTACAGGTCTGACTATTACCTCGAGGGGATTATACTTTTTCAAATTTTCAGCTATCCGTACCATTTCATCAGTACTAACATTGCTTAAAATTCGATGGTAAGTACCAGTCCAATGTAAAAATAATTCTGAGGAGCCTAAAGACTTACCAACTAATGATTCGCTTAAAATTAAGCTAGCATCATCGCGCCAGTTATTAGTGAAACCGCTTCTTAAATCAGCAAAAAAGTCGTGGTAGCTGACCGGGTAATGTTTCAAAAATTCGATAGTCCTTCCCACCAGTTCTTTAGTATCTTCTGCTGATAAATCCTCAAAACCCAATTTTTTTACCATCAGAGCATCATAATGTTGGCGATAATGCTTATCAAAAGTTTCTAAAGCTGTTTCCATATCGCTTTTGGGAATAATTGCTTCTAAAGGTTTTTGCAGTAATTCCAGATTTAGCTTACAAATACCAGGCTGATGGCTGTAACAGTAGCGTTTATAATAATCAAAATAGGCTGCGGTAAAGTACGGGTCATATTTGGGGATGAAAGCATATGGTCCATAATCAAAGCTTTCTCCGGTAATGGACATATTATCTGTATTTAACACAGCATGGCAAAAACCAGCAGCTATCCACTGAGCTACTAATTGAGCTACTCTTTTTACCAGTTGAGCATAAAATAAAGCATATTTGTCTGCTTCGTTAACTAAATCCTGATAGTACTGCTCAATTACATGGTTTAATAAATTTTGGGTTAAATCTGGACGCTTCAAATAATGTAACCGTTCAAAAGTACCAAAGCGAATGTGAGAGCGGTTCATTCTAATCATTACACAAGAACGAGTCGGGGAAGGTTCATCGCCCCTCCATAATTTCAAACCAGTTTCTACCAGACTCAAAGAACGAGAAGTTCTTACACCCATACGATGTAACATTTCCCCTGCTAAAACCTCCCGGACTCCACCCTTGAGAGTTAGCATTCCATCTCCACCACGAGAATATGGAGTCCTTCCAGAACCTTTAGTTCCAAAATCGTAGAGTTCTCCATCAGTTCCACGGACTTGTCCGTAGAGAAAACCTCTTCCATCCCCTAACCTAGAATTGTATTCCCCAAACTGATAGCCGTGATAACATAGTGCTAAAAAAGGTGTTCGTCCTGCAAATTTGCCAAAAGCGGTAATAAAATCTTCGTCTGTGACTTTTTCGGGTTCCAAACCAAATACGGAAAGTAAAGAATTGTTACGCCACCGCAGGGTATGTAAAGGGAATTCCTCAGCTGCAACTTCATCATAATAGTCATCCCCTAAAGATTCTAAAGCAGGTTCATAGGGGAGATTTAGAAGGGGATTATTTAAATACTGTTGATTTGATGTTTCTGCCAAAGTCATTATTAGTAACTGGTAATTATTTGCAGGGTCTTTTGATGATAGTTCGCATCTGAATGCGATTTACCGTTTAAGGAGGCTTTGTTGCAGCTATATTATTGAAAATGCTCTTTAAATACTATCGCCCTTTAGCAGTGAGAATAATGCTTTATTTTTCAACTACTTATACTGCCAATCCGAATTAGTAAGGCTAGTGAGAATATGATCTTCCCATTTATCATTTATTAATAAATAGTCTCTGGCATAACCTTCTACCACAAAGTTAAGTCGTTTGAGTAGATTGCCACTACGTTGATTATGGGGTATATAATTTGCCATAATGCGGTGGATATTAAATTCTTGAAATACATAATCGCTAGCGGCTTTTAAAGCTTCTGTCATATAACCTTTACCTTGTTCTTTCTCGGCTAAACTATAACCAACGTTGCAATATTGAGCCGAACCTCCAAGGAAGTTAGTAAAGTTTATACAACCAATAATTTCTAAATGATCCTGCTCTAGATTATTTTGACGAAAAAGAAATAGTCTTAAGGACAATCTATATTGGAACTCATATAAATTAGCTTCTACTTGATTTTGCCAGTATTGAGTTGTAAAAAAATTATTCATCCATTTAGGATAGAAAGGCGTAAGATAAGCTTTATTATCAACAAAATATTTAATAATTGCTGCAATATCATCTTGATTCGCAAGTCTGAGTAATAGTCTTGGAGTAAGAATATTTGGTTGAGCTATTTTTAGAGAAACACTTCCCATTTGTCTCGCCATTTCTCCGATAATTAATCTGAATTTAATTTAATTTAATTATTTTAATTTAAGATGACTTAAATATTTTCTATATTTGTGATGGATTAATTATTAGAATAAAGGCTTTAAGTAGGTGGGTGGGAAAAATTGTCGTTTTGAAAAGTGAGTAGTAAGTAGTGATAAAGCTTTGAGGGTAATTACTACTCATGAAGGGATTTTATATTTAATTGCGCTTACCGACTTAACCGAAAGAGTATTAATTATTCTCCAATCCCCCAGAATCGTCAAGTTACCTCAAGCGAAAGTAGGAGAAGAAGCGGACAACGCGGACAAAGAAAGAAATTTTTCTTTTCCTCAATTAGGTAAAAATCCATTACAAAATGGATATATAAAATTACCTGTAATAGGGAATATAAAAGTAAGACAATCTAGGGGAATTCTGACGGTGGAATTTTAAAGCAAGCTTGTGTAGTTAAGGGCGTTTCTGGTTGGTATGTAATGCTAACCGTGCAGTGGAACTTAAACCCACCACAACCAATGCCACACGGGGAAGTAATAGGAATAGATGTAGGCTTAACGTCAGGGAAATTATCATAACATTATAAGTAAAATTAAATCAAAAATGAATCAAAAATTTACTTTGAATAAACAGCAATTATTTAATATTTGGTCATTTAGTTATGACTGGTTATTTCCTTCTATCTTTTATCAAGCTGTACACCAAAGATTGCTCGAATATGTAGATTTACCTACTGATTCTAGAGTCTTAGATTTAGGTTGCGGCACTGGACGTTTGCTAGAACGTCTTGCCACTCATTATCCTAATTTATACGGGACGGGGTGTGATTTTTCTCCTCAAATGTTGCGAGTCGCAAGAAGAAATAAACTTCAGCGTCAGCGTTTAATTTATATAGAAGGTAAAGCTGATGCTCTCCCATTTACAGAAGGTCAGTTTGATGCAGTTTTTAATACTATTAGTTTCTTACATTATCCCTATCCTGACAAAGTTTTCTCTGAAGTTGCTAGGGTTTTGAAAACTGGGGGAACCTATTATTTAGTTGATACTACGGTCAAAAACTCTGAAGAGACTCATTTAAAAATTTCTCCACAAGGAATTAGATTTTATAGTCCTCAGAAAAGAGAAAATTTAGGTCACAGTGCAGGTTTACAATGTTCAGGACATCATTATTTGATTAGTTCTGTGCTGTTAAGTATTTTTGTAAAGCCTTGACTTTTTGTCAAATCTTGAAATTCTCATTTACTATCAGCAACCGTTGGTGGTGTATTCTCAGATATTCCGGTCTCCGAAGACACAGGTTGGAGCTGATGGGTATTACTATCGTACCGATATTGTCCAGATGATACCGTATTGTTCGGTTCAATACAAATAGTATCTTCTCCCAAACCATAAATAAAGACTAATTGGGGTTTGCAAGGAATTTTTGTCCATCCCCATTTTGCTAACTTTTCTGTAGCTAAATTATTGCTTCCTGAATTACTTTCTGAATTATTTCCTAATACCTGGGGAGCGCTTTCAGTTGTCTGCTCGGAGAATTCCGGAACTTGTGTTTCTTCCGGTTCCAAATTTTCCTTTTCTGATGTTGTAGATGTATTTTGTTTCGGTTGCTGACGTTTGGTTTTAATATCTGTTTTAATTACGTCACCAACTGTACGAATAAGAGTTTGAAATACAGCTGTGGAACCAGATTTTTTGGTCTCAGAACTTTCAGAAGTTGTATCTTCAGTTTCAGATGGTTCTGAGGGTTCGGATAGTTCTTCAGTTTCAGATACTTCAGCAATGAGAATCTGATTTTTTGGTATTGAATGACTTAATAACTCAAGTTGATCGAAATTTTCCTGAGCTGATACTACACTAAGGTTTGTGAAAAGTGCAGCAGGTAAAGTAATTCCTAAAACGATATAATTTTTAACAGTTTGCAAAATCATTTAAGTTTTCCTTCAAAATCAAATCGCAATGTATAAGGTTTATAACCTCTTGATTTATCAATACGTTTGTTTATGAATGATTTATGCAATAGTTTTAGGACTGACACAGTCACAAAGAGCAATTAAACATCCCAGATATTACTATAATTCCTAATAAGTCCTAATATTAAGAAATCAGCTAGAGTTTGTTGCACAATCAACTCTAGAATCTCGGTAAATCCCATCAAAACAAGGATGTAGATGTCTGTGAAAATACGCTTCGATTGGCAGAAATTAGAAATACAAAAGATATATAATACTCCCCTACTAGAATTGGTATATCAGGCTGCTAGTGTACATCGTCAGCACCATAATCCCCAGGAAATACAAGTTTGTAAACTCATTTCAATCAAAACTGGTGCTTGTCCTGAAGATTGTGGTTATTGTGCTCAATCTTCCCGTTATCAAACTGAGGTAAAACCAGAACCACTGATGGATAAGGAAACGGTGGTGGATATTGCAAAACAAGCCAAAGCTAGTGGTGTTAGTCGCGTTTGTATGGGTGCAGCTTGGCGTGAAATACGGGATAATAGTCAGTTTGACCGAGTTCTTGACATGGTCAAGGAGGTTACTGATATGGGTTTAGAAGTATGCTGTACCCTGGGAATGCTCAATCAGAATCAAGCCAAGCGTCTAGAAGATGCAGGGTTATATGCATATAACCATAACTTGGATACTTCCCCAGATTATTACAATACGATTATCACTACTAGAACTTATAGCGATCGCTTAAATACTATTGCCAATGTTCGCCAAACTGATGTAACTGTTTGCTCTGGTGGTATCCTTGGCTTGGGTGAAAGTGTTGAGGATAGGGTCGGTATGCTACATACTTTATCAAATTTATCTCCTCATCCAGAATCTGTCCCCATCAATATTCTTTCTCAGGTTGAAGGTACACCTTTAGAGAATCAGCCCGATGTCCCAATTTGGGATGTAGTCAGAATGATTGCTACAGCCAGAATAATTATGCCCACTTCTGATGTTCGTTTAAGCGCTGGTAGGGCAAAATTATCACAGGTAGAACAAGCTTTTTGTTTTATGGCTGGAGCTAACTCTATCTTTTCTAGTGATGATGGAAAAATGCTGACTGTAACTACACCTTGTCCGGGATATGATTCAGACCAAGAGTTACTGGACTTGTTAGGACTGGAAATGAGACAACCTTTTGTCAACAGAAGCAAAAAAAAGCTAAGCGAACCAGCAACTGTGTAAAGGATTAAAATTTTTATAGAATTTCAAGCAAATTCTATAAAATTCATGGTTGGAAGTATGTCAATCCATCTCCAGATGTAACTCACTTACCTTCTAATTATTTAATTTCTACAGGACTTACGCACTCGTCACGAGAAATAAGGCTTTGGGATACTAGTCTTTAGAACAACCTTTTCAGGAAACCCTATGGTCGTTTCAGATGTAAGCAACCTAGTCCGTGCGTAAGTCCTGTTCTGTTCAATCATTTAATTGAGGATATAAGACGTACTTCGTAATAATGCCGTAATGCGGGTTCTTGGAAAACGTTTCGCAGGGTATGCAGGAATTGGAGCACAGCGACTAACTAACCCTCGCGTTGATAAAGACTACCATCAGGCATAATAGATCCAGTGAAAATAGCTCGATTCAGATTTGCTCCTTCCAAATTTGCCCCCTGTAAATTTGCTTCGAGTAAAAAAGCTCCTTCTAAATTCACTCCGCTCAAGTCTGCTCCTGTTAAATTAGCGTTAGTTAAATTAACTTGTTGTAGACTAGCTTGTGAAAGAATGGCATTGCTCAAATTCGCTTCTCGTAAAAATGCTCTTTGTAAAATAGCTCGACTCAAGTTGGATCTTTGTAATTGAGCGTTTTTTAAAGCAGCTTGGTAAAGTAATGCTTCGCTAAGATTTACCTCTCTTAAATCAGCTTTTGTCAAGATAGCTTGACTCAAATTTGCAAACTGCATAGAAGCCCGGTATAATGTAGCATTTTCTAGAGAAGCTTTTGTTAAGTTCGCTTCATTTAATAATGATTGGCTGAGATTCGCTTCGGTTAATAGTGCTTGACTAAGATTAATGTCTTTTAAATCAGCTTGAGTTAGGATCGCTTGAGACAAGTTGATTTCTGGCAAGCTTGCTTCACACAGAATTACCTGAGAAAGATCGATTTGCCTAAAGTCTCTTTCTCCTAATAAATATTGCCTCAAAAGTTCCTCTTTTTTCATCACCTCTAGATATGAAAGTTTTCCATAAGAGCGAATACTTTTTGCTCGTTAATAAAACTTAACAGGAAAAATTGAGTATAAATGCTCAGTTAAGCTTTTGTTAATAAATGATTTTCGTAGTAGGAAAAAATCTGTACCGTGAATCCATTCATTTGATGAATGTTCTATGAGGCTTTGAAAACTATGAGGTTCTTGATAAAACTGTCTCGTAACAAAAATTTATATTTTGTATGAATAATCTATCAAGATAATTTATGGGAAATAGAAGCAAATATGACCAATTTATTCTTACTCATTTGATGTTGAACACTTATATTCTCCGATCCAATCAATAAACATTTACTAATAAGACTTAATATTAAATCTGTAAAAAGTACAAAAATGTTAAGATTTTTGGTAGAATATTAAAAGATTATTAACTTATTAAAAAAAGTTGTAAATTTATAAATGGTAGGGTGAATGTTTCTTGTCTGAACTTATATCACCAACCCATAAAAAGATATCTGATTCTCAAATTGAAAGAGAGAAATTGGTAGGAGCAAGTGCCCTCCGAATCCGACAGTCATTGGATTTAGATTCCATAATGAACCAGACTGTGGAAGAAGTAAGGCTATTCCTTCAAACGGATAGAGTACTTATTTACCGTTTCGAGCCAGATTGGAGTGGACTGATGGTGGCAGAATCGGTAATAGCACCTTGGAAAGCTGTTTTTGGTTCAAATATCAACGACCCATGTTTTACCGAAAAACATATTGAGCAGTATAGACAGGGTCGAATTCAAGTCATAGAGAATATCAAGAATGCTCGATTAACTCCCTGTCATGCAAGTTTACTGACAGATTTTAATGTCCAAGCAAATTTGGTTGTACCAATTATTGCAGAGGAGAAATTATGGGGACTATTAATTGCTCAGCATTGTCAGTGTCCTCGTCAATGGAATGTATCAGAAATTGAACTGCTTAAACAATTAGCGAATCAAGTGGGAATCGCTGTTCAACAAGCTGAACTTTATGAACAGGTTCAAAGTTTTAATACTTACCTAGAACAAAAGGTGAAAGCTCGAACAGCAAAGCTACAGCGAGCTCTTCAGTTTGAGGCTGTGATTCGTCGGGTTACTGAAAGAGTCCGAGACAGTTTAGATGAAACTCAGATATTACAGAAAGTTACTCAAGAATTAACAGAAGTTCTAAACATTGAACGTTGCAAAATTGGACTTTATGATAGCCATCAGAAAGTAGAAAATATTGCTTACGAATATACAATTACAGAGCCAGTTTGTCAGGGGAAAACTAGACAAATAAGTGATTTCCCTGAACTTTATCAACAGTTACTAAAGAATCACTCCTTACAGTTTGTAGAAAGAGTTCCTCAACTGAGTCCTCTAAAAAATCAAACTACTTTTTTGGTCTGCCCTATTTTTGATAATCAAGGTATATTAGGAAACTTCTGGTTACTCAGACCCAGAAATGAAGCATTTGATTCCTTAGAGATTAGTTTAGTAGAGCAAGTTGCAAACCAGTGCGCGATCGCTATTCGTCAAGCTCGACTTTACGAAGCATCTCAAACTCAAGTTAAAGAGCTCGAAAAACTGAATACCCTCAAGGATGACTTTCTCAAAACTATTTCCCATGAGTTACGTACACCAATGAGTAGTATTTTATTAGCTTCTCAAACTTTGGAGAAGTTAGTGGAAACACAGGGTATAGATGAAATAAAGTCTCAAACATTTCAGCGTGTATTTCAAATTTTTCGTAACTCCTGTCATCAACAAAATAAATTAGTTAACGATTTATTAACACTTTGCTATATCGAAGCTGAAAATGCTACTTTAATTCCTGAGCTAATTGACCTACGAATACTGATTCCAGAATTGGTAGAACCTTTGAGGGAAAGGATTCAACAACAACAGCAGCATTTAATTATTGATATTCCCCAGCAGATTGCTCTGGTGCAGTCAGATATTTCTCTTTTAAAAAGAACTATCAATGAATTGCTCAATAATGCTTGTAAGTATACTCCAGCCCAAGAAACAATTAGTGTTACTGCTAAAGAGAAAAAAGAAAGGGTGATTCTTAGTGTCAGTAATTCCGGAGTGGAGATTCCCTTAGAAGAGCAAGAATCTATTTTTGAAAAATTTTATCGCATTCCTTCCCATGACCCCTGGAAATACGGAGGAACTGGAATTGGATTAGCTTTAGTTAAAAAGTTAGTCAAAATTTTAGGTGCAACGATTAAACTAGATAGTCAAGCAGATAAAACTACTTTTACAATTGAATTTACCGTGGTTGAATAAATTTTTCCCTAGCTGATTTTGAAGGAAATAATAAGGAGATAATTAAGAGATCGATTAAAAACTTTTCCTGATAATCTTTGTGTGAATCCCCTATCATAGTTAAAGATAAACAATATTTTTATTTATACCGAAGGCGTAATCGACATAGAAGATATATAAATTAAGTTATATACATAATATGCAGATGAATTTTTATAATCCTGATTGTGAGGAAATTAAGCATCGGCGATTTGTCTACAAGGGGGCAAAGCTCATCGCTTAGCTAAAAAACTATTATGACGAGTCAAAATACAGTTAATGCATTGAGGGAAGCGCTAAAAATATCTCCTGACAATGTACCCCTCAGAGAACATTTAGCGCAAATTTTAATGAGTTTGGGTCAACTAGAAGATGCAGAGCAGGAATATAGACATGCTTTGCTCTTGGAACCCCAGGAAATAAAGTTAAAGTTGGGTTTAGCTAAAGCCTTTTTCGAGCAAGGTAAGCATTCTCAATCTTCAGTAATTATTGAGGAGTTGGTCAAAGGTTCTGATACTCCAGCTTATGCGTATTTGCTTTATGCTCGTTTACTCTTAAATTCTGGTGCAGTCCAGCAAGCTGCAAATCAATATTTTTGTGCTATTGAAATCGATCGGTCTTTAGCAGATAAGAATTTTGCCGAACTCTTGGGTATCGAGGAAGATAGTAATACCACAGAAGAATCTATACCTCAAAAGATTCGTGCTTACGCTAACAAAAATAATGGGAATATCAATAATGGGAATATCAATGATAGTAATATCGTTAGTAACAGATTAGAAAGTTCCTCAACCTCTTTTAGTGATGTAGGAGGAATGGATCGAGTTAAAGAAGAAATTCGTCTCAAAATTATTTATCCTTTAACTCAATCAGAACTTTACAAAGCTTACGGAAAGACCATTGGTGGAGGTATTTTACTTTACGGTCCCCCAGGATGTGGTAAAACCTACCTTGCTCGTGCAACAGCAGGAGAAATAAATTCTAGTTTCATTGCTGTAGGTATAAATGATGTCCTGGATATGTGGTTAGGAAATAGCGAACGTAACTTACACAGTATTTTTGAGCAAGCCCGTTATAATCAACCATGTGTAATATTTTTTGATGAAGTTGACGCTCTAGCTGCAAACCGTACTGATTTGCGTCAAAGTTCTAGCCGAATGGTTATAAATCAGTTTCTTGCTGAGTTAGATGGAGCAAAATCAAGTAATCAGGGAGTATTAACTTTAGCTGCAACTAATGCTCCTTGGTCTTTGGATGGAGCTTTTCGTCGTCCGGGACGCTTTGATAGAATTATATTTATTCCGCCTCCAGATTTAGAAGCAAGAACTGCTATCCTTAAGTTGTTATGTAGAGATAAGCCTGTAGATTCAATTGACTACGAATGTATCAGTAAAAAGACGGAGAACTATTCTGGAGCAGATTTAAAAGCGGTAATAGATTTAGCAGTAGAAAGAAAGTTACAGGAAGCTATAAGAATAGGAGTTCCTAAACCTCTAATTACTAAAGATTTAATTGTTGCAGCTAAAGCAGTCAAACCTTCCACAAAAGAATGGTTTCAAACTGCTCGTAACTATGCTTTATATGCAAATGAAACTGGTTTGTATGATGATGTTTTGAAATATTTGAAGATGAAATAGTTTTGGGGAATAGTTAATAGGTAAAGGTTATATTACTAAGCAGTACATAAATAAATAAATAAATCAGGACTTACGCAAAAGCTACGTAGCTCCGTCATTACTGTAGCTAGCGCAAAGTTCTTGAGATTGCTAGTCTACGACAACCCTTTCAGGGAACTCTACACTACGTGACCGTCACAATGACACATTCTCACTGGGTAAGTTCTGTAAATAAATACAATAAATACAAATAATTTTTTGATAGTCAGGGTGATTGACATTTACTTCTTTTCCATAACTGCTTTTGAGGAACTGTGAACTGTGAATTGTGAACTGGTAACTGAAATATGGGTGTACATTTGGAAAAGGCTTTGCTGTTATTTGAGCAGTCTCGCTATGATATGGCTACCAATGAGTTGCATTCTGAGTTAGCAGAGTGCCCTTATGAAGCTCGCGCTCATGCTTTACTGGGTTTATGTTTGAGTATGCAGCAAAAGTATGAAAAAGCCACAGAATCAGCTAGAAGCGCGATCGCTTTATCTCCAGATTTACCATTTACTCATTATGTGATGGGATATATTGCTTGCGATCGCAATCAATTTGATGAAGCACAAAAGTCTTTGCAAGAAGCTATCCGTCTCAATCCTGTTGAGGCTTCTTATTTTGCTTTGCTTTCCCGATGTAAGTATAATCAAAAACTGTGGCAAGATGCTCTGGATACTGCAAGTAAAGGGCTTTCTTTAGAGCCAGAAAATGTAGAATGCTTAAATTATCGTGCTCTAGCATTATCCCAATTAGGGCAAAAAGAAGAAGCGATCGCAATGGCTGAGAATGCGATTTCTCAATCTCCTCAAGATGCTGCTGCTTATGCTACTAGCGGTTGGATACTGCTCAATCATGGTCAAAATCCGCAAAAGGCTTTAGAGTACTTTCGGGAAGCATTAAGGCTTAATCCTAACTTTGAATGGGCAAGACAGGGAATTATTGAAGCATTGAAGGCAAAAAACCTGGTTTATCGTTTAATGCTACGTTATTTCGCTTGGTCATCCCGACTAAATACTCGAAACCGTTGGATATTTATTATCGGTTTATATGTTGTAATACGTTTATTGTTAGGGACTTTTGTTAGCGCAGGTTTAACTACTTTTGCTGGGATTTTAGCTGGTATATATGTTTTATTTATCTACTTTAGCTGGATTGCTGACCCATTATTTACTCTACTGCTAAGATTAAATAAATTTGGACGTTTAGCACTTTCTGGAAGGGAAATACAGCAGTCTAATTGGTGGGGTGCATGTCTTGCGATCGCGGTTATTTCTTTATTTTTATTACTATTCACAAAAACGGTCAGTGTCTTAGTTACAGCATTTGTATTTAGTTTGTTATTAGTTCCCCTAGCTGCGGTCTTTTACTGTAGAGAAGGTTGGACTAGAAAAACTATGACAGTTTATACGATTTTTTTAGGAATTATCGGTGTAAGCAGTATTTTTATTTCTTTTATTCATCAATCTATATTATTAGTGCCAATGGCAGCTTTTTTAATCGGTGCGATCGCTTCTAGCTGGCTTGCTAGTTATTTAATAGGTATTACGCCTACTAAATGATATTACATTTGGTTAAGTTAAATACTAAGAACGTATAAACCTTGCTTCTCTACAGATGTATACAGCCGATTTCATCTAAGTGAGGTACAGGTCATATCGTTGTAAGGCAGGGGGCAGGGAGCAGGGAGCAAGGGGGATGTACCTCATATACTTGCAAAGCGCTGTAAGTGCTTGTGTTTGCGTTAATTAAATGTTTCCTATAGGCTGTGAATAGGGGACGGTTATATAACCACAGAAGTAAACTGGTATAACGGGTTTTTAAAAACTATTTAATTTCAAATCTATTTTTGGCGTTGCTGATTCAAAATATGAATAATAAATTTTGGGCTATTGAGAGATGTTAAATTGAATGTCTCAATCAGAGTATAACTAAACATAATTCATTGCCTAATTCAGCAATGCCCTATTTTTTATTTTTTTAACTCCAGTTCTTCAATGTGCAACAGATAACATAGTATAAGTATCTGCAATGCCCTATTATTATTTACCATGTCTGAAGTATATGTAGCTTCCTCTTCTAATATTAGTATTCCTGAGTCTGAAAAAATCTCTATACCGCCTTTACTTGGTGGAAACTTAGAAGAACTGACTGAATGGGTAAAACAGCAAGGACAACCTGCTTATCGAGGAAAACAACTACATGATTGGATCTATCACAAAGGAGCGCGATCGCTTGGTGAAATTTCAGTTTTCTCGAAAAAATGGCGTTCTGAAATTGAATCAACTCCAATTGGGCGATCGCAACTACATTACCGTTCTGTTGCTCCGGATCAAACTGTTAAGTATCTGCTGAAGTTAGAGGATGGACAAATCATTGAAGCTGTTGGTATTCCTAGCGATAAGCGTTTGACTGTTTGCGTTTCTACTCAAGTTGGGTGTCCGATGGGTTGCGATTTCTGTGCAACTGGGAAGGGTGGTTTTCAGCGCAATCTCGCTCGTCATGAAATTGTGGATCAGGTACTGACAGTCCAAGAAGATTTTCAACGTCGGGTTAGCAATATTGTGTTTATGGGTATGGGAGAACCGTTACTTAATGTTGATAATGTAACTGGGGCTATTCATTCTCTCAATAAAGATGTGGGAATAGGACAACGCTACATAACTGTCTCTACTGTAGGTATTCCCGGACGTATCCGTCAATTTGCACAGCATCGTTTACAGGTCACTTTGGCTGTGAGTCTTCATGCTTCTAACCAAATTTTACGGGAAGAGTTAATTCCTAGTGCTCGTCCTTATCCAATAGAGGATTTACTTGATGAATGTCGAGAGTATGTGGAAATTACGGGAAGACGAGTCAGTTTTGAATATATTTTACTGGCTGGCTTCAACGATTTACCAGAACATGCAGCAGAATTAGCTAAACATTTGCGGGGTTTCCAAAGTCACGTCAATTTAATTCCCTATAACCCAATTGAAGAAGTGGACTATAAGAGACCCCAACGCGATCGCGTCGATAATTTCGTTAACCTGCTCAAAGAGAAGCATATTGCTGTAAGTGTCCGTTATTCTCGTGGTTTGGAAGCAGATGCAGCTTGTGGACAACTCCGCGCAAATCATCAATAGTTTTTGTGACTCGATTTATCTAAACCAACAGCAATAAAACTGTTTATAGTTTGATTATTTGTCATTGTGAGGGACCCACAAGGTGGGAATTCAAAATTCCTGCATTCCGGTATTTAACTCCACCTTGCAACAAATGAAACTTATACATTTGTCGATAAATTCTAAAAACCTTGATATATGAGGGTTGTAAAATGTGTAAGTTAAGAGTGTTCTGTGTTCACTTTTCGCTATTTATAGCCATAGATATATAGGTTAGAGTATTAAATTTGGATCAAAAGGGAACAGGGAGAAAAAATGTCTTAACTAAGACGTGATATATCTAAGTCTATAAGAACTTATTAACAAAAAAGTGAAAGCACTAAGAAATGTTTTATTTAGCAACTTTCACTTTATTTCGGGTTTGCTGAATAAAACGAGAAGCTAGACCAGAAAAGAGTTTGCAGCTTTTTTAGAGCAAACAGGTGCAATTTTATTACACAATATGGCTCAAAACCCTTGCACTTTTCTAAGAAATTCCTAGGTTAATTTAAAAATTAAGCGATGAAACTATTATATTTCAAGCTGTGTAACTTTAAGATTTGCTCTGTAGACTTTTTCAGCAAGCCCTATTAAAAACTATTTGCGACTAAAAAGTTATTTCAAGATAACCAAAAATAGCTAAATTTTATATTAATATTTCTATAGATTCTTTTTTAAGCCTATAGAGCTAAGACTATAGAAAGAAAACTATAAAACACTAAGGTTTAGTTATTGATTAGTTATTTACGTATATCCCTGGGGCATAAGCCTCTATAACTTTGCCTGTAAGGTCGCACATAACCATTAAATAATCGCAATTAGCACATTGCGTTCTTGTTAATCGGCTATCATCTATATAGTACCTTTCTGCCTCGCTTCCGCAGTTAGGACAACGAACTTGTTTTATTATTTGCATATCAAAACTCCTTGCTTTCATCCTTTTATAGATGAAGCATTTTGGTAATAAATTATAGTTTTCTGAAAAATAAAGGGAATTAGGCGGACAATAACGGAATTCCATCCGAAGAGACTGCAGAGAAGCAATCTCAAAGCCCTATGTTTCATCACGAGTGCGTAATGAATAAGTTCTAAATAATTTAAATCAACCTTAAAAATCAATTTAAATAATTTAAATTTCTCTCAAAGATGAGAAACTCAATGGGTTCACTGGTTAAATGCAATGATTTAATAAAGGTTCATAAAGCTTTATTTTTTGATACTACAATTTTATAAAATGTATTTTCTCTTTAATTCTAATATTTATATTTAATAAGTGTCCAACTTTATACATATAATTTCATTAAATAATTTCACAGAGAACTTTCGTAAAATTAGAGATATTTCGATCCCTAGCAATAATTCTCTGAAAATGTTGCAATTGGAACAGTTTTCAGAATCATTTTAGTATATGGAGTTTTTGATAGAATTATATTTTTAATTTATTTTAAATATCATCAATACTTACCCATGTCTAGTATTTTTTAGACTCAGTATAAGCCCTGAAACAAGAAATTTGCATATCAAATAAGATGAAAGCGAAGTAGGGGTATATGTAATTTATTTACTTTTTTTAATTATTTAAAATTTTCTAAAATATTTGACTTTTATCTCAAATAAATATTGAGGAAATTTATCACAGGAAAATAACTTAATTTGAAATAACTTAATTAAAAGTTCCAATTTGATACTTCCAAACTGCTCAATGTATTTGTTAATGTAGTTAATGGTAATGGGTAATGGTAAGTTACTTCCAGCAATTCTTTAGAAGAATGGGGAGTAATGAAAGGTGGGTAATTTGATATTGGAAATGTCCAATTATCAATTACCCATAATTTTTTATTAATTGGCTTTTAGGTCTGCTGTCTTCAGTCTTCTTTCTAAATACATTCTTTTAAGAAGGATGAAAATAATCATAAATTTCTTGCGCTAAACGTGAACCAATTCCCGGAACCTCAGCTAATTGAGTCGGACTTGCTTGACGAATATAATCAGTAGAACGAAAGTATGCTAAAAGTTGCTTTTGTCGATTATGACCCAGACCAGAAATTTCATCTAAACGCGATCGCTTAAGTTTGGAAGTACGTTGTTGACGGTGGAAGCTGACAGCAAAACGATGTGCTTCGTCTCTAAGTCTCCGTAATAATTGTACTCCTGGCTGTTCGGATTCTGTAGGGAGTGGTAAAGATTCTCCGGGTAAAAATATTTCTTCTCGCTGTTTAGCTAAACTAACTACCCGTATATCATTTAATAAATCCATCTCTTGTAAAACCGCAACTACTGAAGATAGTTGACCTTTACCACCATCAATCATAACTAGGTCTGGAAAATCTTCACTACCAATACGCTGTAATTTTGGATCTTGATGGTATTTACGAAAGCGTCTTTGAATGACTTCCGCTAAAGAAGCAAAATCATCGGAATGTCCAATAGTAACGGTCGGATTTTTAATTTTGTAGTGACGATAATATTGTTTTGCAGGAATTCCATCGATAAAAACAACCTGAGAAGCTACAGCATTAGAACCTTGAATATGAGAAATATCATAACCTTCAATGCGATGAGGTAATTCGGGTAGGTCAATAATATTAGCTAAATCTTCCATAGCTTGATTATTGCGATCGCTCATTTTTTGCATTCTTTGCAGTTCGTATTGAGTGTTTCGCTCTACCATCTCAATTAATTCTGCTTTAATTTGACGTTGGGGAGCAATAATATTAACTTTTTTATTTTTCCTTTGGGTTAATGCTTCAGCTAAAATTTGAGTATCTGGTAATTCATGCTGGACAATAACTTCTGTAGGAATTTCTACTGCATCTACAACTTGATAATGTTCTTCTAAAACTCTTTGTAAAATTGCACCAGGTTCAGCATAAGCGTCTGCTAAGAATGCTAAACGACCGACTAATTGTCCAGCACGAATCTGAAATAATTGAATACAAGCGTGCTGTTCATCTGCTGATAAAGCTATAGCGTCGCGAGATACTGTATCATCAGGTAAGGCTACTTTCTGATCTGCATTCAAAGACTTCAGACCACTAATTTGATCCCGCACTCTAGCTGCAACTTCAAAATTCAAAGACTCTGCTGCTGCATCCATTTGAGCAGTTAAAGTTTCTATTAACTCACTGGTTCTACCTTGGAATACCATAGCTATTTTTTGAATAGTTTGACGATATTCTTCTGGTGAAATCAACTGCTGACAAACCCCTGGACATCTACCAATATCGTAGTTTAAGCAAGGACGGTCTTTGTGTAAAGGTTGGGGACGTTGACGTTGAGGAAATATACGCTTACATAAACGTAGTATTTGTCTTAGTAAACGGGAGTCAGTGTAAGGACCGTAATATCTATCTTTTTCCTTTCCTAATCGTCGCTTTCGAGTAATGAAAATGCGGGGATATTCTTCAGACCAGGTTACGCAGACATAGGGATATTTTTTATCATCCTTAAGCAACACATTAAAATAAGGTTGATGCTGCTTAATTAAATTTGCTTCTAGTGCTAAAGCTTCAGCTTCCGTATCGGTGACGATAAATTCGATATCCGTCACCAACTTGACCATAGTCTCTATTCTTTCGCTGAGTTTTTGCGACTCCCGAAAATATGAACGAACCCGGGTTCTCAGTTTTTTTGATTTACCAATATAAATAATTCGATCGGAGCGATCGCGCATAAAATAGACTCCCGCTTCTGGGGGAATTTCTTTTAAACGATTTTCCAGACGTTCTGGTTCTTTGTAAAGTGGGGCTAATGATATAGAAGATTTTGTCACAATCAAATAAGTAGCCAAATATCGGCAAATTTACAGAGCAACCTTTATATATAATAAGTAAAATCTCAGTCAAATTTTCTATAGTTTACTATTTACTTGATTATTATGCGGCTTCAAAATTTAGCTATCTATTTTGTTTGAGCCAATGAGAGTTACTAAAATTAACATTAGTTCGCTTTAAGGACGTGGATTCAACTGTCAGTAGCTGAAACCATACAAACACTTTGACATATGCCTCTGGCAAGTAAACACACTATAAGTAAGGATACGAGCGTATCACGAACAATGATTAAAATTAAAATAATACCATTAAATTTATATAGAAATATAGTTAATTAAGGAATTATTCAAACTTATTGTTGCATAAATCCTTACTAAATTTGCCTAGTTTTATACCTTCTCCTGTTTTAGCGGTTTTGTGTGAAGATGTAATATTCCTGATTCTTTTTATCTAGCTTAAAAAGAGGAGCAAAGAAATCATGTATTTTAATTTCATCGAGAAAGGGAATGAAATTTAAAATTTAATTAAACAAAATATAATATTTCACCTATCTGCTTTACATTTTCTGCAATTCAAAAGCTGTAGGCAATATTCACAATAAATTATCAGATTACTTATTCTCAGCTTAGTATTTGTAATACAAATTTTATTCATAAGAATATAAAGAGAACATTTTTAGCGACAATAAATAGTAATTAATGCCTAACTTTATAATAATCTGTCTATTAAGAGTAATAACGGAGTGTATAGCTTATATATACGGACTAAAATTATATTACTTACTATCTAATAAAAAAATAGCTTAAATACAAATATGACAATGAGTATTGAAGAATTTGAATTACGATATCGTGACGCAATAGCTGAAACTTTAGATGAGTTACAAACGGCGGTTTTACTACTTACACAAGTCCAAAATAAAATTTCAGAAATAGGTAGTTCTGTACAAACAGTTAGTCAAAGTGTAGAGGAATTTATTTCTAAAAAAAAATAAGGTGACAAAAATAGTAACAGCTTGTTATTCATATAATCATATTTAAAAAACACAATACATTTCTTGAGACTTACATGTTTGAGTCTCTTTTTCTATAGCTGCAACTAAATTATTTAAGTCTATCGGCTTAACCAAATAATAGTTTGCACCTAACTTTTTTGCCTTTTCCATATCAGATTTAAATGCAAAAGCAGAGACTACTATGATGGGAAGCTTAGAGATATGAGGATGTGTTCTAATTTGTTCTAATAAATAATAACCATCTATATCTGGTAGCTTTAAGTCTAACAAGACTATATCTGGCTTGAAAAGAAAAATTTTAGATAGAAAGCTGTAACCATTTTTTAAACTTTTCACCATATAGCCTTGATATGTTAAAAAATCACTCAATAACATGCGATTTACATCATGATCTTCAACTAGCAATATTCTCTTAGATACCTGTGAAAATTGCTTATTTTTTGTAAATATTTTTATTGTCATTATACTTATTTACCTCGATTCACAAGTTATTATTTATTGTCTATATATCAAAGCATATTTACCAAACTTGTGAAATACAAAAATAGTATTTAAAGGTGATTGAATATTTATCATTGTCTATATAAATTAAGAGGTTTAAGCGAATTAATGAACTGTATTTAAAAACTGTAATATTACACTTTTTAAGTAGATATCTCCAAACAAGACTACAAAAGCCTTATCTAGTCAGGACTGATATCCAATTTCTAAAGAGGTCTAATAAGTAATAACATTTCTTCTGAAAGCGAATATTTCCCTATGAAGGCTAGTTTGAGTGTCATATTTATATCTTTTTTGTGACTCTGTATTCTTAATAACATTTATATTCGCATTTGAATAGCTTGTTTATATCTAAGTAAAAATATTTAAATAAATATTAAAAGCAGTATAAAAAAATAAATTTTCAAATCTTAATTACAAACTAACTAATCTAGGTCTGTAATTCAAAATTCTTGCCTTTAAATATAAAGATAAAAATAGTGAAGGTTTTGTGGGTGAAGAGACATAGATTTAAAATTGCTTTTCGGCAAATAAATTAATACCTCCAGCACTTCCTTAGATTTTATAAAGCCATGAAAAAGTAAAGTTTACTGCTCTAATTCACCTACAGAACTTATACTTCTCCTCATATGAATGATATTGCTCTATTATTTGGTGATACCAAATCACAAAATGATTGTTATTATGACCGAAATATAGTATGTAAAAGCATAAGTCCTATCGGATACGCTACGGGTTTGCTTAGCATGACGTACTTAATGCAGAATCTTTACGTAAAGCCTAACGGCATGGCTAACGCTTAAAGCGGAGTATACGTCGCAAACGGATTCCTAGCGCTGACACGCTAAGTATTTGCGGAGCATAGCGCTAGCTAAGGTCTCGGATGGAAATACCTTACTTTTGTGTAAGTCCTGTATTAGTAAAGATTTCGTAATAAATCTTTACTAAAATTAATTTACATTAAATTAATTTTAGTGTAATAGAAATTTAATTTATTAGAAAAATTGTGACATTTTTTGAACAGCCTTCTTAAGAACAGAAGCATCCTGTACTAAAGCAAAACGCACGTAACCTTCACCACATTTACCAAAACCAGAACCTGGAGAAGCTGCAATACCAGTGGTTTCTACAAGTTCTTTACAAAAACCTACAGAATTTTCCTGCCAAGGTTGTGGTAATTTTGCCCAAACATACATTGTTGCTTTCGGTGTAAAAACTTCCCAGCCAATTTCAGCTAGGGATTTTACAAAAACGTCCCTACGATTGCGAAAGATTTCAATAGCGTCTTTAATAGAATCTTGGGAACCATTTAAAGCAGCGATCGCACCGTTAAGGATACCCCGGTATTGATTAAAATCTATTACAGCTTTAACTTGAGCTAATGCTTTGATTAACTCTGCATTCCCAATGGCATAACCGACACGGAAGCCGCCCATATTATAGGACTTAGAGAGGGTAAAAAATTCTATAGAAATGCTTTTATTTTGGTCTGCTTGTAAAATTGAAGGAGCAATCGGTTGAGACAAATTATTTGGATGATTTAAGTTTGGATGATTTAAATTTTCTGAATCTGGGAATACTAAATCTGCGTAGGGAAAATCGTGAACCAGAACAATATTATTTTCCTGGCAAAATTTAACTGCCTTCTGAAAAAAAGATAAAGGCGCGATCGCGGTTGTAGGATTGTGAGGGTAGCTTAAAACCATCATCCGCGATTTTGCTAAAATCGGTTTAGGAATATTTTCAAATACCGGTAAAAATTGATTCTTTGCCAATAACGGCATAGGATATATATTACCGTTAGCAAGGTACACTCCACCAGCATGGGAAGGATAACCCGGATCTTGAACTAAAGCATAGTCTCCAGGATTAAGTATTGCTAAAGGTAAATGAGCTGTACCTTCTTGAGAACCAATTAAAGACAATACCTCAGTTTCCGGATTTACGGCAATACCAAATCTCTTTTCATACCATTGAGCCGCAGCTTGACGAAAATTCTTAGTACCGTTAAAAAGTAGATAGCCATGAGTAGATTTATCTTGTAAAGACTCAGAAATTGTCTCGATAACGTGTTTGGCAGGGCTTAAATCGGAAGAGCCCAATGATAAATCTACTAAAGATTTACCATTAGCTAAAGCGTTTGTCTTGGCTTTATCCATATCAGCAAAGACATTTGATCCTAAGGGTTGCAAGCGTTCGGAAAATTGCATATTTGCTGTTGACTGCCAACCTTACTAGTTGCGGACTCATTTAGACTGCGGACTCATTTAGACCGGTCGGTTCTACAATTATTCATTTCACAAAAATCATTGTGAATCATCAATTGTGAATTGCTTGTGAATTGCTAGTTTTTCTCTAAATAAGTATCTATAAAATCAATTAACTTATCGTTACCAATTACACCTTCAACAGTACCTAAAACCTGCTCATTGACAATAAATCGCAAAGCTGGAACTCCTTCCACTTGAAATTGCTTGACAGTTGCCGGATTAGGATCTATTTCCATTTTGACAATTTTCAGGCGATCGCTGTATTTGCTAGCAGCTTTACTAATTAGGGGTGACATTAGCTTACAAGGTCCGCACCAACTAGCCCAAAAGTACACTAAAACTGGCTGTTCTGCTTTAATAACCTGATTGTCAAATTCAGAATCGGTAATTTCGATTACACCCTGACTCATTTTTCTTTACTCCCAACGGTGACATCTATCAAAGTGTGCATGTAATCCACTATGATTTAAGCTTATTACACTCATCGACAAATAATTACCATTCAATAAAATTTAGTGACTGGATAATGAAACTATTTTTTTAATTTGCTATATTGTATTTCCCATGAATAATGTAATTATTATTACTTCATAAAGAGAAACTACTGAATAACTTAAATAATTAATTAAAGGCTTCTATTATCAAAAAAAATCTTCTGAAAGAAACTAATTTAATAGACATCTCCAGGAGCAGGGATATTTGACCTCAGAGCTAACCAATCGGCTTTTATATTCTTCTCGGAGATGCCTAGTAAAAATAGTCACAGATGATGTGGCTATATTCAATCTAAATCGTCAGCATAACTAGCCCTTCAAATGCTAGCTCGCGGTTACAAAACTAAATCACTAAAAGTTTAAAGTCTTACATTGGTAGGTCGCAGCTAATAGTTCCCAAAGGATATGTTGCGACCCATAATTTGCAACTTAATACATTACAAAATAGACACAGCCTAACTGATTTCAATGGCAATCAAATCAATATCAATACCAAAATAAAAGACATTGATACTTCCCGACTGAAAACAATTTTCAGCAAAATCTACATACCAATTTAAAATGAAGGTATTCTTCTGAATTTAGACTACTTCCAATCACAAGTTTTCTTAACGGTTTTAGTAACGTCGTCTGCCACCACCACCAGAAGGTCCTCTATTCTCACGAGGTTTAGCCTTATTCACTTTCATGCTGCGACCCATCCACTCGGCGCCATCTAGCTCCTCAATTGCTTTTTCCTCTTCTTCCTCCGATTCCATTTCTACAAAGCCAAAACCTCTAACTCTTCCAGTTTCGCGGTCTGTGGGCAATTGAACTCTTCTCACAGTGCCGTATTCAGCGAAGACTTGTCTTAAATCGTCCTCTGTAACCTCATAAGAAAGATTACCAATGTAAATTGACATAAAATGTTTCCTGACTCAGATGGTGTAAAAAATTATGTTCGTTCATAGGTTTGCAAATAATAACAAACTGTCAAGCCGAATATAATCTTCAGAATTCAAAGTATCATAAATAGCTTATAACTGGTCAACAAAGCCGAAATCTTCATTCCTGAAGATATGAATAAAGTTAGACCAGCATGACTAAATTTTACGTTTTTTTTTGGCTGATATTCAAATCCTGAAAAATTCTAGCAAAAATTTTTACATTATTGCTAATGTGTATTGTATTACACATAATTTCTGGAGATGTTTTCCCTGTTTCCCATAACTAAAATATATAGTACTAACCACAATTTATAAACTTTTTTGTTTCCTCTTTTAATTCGCATTCCCGCTTTGATATAGAAAAACGTGATTATTATTGCGTGGGTGAGGTTATGCAGTTAATTTCGATTGAGGGAGAACATATCCTGGGCTTAACTCCAGACTAGGTGTTACACATTACGTTTCACAGTATAACGCTAGCTAAAGCTTCTAGGTTGGTACTTGAAAAACTCTTTAAGATTTTGCATTACTTCTGTACTCGATCAAAATCATCATATTGCATAACAAAATGGAGTTTAAAGAAGAATAATTAAAGAAGAATGAATTTATATTAGTTAATAAACTCTCAATGGGCAAAACTTCGTTTTTTCCGGACCTCTCCAAATATTTTTCTTTGATTCATCGTCTTGGATAGGGAAATAGGTGTTGCTCTATAAATCAAATGATAGACATAAAGATAAGCCCAAAGTGATCCATTGCGTCCAAAAAGCCTTTACTTAAGAATATATTTTGAGAGACTCTGCTTTTCGTGAAGCCGGATTAAGGCAGAGTCTCTCATAATAGTAGTCCAGCTTTTGAGAAAATAAACCCTTGAAGCAGGAGGTGAACTTTAACCTACTACAGCATGACGTAAATGAACCAACCATTTAAAATAGATAAAACGCCTACTATATGAGCATTTTGTTCTGCACTAGCAGTTACTGGAAGGTATTCTGTCGCCAGACCCTCACCGAAGCAGGCTTTTGTATTTTGAATTACCCATAGTGTTCTAGTGCTATTACCATATAAATCTGAAGGTTACATATTAATGCCATTCAAATATTCAATATTAAATTGATTAGGTTGCTGTCAATTACATCTGGTCTAACTGTTTGCGTAACGCTTCTAATTCCGAATCTACTGGTTGATTCTCGCTAGCTTTTGTATTACTTTCCGGGTTAGTTGCTTGTGTGCTGCTTTGTTCTGGTAATTGGGGTTGATTTGGAGCTGCACCGGTGAGTTGAGCTTTCATTGCTGCTAATTCATCATCAACATCGCTACCAGCTTCCAACTGAGCGAATTGACTTTCTAAATCAGCTCCTGCAATCTCTCCTGCTGATTGAGCGCGAGCTTCTTGGAGCATAACTTTTTCTTCCATACGCTCAAAAGCTGCCATTGCGCTACTGCTATTCATCCCACCGACAATACCCTGGAGTTGCTCTTGAGCTTTAGCTGCTCTACTGCGAGCTTTGAGCATGTCCTTCTTAGTTTTAGCTTCAGAAATTTTGCTCTCTAACTGAATTAAATTACGCTTAAGAGTTTCGACAGAGCCATTTTGTTGCTCTAAAGTTGCCTGATAGGCATTTGCATTATCCTCAAAACTCTTTTTACGCTGTAATGCTTGACGTGCTAAGTTTTCATCACCTTTCTGTAATGCTAACTGGGCATTGCGTTGCCACTTACTAACTTCATTAGAAGCATCATTATACTGTTTCTGAGTACGTTTCTGAGCTGCGATCGCTTGTGCAACACCCTGACGCAATTTCACCAAATCTTCTTGCATTTCCAAGATTGCTTGTTCCAGAATTTTCTCTGGGTCTTCGGCTTTGGCTACTAAATCATTTAGGTTTGCACTAACTACTCTTCTTAAACGATCGAATAATGCCATAACTGTATTTTCCTTGATTAAGATTTACGCGCCTAATGGGGCAGTGAATTTTCTTACTATCTAATAACTACCTATTCAAATGTAATCATTCCAGTCTGAATTGACATTACCCCAATAGACTTTATATTTAAAATATGTTGTCGTAATTACAATTGATCGGTTGAACTAAAGTTAATTAGTATATGTGGCAGTTAATTTAGAGCGGTTACTTCTAGGTAAATCGCTAATTCCTGACTAATTATGTTCTGACATGGCAGTGTTGCTCACCTGTTTTGTTATCCTTGCAAAATTCTCTGGTTGCAGAATTGGGCAGTTTAATGGGAAGTTTAATTGGAAGTTTAACTGGAAATTTAATTTCAATTCTCTCAATTAATTATTTTAGTTACTTTAATTATTTTTATTTTAACTGTCTGGCAACTGTGATTGAGTGGAATTATTTCCACTTGAAGATATCTGCTTTTTCATTTCTGCAAGTTCTGCATCAATATCACCACCATTATCTAAAGCATCAAATTTTTCTTGTAAGTTATCTGTTCGGCTGATAGCAATTGCTTCGGTCTGAGCTTCTAGCTGGAGAACTTTCTCTTCCATGCGCTCAAAAGCAGTTTGAGTACCACTTGGATCTACACCACCAATCAATTCTTGAAGTTTACTATTAGCTTCTGCTGAGCGAGCACGAGCTATGTACATATCTTTTTTAGTTTTCATTTCAGATATTTTTAGCTCTAACTTGCGCATTTCCTGCTTTAGTTTGGTCACTACTGCTTTTTGTTCTTCTATATGAGTAAACAATTCCTGGGCAGTGTTTTGATAAGCTTTACGTCTTGTAAGGGCTTCCCTGGCTAAAGATTCGTTTCCCTGCTCTAAGGCTAACTGAGTCCGACGATACCACTCATTTGCTGTAGACTCTGCTTGATTTGCTTGTCTCTCAGTACGTTTTTGAGATGCGATCGCTTGTGCGACTCCTTGTCTGAGCTGCACTAAATTTTCCTGCATCTCTAGGAAAGTTTGTTCTAAAATTTTCTCTGGATCTTCTGCACCAGAAATCCAACTGTTTACATTAGCCCGAAACACGCGCAGGATACGCTCAATCAGTCCCATGAAAGCTCTCCAATAATTCTCTAGGCTCAGCAGCCTGCTAATTCTTTAGATATTGAGTATAGATTTACCCTATACTACCGTAGATTTTCGCAGTTAAAGGCTACTGAATTCTGGCTTTGATGCCTTTGGCTTCTAACTCAGATAATAGTTTCTTTGCTCTTTCCTTGGTTCTTAGGGCACCAAGATATATAAATTTCTTATCATCAGAAACATAAGCATCAGGAACTACACTTCTGGCTTTTGCGTAGGCTTGGTTTCCTTCATTATCAATGATGATACGGTATAAACCATCTGCACTTGGTTTTATATCTTCATCAGATTGTATTACTTCTTCTGGAGTTTGGGGCTTTTGGTTGCTGGGGGCATTTTCGGGTATTACAGGTGGCTGTATGGATTCTCCTGCTGCAGATGGGGGTAAGACTGGTGGGGGAGATGGTTTGGCTGTAGCTTCAGCTTTTGTTTTCAATCCAACTAAGTCGTTGGGTTCTTCAATTGTAGGAAATTCTTTGGCTGCTAAGTTGGGATTTTTAGGTATGGGAGTAATTTCTGGTTGATTGACATTTGTAGTGCTTCCATCAGAGACTGGATCATTTTCTTGATTTTCTTTTGTAATACCGAATTGGGGAATTTTTTCTGGATTTACTGCTGCATAAACAAATAAGCCTAATGCTGAAAGTAATAACAGTATCAAACCGATAATACCTAAAGGTGAGAGTAAACTACCTTTACTTGTCTCGACTGGTGAGGATTCATTTTTTTCTTCATTGAGACTACGTAATAAAGCCTCTGATGATTCTAGATAATCGTTAGGTGCTTGTTTGGAAATTCCTGAAACTGTGTTTTGATTTTCCGATTCCTGTAGGTTCGCTACTGCTGGGATGATACTACTAGAATCTGATTGGGGAATATCTTGTGTAGTATCTTGTGTAATATCTTGTGGAATATCTTCAACTCTTTGAGTATCACCCTGATTTTCATCAGTCTGGTAATGGTCTGGGATTTCTTGGGGTTCTACTCTTCTTGTCTGTGCTGTGTGGGCTGAAATTGAATCAGATGGAATTGATTCTACAGGAGGAGGTGGTGGGGGAACCGATAGCTTAGTTGTTATAAATTTCGTATTTGTATCTTGTTTTCTTGTATCTTGTTTTTCTGTATCTTGAATGCTTGCATTTAGAGCTAAGTTTTCTTGTAAATTAGCTTCTGATGCTTTTATTTGAGCTAGATTAGCAACTTGATTTTTTAATAGATTTACTCCAGAAGAATTTACTCCAGAAGAATTTACTCCAGGAGAATTTTCTGTGGAAGCAACAACTGTAGGGACATTATGCGGTCTACGATTCACAATTCGACTACGTCGATAGCGAGTTAACTCTTGCTCTAGCTGTACTTCTAAACTTGCTAAAGACGCTGCTAATTTTGGATTAATTCCAGGTTTTCTGGATGCTTGCTTGCCTGAATTGGCTCTCAGATTTTGACTCATTACCCCTGTATGCCTTGCTACACTAGCTGCTTGGTTGACTAATGATATATGAAGAAATTAAAAAGCCGTCATTTTCTAGCTATTAACTAAAAGCCCAAATCCTTGGTGACATAAGCTTTGTAGATAAAAAAAATAAAAGATATATATACAGTACACTTCTACACAAATCCTAGCGGAAATTATCATATAAGTATTGGATAGCTAAGCTACAATTTTTATTTTTATTTTGTCAAATTTTGTCAAATGCCTTTCAAATCAGTTAACGACATCTTAGATGTAGCGGAAATTCGTCGGAAATGTCAGGAAAACCCATTTCTGCACTTATTTATGTGCTGGGAAGAAACCGTAGGTACCGCGATCGCTAATCATACTCAACCGTTGTCTATTCAAAGGAATATCTTGTGGGTAGCGACTTCTAGTTCTGCTTGGTCGCAGAATCTGACTTTTAAACGTCGTCATCTTCTTAATAAGTTGAACAAACTTTTAATTGATGATCTAACTGATATAAAGTTTTCTACCTCTGGCTGGAAATCTAAAAAGAATTCTCATCAAGATACAAATAAATTATCTTTGAGTCAGCACCCTTCATATATAGATTTTCCCAAACAAGACTCTTTAAAAAACAATCTGTCATTAAATCCGTCCTTAGGTAATATTCTCCCCAATAAACCCCGGATAATATTTGCTGAATGGGAAAAAACAATCAAAATGCGATCGCATAATTTTCCCCTTTGTCACAAGTGTCAATGTCCTACCCCATCTGGGGAAATTCAGCGTTGGGGATGTTGTGCAATATGCGCTGCCAAGCAATTATAGTTATAGACTCGTTTTTGCTCAACATAAAAATCGACATCTACCTCTGCCTCCAGAATGATAATCTTCACCGCGAATATTTAACATCTCCTTTGAATATGAGCATAAGAGTGAAACTATATTATATTATTTTGCCTTCCGAGAAAATATTTATACATTTGCATCTCAGGGATTTACTTTCATCAATATTTATCAACTATCCAAAGTATCAAGAGCAATATATACATTTTTTAAATTGATCCCTAATAATTTTAAGTCAATGCCAATTATTTTCATTAAGTACTAATTTCTAGTATTTCTAGGATAGTTTGTATCATTTTTGTAACAGAAAAGTTTAAATATATAAAGTAAATATAAAGAAAAAATAAATTTCCATTTACCCTTGGGATCGCTATAAACGTCATGGAATCATGGGTTTTAGCCAAAATACGCGGAGATATCTAGAAGCACAATTAGAATTGTCTAAGATTAGCCAAAGACTGGCATTAAATATGAAAGGTATTAAATACTTGATTTCCTCGTGTAGATACTGTCGCAATTATAATTCCCAAGGAAGACGTGGCGGTTTATGCAATCAACTCGGAGTAACAGTAAAAGGAAATTGGAAAGCTTGCTCTTTGGCTATACCACCATTTGCACCCTCTTGGGAAAGCTTAGAAGATGCCTGGAAACTGGCAGATGCGACTCCGGTTTTGGCAAGCCAGAGTCATAATAAAAAGGCGATCCCGATTGAAAACAATGTAGCTTAAGATATTTGATTTTAAAATTTTCGTATTTCGTATATTGTCTGAATCACTAAAATGTAGTCAAAGATAGACTAATTGGTACCAATAGCTATGCTTTCATTGTCAAACCTGCGAAATAAAAAATTTAATGAAACTTACTATTTAGGTAACCTCTGTTAGACACAAGTTGAATTCCTCTCTAGTAGATTATTTCATTTCAAACAAAGTAGTCGATAAATCTATTTTTAATAGAAAGTAGATAAAGCGGCTCTTAGTTAACCCAACACCGGTTAATTGACTTTATAAAGCTTAAGTAGATTTGTTTGCCTTGATTAGTAACTATCAATACTCAATAAGTGATGATTCAGCTTAGTTCAATACCTAAGAGTTATGAAAGTAGAATCTTTCAGATATCGTGTTTCCTGCTTATAGGCTAAATTTACATAAGTAAAGATATGTGTGATAAGCAGAAGTTTAAGTAACATTCTGCATTTTTTAGCTCATGAGAGAGGCTTTTGTAATATCTAGCTTTATCTGAACGTCAATTCTTAATATTTTTTTACTTACTGAGTTTTTAATTCAATTAAAGAGAAAGCCCCCCTTACAAATTGTGAGGAGGGCTTTTGATGTATTTTCTATCTTAAACTCAGTAAAATCAACTAAAAAGACCAATCAAGGAAGCCAAGGATATTGGCGAAAATTAGGCGATCGCTTTTCCAGAAAAGCCTGTTTGCCTTCACTTCCTTCTTCTGTCATGTAATAAAGTAGAGTGGCGTTTCCAGCTAGTTCTTGTAAACCTGCTTGTCCATCACAGTCAGCATTGAATGCGGCTTTCAAACAGCGAATAGCTATAGGACTTTTCTCTAAAATTTCTTGTGCCCACTGTATACCTTCAGCTTCTAGTTTTTCTATAGGTACAACAGTATTCACTAAACCCATTTCTAAAGCTTGTTCCGCATTATATTGACGACAAAGAAACCAGATTTCACGAGCTTTTTTTTGTCCGACAATGCGTGCTAAGTAACTTGCACCAAAACCACCATCGAAACTACCAACTTTTGGACCTGTTTGTCCAAAAATCGCATTATCTGCGGCTATAGTCAAATCACAAATTAAATGTAAAACGTGTCCTCCTCCAATCGCATAACCTGCAACTAAAGCAATAACAACTTTCGGCATTGAACGAATTAAACGCTGTAAATCTAATACATTTAAGCGGGGAACTCCATCATCATCAATATACCCTGCTTTCCCCCGCACGCTTTGGTCACCACCCGAACAGAAGGCATATTTACCATCAGTATGAGGAGCAGCACCAGTAAATAAAACTACGCCAATACTAGAATCTTCGCGGGCATCACAAAATGCTTGGTAAAGTTCAAAAACGGTTTGAGGACGGAAGGCATTACGTTTATGAGGACGATTGATGGTAATCTTCGCAATACCATCGGCTTTGTGATAAAGGATATCTTCGTAGGTTTTGGCTATTTCCCAGTTTCTTTGCATTAAGGCAAATCGCTAATATGTATATATTATTAGCGATTTTACTATGGTAGGTCTGGACACCACAAAAACCAAACCTCTAGTTTTCATTGATCACAAATAAATATTTAGTTAATTCAAACGGAAAGACTTTGAGATTATAAACCTTGCAATTCAAGTTAAATAGCCATTTAAACAGGAATTTAAATAAAACAGGACTTATGCAAGGATTACACGGGATAATATAGAGCATTCATATCCTGAATCCCCTATACAAATTAATTCAGGACTTACGTAACAAAAACTTGTTATTACGAGCTAAATGTAGTATAAGTTACCCTAAAAAGGGTTTTTGCAAACTAGCAAACTTAATCACACTATCCAGTAGATTTTAGGTAAGTTCTATAAGTTATGCAAAACCTATAAGCAAAGATAACTAAAGATAACTAAAGATAACTATTCTGAATTTGTGCCAATTCCAACAAGTGGATTAAAGATAAAGTCTCCCAATCATGTGACTTGTTCATAGAAATTAAAAAATTAAGAGGATAAATTGGAGCATGGAAACACCTTTATCTAGTGATAATCTACAGTCTGTTAAATTGACCAAAGATAATATTTATCAAACTCTTTGGGAAAATGATGATAACCAATTTTCTGTAAGTCCTCGAAATCAAAACGGGGAATGGGAAAATTCAAATGCTGATATTTTGTTGGATGAGCAGGTAAAAGCAGATGGTAATCGGGAAATAGATTTAGCTACAAAACCTTTATTTTATAAGGTTAATGAAGAGAAATTGTTTGATGAGAATCGAACTTACGTCAGTTTTATTAATCTGTTAAATAACTATGCTATTCGCTCCGTAGATCCAGAATTTACAGACGAGGAAGAAGAAGCAGAACAACGAGAGTTTATTTCCCTAATTATGAAAACTAAGCCAATTGGGTTAGCTCTCAGATATATTAACCAAGAATTCGGTGAAAATCTCTCAGAGCAGCAGTTCTCCTCAAAGCTGCAACGCATTTGGTTTGAACTATACACTAATTACTACAACGGTAGATCAACTGAATTTGCTTCTGGTTTTGAACACGTATTTGTTGGAGAAGGAAAATTTGATACTCATGAAGGTGAGCAAGAAGCAACTTTAGGTAAAGTTTCGGGGTATCACTCTTGGGTAAAATTTTACCTTGATGAACAAAATCAACGGGTCAATTATTTAGGCTATAAATATGACTTAGAAGGAAAAGAAGGACCCCAAAACCCTGATGTCGTAACATTACAACAGTTGCAAACAGTCATCGATATGCGTGGTAACATCATAGCTAAACTCTTTAAGAAGAAAGGTGGCTTTTTTGTTGGACCTAGTCCCGAATGTGAAATAGCGATCGCAACTGTTGTCTATTACGAAAGTGTTTACGGTAGGGTTCGACGAGACAAACGAAGAGTAAGTATTAATGGAGCAAACTACGATTTAGTTCTTTATCGCAATGTGAATCCCAATGGTAGTCGAGGAGAGATGATTCGTTCCTTTTTCCCTATCTTCCTCAGTCTTGATGGTATAAGAGAACCAAAAGAACCAGAATCAGAAATGGATATTCCTGATCTTGTACCGATAGATGAGATTATCAGCAATAATGCTCCCGTAGCAATCATCCGTGCATTACCAAACCCTTCGGGATCGGATAAAGGTAAAGAGTGGGTAGAATTACAAAATGTCAGTAATGATGCTATTAATCTGACAGGTTGGCAAATGGAAGACAAATTTGGTCGTCCCCAAGCTTTGGGTGGAACATTGCAACCCAATGAATTAAAACGCTTTACTGTAAGTCGTTCTACTCCTGATTCTATGCAAATGACCAACAAGTCAGGATTAATTACTTTACGTAATTCTGATTCTCAGGAAGTTGCAACAGTTAACTATTCCCGTGCATCTTCAGGAGAAATAATAGAGTTCTCAACTGGAAGTTAAAGAATCTCACTATGTTCTTATTTGATTAATTTGATTAATTTGATTAATTTGATTAATTTGATTAATTTGATTAAAAATTTCCTTGTTCCACAAACGATAAGTCGTCTTTGGAACAAGGAATTTTTTCGATATTATCGGTATAAAATCTTTTTCAAGATTAACTTACTTACTGGAATTGGAAAAGTAAACTCTCAAGAGAAACTTTAAAGAGAAACATATTCTTGGTTCTTCAAATCCATTTCCAGAAGGTAAGGAGCAATAAACCCTTCATATTCTTTTTTCTTATTTGCTGATAAATCTTTCCAACCTGTAATCTTCCCCCGACACTCTTTCGCTCCACACATACAATTGGGTGGAAAATAATTAACAGAATAGTTTCTCATTGCATAATCAAAACTTAATTCTTCACCCACACTAATATTTTTCCTTGCTACAAAATTATGACCACCTGTTTCATTGACTCTAATACCACAATTAGGGTCGCAGGAGTGATTTACTTTAGATATAAGTCCTGCATGGAGAGCATATTTATCTTGGGCTATTTGTGAAGCATGGGAATGATTTTCATCTAATATTTTGTCAATTCTTCCAACCATGACTGTTTCCCCAGCTTGGAAAGATCGGGTAGCAAATATTCCTTCTCCTTTTCCATCAACATTTCTTAGTTCAAAACCATCTTTCATTTTGTTTGACCTACTTGTATAAATATTAAGTTTTCATTGGTACAGAATTAAACTAGGAATCAGCTAAATCAAATTTCCCACACGTTACAATTATTACATTTCAACTGATAGATTACTGTTTGAATATTGATTGTAATGAATAATTCTACGCGAGGGATTAATATAAATTCCTTGAATTTATTACGACTTGCCTAGAAACTTATTAAACATCAATCTTTGAGATTTTATTTAAATAGTAAATATTCTTAGAGTAATTTTCTATACCAGTTATGATATCTAGCCAATTGTGTTGCTAAAATTTCTAAATGGGAAACACTTAACTATTATATGACGTTAAGGATTCGTAATAACAAAAAAGATTTTGTGTAGACTTTGGTACTTAAAAAATACATGGAGTCACACTGTTGTGTGCGATCGCTTTACTTGCCCTTAAAATTCCCAAACTCCTATATGTTAAAGCTTTGAGTACCGTATATTACATATGTTCAGGGTTTAACCTGAGTTCGGGATGTTTTTAGTTGATTTCGGTTTAATAAATACGCAACAAAAAACAATAATCAAACTAGAAAGAGCAACTATTGGTACAACTGGTAAAAAACCAAAGGTAAAACTTGCTGGAATTATATTTAACTGAAAACCAATTAATACTGCTTCCCCCACCAAAATCGAAACAATACAGCTAGAGGGATGGATATTTCGACCATACAAAGCAGCGATAACCGTAGGAAATAAAACAGCTAATCCGGTGAAAGCTTGAGTTGCGATCGCTGAAATTGTAGCAGGTGGATTGTAAGCAATAATTAAACCAATAATCGCCAAAATAACAATCAAAACTCTACCTACTAAAGTTTGTTCGTGAAGGGAAGCATTGGGACGTAAATAAGAAACGTAGACATCTCTTGTTAGCATTGAACTTAATGCTAAAAGTTGTGAATCTAAGGTTGACATCAAAGCTGCTAATGCACCTACCATTACCAACGAAGCGATCCAAATGGGGGTATATTCTGCTAGCATCATTGGCAAAGCTTGGTCTGTTGCTTTCCCTGCTAAATCAGGAAAAGGAATATGTGCCCAAATTCCAATTAATACTGGACAAATGAACATTGTTGTCGTGACTACAGGGTACAAAACCGCAGAAAATTTTAAAGGATTGGGTGTTTTGGGGATATAAAACCGCATAAACATTTGTGGAAACATAGGTAAACTAAGAATCCATAGCAACAGATAGCTAAACCACTTAGATTTTGTAAAAAAGTTATCTACACCTTGACGAGAAAACAGTTCTGGTAATTTTTCGTAAACAGTGCGATTCGCTGTGGTGATTCCTCCTAAACTGTGAGCAATAGTTAATACAGCTAAAATCATCAACACAAGCATTAAAATACCTTGCAAAACATCCGTTAATGCAACGCTTCTCATCCCACCCATGAAGACATACATTACAACCACAAATGTCAAAATTATTGCTCCCATAAAGTAAGGAATTTGTCCATTAGTTAAATTCTCTAAAAGATATCCTCCACCGATGGGTTGCAAAGTCAAATAAGGTAATGTGAAAATCACCATTACTGAAAGAAATATCATTTTTAGAGATTGACTTCCCAAACGCTCTGCAATTAATTCTGAGGGAGTAATAAATCCTTTTTCTTTACCTAAAAGCCAGACTTTGTAACCAATTACAAAAAATAAAACTCCTACAAAAGCTCCCGAAAATGCCATCATAGGGTAAAAGCCAATACCTACACGATAACCAGCACCAGCGAAACCCAAAAAACTAAAAGCACTGAAATTAGTTGCGATTAATGTAAAAAATAAAACAATACTTCCAACATTTCTGCTTGCCAAAAAATATTCTTGAGGTGTATCATTTTGCCTTCGATAACCAATAATACCTACTACAAGGGTTAACAGTAAATATGTGATGATGACTAAATAAGGAATGAAACTTTCTATATTCATGTTTTTAGACTAACTAGAAGGCGCTTTCCAAAAATTAAGAGCAAATATTAGTAAAGTTAGAGAAAGAAATAATTGTAAGCCAATAAAATACAGAACCCAGACAGGTAAATAAAAAATAGAGAAAGATATATCCGATTTCCAATTCCAGAAATCAAGAGAGAGAAAGAATATTACACAGAAACAAAATAGCCAAAAGTATGAACTCCGAAAAATATTCATGTTCAGTCTTAAGAAATGTTTGTAGCGGTTTTTAGAATCTATTATTTTAGAATCTATTGTTTTAGAATCTATTGTTTTAGAAACTATTGTTTCATATCTTGCACCAATAAATTCGTGTAAATAAATAATACTCAGTATTTATGACTGCCTAGGATTAAAAGTCCTCTAAAAAAGGATTAAATAAATCTTGAAGTAATAGTATTATTTATTACCTTCAATTTTTTTTAGCTGATTTATACGTATAGGTGCAAGATTTGTATTGTTTTAGAATCTCTTGATTTAAGAATATAGTAGAGGATTTCATGCCAAAAGCCCAATTATTGTAAATAACTGGGCTTAAATGTGGGATATATTTCCCGATGGCTAATTATATAAGTTATTGATAATCGTTTATTCTAAATATTACTACCACTGGGTTGATAGAGATTTCGGAAAATTTAGAAATTATTTTTTAGAAAATCCCAATTTATATTGCGAGGGACAGCTAACGTAATAACAAAATATATTTTTACACATTTAAAACGCTCCCAAGGAATACAGGGATTTAATTTAAGCTTTGTGTTTAGTATTTGAAAATTTTAGGATGCTTAGGAAAAAAGCACGTAAAAATTATTACTTTTTGCAGTGTTTTTGCAAAAGATTTGTAGCTAGTTCAAAACTATTTGGTTGAGTTTGTACTGCATAAGCTTCCCTTTCCAAATCTTGTCTGTGGGTATTTTTATACCTTAAAAAAAGTCGTCGTGCAGCTTTCATTGGTTGAATTTTTAAACCCAATGTTTTCATTTTCCCTTTTCCCGCGCATAATTGTGCTGCATGAACGGATTCATGAATTATAGTCGGAGTGGCAATTTGTAAGTCGAAGACTACCGGATTAATCCATATTTTTTTATCAGTCCTTAATGAACCATAAGCTCCTCGCTTTGGTGGTAGCTCTATTTTTACCTCAAATCCATA
The DNA here is from genome assembly GCA_050042865.1 of Mastigocoleus sp. Taxonomy (GTDB): domain Bacteria; phylum Cyanobacteriota; class Cyanobacteriia; order Cyanobacteriales; family Nostocaceae; genus JBCCDM01. Next base: position 73,694 of record JBHJJE010000060.1, read on the forward strand.
GGTTTCTAATTGATTCTTTAACTCTAAAAATTGTTGGGGTGGTTTTTGTACTTGAGCAATTAGTAATGAAGAATAAAGAATCGCTATTTTTAACATTGTGAGCTTGTATAAATTTAACTCTAGTTATATTTAAGTACATCAGTTAAGTATATAAGTACAAATTTTTAGAAGATTCTTCAAGTGTATTGAAAAATGCATAATCAGTCATTTTTAATACCTTGAGTAAATAGAAATATTTGTAAAATTTTTCATTATATAGCGTTACGCTTTCGGGTTAAGACGTTTTTTTACAAGAAGAAAGACTTGGAGTAGAACTACCCCAAACCGCCGATTTAAGTGAACTGGAATCCCCCAAAACACATCTAAATAGGAAATATAAAGATGTCCTAACATATCCGGCGTAGTGCTATGGGACTTCAACAATGGAAGTAAGATATATTGTTGATATTAATCTTATTTATGAACTTTATTGACGAAATGATTCTACTTGTATAGCTTCTTTTATCACTTATAATTCTTCTAAATCCTTGTAGAATAAGCTTTTTAGCTTTCGGCTTAACCAAACTCAGACTAATGTAAATTAAAGCCTGATGACATAGCTGTGCTTAGCGCTTCCGTTTTCGTCTCTTTGTGAGGAGAAGTATAAGTTAAGCAAAGAACCCATGAAAGCGAAATAAAGTCTTATTTTGTTTCCTTTACGGGACAAACTACGCATTTACGCGGCAACGCTGCTAGTTAACATCACGAATGCGTAAGTCTTAAAGCTGATATAACTTGAAACAATATAATATTAGGATAAAAAAGTAACGATGAAGTTTATAGAGTTTTTTGATCGCGTTTATATCATTAATCTGCCTGAAAGAGTAGATAGACGCAAAGGTATGGAGAAAGAACTAAAAAATGTTGGGATACCATTTAATCCCCAGAAAGTAGAGTTCTTTTCAGCAATTAGACCAGATAGTCCAGGTTCATTTCAATCAATTGGCTATAGGGGAGCATTTTTAAGCCATTTAAATGTCTTAAAGCGAGCAAAGGAACTACAGTTAAACAATGTTCTGGTTATGGAAGATGATTTAGCATTCTCAGAACATTTTAATGAGTATGAGGATAGACTTATCGAGCAACTGCAACAAACTAATTGGGATTTAGTTCAATTTGGTTATTTTCCAGTCAAAGGTATAATTCAACCCACAGGAAGTACTTTTGCTACATATCAACCATTTTCTGGTGAAATAATTGGTTCTCATTTCTACGGTGTAAATGGTAAAACATTAGACCGATTGATTAATTTTTTTGAAATACTACTAAGCAGACCTGCGGGACATCCTGAAGGTGGTCCAATGTCTCCGGACGGAGTTTTTAATGTTTTCCCTTGGCAAAATAAAGATATTGTTAGATTGATTTCAATTCCAAGTTTCGGTGGTCAGCGGAGTTCGCGCAGTGATTGTCATGCAGATCTAAAATGGTTTGATCGTCTACCCGTTTTTCAACAAGGTGCAACTTTAGTAAGAAGTATGGGTATTGTAAACAAAATGAAAAGTATTATTAATAAATAGAATTTTATTCAACTTGATATTCTTCAACTTGATATTAAGCTAACGTGCATATAGGTAATTACTCTTTTCAATTGCTATTTTCAACATCGGTAGCTTGTATAAATTTAATTCTAGTTATATTTAAGTACATAAGTACAAAACATAAGTACAAATTTTTAGATGATTTTTCAGATGTAATCAACCAAATTCATTAATTATCCATAATGCCGAAAGCCCAGTCATACATGATGACTGGGCTTTATTTTGAGATATGTTCCCGATGGCTAATTATATAAGTTATTGATAATTGTTTATTCTAAATATTACTACCACAAGGTTTTTGGGGATTTCGGAAAATTAGGATTTATTTTGGCAAAATTTTTCCCAGAAAGTTTTGCACACAGTTTGAAATTTGGGTTAAAAGCTTGAAATAGTATAAGACTTTTAACCCAACGAACAAATTTCAAATTACTAAACTGTTTGAAATAATTCCCACAGCAAGAATAGTAAATCGATTACAGTACCTGCACCAGGAAAGAGTAAATCTGCTGTTAGTGCGATCGCAAACACTACAATCAATATTAATTTCTTTCGGTTCCGTCGAATAAACTTTATTACCTTTTTCATAAGTTGAATTCTCTAACTCTGAGGTAAAGGTAAATTTGGGGTAGTATCCGAAAGAAACTGTTATTGATTAAGATACTCAAATTCTGGCGTGTCGGGAATTTAGAGTTTGAGGGTGTAGTATCAGGTTAGGGAATCCCTAAACTTTATCTCAAACTTTTATCTCAAACTTTTTATCTCAAATTTTTATCGCAAGCTTTTATAGTAGTTATGCCAAGTCCTTCCTATGGTGATGATGTTAAAGCGCGAGTCAGAACACTTTTAGAACAGTTTTTGGCTTATGCTAATGATGAGTTAGATAATCCCGAGCGGTTTAAAATTACCTGTGAATGGGATACATCAAACCAAGTAGTAATAGTTCGGACTACTTTAGCTGTACTGACGAAACTTGCTGGTTTAAATGATAAAGAACAAATTCGAGAAGCACTCAAAGCACTAGAAAAGTTTTTAAAAACTCTTGAAGATTTGCGGGAAAATAAACGCGGTTCATCAAATTGGCACTTTAAACTAAAACTGTGGTATCCCAAAAGCGATAAAGAAGGGAATCTCAAACGGTTTGATGAAGAATGGCAAAATCGCCGAGAAGAACTACCAGGAGTACAACGTAGTGAAGGTAATCAACCGAAATCCACTCCTACCAAATACCATAATCTTCCCCGGAGTGGAGTTATTAAGTTTGTAGGACGAGATGAGGAACTGGAAAAACTCCACAAACTACTACAGAAAAATCAACAAGTCGCGATTAATTCAACTGAGCGTCGGTCAGTAACCTCAATTGCTGGTATGGGTGGAATCGGGAAAACAGAATTAGCTCTACAATATGCGATCGCACACCGTAAAACCTACCAAGGTGGAATTTGTTGGTTACGAGCATCAGAAGATGTAGGTTTACAGATAGTACAACTTGCTCAGACTTACTTTGATATCAATCCACCGGATAGTTTAGATTTGCAAGCACAAGTACAATACTGTTGTCAGCGCTGGGGTGAAGGTGAAGTGTTGCTGGTATTGGATAACCTCACTGACTATGACGAAGAAATCAAACTATTACTTCCATGCTTAACCCGTTTTAAAGTACTAATTACAACGCGATCGCATTTAGGAACATCTATTAAAAAATTATCCCTAAATGTATTAGAACCAAAAGCAGCGTTGGAATTATTACAGTCACTCATCGGTGTAGAACGGGTAAATACAGAGGAATTCCAAGCAAATAAGTTATGTGAATGGTTGGGATATTTACCTTTGGGGTTAGAACTAGTCGGGAGATATCTAGGACAGAAACAGAATTTACCCCTAGCTGAAATGTTGAACAGGTTAGAAAAAAAGCGCCTGAATCATCGTGCTTTGAGTAATACTGATGGGGATATGACAGCACCCCACAATAGTGCTTTAGCAGCATTTGAATTGAGTTGGGAAGAATTAAAATATGAAGATAAAAAACTCGCTTGTTTACTGAGTTTATTTGCTTTTGCACCAATACCTTGGGATCTAGTTAAACAATGTTTACCTGAGGAAGACCCTGAAGATTTAGAAGATATTAGAGATTGGGTTCTCATCAAACTGAGTTTGCTACAGGACAAAGGTGAAAGAACATATCAACTGCATCCACTGCTACGGGAATTTTTCCAAATCAAGTTGGAAGAGTTAGAACCCCCCAATAATACAACTTACCAATCGGGAGAAGAATATCTAATACGTGCTTTTAATCGAGTAATGTTAGCGATCGCTAAACAGATCGATGAGATTAATTCACTCACCTTTAAGGATATTACCAAATTTGCCCCCGCCATACCTCATCTAGCAGAGATGAAAAATCAGAAATTGATTCAATATATCAGTGATGATGATTTAATTTGGGCTTTTGTTGGTAATGGTAAATTTTACCAAGGTCGGGGATTATATGACCAAGCACAACCTTGGTATGAGCAGTGTTTAGAAGTAATGAAAGAACGTTTGGGAGAGGAACACCTCCACGTTCCTAAAAGCTTGAAAAATTTGGCTACTCTCTACTACCACCAAGGACGTTACACCGAAGGAGAACCTTTTTGTTTAAAAGCTTTAAATGTATACGAAAGTCTGTTGACTGAGGAACATTCCGATGTAGCTGAAATCTTGAGCGAATTAGCTTTACTCTACAAAAGTCAAGGAAGATACAACGAGGCAGAACCTTTGTACCTGAAAGTTTTAGATATGGACAAACGTCTGTTGGGTGACGAACATTCCGAAGTTGCTATTGACTTGAACAACTTGGCTAATCTTTACAGAGAGCAAGGACGGTACGAGCAAGCCGAACCTTTGTGCCTACAAGCTTTAGAAATGGGAAAACGTCTATTGGGGGAGGAAAATCCCTGGATTGCTTATCCCTTGAACAGTTTGGCTAATCTCTATACATATCAAGGACGATACACCGAAGCCGAACCTTTGTACCTACAAGCTTTAGAAATTATGAAGCAAAAGCTTGGGGAAAATCATCCTCGCACTATTAAGGTACGTGAAAATCTAGCAAAGCTTTACGATACAAGGGACAATGAATAAACATTTAAGAATAAAGTTCATTAATAATCAAAAAATCAATAAAATTACTTAATGCGCCGAGATTCAATATTTTATAAACTTTTTCAACAATATCCAGGTTTACTATTTGAATTGTTGACAAGCCCACCAGAAAACGGATCAGAATATAAATTTGATTCAGTAGCTGTCAAGGAACCAAAATTTGAAATTGATGGGGTATTTTTGCCACCTGAGAATGAAAATCCTGGTGCTGTATATTTCTGTGAGGTGCAGTTTCAAAAGGATGAAAGACTTTATGAAAGAGTATTTGCAGAATCTTCACTATACTTCTATCGTAACCGTGACAGGTTTAACGACTGGCAAATAGTAATAATTTATCCCTCTCGCAATATCGAACAGGATGATATTTATCCCTATCGCGGGTTAATCGCGATTCCGCAATTTCAAAGAATATATTTGGATGAACTGGGAGATATTCGTCAATTACCCATTTGGGTAGCGCTGATGGTTCTGACTACAGTAGATGAAGAACAAGCACCCGAAGAGGCTAGGTATTTAATCTCACGTTCTTCCAACGAACAGCCAGAAATTACAAGTCGAGCAATAATAGATTTAATCACGACAATAATAGCGTACAGATTTGAGCAACTCAGCCGAAGCGAGGTAGAACGAATGTTAGGAATTACTTTTAAGGAAACCCAAGTTTATCGGGACATTAAACAAGAAGGACTGGAAGAAGGACGGGAAGAAGGAAGAGAAGCAGAAGCACAATTACTTATTCTCCGTCTACTAAATCGACGTGTGGGAGAGTTACCCCAAGAAATACGTCAACTTGTTGAAACTCTCTCCCTAGAACAATTAGAAAATCTTGGGGAAGAGTTGCTTGATTTTAGCAGTATGTCTGATTTACAGGTTTGGTTAGAAGAGCTTGGGAAGTAAGGAATAAAAACGCCTACATGATGAGAGCATCCCAAATGTGCAAGTTTAATGTCATGCTGAAAGAAGCGTAGCGCAGTGAAGCATCTCGGAGATTCTGAGTCCTAGCGGACACGCTAGCGAACGCTTCACTTAGTTACGCTCAGAATGACAATTTAGAGTATTTTTGCAAAAATGGGATGCTCCCTACATGATAAATGATATAGGAATCTTACTTGAATGGCGGAAAATATACTGAGACTCAAGGGCTGATAAATTAGGGTTTAATCGTAAAAATCCTTCTTAGTTAGGACTTACGCAATTGTCACAAAACTCGGATGGTGCGTGACACTAAAAACATTATTATTAGTACGTTCTGGAATTAGTCAAAGTGTCACAGCACCCTACAATACTTACGTAAGTGTCACAAAACTCGCTTGGTGCATGACACTAGAACAATAAGCCTGCTTTAGGGTAGATTTTATTATCCGTTACATTCTTTCTAAAACTTCAATACCTAATAAAGATAATCCTAATTTCAGGGTTCTTGCGGTCAAGTCACACAATGCTAAACGTGATGTCCTGACTGGTTCTTCTGATTTCAAGACTGGACAACTTTCAAAGAATTTGTTGAATTTTTCGCTGAGTTGATATAGGTATTCACACAAACGATTGGGTAATAATTCCTTTTCTACTTCTATAATTACTTCATCTAACTGCAAAATATGTTTTGCTAGGTTAAATTCGGCTTCTTCATTTAAGGTAATTTTGATATCATCACCCATGTTTTCATAATCGATATCACCTTTACGACTAATACTTTGGGTTCTCGCATATGCGTAGAGCATATAGGGTGCGGTGTTACCTTTGAGAGCAAGCATTTTGTCGAAGCTGAATTTATAGTTACCTGTGCGATTTTGACTCAAGTCAGCGTATTTGACTGCACTGATACCAACTATCTGAGCGACGTTAGCAATAAATTCTTCTGTTTCTTCTCTTTGTGCTTCTTCCTGTAATCTCTTTTCTAAATCGTTACGAGCGCGTTTTACTGCTTCGTCTAATAAATCCCGCAGTCTGACGGTATCCCCGGAACGGGTTTTGAATTTTTTACCGTCTTCCCCTAACACCAAACCGAAGGGGACGTGGACTATATCCACATCTTCTGGTATCCAACCAGCACGACGCGCTACTTGAAATACACCTGCAAAATGGTTTGCTTGTCCAGCGTCTGTGACGTAAATTAATCTTTTGGCTTCGTCTTTGTATAACCTGTAGCGTAATGCTGCAAAGTCTGTGGTTGCGTAGTTATAACCACCGTCAGTTTTCTGGATAATTAGGGGTAACGGTTCTCCTTCCCGATTAGTAAATCCTTCTAGGAAAACAACTTTTGCTCCTTGGTTTTCTTCTAGTAAACCGATTTTATCTAAATCTTCGACTACGCTTGGTAATAAGGGGTTATAAAAAGATTCACCTCTTTCTGTAACTTGAATATCTAATAAATCATAGATGGCTTGAAATTCTTTCCTGGACTGTTCGCAAAGCAGTTTCCAAGCATTAATAGTATCTTCTGCACCTGCTTGTAATCTGACGACTTCTTTTCTTGCTGTCTCCTGGAATTTTTCATCTTCGTCAAAACGCTGTTTGGCTTTTTTATAAAAAGCTACCAAATCACCAATATCCAAAGCATTTGCTGTTGTCAGTGCATCTGGGTAAGCTTCCCGTAGATAGGTAATTAACATCCCAAACTGCGTACCCCAGTCACCCACGTGATTCAATCGCAACACATCATGTCCGCGAAATTCCAGAACTCTGGCGATAGAATCTCCAATAATAGTCGAGCGTAAATGTCCGACGTGCATTTCTTTAGCGATATTAGGACTGGAAAAATCTACTACCACCCGCTTAGTATTTTTGGCATTTTCTACACCAAGTCTGGGGTCTGCCTGGATGTTATTTAATTGAGTCTCTAAATATGGTGTTGTTAAGCGCAGATTGATGAAACCAGGTCCAGCTATTTCTGGAGATTCGCAGATATCAGATACATCTAATTTCTCAGTAATTTGTTGCGCGATCGCTCTGGGTTGTTGTCCGATTTTTTTGGCTAGGGGTAAGGATACGTTACACTGATAATCACCAAATTTAGGGTTGGATGCAGGAACTAAGATAGGGTCAGTTTCAGCATACTCTTCACCAAAGGCTGCGCTTAAGGCTTGTTGAATTTTTTCTTTTAACTGTTCTTGTGTAGCGTTCATATGTAAATAAATTATCTGTAATGGAAGAAGCTTCAATCTGGAGCAACTCATGCTGTTAACAGCGTTCGAGTTGATATTTCACTCTATATAAAAATTTGGAAATATAAGCAATATAAGAAATATAGGGCTTTTGAAGTTCTGCAATATAACAGATGTATTTTACCGCTAGCTATCACAAAAAATATTTGATGTAGTTATATAAGTTACTGCGAATTAAAATTATTGCTGACTTATTTACGGAAATACGTTCTATTACCCATCTTTAGGTGAAATGGTGGTATTGCATTAACTCGCTATGCATTTTAAACGTATCTTCGTCGTCGCTTCATAATTTACAAGAATATTATAAAAGTATTGTATCAGTATGAGAATGTCATTTTATCACACAAATAAACTCTCTCATCATCAAAGAAACTTCAACTTTTTACTAAATTTTTACTTTATTGGGGTTTTGTTATGGTTATCCCCCGGATTTAGAGCGTAAGGTGGATGGGAATTTACCATAGTGCGCCGATTCAATATTATCGTAAAAAATTATCGTGAAAAATTATCGTAAAAATCCGATTTTACCTTGGGTTTAACATATTCTTAGTAGTGTTATATTTAATTTTTCTTCCTGAATATAATTTCTTTGAAATAATTGCGATGGTCAAAGACCTACCGTAAGCGATCGCATAACCTATAGGTCAAATAGATCAAGTAGGTTTTTGATAATCATATAAATCAAATGTATAACAGGTCATTTCTCAAATTAATTCAAACAGTAGAGGATAGATAAGATCCACTATACAAACCGGCGTATTTTTCAAAATATCAAAATATCAAAATATCAAAATATTATCCAAAATATTGTCTAATACTGGTTGCAAAATACATAATCTTGTCCGTGTGATACCTGTCTTATATAAGTAGGTGGACAAGATAATTTTGGTTATTGCTACTGTTCAGCTTATGTAATGAAAAATGTTAGCCTTTAGCCTTAACTGTAGCCGATGGCATGATAATTTTTTTAGCTAAACCTGATAATTGAAGTAATTTTATTGCCCACCAAGTCATATCTATTTCCCACCAACGCAATCCAGCTTTTGCTACCCGGGGGTAAGCATGGTGGTTATTATGCCAACCTTCACCGTAAGTAAAAATAGCAGCCCACCAAAGATTACGGGAGTCGTCGTTAATCTGAAAGTTTTTGTATCCTTGCTGATGTGTCGCAGAGTTTATTAACCAGGTGCTATGCCATAGTAAAACTGCTCTGAGAAATACACCATAGACAACGAAAGACCATCCACCTAATAAGTAAAGTAGTATTCCTAAAGGAATCTGCAACAACAAAAAGTTCTTATTCAACCAACGATAGTAAGCATGCTTATCTAAATCGCGAGCATACTTTTTATACTGCTCGTACTCAAAGAATTCATCCTTGGGATAAAGTACCCACAACATATGACTCCACCAAAAACCCCTTGTTGCAGAATACGGGTCTTTGTCTATATCTTCTGTAAAAGCATGATGTAATCTATGTCCTGCAACCCAAAACATAGGTCCTCCTTGCATCGCTAAAGCACCTATGGTTGTCAAAATATACTCCAACCATTGGGGAACTTGAAAACTACGATGACTCAGAAGACGATGATATCCCAAACAAATACCAATACTACCAAGCAACCAGTGTAAAAATATCATTACACCAAAAGCTGACCAGGAAAAAAACCAAGGTGCTAATAGCGCTAAAACATGAAATATCGCGAAAAATACTGCACTTTCCCATGAGAATTTCATAACTTCCTGATTCTCGGAGGAAATTGATTGCTGTGTCATTAATTTTGTCCTTGAAAATCTTGAATATATTTTTATTTGCTCGTGTAGATTCTTTGTAAAAGTCTTGTTTGTAGGGATTACGCTTGCTGACAAATTATATATTAACCGCTCATTTACCCAGCAAACTGTAGCCTATCTACAAATGCAAGTGCTACTTACATTCTTAGGTTAACAAGTATCTGAAAATAATGCAAGTGACACTTACATTTGCTGTATATTTGTATAAAATGGTTTAAATCACAGGTTCTTAGTTGTTAGGTTTGAGGGACTTAATGAGTAACTTGATTGACGGCAAATTTCAAGATTCGTCAATTTGTCGATTTCGTCGAAATACTTATAGATATTGTCATACAAAGTTTATAAGCATACTTATTAAGCAATTGATATAAGCAATTGATATAAGCAATTTACATTTCTAATTAACATTTACTGAATAATACTTATGTCCACTCAAAGGGAATCAACCAAAGTTCGTTTGATAAAAGCAGCGCTAGATTTATTTGCTCAAAAAGGAGTTACCGAGACCACAACGAAAGCAGTAGCAGAACGTGCTCAGGTAAATGAAGTAACTTTATTTCGTCATTTTGGGAATAAGCACGGTTTAATATTAGCAGTTATGGAAGATGCTGCTGTATTTGCTCAACTTGGTAAAACTTGGATAGAGCAGGTGGAGTCGAAAGATAATGTTGCTGAAGCTTTGCATGAATATGCACGAGATAGTTTACAAGCTTTGGAGCAAGTTCCAGAATTAGTACGTTCTGTTGTTGGAGAAGCAGGACAATATCCTTATGAAAACCGTTTAGCGTTGGGACAAGGTTTGACTCAAGCGAATAAATACCTAGCTCAGCATTTAGCAAGAACAATTGAAGATAAAGGATACTCGATTCATTTTTCTCCAAACAAATTAGCTAGTCTGCTAAATGGATTATTACTTGGTTACTTTATTATAAAATCGACTAGTGAAGGGGATACCCTCTGGGAAGGACAAGAAGATTTTTTAGAAAGTGTATTAAAACTTTTTTTGCAGGGTGCTATTTCATCCCCAAGGGAGCTTTCTATAGAGAAAAATACAGTTGATAGCGATATAGCTCATAACACTAAGATAAAGGATTTACCTGCAAATCTTGTGCGATCGCTATTTAGGCGTGCAAAAAAGTTAGGTAAACAAGAGTATGCTTTGGTATATGTACTATTTGGTGCTGGTTTATCTGTTGATGAGATTATCAAATTACAGCGATCGCATTCTGTGAGTGAGTCTCAAAATCATATCTTACAAATCAATCATGGTGCTGTTCGTCAAGTACCCCTTAATCATTGGATTATGGGTTTTCGCTATGGTACAGCACTTAATAATCCTTTGACTGCATGGCTAAAAAGTCGTAAAGATGAAGAACCAGCAATTTTTATCAATCAGGAAAAACAACCTATATCCCCAGAAGAGTTAGGGAATATTTGGATAAGTGTCACGAATGATTTACTTACTCCCCAAGGAGAATTCCCCATCATCGAACAAGCTAAATATACTTGGTGTGTAGAAATGTTGATGAAAGGAATCGATCTGGAGAATTTAAGTATTTTAAGCGGTATATCTATAGAAAATTTGCAACCGTTTATATCTATAACTAGAAACAAAACCGCTATAGAACAAGCACATAATTTAGACCAAAAACCCGATAGTTGAAATATAGTTGAAATATAGTTGAAATGCAGCCTAAATTTATCAACACCCTAATTTTCATGTAAGCGACCTACAAGGTAGGAATTCAAAATTCAAATCCACCTTGCAACGAATGAAACTCACAGATTTTTAGTTTCGCTAAAAGGCTTGTCATATAAGGGTTATAAAATGTGCAATTTGAGAATAGTCAAACAAAATAATTGGTATATTTGCGAATGTGATTATAAACCGTTCCCTATCCACTATTGAATATTCACAATCTACAGGAAATATTTAATTAATGCAGGCACAAGCACTTACATATTAAACCACCAACTACCTAAAGTAAGCCCTAAATAACACTAACCACCAACAGCTGTGACGAGTAAATTCAACAGCTACTGGCGGTATATTAATAATGTAATCGATTTAAAGAAGTAGAAAATTAGGAGAGTTAAAAATAAAGGTGGGCTAAAAAATTTGATCAAACAATCAATATTTACTACCGTATGTACAACCAACTATCTCATACCATACAGGGTTACCTTCCGTGTTTTAAACACCTCCATTCTGATATTCAAAAAATCTATGACAAAAACACTTTTGCTTTACTTTACTTTGGGTCCCTTGGTCTGTATAACTTGATTTACATACCTTTGGAGTAATGATTGCTATTAATTAGAGCGGGAGGCACAAGCTCTAATTTTAAATATTATCGGATATTTAAACCAGAGAAATAGTTCTTCCTTCAGTGCCTGGATGTAAGTTATCATCACCTGATTTGAAAATGAACTACTTTTAAAGCAATGTGATTTCTGGTGACATTACTCAAAAAAAATAAATATAAATTAATCAATTATGAAGTAAATAATCCTAATATTGTAAAGATTACCTTATTATTGACCTGAACCAAGCTTTTATTTGCAACCAAATTTTTTTGAATAAAGACGGACGTTGATAAACAACTCGCGTTCTCCATTGTGTGTTTTTACTTCTACTTCTATTCTGATTTTTACGTTTACCTCTACTATTATTTCTAGAAGTAGTTTGCCTATTAAAGTAACTAGAATAACCCTCTAACTGTGCCGCTTTACTTAAATCTGCACTAGCTCGATATTCATATCCAAGTAAAGAGCAAACATATCCTCTAGACTTATAAGCTTCCACATAACTGGGATTTAAACGAATTGCTCTAGTAAAATCAGCGATCGCTTCTTCGTAATCTCCATTATTAAGATTCTCTATACCCCATTCATAAAAGGTTTTAGCATCAGCACGAGAAGTAGATACTCTAGTTGAATTATTCCTTGATGTATTTGAAGATGTAGAATTTGAAGTATTTCTCGAAGAGTTTTGTCTTGCTGTAGTCGATGATGTATCTTCAAGTTCTTCCTGATAAGATTTGATCAGGTCATAAGCATCATTGATTTCCTTAATTTTATCTTCTGCTTCTTGCTTTTCTTGTAAATCTGTAAAACAGTCGGGATGCCAAACTTTTACTAGTTGACGATATGCTTTTTTAACCTGCTCCGGAGTTGCATCAGGCTGAAGTTTCAAAATAGAGTAAGCATAACTAATATCTAAGCGATCGCTCATACTAGTAAATATAAATACATTTGACCTATATGATAAATAATACCCAAAACCCCTTATTAGTAAATCAGACACCCCATAGTGGTTATCACTGGGATCATAGCGATCGCCGTTTTTTTGAAGGTTGGTACTACCGGGTTACCTTAAGTGGAATCAAACAAACTTTTGCTTTCATGTATTCTATAGAAGACCCTACTGGTGAGAAAAATCATAGTGGTGGTGCAGCACAGATATTAGGTCCTGATGACGAATACCTGTGTAGAACTTTTCCTAATGTTAATAAGTTCTGGGCAGATCGAGATAAACTTGCACTTGGACATTGGGGTAAAAATGATTTAACTAATTATCTAACTACTGAACCAGGTTTCCTTCCTCCCGAAAAATTTACACTACACATAAAAAACGGTTATCAAGCTACTAATATTTTAAATCAAGGTTTTATTAAGGACCCAGGTACAGGTCAATACTGCCAATGGGAATATAAAATTAAACCGATATACGGTTGGGGTGATACTGGAAAAAGACAGCAATCAACAGCTGGATGGCTATCTCAACTACAGATATTTGAACCAGGATGGCAAATACTCATGGCTCATGGATTAGCAACTGGCTTTATATACTGGAATGGTCAACGCTATGATTTTGAGGATGAACCTGCTTATAGTGAAAAAAACTGGGGTGGTGCTTTCCCACAAAAATGGTTCTGGGTTAACTGTAATAGTTTTGATGACCAACCCGATCTAGCTTTAACTGCTGGTGGTGGAAGACGGGGTGTATTATGGTGGATGGAATCTGTGGCGATGATTGGTATCCATTATAAAGGCAAATTCTACGAGTTTGTACCCTGGAATTCTCAGGTAAGTTGGGAAATTCAGCCCTGGGGTAGCTGGAAAATGCAGGCACGAAATAATGATTATGAAGTTGAGTTTACTGCTACTACTAGTAAAACAGGAACACCTCTGAGGGCACCAACCCTAGATGGTTTAATATTTTGTTGTCGAGATACAATGCAGGGTGACATCACTTTAGAGTTACGTCAATTAGATTTTGGGAAATCAACTACTATACTCAAAGCCAATAGCTCTTCTTGTGGTTTGGAGATTGGGGGAAAACCTTGGGATGAAATGTGGAAGTCTAATTATATTTGGTAATTTAGCTTAGACAATTGATCATTGAAAATTATAGTTACTGCTTTTGTTAATTTATCTCAAAGCTAGAGTGCTATTATAGTTTGGTGATAGATAATAGTTCTATGGGGTTGTAGCTCAGTTGGATAGAGCGAGCGCCTCCTGAAAATCGGGCACTATTGAGGAAACTCAGTATGTGAATGTAGTCAAATTCGGTGAAACCTAAGAAGTTATATAGATTTATCTAAAAACTTATTTGAAAGTCTTATGCTTTATGGCAATACCGAGCCAAGCGGAATTAAGCCCAAGTCTAAACAGTAACTTAATGTTTAATTTCTGAAGGTGTAGAGACTAGATGGCTACCACCTAAAGATAATTTATGACAGCATTATTACAATGTTGTAATAGTTTTCTACGGTGAAGGTATAGTCCAGAGAGTAAGGAAACTTACACAAATCTGAAGCGCTAGGTCGTGCGTTCGAGTCGCACCAGTCCCGTATAAAAAATCATTCAAGAAAAGTTTTTCAAAAGACTGTTTCTCCAGTCCAATAGCGTATACAATACTTTCTAGATTAGATTTGGCGGATTAGATCAGGGCGAACGCATCTTGTCATTAAGAAGGCTATATTCTCAACTAGACCTAAAATAGTCGCATCAAGCCATACTAATTGACTTAGTACTTAGTTGTATTTTCAACTAAAGACTTATAAGTAGACAAAAGACTCTCGACGGC
>JBHJJE010000061.1:0-100383 GCA_050042865.1 Mastigocoleus sp.
GAGATGCCGAGCATTGTCACTCTTCCATTCATCGCTAGCATAGCTATGATTATCCGATTCAATTGCCGCATCGTAGTTACGCTTATCAGCGGTAGCAAACATTGTAACAGTGCTAATATGTCGAACATGGGCTGTTTGTAGTAATTAAGTTGTAGTTGTGGAAAACAATAACTTTACTACATCAGCCCTCTCTTTTGATACTCTTTTTTTTTGGCGAAGGTATTGTTTATTACATATATTTTTTAATTTTTATGGTTTATAGGGTTAGGTACAAGATATGAACTATCCCCTATTCAGTATTCCCCTTTGAAGTAATTAAAAAGCCTGCCTTAGCTTTGCTAGGCAGACTAGATTTAATTAACCATACCCGACTTCGGGCATGGTTATATATTCATTTGACCTGAAATCTTAGAACTAAAATCTTAGAACTTGAAGGTGGTACGAATAGTACCAACAACAGTGGTGTCATTGTCATTGTTGTGTTCTGGGTTGAAGATAACCAACAAACCAGGAGTAACAGCAATTCTATCAGAAACCTTCATTTTGTAGAGAGCCTCTAAGTGGTAAGAGGTATCTTCGTCTTCTGTACCTAAAACATCACTCTCAGTAACTTTAGGAGGCTGACCAAAGATGAAACCAAGGGTATTTCCTTTAGCACCAAAGTCCTTAAGACCTAAAGTTGCAGCCCAGTACTTAATGGTTGCATCATTGTCGCTATCTAACTGATTAGCATCAGCAATACCGTACCAACCACCTAATACAGTCTTTTTATTTAGCTTATAGTTAGCTAATAAAGAGTAGTGGTTAGTGGTGGATCTACCAGCAAGAGGCTGGTTAGCATTTGCACTTCCGGTACTACCAATAGCAATTTTACCGCTATCGTCATCGCTGTAAGCGTTAGCGTAAGCGAAACCAACGTTTAACTTCTTGTTAGGTGCAAAGTCAACCTGACCGAAGTAGGTGTTGTTACCACTAAAGATTCCGTTGGTAGGATCGTTCTGACCATCGGTGAAGTAACCAGCAGTCAACAAGATAGGAGAGCGAGACTTCTTACCCTTCTTACCCAAGGTTACGGTTACACCAGCATCACCATTCGCTACGCGATAGATGGGGCTGAAACGACCGTAACGAGAAATTGCACCACCACCACTGCTCTTGAAGACAGGGTTGAAGGTGTTGGTATTATCCTGCATTTCACCAGCACTGAAATCTAACTTAACGCGTACTCCCTTAGCAGGAGTGAAAGCGTAGTTAACTTCATCGATTTCAAGGTTATTGTCGTTGTCACCATCAAAACCCAAACGGGTCATTTTGGTGGTGTCATCAAACTTAGGAGTGTTACGAGCTTGTAAACGAATAGATAATTTATCTTTACCGCTGAAGCTAGTTTGTAACTTCAAACGAACGCGGTTAGATAGGATTGTGTTGGTATCTTCACCAGCATCTGTATTGTCACCACCGAAAACATCGGAAACTGCAACAACAGCCTCACCCTTTAATTTCGTGGTGGTAGAGAATTGCTTCTTCTCTAACTTCTCAGTACGAACTTCTAAACCATCCATACGTCCGCGTAGAGTTGCAAGCTCGTCTTGAAACTCTTCACGTAGACGCTTGATAGCAGCCATGTCATCAGCACTTACAGAGTCAGCAGTTGCTGTAGCAATAAGTTCGTTAACGCGGTTTAAGCAAGCATTTAAACCAGCAGCAAACTCATAACGAGTCATTGCACGATTACCACGGAAAGTTCCGTTAGGATAACCAGCAACACAACCATAACGCTCAACTAAAGACTGTACAGATTGAAAAGCCCAATCAGTAGGTTGTACGTCTGTTAACTGAGAAACAGAGGTCACTTGACCAATGTTATTTTCTTCTAATTCAGAAACTCCGTTTACTTGCTCAGCGAAAGCAGTTCCAGCAGCTAAAAATACAGCAGCAAAAACAGCTGGACTTAGCTTTAAAATATTGAAAAATCCTTTTGTCATGGTTTCAGTCTCACTCACACCTAAATTTTTCACACCTATTGGTCGAATCATATATTTCTTACCCCAAACTATTGTTTTTACCTGGGAATTTATCTATGTTCGCCTGAGATAATTGTAGAAAAAATTAGCTAATTCTCGTGTGTATATAACCACATTTATTCAAGTATTTATATCATTTTCAGTTAGTAGATACAGTCTTTTTTTTATATAGTCAAAAATTTTTATGAGAATACAATATATTATTTATTTTAAAGTTTTTAAATTTTATAAATAGTTTTTTTACTTGACTTTAATAGATAATATTATGCAAGATAAATTTAATTTATTATTTGACGATACAAGTAATTCTTCTTATTTTCGATCGATATAATATCGAATCAAATAAATACCTTTATAAGTCTATTCTCTTTTAATAAGGTATTTATGTATATAATCAACTTGCTAATGCTAATTATCTAATTATTTATTTCATATAATAAAAATTCCATATTTGCAAGAAGTGACTTGTTTTATAAAATTAAATTACATATCTGATATATATAGGACTTACGAAAAACCTACGTAATTCTGTCATTACGTTTGCGTAGCGTGTCTGTGCTTGACTCATGCTTCCCTACACTAGGTGACCGAAACAATTCAAAATGCAAAATGCAAAATTCAAAATTAAAGAGAAAATAAATAATTTTGAATTGGAGCGTAGCGATTGACCGTCGCTTCCGACAGATATTCGTTTCATAAATCCTATAAATGTGTCTAATTACTCATCTATAAAAACAGATGTAAAGATTTATAAAACTTCAAATTTAAATCTTAAATATATCGACTCGCTGGGAAATTAAAGTATATTATTATTCTACATTTTACTAAATATCAAGAGTATAATTTATATTTGACATTGTATTAAGTATGACTGGATAAAACTTGCCATCACCGGCAGCACCGGGGCATGGAGAGTATAGCGATGACTGCTGTATAGTTAATAAATATATAATTTAAGAATAGATTAATTTTAGTTGAATTTTAGTTTATTTGATGTAGTAAATAAATAAGTATATTTATTTATAGCGTTTACTAGTCTAATCAGTTGTGGTTTAAAATCCGTATTCTTTTAATACAAGTAGGAAAAAATGAGGTGTACTTTATCTGCTTGGAAAATGCTTTATTTATTTCTAGTCATCAATTTTATATATAGCATCTGCACGAACATGAAGATTATTATCTCTAGCTAAGTATTTTAAAATATAATTAGGAGTATTGTAATTTTTTGCAACTTGACGACGTACTTCAGCAACTTCGTCTTGTGCAAGCTTTTCTAAAATACTAAGACTTGCTTGAGGATGTTTAGCTACTGTCTCTCTAACATAATGATTTTCATCTTCCCCTAATTGATTAAGTAAATATATAGACGCATTATTATTAGCTGCAACTTGTAAGCGAACGATATATTCTCGATCCTTAGCTAACTTTTCTAAATATTGTTGAGATACTTGAGAACCATATGCCACATCTGCACGAATGGTTTTATTCGGATGGTTCATAGCCCATTCAATAAAAAATAAAGGTAATTTTTTATCAAAAATAGATTTACTACTAAAATATAGTTTCTCTAAAAATAAAGGATTTTCTATGAGTAATAAATTTAGTATAGAATTACTTAATACCTGAAATGGAAATTGATCGAATAACTTGAGCAGAATATCTGGTGGTGTATTGGGATTTTGCGCAACTGCTTGACGAATTAATTTGCTATGATAATCTGCTAATTCTCTCAAGCGTTCTGCAGATGTATTGTTATCTAAAGCTTCAGATTCTAACTGTTTAGTTTTGAAAGTTTTTGATTCTGGAGTTTTTGACATTTACTTATGCGAATACTTCACTCCTAATATTCCTAATTATTACAACTCAATCTTAATTTTAGAATGTTTTTTGTAATTGAAAAAACAGTTTGATGAAAAAGCTTTTGGTTAATAATTGATAATAATGAAGCATCAGGTGTTAAATCGTTACACACAAGTAAACTTAAATATATAACCAAAAGGTCAAAATCTCAAATATTTCAGGACTTACGCAAAAGCAACGTAATTCCGTCATGACGAGCGATAGAGCTTATGCTTCCCTACACTACGTTACAGTCGCTTCGGACAAATCTATGTCCGTAGGA
The DNA here is from genome assembly GCA_050042865.1 of Mastigocoleus sp. Lineage (GTDB taxonomy): Bacteria > Cyanobacteriota > Cyanobacteriia > Cyanobacteriales > Nostocaceae > JBCCDM01. The sequence goes on from JBHJJE010000061.1 coordinate 4,147, forward strand.
CACGCTATGGGTTTACGTAGTATAGCGATAGCTAACGTTGCATAAGTCCTGTATTTATGATTAATCCATTTCACTATACTTAATTCGGCTTCGGACATAGTTATAAATTTATCTACCAACCTACCAGGATGAGATTTTGGCTCATCCCACATATGAGGATTTTTGTAATCCTGAATATAATACCCTCAGAATAAATGCTGTGATTATTCTTGAAAAGTCTGTTTCAAAAAGCTCAATAAAAAGCTCAATAATATTGAAAATAGAAATCTTTTATTAGCAAATATGAGTATCAGTACCCACAAACCGACATAATGAATAATTGAGAACTTACGGTTTGAATGTATATGAGTTTCCGCGAAGAATTTAAGCTATTATTACGTGCCCGCTATCCTCTAATTTATATTCCTACATATGAGGAAGAAAGATTAGAAACTGCAATTCGAGAAGAAGCAAAAAATCAAGGCGATCGCCCAGTTTACATTTGGGATTTTGTGGATGGTTATCATGGAAATCTCAATGATCAGAATTTTGGCAGACGTAATCCCCTACAAGCTTTAGAATTTGTAGAAAAGGTGCATGCAAGTGCTGCTGGTGTATTTGTTTTGCGAGATTATCATCGCTTTTTGGATGATGTAGCAATTTCTCGGAAGTTACGTAACTTATCACGCTTGCTCAAGTCCCAACCTAAAAATATTATTCTACTTTCACCGATTATTGCCATTCCCGATGACTTAACTGAGATATTAACTGTTGTAGAGTTTCCTTTACCTAACTCAGAAGAAATTAAAGCAGAAGTAGAACGTTTGTCATCTGCAACAGGTAACTCCTTGAACAGCAAAATAATAGACGAACTGGTGCGTTCTTGTCAGGGATTGAGTATGGAACGGATTCGACGAGTCTTAGCAAGAGCGATCGCATCTCACGGAGAACTACAACCAGAAGATGTAGATTTGGTTTTAGAAGAAAAACGTCAAACAATTCGTCAAACTCAAATTCTCGATTTTATTCCAGCTACAGAACAAATTTCTGATATTGGTGGTTTAGATAACCTCAAAGACTGGTTATTGCGAAGAGGTGGAGCATTTTCCCAAAAAGCCAGACAGTACGGTTTACCCCACCCCCGTGGTTTACTATTAATAGGTATTCAGGGTACAGGAAAATCACTCACAGCTAAAGCGATCGCTCATAATTGGCATTTGCCTTTACTGCGTTTAGATGTTGGTAGGTTATTTGCTGGTTTGGTCGGGGAATCTGAATCTCGTACCCGACAAATGATCCAGTTAGCTGAGGCTTTATCTCCTTGTATACTATGGATAGATGAAGTAGATAAAGCATTTTCAGGCTTGGGTAGTAAAGGGGATGGGGGAACTACTAGTAGAGTATTTGGGACATTTATTACCTGGTTAGCAGAAAAAAATTCACCCGTATTTGTAGTTGCAACAGCCAATGACATTCAGTCATTACCACCAGAAATTCTCCGTAAAGGTAGATTTGATGAAATATTTTTTATTGGTTTACCTAGTCAAGAAGAACGCTCTGCCATATTTGAAGTGCATTTATCTAGACTTCGTCCTAGTAATCTCAGAAATTATGATATCAAAAGATTAGCTTACGAAACCCCTGACTTTTCTGGTGCAGAAATCGAGCAAACTTTAATTGAAGCTATGCACATTGGCTTTAGTCAAAATCGAGACTTTACTACAGATGATATTTTAGAAGCAGCCAGTCAAGTTGTACCTTTAGCTCGTACTGCATCTGAGCAAATTCAAAAATTACAGCAATGGGCAGCTTCAGGAAAAGCTCGTTTAGCATCGCGTAACACTACTTTAGAAAATAAAGGTATTTTCTAGGATAGAAGGAAAAATAAATGACCCATTTAATAAATGACCCATTTAATAAATTACTTGTAAAATCCATAAACAAGTTTCCAAACTATTTTAGTAGCGTTGTGCACTAATAGTAAAAATGTTTACTCGTTCTCGTCGTCGTTTAGCATATTTATTTGCAATGCCAATGGGTTTAATCCTATTTGCATTCACATTTATTGTTTATTATCGACAAGCACAAAATCAACTTCAATCTTTTGACAGAAGACTTTACTTGACGGCAGAGAAAATCAGTAAAGCTTTTGGTGACCCACAAACAAGTAATGATTTAGATATTGATAGTGATATCAATATTTGGCAAAGAGAAACAGAACATAATTATATTTGCTTGTATGATTCAAATAGAAATTTAAGAGCTAAATTACCAGAGTTAGAAACTTATTCTTGTCCATTATATTTAACAAAAATTAAAGGGTTTAAAACTATTATCAAGAATCAAGATAAATTAAACTCATCATCCATAAGACTACGTCAGCTAACTGTACCAATCAAAAAAAATAACGAATATATATCTTACTTACAATTAACTTCATCTTTAGAAAAAATCGAGAACAGTCTCAGTCAAACAAAATTATTTCTATCTTTGGGAATACCTATGACACTTGGAATAATAGGTATTGTTGGTTGGCTACTTGGTGGTTTGGCAATGCAGCCTACAGAAATTGCTTATAAGCAGCTACAAAGATTTACAGCCGATGCTTCTCACGAATTACGCGCTCCTGTTGCAGCGATTTTAAGTAACGCCCAGGTCGGTTTACTCGTACCAGAAAATAATCTTAAACAACCACGTCAAAGGTTAGAAAATATAGTAGAAATTTCTAAAACTATGAGTTCTTTGATTAGTAATTTACTATTATTAGCTCGTCACGAAGGACGCTTAAATATTCAAGATTTAGAAAATATTGATTTAGTGAAATTCCTACAAGATTTAGCTAAAGAATATCAGTATGTTGCTCAAGAGCAAGAACTAAAGTTAGTCACTGTATTTCCCTCTCATGAAGTCATGATCAAAGCCGATCCAGAACTTTTAAAACAAGCAATTAGAAACTTATTAGATAATGCCTGTAAATACACAGTAGCTGGTGGAAACATCAAAATCTTATTAAATACGCGACGGCTAAATCCGTCCTCCTTCAGACAATTCCCTTTGAAAGCATCGCGTCAAGCATCCATTGAAATTAAAGATAATGGTATTGGGATTCCCAAAAAGGATTTACCTTACATCTTCGAGCGTTTCTATCGAGTAGATGCTGCTAGAACTAGAAGCAGTGGTGGTTTTGGCTTGGGATTAGCAATATCTTTACAAATCATTCAAGCTCACGGCGGTCAAATTAGTGTAAATAGTAAAGTAGAACAAGGTACCACTTTTCAAATTTGCCTCCCATTGAAAAAATCTATCTAACTCTACTATTTGGGAAAAATCAGATTTAAATCAGCAAAAGTTTCAAATAGGTTAGCTTATGAGCTAAGAAAGCAGATTAGCGGCAAATACCTGTATTTAATATCTCATTCTAAGAAGTCGTTGACACTTTTATGTCATATTTGTCTGCAACACTAATAATAACTGAGTTAAAAGTATTAAATACTTAATATTTTTAAGAAAGCGTTCCTCATGTCTTTTTCTCTGTTTGATAGCTGAATATATATATCTACTCAGCTATCAAATTTTATCTAATAAACTTTTACCTACAATTCCGATCGAAATTAATAGCAAGTATAAAGGTAAAAATGATATCTTTTCCATCAAGTGATTAGTGTTGCTTTAGCTTAAAAACGAAAAGATAAAAGTTCTATTTAGAATTAACTAACATAATTAATTAACTATGGCTCCCAAATTATCTTTACCAAAATCATTAGCTTTTATACCGGTATTTCTAGCTGGTGCAGCCTTTAGCATACCTGTAACTCAACTATTACCAACAATAGCTCAACCACAGCAGCAGGTTTCCCAAATACCAGGAAATAACTCTAACTTTATTGCCGCAGCTGTTGAGAAAACTGGTTCTGCTGTAGTTAGAATTGACTCTACGAACCCAGGTAGTAGATTTAATTCTTCCAGAAGAAGAGTACAACGTGGTGTGGGTTCAGGATTTATTATTAATGAGAATGGCACAATCCTTACTAATGCTCACGTTGTTAAAGGAGCAAGTAAAGTAAGAGTCACCCTTGGTAATGGACGTAATTTTAGCGGACAAGTCTTAGGTACAGACGAACTCACAGATTTAGCAGTAATTAAAATTTCTGCCAATAATCTACCTAAACTTAAACTTGGGAACTCAGATAATCTCAAACCCGGAGAATGGGCGATCGCTATCGGCAATCCCCTTGGTTTAGACAATACCGTAACTGCTGGTATCATTAGCGGTACTGGACGCTCCAGTGGAGTTATTGGTTCTCCTGATAAACGAGTTCGCTTTATTCAAACTGATGCAGCTATTAACCCTGGTAACTCAGGTGGTCCATTGCTAAATCAAAGAGGTGAAGTAATTGGTATCAATACTGCCATCATTGGACGCGCTCAAGGATTAGGATTCGCTATTCCCATCAATCGTGCTAGAGAAATTGCTGCCCAGTTAATAGATGGGAAACAAGTCCAGCACCCCTACTTAGGTATTGGTATGACTACCCTCACTCAGGAGACCAAAGAAGATTTAAGCCAGCGAAATAACTTCAGGGTATCTGCTAGTAAAGGTGTAGTCATTTTAGACGTTGCTAACAACTCACCAGCGGCTAGAGCTGGACTTAGAATAGGAGATGTCATCGAGCAAATCGATGGTCGTCAGGTAGCTACAGCAGATGAGTTACAGAAACTAGTAGAAAAAAGTAGAGTTGGTGGTAATATGACTTTAAAAGTCAACCGTAGTGGACGTAACTTGAATATAAATATTACACCTGGTCAATTCCCTGTATCTCAATCTTAAGTAGTTAACAGTTAACATTTTCTTGTTTTTCTAGCTACTTATACTTAGACAGGACTTACGCATAGACTACGGGTTTACGTCTGGAACGATAGTAGGGAAGTAATCCTAAGACCTGAATTTTTCGTTACAAGTGCGTGCGTAAGTCCTATTACTATCTAAATTTATTCTAATTCGACTGATGGGTACTACTGTAACGAATTCTAGTTCCAGCCCAAAGTAATTTTTCTCGCAAAGTTTGGTAATAAGAATAATTTTCTCTCAAAATAATAAACTTGGCTCTAAAATCTGCTATACGTACATCAACGCGATTTCCAGGCCAAATTGAAGTGCCTAAAATACCATCAGTCCACAGCTTAGTACTCAAGTCATAGTCTCCCAAAGGCCAAATGCTGACTACAGAACCAGGGGGTAAAACAATTGGACGACTCGAAAGACTCATTGGACAAATAGGTGTGATGGTAATCGCTTCCATACCATCATGCATAATTGGTCCATTCGCAGAAACCGTATAACCTGTAGAACCAGTCGGGGTGGATACTATCAAGCCATCACCCTGATACTGATCTATAACCTCACCATCAATTTCCATTTCTAAAACAGAAGTAATCATTCTGTCTGCTGAAGCTGGTTTAACACACATTTCATTTAGCGCCGAATACATATCCGTTACGGCTTCTAAATCATTTCCATGCCCTTCATAAACAGCAGCTTGCAACATCATCCGCCTTTGTATAGCATAGCGGTCTTGTAAAATTCTTTCCCAAACTAATTCTGTATCCTGAAAATCTTCTACAGACTCAGTTAAAAACCCCAGATGACCTCCCACATTCACTGCAAGAATAGGAACACCAACTGGGGCTAAATGTCTTGCACCTGTTAATACTGTGCCGTCCCCACCTAGTACCAAAGCTAAGTCAATTGCTTGAGTTACCGAAGCCAAAAATACTGGGTAAGGATTATCTTTTGGTCCACTAGGTCCCATCAGCACTTTACAGTTACGATGTTCTAGCTGACTTGCACAAATTTCAGCCCAGCGTTTCGCTTGGGAATCTCGTGCCTTGTAGGCGATAATGACCTGCTTTAACTCCACACTACTACCACTTAAGGAGATTAAACTGTTCCATATCAACGGTGTCGCGGTTGCGGTAAATGGCAAGTACGATTGCTAATCCTACCGCAGCTTCGGCAGCAGCTACAGTAATCACGAATACTGTAAAAACTTGTCCTTTTATTGCTGTTGAGTCCATAAAATTGGAAAATGCCATTAAATTCAAATTTACAGCATTTAACAGTAATTCGATTGACATTAGGACTCTTACTGCATTACGGCTAGTAATTAAGCCATAAATACCGATACAAAATAATGCTGCTGATAATAACAAAAAGTACTCTAATTGCATTGATTTCTAAATATTTATATTGATTTTTTGGTCAACATATTTGAGAACATAATTCTAATAGAATGCAAAATTCTAAACATTTAGAAGTGTTATTTTGACCGAGGGATACCGGTAATCCTGTAAAAATATCACCCATTTCCTACAATTTTAGGCAAAATTCTAATGCTTAATGCAAACAATCTCATATATGTCTCATGTATATGTTGAGTGGGGAACACCAGTGAAACAGTGTATTCAACTCCGTTAGGTGAGGCTCCTCTTTACATAGCTTCTTTCCTTTTTAGAAAAGGGAATTTATCCCATGACAAATGCGTTTGCGGATCATCTCTTTGTAGATACACCCAAAGGGTGATTACAAGCACAGTTGTTACATGAAAGGCAGTATAAAGTTGATTATTCCAAGAATAAATACTTTATTCCTTATCACTTCCGGCTGATACCATTTCCCTAGGTCTTTCAGGCAATTTCAAAATATTTGCGTCAGTATCAGTTGAAGATATTGAATCTGGCAAATATTCCCTTCTTGCTAAGATAATTGCACCAACCATTGCCATTAACAACAGTACGGAAGCTAACTCAAAGGGTAGTAAGTAATCACTAAAAAAGTGCTCACCAATCAAGATAATCGAATTACTAACTGGTACAGAGCTACTGCTAGTCCAAGGTGTAGCCAAAACCATTGTGCTTAAGAGACCAAATAATCCTATACTCACTAAAGCAGTTAAGAATTTTCTTAAGCCAGCACTAGGTAAAGGTACAAAATCTTCTCGCTTATTTACCAACATAATGGCAAACAAAATTAGTACGTTGATTGCTCCGACATACACAAGCAATTGAGCAGCAGCAACGAAATCAGCATTTAACAGAAGATATATTCCTGAAATGCTGACAAAAACTCCTCCGAGCATAAAGGCTGAATAAACGATATTGTTAAAGACAACTACACCAATAGCTGCCCCAATCATCATTACAGCCAAAATACCAAAAGAAACAAATTGTACTCCCTGTGCAAGATCCACTTTTTTATCCTTTATCTTTTGATTTTTTGAGAGTGAATAGCAAACAGCTACCACCTATATAGCAACACAGGGAATATTTAATTTCTAATAAATATGAATAAAATCACATCATCCCATACTTACTAAAGTGATTTGATTATTTATCTCTTGTTTAAATTACCCCTGTAATTGCCGAGTGATAATTCATAACCGATAACTGTTAGCTATTTTATGCATTTTCTTCTTTTTGCTCTACTAGGTCTTTAGGATGAGAACCAGCACGGGGAGCATCAGCACTTAAGTCATGACCATCCATAACTCCCTTCGGTAGATAAACTAATTCTCTAATAGGTGTAACCATAGGGTCATCAGTTACTTTGTAAGGCAAACGACCTAAAGCCACGTTATCATAGTTGAGTTCATGGCGATCGTATACTGAAAGCTCATATTCTTCTGTCATTGATAAACAATTAGTAGGACAGTATTCTACACAGTTACCGCAGAAGATACAAACGCCAAAATCAATACTATAATGCTTGAGATTTTTCTTTTTACTGGCTTTATCAAAATCCCAATCTACAACTGGTAGATTAATTGGACAGACACGCACACAAACTTCACAAGCAATACATTTATCAAATTCAAAGTGAATTCTTCCCCGGAAACGTTCGCTGGGGATCAGTTTTTCATAGGGATATTGAACAGTTACAGGACGACGACGCATATGATCGAAGGTAACAGACAAACCTTCACCTATATAACGTCCTGCTTGTACGGCTTCTTTTCCGTAGTCCACAACTTGTTTGAGGAACTTTAACATAGTGTCTCGCTCTCTTTTGTGAATTAGTTTTGAGGAAATCTGCTGTTAAAATCAAAAGCTTACGCAAATTTGATATTATCCGCATCCTCCTCAAACAGGAGGATGTAGGTAAATTCGAGAAGTTACTTTACTTACGAATGAACGAATTAACCTTACCTTAACCGCCAAAAGCAAAAGGTAAAGTTAATTTAAGGGCTGCTGTAAGTAACAAGTTAACTAAACCTATTGGAAGTAAAAACTTCCATCCTAAATCTAACAGCTGATCGATACGGACGCGGGGGACAGTCCACCGCAATAGAATCGCTATGAATACCAGAAAATAAGCTTTCAGTAATGTCATAGTGATTCCCAAGGAAGCTGTAACAACCTGCAATAAAGGATTAGCTTCACTGATACCTAACCAACTTGCTATTTGGCTAATAGGAATGGGAAAATCCCAACCACCCAAATACAAAATGGATACCAGTAGAGCAGACAATACAAGGTTGACGTAAGAACTCAAGTAAAACAAGGCAAATTTCATACCAGAATATTCGGTTTGATAACCCGCAACCAGTTCTTCTTCTGCTTCTGGTAAATCAAAAGGCATCCTTTCGCATTCTGCTAATGCTGCAATCCAAAAAATTATAAAACCAATTGGTTGCCGCCAAATATTCCAGCCTAAAATACCATATCCAGATTGCTGATTAACGATATCGATAGTACTCAAACTATTAGACATCATTACCACAGCTAGGACTGCTAGAGCTAGAGGAATTTCATAGCTGATAGATTGCGCAGCAGCACGCAATCCTCCAAGCAATGCATACTTATTATTTGATGCATAACCAGCCATTAATAAGCCAATTGGTTGAACACTTGATAGGGCTATCCACAAAAATACACCTAAGGTGACGTTAGTAATTGATAAATTCTGCCCGAATGGAACAATCAAATATGACAAAAAGACTGGTAATATAACCAGAATCGGACCCAGTGTGAACAGTAATGGGTCTGATTTTGCAGGAACAATGTCTTCCTTAAATACTAGCTTTATTCCATCTGCTACTGGTGCAAGCAGACCTAAAGAACCTATATATTCAGGACCAATTCTTTGCTGAGCAGCTGCGGAAATTTTTCGTTCTAGCCAAACACAAGTAAGCACTCCTACAGTTGCACCAATAACCATTAGTATCATTGGTAGGGGCATCCAAATTGCTTTGGCTGTACCAGATGACAATCCCAAATCCATTAGGGATTTTGTAAACGTTCCTTGGAGGTCAATTCCTGGGTTCATTTTTTCTTATTTTAAGTTCGTACTTTCATTTTCATTTACAACTGATTTTGTTGCCGGCTTTCCAAGGTATGTATACCATGTGCATCTTATTACTCCCCATTAAATTTAGCTTAATCGCTTTGTTTATGGAGTTAAAATCCTTGAAGTTTAGGTAGAACCTAGTATTTCACCGTTGTTTATAGTAACAATAAATGTTTGGCCCGATGCCAATCCCCATTAAAACAATTAATGAAGACAATAATTAACGGTATAGCTTAAATATAAATTCCCATGCTTAGTATATCGTTCGATGGTTTTACCCCCAGCACTAAGCATCGGAATTTCTACCTATGGTAGTGATTGAGCTTGTTAATAAAACCCCCAGAGTAAGCCTGGGGGAAACAGAAACAGTTATTAACGAGACTTAAGTATTGTTGGAAAAATTAGTTTTCAACAATCTAAAGTTGTGCGACGCTGCTCCATTGGTATGTAAGGAATATCGTGTTTTCCGTTGTAAATCTGAGTGGGACGGAAAATACGATTTTCTACTATTTGTTCTTTCCAATGGGCTAACCAACCAGCAACACGAGCGATCGCAAAAACTGGTGTAAATAAATCTGTAGGGATTCCCAATTTCCTATATACTAAGCCGGAATAAAAGTCAACATTTGGATATATGCCTTTATGTCCAAGCTTTTCTTCAACTACTCGCTCCATTTCCTGAGCAATATCGTAGTATTTGTCGTATCCAAATTTGGCAAAGAGTTTTTCTGCTAGTTTTTGCAATATTCTGGCTCTGGGATCTTTCACCTTATATACCCGGTGTCCAAAACCCATAATTTTAGCCTTACGCTCTAAGCGGTCTTCAATGAAAGCAGCCACGTTTTCAACAGAGCCTATATCCTCCAACATTTGAATGACTTCTTCATTTGCACCACCATGCAAAGGACCACCCAAAGTTCCAACAGCGCTAGCAACCACAGCATAAGGGTCGGTTAAAGTGGAGGCTGTTACTCTTGCACTAAATGTAGAAGCATTCATAGTGTGTTCAGCATGAAGGATTAAACACACGTCCAAAACTCTTGCTGCTAGGGGGTCTGGAATCTCTTCGTGAAGCATATACAAAAAGTTTGCAGCGTAGTCTAACTCGTTGTTAGGACGTACAGGATCGTCACCCCTGCGCATCAACTCGAAAGCTGCGACCATTGTAGGAATAGTTGCTAAAAGTCTAACTACTGCATCCCTAATATAAGCTGGATTCTCTAAATCGCGGCGAGAATAAAATAAACCAAGAGCAGCAGCAGAGGCTTGCAGGGCATCCATCGGATGACCGGATTCCGGGAAGCATTTCATCATATCCCGAATTCGATATTTGATTCGCCAATTTTGGCGAATTTCATCTTCAAATGTAGTTAATTCTGAAGAAGCTGGCAGTGTACCCCAAATAAGGAGATATGCCATTTCCAAAAATGTACTTTTAGAAGCAAGTTCCTCAATGCGGATGCCACGATATTCTAATATTCCATTTTGCCCATCAACGTTACTGATAGAAGACTGAGCAGCAGGAACGCCTTCTAATCCGGGCTTGAATTCGCACACCATCATGGCAACACCATAAAATCCGTAGTTGTCAAAGATTTACCTAGGTAAAAATACCGGAATTTTGCTCCTTACTAATTAGCGATCGCTACAGCGATGTATCTAATTCACAATATTGTCTTTCCTGTAGCTTTGCAACTAAATTAATAGCCTGGGAGGAGTCAACCAAAACATCTGACAGCGACCCAAGGGAGAGACTCCGTTCGGTACCTCTATCCCGATCATACCTGCTTTTTTTAGAACTAGACTTGAAGTTGTTTTTCCCCAAAGCAAAATTTCTGCCCATTCACTAAGACAAGGTTCATGACCCACTAGTGCTAACCTTGTTTGAGGTGAAAGATTTTTGACTTGCCACCATTTTTCAATCCAATCATTAATGCTTCCTTCAAAACCTAAGTAAGCAGATTCTTCAAATGATTTACCTAGTCCGGTCTCTAGGAGAATGGATGCCGTCTGAAGCGCTCTAGTAAAAGAACTGGTTAAAATTATGTCGAAATATATATCCAATTCTTTGAGACGACTAGCTACTTTCTTAGTTTTTTCTCGTCCCTGTGGGGTTAGTTCTCTATTCTCGTCGGCTATTCCTAGTTCTCTTTCTTGTGCTATTCCGTGACGAATTAGATACAGTTTCACTATCCTAAATATTCTTAGATAAATGAGCTATTTGTTTATGATTAGGTCTTTCTTTAGAAGTTAGAGAATTTCTATATACTTAAGATATATTACAATAATTCATGTGTGCTAAAGGAGAAATTACTACCTAAATATTACTGATCCAGCCTTGTTACATATTACTGGGTGATAATATATCATCAAAAATCCCTAGTGAAATACTAACTACAAAATTATTCTGAGGAAATAGGATTATCTCTTGGATTAACTAAGCGCAGCAGCTTTTGTTTAATTTGCCAATCAAATACTTCCCATTTCATTTTGGCATATGTAGTATCTTCATTACTACCGGATAAAAAACCCATAGGAACCTCAAATCCACCTGCACTTGTTCTCCCACCTCCAAAAAAGCGACCGCTACTATCTTGACCAAAGGCTTCTTTAATAAATTCATCTGGGTCTAAGGTAAGCTTATTAGTTCTTAGAGAGCCGATAACTATTTCTAATTCATCATCTTCATCATGGACGATACCATACACTACAGCAGTATGGACATTTTCTTCTGTAACGATAAAATCTGCCGCTTGAGGTATTGCATCTCTATCGTCGTAACGCAAATAACCAACACCAGCAATGGAGAAGTTATTTTGAACGATACGATTTTTTAAAGAGCGTTCGATTACATCCATTACCCGTTTAGAACGAGTTGCTTGCAAAACAGTATTAAGTAGTTGAGCATCATAAAACCGACTAAGGTAAGCAGCTGCGATAAAATCTTCTTCTTTGGCTTGCATCAGTCGATTCGTATCTGAATGCAAACCATGCATTAGTGCTGTTGCACATTTCACATGCTGACTAATGCTACTGTCTAATGTTAGTAAACCAGTTTGTAGATACTGAGCAAAAATAGTAGCAGTCGCTCTTACATGGGGACGAATGTCAATAAACTCTGACTTAAAATCATCTTGCAAGTTGTGATGATCGATAATTGTTAGTAAAGGTAAACCTGCTTTTTCTACTATAGGTACTAGCTGTGAGGTTGTTCCTTGGTTATCTACAAGAATAAAACCTTGGTACAAACTAATATCTTTACCTTTGATTGTCTGTAAAGTCCAACGTTGAGCGGGTAAATTGGTCAGTTTAACTAATGCTATGTTTTCTTGGTGGCTGAGAGTCCCAGCATAAATAATCTCACATTTTATATCATATTGCTCTGCAATTAGTTGATAAGCCCAAGCAGAAGAAAGAGCATCCGGATCTGGGAAGTCTTGTAAGATTATAAGGTGACGCTCATGCTTGTGGTTTTGTAGGTTTTTTCGGAGTTCTTCTGCTTTTTGCGAACCTAAGGAACTAGTGCGTATAGATGCAGCACTAACTTTGTCTCCCAAAGATTTTTGAGAGTTTTTTTGCTCCTCTACATTTAGTTGCGCTTTATCCGTCTTTTTATTCTGTATCAATATTTCATTCTCAGACTTACTTGTAGAAGAATTTAATGGCATGGCAAACATTCTCGGAAGCTTTAAAACTGAGTAGATTCATTAAAAATGCTACAACTAGCATTTCACTGTTGTAGCTACATTTGATAAACTTAGCAATTCTAAGAAGCTTACATATTTGGCAATTCTATTTTTTACTTAGCTTTATTTTATCAAGGAGCGACCATGAGAGGTAAGTTTATCGTTAACTGAAAATTAGATTAGACAGAATAGTTGAAGGTAACTATAAATTGCACGTTTGAAGAGCAATTAATTGTAACTGATTTTTGCCTTTTCGCCAAAGGTGGAACAATTGGGGTTCTTTGACACTCCATCAGCCTAAAAGGTATAAGAAACATTATTAACCCTGCAGGAATGCTACGCTAGCATCTATCCTCTAAGAAGGTTAAAAGATAAATTTTCAATTTTTTTTGTCAATTCTTAGATTAATGTTGTATAATTATCAAGTTGCAAAAAAATACATCATCCTCTGAGTGATTTGGTCAATACAGTTTATCTGCCAAACTTGTTTCTGAATAATCATTCAGAAACGTTTTACATTAACACTTATTGGATTAATTTTTCTAAACATCTTTAAAAAGAAAGTTATCACTATAAGCTCGACAAATCAAAGACCTATTACATATTTTTGCCATTCTTGATGCATTCCACTTTTAAGGTGTTTACTGACTTCAAAGTAAAGGCTGCTGTAAGGTCGTCGGGGAGCATGCCTTAGTGGCATATTTGCTTCTTTGGGGGTACGGCTACCCTTCTTTACATTACACCGCACACAAGCAGTGACGATGTTTTCCCAAGAATCTCCGCCACGACGCGATCGCGGGATTACATGATCTAAGGTCAAGTCATCGCCTGTATAACCGCAATATTGACATGTATGACTGTCCCGATGCAATATGTTGCGACGAGTTAAGGGAATCTCTTTATAAGGAACCCTGACGTAGTAACGCAACCGAATTACAGTTGGTAGTGGGAAGCCAGAGTAAATAAATTTACCGTTATGTTCCACTCGCTCAGCTTTGCCCTTGATTAACAAAACTGTAGCTCGTCGCCAACTTGTAATATTTAGAGGCTCATAAGAGGCATTTAATACTAAAACCTTTCCCATTGATTATCGCTCAAGGTATTAGTTTTACATATATTAACACAAATGCACTCTTCTTTGAAGAAGAGAGTAGTTTATACAAGAAGTTCTCTAGTCAAACAAAACTTCTAATAATCAATAATTTGCTGGTTTAGAACCAGTGAGATTATTGATATGCAAAGATTACTTATTATAAGCTATTAGAAAATTTCTCAGCCAAAGAAAATTATCTGTTTGAGTATGCAAAGTAAAAAATGTACGCCAAATTATGAAAACAGAATAAAAACTTAAACTTTAAAGTATAAATTGATGGAATAACTAAGTACCATAATCAATGATACATTTTTGTGGAACTGACATTTATACTTTTGCTTCAAGAGAGTTCAGACTTTTTTTGAAATTAAGTACTGCACTAAATTAAAAATAAAGTATTTTTTATCCTATAAATATTTATTTGTGACCAGGACTTACGCAACAGAGATTTATCATTACGACTGAAACGTAGTGTAAGGAAGGAATCTCAAGAACTTTGCGTTGACGGAGTCTGCTCGACAGAGCTTATACGTTGCAAACGGAAAGTCAAGCGCGGATACGCTACGCGAAGGTAATGACAGAATTACGTTGATTTTGCATAAGTCTTGGTGACATTCATACCAAGATTGTCTTTGCTCACGTATGTATAATTTTCTATAAACAAGCAAACCTGTAGATTTGCCTGAGAAGTTTACCCTTAGGTGAATATTGCTATAGTTTGCCGCAATTTATGGTGTGGAAGGAACCGTCTCATATGTTAAGTAGAGACCAAGAAGAAAGTGTTGTGTCTGATCAGCAATGTGATATCCATAGTTGGTTTTCCCAACGTGCCTGGGTAGAAATCAACTTAACTGCAATCTCCCATAACGTAAAACATTTACGGGGATTGTTAGGAAGTAATACACAGCTAATGGCTATTGTGAAAGCGGATGCTTACGGACATGGATCGACAACTGTTGCTCAAGTAGCATTAGAATCAGGTGCTAGCTGGTTGGGTGTCGCGACAGTACCTGAGGGAATTCATCTCAGAGAAAGAGGTATTAAATCAGCGATTCTGATTTTAGGTGCAACCTATACTGTAGAACAAATCTACGCGATCGCCCATTGGAAGCTACAGCCAACTATTTGCAGCCCCAAGCAAGCGTTAATTTTCTCGGAAACCTTGGCAAAAATAGACTACTATTCTCCAATTGCTGTACATCTCAAGATAGACACTGGGATGTCCAGATTAGGCACAGATTGGCAGCAAGCAAGTGACTTTGTACAGCTAGTACAAAACTTACCTTATTTAGAAATAGCCAGTATTTATTCTCATTTAGCAACTGCTGAGAGTCCAGATAGGACTGTTATGAATCAACAGCATCAACGTTTTCAAGAATTTATCTCTCAGATAAAAAAAATAGGTATTAAGCCACCACTACTACATTTTGCTAACTCCGCAGCGACTTTATGCGATCGCAATTTACATTATGACTTAGTAAGAGTTGGCTTGGCTTTGTACGGGTTTTATCCAGCCCCGCATTTACAAGAATATGTTGACCTTAAACCGGTTTTACAGTTAAAAGCCAGAGTTACCCAGGTAAAAACTATTGCAGCAAAAACTGGTGTTAGTTATGGTCATCAATTTATAGCTTCTAAAAGTACTCGTATTGCAGTTGTGGGAATCGGTTATGCTGATGGTGTACCTAGAAACCTCTCTAACAAAATGCATGTAATTGTTCGCGGTCAGCGCATACCGCAAATTGGTGCAATCACAATGGATCAGTTAATAATAGATATTAGCAGTGTACCTGAGGTACAAGAGGGAGAAGTAGTTACTTTACTTGGGGAAGAAGGGAAAGAGAAAATAACTGCTCAAGAATGGGCAGACCAGCTTAATACTATCTCCTGGGAAGTACTGTGTGGTTTTAAAAATCGTTTACCACGTATAAATGTCACTTGACACTCCTTAAGAATTTTCCCTAGGTAGTTAGAAAATTGGCAAAATTAATTTAATGTGATATTCTAGATAACTAATGCGGATGTGGCGGAATTGGCAGACGCGCTAGATTTAGGTTCTAGTGCCTCCGGGCGTGAAGGTTCAAGTCCTTTCATCCGCATTTTTAATAATTCGCCTGTTTGTAAAAATTTAATTTTTATAACTTTTCTAATTGTTGAACAAGGCAGTCATTTAGGAATTTTTAGTTGGTATCATTATTTTCAATAAGGTGCTAAGAAAAAGTGCCAAGAGGAATATAGGAATTTCTAAAATTTGATAGATGGAAATAGTTTATTTTCTCTTTTTTTTGCAAATGAAATGTTTGCTGTAGTCTGAATATTTTGTCGCCGAATAATTTGAATAAAATTGCTACTTACAATAGTATGAAGATTTCTGAGAAGACGGAGTTATTATAAGAAATTCATAAGGGCTTATAATCAATTAAATTAATGCCCAATTTTTTTAGATTGCTGTATGTACCTACAAAATCATATTCAATAATCAAATTGGGTAATTGTTTCTGTTGTTTTTTTGAGTAAGCATCCTAAATATTTAAAAATATATTTTGTCGCTGTGTTTAGCTTCCTTATAGTTGGCAAATGCGTAGAGTGTGCAATCGTAATCGAGTCCCATAATGGAGCTTTCTTTTCTGCATCTCGGTTAGAATAGGCGATCGCAAAGGATTGAGGGATACGTTTAAATTATGTTTATAATTTACAGAGTGACAAGAGTAGGAAAAAATGAGATATGAATTTTAATCATAAAGCTTAAATTTGCAGACATGTTTTATGAGATAAAACTAGTAGCTAAAACCTGATTCTTATCGCTTTCATCATAGCCTTACAGTATCACTTTTCCCAGAACCTATCCCACTATTGTGAAAACGCTTATTAGTTAAGGCAGATTTTGTCTGAAAAACTGAATTTTTCGTTTTTAGTTCTTAAAATACTTGGATTCAAGAGCGAAAATATTATTAGTGGGATAGATTTCAGATAAAAATCTAAAATCCTTATTACAAGAATTTTTATTTTAAAACGATCATAGAATTAATAATGCTTGTAGGACTTACGCAACCAGGATTTATCACTGCGATGGTCACAGTACAGGAAAGCATAAGTTCCTATCATTCGTCCTAATGGGCATGCTATGCAAACCTAATGATAGAATTACGTTGCTTTTGCGTAAGTACTAACTTGTTATGAAGCCATCAATTCATTCCTGGTCTAAGCGTCCGGAATATCTCAAGTTTTGAATTTACTTGTACACTCATTTAAAAATTAACTATAAGTTAATTTTTACTTAAACTATGGCGTATTCTCACCAAAATAAACCATTTCTTGCTCAAGCAATTATTGATTGCGAACCCATGGACTTCAATAAAAAAAGAGAGAAGATTAATTAAAATAAAAGCACCCATATTAAAATTATTGTTTGGGTGCCAATAATTTTCATAAAATAATTCCCATGACAAAGCCGGTATCTATTATCAGAAAAGCTTAACATTTAAAATTAATATTATGTAGATGCACTTCTATTAATAGTTTCCATCTGAATTACAATTAATTTTTGTATATTACAGACATAGAATAATTTTGTCGAATTTTATAAACAAAATATGTTTGTAACAAAAATTAAATATCAATTAATTTTTATTCACTTAATAGTATCGTAATTATAGAGTATATAGCTACACATATCACCCCAAACATACTGAATATAGTTGATAGTATATTCTATGTTTATACTTGCTTTTTATCGTGTAAGTAGTTATAGCACAGCATAAGATTATGCATATTAAGCAGACAACATCAAAGTGAAAACTATATCAAGCAAATACCAATTTATTTTAATGATGGTGAATCAGCTATCATTTATTTTAAAATCAGCAGGTAAAATAAAAATTATTATTTCTTAAGTATTAATACTCTCAGTGCACAGATTAATATTACAATAAAAAACAGTATTGTCACTATAATATACGTAGATAATTTATTATTATATTAGGTAGTAAATGCAGTTATAATTTTTTCTGTTGAAATGTTTGTTAACCTCTGTATAAGTAATTAATATAACTACAATCTACGAGTCATTATAAATTATTTTTCTCTGGAGAAGTTTATATATACTTGATGTCGGTCAAGATTACTATAAATATTATTTTGTGTTTTTTAATACGTTTTTTCTGGATTTTGTCAAAAAGTAATAGAAAAACTTTATTAGGGAACAGCTAGCTTGTATCAAATCTATCTAGATAAAATTAAAATGAGTACAACTCCTATAGGTGGTTACAGGTATTTTCAAAAACTACATCCGCTGTCTCTACTTGCTCAGTTAACTAGTAGAAGAGTTACCGGATGCTTACATGTATTTACTAATAAAGCATCTTGGTCAATCTATTTAGAGGAAGGGAAATTGACTTATGCTTCTTGCTCAGAGCAATTGTTTGAAAGACTGGAAAATCATTTACTGAATTTGAGTAAAGAAGCTCCAAGTCTTCACAGTGCGACTCGAATGCAAGTTAGATTGATATTTGAAGCAAAAGGAGAAAACCAATCTGCTCCTGACACAGATTATCAAGCTATATGCTGGTTAGTTAATCAAAATTACATAACAGCAAATCAAGCTGCATTATTGATTGAAGAGCTCGCGAAGGATGTTTTAGAGACATTTTTAACTTTAAAAGAAGGTGGTTATGAATTTAGCGTAGAAACTCATCTAGATGAATTACCAAAATTTTGTTACTTAGATTTGCGATCGCTTATTGAATATTGTCAAAAAAAGATTCGCGACCAGCAAAATCCTATGGTAAATTCATCTAACTCAAAATCTGCTTCATCGATGACTGTAGCAACTCCGAGTTCTAAGCAGCCATTACCTACAGCAGATGTAAGGCAAAAACCACCGGCAAAAAATAATAATATTAATTCTGATTCTGGCATAAAGACAAATCAGCACAAGCCTGCAGGTGCAACCAGTAAAAGTATGTACACCATAGCGTGTATTGATGATAGTCCTACTGTCTTAAATTCAATTAGGCATTTTCTAGACGAAAATACTTTCTCTGTGGTGATGATTGGTGACCCTGTAAAAGCATTAATGCAAATTCTCCGCAGCAAACCAGATTTAATTTTGTTGGATGTGGAAATGCCTAACTTAGACGGTTATGAATTATGCTCTTTACTCAGGAGGCACTCAGCGTTTAAAAATATACCCATAATTATGGTGACAGGTAGAACAGGATTTATTGACAGAGCGAAAGCCAAAATGGTTCGTTCATCTGGGTACTTGACTAAACCTTTTACTCAGTCTGAACTATTAAAGATGGTATTCAAGCACATTAGTTAGTAGAGGCAACAGCGATCAATAGCCTTAGTATTTTAAAGTGCATTAATTAAATTTAGTTATTTAGGAGATTCCTAAAGTGAGTCTTACGTTGTTGGGCACAATCTTAATTGTTGAGGATTCACCTAGTGAACTGGAACTTATGAGCCATTATCTTCAAGAAAGTGGTTATGAAGTAATTACAGCAACTGGGGCAAAAGAGGGAATGGAGAAAGCAATCTCATCCCAGCCAGATGTAGTTATTACAGATGTAGTAATGCCTGGAATGAGCGGATTTGAATTATGTCGTTCTCTGAAAAAAAATCCTGACACTCAAAAAGTACCAATTGTTATTTGTAGCTCCAAAAATCAAGAAATAGATCGCTTATGGGCAATGAGACAAGGAGCTGATGCTTATGTAACAAAACCATATACCAGAGAACAGCTATTGCGTGTTATTAAATCAGTAGGAATTTAATTAACAATGGATAGTTCAGAAATCACCGTCCCCCAAAAACAATTGCAGAACAACTTGGGTGATGGATATCTCAAGTTTAAATTAAACCGCCAAACATCTGCAATTTTATCAATGAAAAATACGCAGGAAGCTATTGTAGTTCCTGTAGAATCAATTACATCAATGCCGAATATGCCCCCATGTATTTTGGGGTTGATGAATTGGCGGAGTCGTATTGTTTGGACAGTGGATTTGCCAGAGATGCTTAACTTAGAGTCTCTTGATACTAGGTTGCGTCAGTACAACGTAGTTATTGTCCGCTTTGATTCTATTATCTTGGGTTTGGTTGTACAGGAAATACTTGGCACATCTAGGTTTGTACAAGATGAGATTCGTTCTCCTGTAGGACAAGTAGCATCAAGCTTAGTTCCATATTTACGAGGATGCGTGGTTCAAGAAAAGGAAGTTTTGCTTTTACTGGATGCTCAAGGGATCATTCAGTCTTCCCTTCTTCATCACTAGACGGGGTGTACTACCGCAGGAAGTTAATTTTTAGTATTCTAGTTCACCAATAACGGGGAACGTAATTTATGTTTAACAAAACTGACGAGGCAAGAAATAGTGACGCAAAGAGAAAAGCGGCGCTCATCCCTAGTGAAAATATAACGAATCTGGGAGCTAAAGTTCCTGGTAGTGTGATTGGTCAAAAAAATGCTGGTAGCTCACCCTTAAATCGTGCAGCTGATTTATTTAGAAGTTTAAGTTTGGGTCGCAAGGTTACTATCTTTGCTATAGCTATTGGCACATTACCAATATTAATTATTGGGGCTTTTGCTTACAATAGTGCTCATGATGCTATTAAAAATAAAATTTCTACAATTCAAGAGAATGAGACAGTTGAATTAGCTGATAAGGTTAATCTTTTTCTTTCTGAACGATACAAAAGCGTGCAAAGCCTATCTCAGTTACCACTGTTGACTCAACCAAGACTCAGAAGCAATACATCAAAGCAAGAAAAACAATTAGTATTAGAAAGCTTTTATCAAAATAACAGTGTCTACGATAGCATTGCGATTTTTGATACTGATGGTGAAGTAGTTGCTCAGACCCAAGGAGATGAATTGGAAAATGAAAGCAACTTAAGTTACTTTCAAAAAGTTAAAGAAAACAATCAAGCACATATTAGCCAGCCGCAAAATTTGTCATCACCTGGAAAATATAGCGTATATGTAGCAGCTCCGGTAAATGATGCTACAACAGGGGAAACAGTATATATTATACGTGCCAGGATGCCTGTTACATCTATAAATGAAGTTATTAAAAACTATGCCTCACGAGGGCATGAATATCACATTGCTGATGAAAAAGGAAATATTTTTCTCTCAGCAAAAACAGAATACATCAATAAAAAAGTTACAGAGCAATATCCTAAATTATTAAAACCAGAATCTAACTCAGATATTGTTACTAAGGTAAGCGCTCATGCAGGTAATTCAGGGACTAAACTAGTCACCTATGTACCTTCAGGAAAACAACTAAATATCAAGAATTTTCGTAAACCAAGTTGGAGTTTTCTTTTAGCTCAAAAGACAAGCGAGGCATTTGAAGCCCAAAATAGACTCTGGTTAACGATGGTATTTGGTACTGGTGTAGTAGCAATTGCTGTAGCCGCGATCGCTACCTGGCTAGCTAGGCGTTCAATTAAACCAATTTTAGAGGCTTCTAATGCTGTCGCGAGATTAGGTGAAGGACAATTAGATACTCGCTTGACGATTGATAGAGAAGATGAGCTTGGTTTATTAAGC
Organism: Mastigocoleus sp.; assembly: GCA_050042865.1. Classification (GTDB taxonomy): domain Bacteria; phylum Cyanobacteriota; class Cyanobacteriia; order Cyanobacteriales; family Nostocaceae; genus JBCCDM01. The sequence continues at coordinate 25,809 of JBHJJE010000061.1, forward strand.
GCTAATATCAATCAGATGGCAGGACAATTGCAGACCTCTCTAAAAAAACAGGAGGCGGATGCTCGAAGGGCAAAAGTTTTGGCACATGTTACTCTGCAAATGCGTCAAAGCTTGAATGCAACTGATATCGTACAAACAGCAGTTCAAGAAATTCGCCCTATATTAGATACAAGTAGGGTGCTTATTTATGAATTTAACCAAAAGACCTGGGAAGGAATAGTCATTGCAGAATCTGTAGATGATCAATTTCCTAAAATGATTGACGAAAGAATTGACGATCCTTGTTTTAGGGAACGTCAATTACAGTCTTATTTAGATGGAAAAGTCAGAGCAATCACTGATATTCATCAAGAACAAAGTCTAGAGAATGCCAAATGTTATATCGATATGTTGAGCCAGTTTGCTGTCAAAGCAAATTTAATTGCTCCGATTGTTACAGATAATCAACTTTTAGGATTATTAATAGCCCATCAATGCGATCGCTCTAGAAATTGGCAAGAATCGGAAATGGAATTTTTCCGGCAAATTGCAACTCAGATTGGATATGCTCTAGAGCAATCAAAACTGTTAGAAAAAGTTGAAAAAGGCAAACTCTCGGCAGAAAGCGAATCTCAGGAAGAACGCAGACAGAAAGAAGAATTACAGCTACAGCTATTAGAGTTATTAAGCGAAGTTGAAGGTGCAGCTAGTGGAGATTTGACGGTACGTGCTGATGTCACAGCCGGAGAAATTGGTACTGTTGCCGACTTTTTTAACTCCATTGTGGAAAGTTTGAGGGAAATTGTTACCCAGGTTAAAGACACTGCTAACCAGGTAAATACAGCGATTGGTTCCAATGAAGGAGCTATCCGAGATTTAGCCGAAGAAGCACTTTCTCAAACTACAGAAATTAATAAGACTCTCGATGCAGTTGACCAAATGACTGAATCGATGCGGGAAGTAGCTTACAGCGCTCAAGAAGCCGCCAATGTTGCTCAAACTGCTTCTGTGACAGCCAACCGGAGTGGAGAGGCTATGGACTTGACGGTGCAAAATATTATGCACCTGCGAGAAACTGTCGGCGAGACTGCCAAGAAAGTTAAGCGTCTTGGGGAATCGATGCAGCAAATTACCCGCGTGGTAGCGCTAATCAATCAAATCTCCATGCAAACTAACTTACTAGCTATTAACGCCGGTATAGAAGCAGCCAGAGCCGGAGAAGAAGGACAAGGCTTTGCTGTGGTAGCCGAAGAAGTTGGAGAATTAGCAGCCCGGAGCGCAAGTGCTACCAAAGAAATCGAACAAATTGTAGAAAATATCCAAAGAGAAACTAGCGACCTTGCTCAAGCAATGGAAGTTGGTACCACTCAGGTAGTAGAAGGTACAAGAATTGTAGAGGATGCTAAAAATAGCTTGAGTCAGATTTTGGCTGTCAGCATGCAAATTGACTCTTTGGTAAAATCAATATCAACAGCTACCACTTCCCAAGCGGAAACATCCCAAACTATTAGTCAATTGATGAAACAGATTGCGAGTGTTTCCCAACGTACTAGTACATCTTCAAATCAGGTAAGTGCATCCCTGCAGCAAACTGTAAAAATATCCCAAGAACTGCAAAAAACAGTCGGTACGTTCAAGGTCAGTTAAATCGCTGCGAGTATGGGTGAATGCGAATGGTATTTACCTTCCCCAATTGAAAAGTCTATAGTTGTCAGTAAACCCTACATACCAAACCGGTATCTGTCATGACCCCAGACCGATAGCTCCATACTTAATTACTTGGTAACTAAATGACTGATGAGGACTCACGACACATAACTAATGACTAAGGACAATAACGATGTCACAAGACAAAGAATTTGAAATTCAGATGCAGTTCCTGGAGGAAGCTGCTGATTACCTTAATACTTTAGAAGGAGTATTACTTGAGCTTAACAATAGCGATAGCATCTCTTTAGAAAAAATTAATGCGGCACTGCGAGCGGCTCACTCTATCAAAGGTGGTGCCGCTATGATGGGGTTTCGTGCCCTTAGTGACTTATCTCACCGTTTGGAAGATTCTTTTAAAGTTTTAAAGACTAAGAAAAACTCTTTAGAAATTGATACAGAACTACAAAGTTTGCTCATATCTGGAGTTGATTGGTTAAGACAAATAGCCGATCTGCACTCAGAAGGTCATGCTGTTGAGGAAGACTGGTTAAAAACCTTTTGTTACCCAGTTTTTGAGGAACTACACCAGCGTTTGGGAGACCCTGCTCCAGAAGATGTATCAACAATGCTTTCTCCTGAAGAGGGGCAAAATATTATTCCTCTCCTATTTGAAACAGAAGTTGATAGTAGCTTAGGACGTTTGGAATCTCTTTTAGAGAATGGCGAACAAAATGGCTTGAAGGAAGAAGTCGTGATGATGGCTGCGGAGTTGGGAGGTTTGGGAGAAATGCTGGAATTGCCAGCTTTTACCCAACTGTGTCAGTCCATTACTAACCATTTAGAAGCAACTCCAGAATCAGAAGTTGTTCCTGTAGCTCAAGTAGCTCTAGAAGCATGGCGGCGATCGCAAGCTCTGGTATTAACAAATCAGATTCAGAGCATACCTGTTGATATTGACTTGAGTGCTACAGCTACTAATGATTTACAGCAGAGTCCTCAAGTACCTGTCGAAATACCAGTTGAAGAACTGCAATTAACAGAGTCCGAGTCTAATAAAACTGAACTGATTTCTGAAAGTGGACTCGATTTAAATTTAGCCGATATATATACCGAGGAAAATCTAGATTATCCACAAATACCTTTAGAGAACATACCTTTAGAGAATATACCTTTAGAGAATATACCTTTAGAGAGTCTTACTGATGAAAAGCAGATAAATCCAATTGATGCTAACTGGTCGGAAAATGAAATTATTGCTGCTGATTTTGATACTTTAGAAGCTACTTTAGCAGAAGATGAAGTACCTGAATTAGATGAAGCAGAACCTGTTAGTATTGTTTCCCAAGTTGCTCCAGAAATTCCTACAACTGATTATAAGTTTGTTGAACATAAAGCAGAACCTAGTTTTGCTGGCACAAAAAGCGAAGTATCTGAGAATACCGTACGAGTTCCTAGCAAACAATTAGAACAAATTAACGATCTTTTCGGGGAACTGATTATTCAGCGCAATGGCTTAAACTTGCAGTTAGAAAGACTCCGCAAGCTCATTCGCAACCTTAATCGTCGGGTACAGACTCTAGAACGGGAAAATCAGCAACTGCGTACAGCTTATGACAAAATATCTACTCAAGCTGATAATTCTTTTAATTTGTCTAGCTTAGGATTAAATAAAAACAACACAACAAAAGACCCATTATCTGAAAAATTATCTGAAGAATCATCTGAATATTTATCTGAGGAAGAATTTACCAGAGGTATTATCAACAAGTTTGATAGTTTAGAGATGGATCGTTATAACGATCTAAACTTGCTTTCTCAAGAAGTGATGGAAACTATTGTCCAAGTACAGGAAGTTTCTACAGATATTGAACTCAGTGTTGAAGATACAGATCAAATCGCTCGTAAGCTGAATAAAACCTCTAAGCAGTTACAAAGAAAGTTAAATCAAGTACGGATGCGTCCACTTTCAGATATTGTAGACCGTTTTCCCCGTGCTGTAAGAGATATGTGTGTTGAACATAATAAAAATGTTCAACTTAGAATTGAAGGTGCTAGTACTTTAATCGAACGTAATATTCTTGAGTCTTTAAACGAACCATTAATGCACCTGTTGCGTAATGCTTTTGACCACGGAATGGAAGACCCAGATACTCGACGTATTGCGGGGAAATCAGAACAGGGGACAATTGAAATTAAAGCCAGTCATCGCAGCAATCGTACTGTAATTATTATGGGTGATGATGGTCGAGGAATTAATCTAGATAAAATCCGCGCTAAAGCTTTAGCGATGGGGTTAGATGAGTCCTTACTTTCCCAAGCAACTGAAGATGAGTTGCTTTCGCTAATTTTTGAACCTGGATTTAGTACTACAGAATCTGTCACCTCTCTATCAGGTAGAGGTGTAGGTATGGATGTAGTGCGCAACAACCTCAAACAAATCCGGGGTGAAATTAGTGTGAATACTATTCCAGGAGAGGGAACCACCTTTATTTTATCTGTACCGTGTACTTTGTCAGTTTCAAGGGTACTGTTAGTAGAAAGCAATCGAATGCTGCTCGCGTTTCCGACCGATGTAGTAGAAGAAATTTTCCTTTTACAGGAAGACAAGATTTCTAAATTAGATGATACTGAGACCTTAAACTGGCATAATAAGAAGTTAAACTTAGTACGTCTTAGTCAATCTCTAGACTTTAACTGCGTTCGTTACGATAATCCAGATTTAGAAACAGCACCAGCAATTAATGCTGCTAGCGTGCTGATAGTTAAAACAGCAAGTCAGGAATTAGCAGTACAGATTGACCGTACCTGGGGTGAAATGGAAGTCGCAGTTAGAAAAGTAGAAGGAAATATACCTCTACCAACTGGTTTTAGTAACTGTACTATTTTAGGTGATGGACGGGTTGTACCGTTGATGAATATTGGTGAATTCTTCAACTGGTTGAATAGTAGCGATCGCCCGACTAGAAATAGTAAGTTACCAGCTGCTAAATTAAAAACTGCGTTTATTTCTTCAGATAACCGTAAAGTTTCAGAACCAACACGTGCTCATAAGGGTAAAATTCTAATTGTTGATGATTCTATCAATGTCCGACGCTTTTTAGCCTTAACTCTAGAGAAAGCCGGATATCAGGTAGAACAAGCTAAAGATGGTCAAGATGGGTTAGAAAAACTTGATACTGGGTTACAAGTTCAAGCTGTTATTTGTGATATAGAAATGCCAAGAGTTGATGGCTATGGTTTTTTAGGTAAAGTTAAATCAATTAATAATGCTAAAAATATACCAGTCGCTATGCTAACTTCTAGAAGTAGCGATAAACATAGGCAATTAGCTATGCAATTAGGTGCGGTAGCCTATTTCTCTAAACCCTACAATGAGCAAGATTTACTCAAAACATTAGAGGAAATTATTGATTCAGCAGCAGGAGTCACTGCTAGGTGATAGAGCTATTATGAGTGAAATAGATAGATTGGGAAAGGTGAAATTAGAGGTAGATTTAATTTGATGCTTTTTCCCAATTGGTTTTCATTGAATGCAATATTGAAGGTTTAGTGTAAATTTAAGATTTAATATAACTGTAGATAAGTGGTAAGTACTTAGTGCAAAATCAAATTCAATGTTTATTATGTGCAGCAGAAAACTTATGATATGGCTTAGCTATACTTAACATTGCAAAGTTTTTCGTAGGTTATGAGAATAGTAGTGGGGGATGCATAAGCCTATTAGGCAGAGGTGTTAAAGGCAGAGGAGTGGGGATTTAGGGCAAGGAGAATGTAGCTCATTCAGGAACTTTGTCTGCAAAAAAAAATAGACTTGGGATAGACTACCCTAAACCCCCTCACAATAAGAAATCTCGAGATGTTTTTACCTAATTCCTTAGTGCAATAAGATTTCCAGATTATAGTATATATTATAACATTATATTTTACTCAAAAGAGAACTTTATAAAATAGAAAAAAATGTTCTCATGAACTTTTAATATTATTAAAAACAATATTTTAGAAGGATATTTTAGAAGAATATTTCAGAGCAACTTAGTTATAAATTAGATGATTTGTGGCGATATGAATATGTTACCACTAAGTCTAATTTATTCACCAGCAGCAGTGCTTTTGAATATGAAACAGAAAAGTGCATTTATGGTATTTGTTTTTTATTTAATAAGTATATTATCGATTTTAAATTAGTCACTTATTTACCCTTGTATCTAATAGGATAGATATAAATTATTTCTTTCTATTTCTAGTGTTATTAAACTATAGAAAAAATAAACACCTGTACTATTTAACTTTAAGAGCATTTATCAAGAATCATCTCTTTATATATATCTACATATAAAGAGGTGGTTGGCGTTAATTTATATACATCTATATAGCAGAGATTATTGTACATTAATATAGCGACATAGATGTTTGATATATGTCAGTAACAAGAAGATTAATTATCTTATATCATCTTTGAGAATGATAAAAAAATATTAATCTCAATCAATAAATACCTGCGAAAAAATTATATAGACTCAAACTAGTGAGACCAAAACTTTATTTATTAGATAACATAATAAGACTGTGTAAATGTAGATAATTATCTACTTATCTTGTTTATGTGCTTTCGTTTTCGTAGAGGTGATTATGCTACTACAATTTTTTGTCTGAGTCCCATAAATTATCAGATTACTTAAGAATATTTATATTAAAAAATAAATAATTAAGATATATAAACTGAAGATAAATTAATATTTTTTGACTTTTTCAAATATTTAAGTATCTGTTAACAATTAAATACACATCAATTTCATTAAAAATAATCCAATTTAATCAATATTCAGGATGCTTGATTGCATACATATACTTATTAGCTAAAAATAGCTCTTCTCCTCGAAATATATTCCTTATTTGACTTAATACAGGTGAAAAATGTCAGTTTTACAGCAGTTTTATAACTTACCTATAGGTCGAAAACAATTAATTGCTCTCATTGCTTCGGAATTGGCTTCTATTTTTGGAATAGGTATTATTGGTACCTTCATTATTACCAATAGTCTACGCAGTCAACTTACCGAACAAGCAAAGTCAGAAATTACAGTTGCTGATATTAACTATAATATTAAAATTGATCAGATGGGTTTTGGCTTCCGGGGTCAATCAGATAATACAGCAATTATTAGAGCCAGCACTATTCATAATTCCCGAAAAATTATAGAACAGAATTTAAAGACACAAGTTAATAATATTCTTAAAAATGAAATAAAAGCTCGAAAAATAGAATATGCGACCCTGGTTGGTAGAGACTTAAAAATTATTGTTAATGCAAATAATAACCGTACTGGAGAAAAATTTGACCCAAATAATTTAGTTAGTGAAGTTTTTCGTAATCCCCAACAAATAAAATCTAGCTCCATTATTGAATGGTCAGAATTGAGCAAAGAATCTCCTCCAGGTTTAGAAACTCTCAAGGATAGTTTTAGCAATCAGTATGCGCTGATTCGCTATACAGTTACTCCCGTAAAAGACCCAAATACTAACTCAGTCATCGCAGCTTTAGTTTCCGGGGATATCGTTAATGGAAAAGACAGTATTGTTAGAAAGACCCTAGAAGCTACAAGTGGTGGTTATAGCAGTATTTACTTGAAAGAACCCCGGGGAAAATTTACTCTAGTTTCTTCTTTAAACCAAACTGAATCCGAAAATTTAAACAGAGCTACACCTGCTGTAGAATTACCCCAAAAGGGAAAATCTCAATTATTGGAAGCAGCTCAAGCAACTCCTGGAGAAACAGTCACAGGAAGAATGACTGTCGGAAGTCAAACTTATACAATTTCTGCAAAAGCTATTCCTAATAAAATTCTTGTTACATCTGACGGACGCAAAGAGGTTTTTGAGAAAAATCCAGTTGCAGTTTTAGTTAGAGGTACACCGGAAACAGCTTTGAATAATGCGATCGCTAGAGGTATTTGGGCAGAATTACTGACTGTATTCTTAGCACTGGTATTAATTGGATTTTGGGCTACTCTGCTCAGACGAGCATTAGTTAAACCTGTGGAGAATCTGAAGGATACAGCTCAGAAATTTGCAGCTGGCGATCGCAAATCTAGAGCAGAGATTTTTGCAACTGATGAAATTGGAGAATTAGCGCTTAACTTTAACCAGATGGCAGAAAAAATTACTGCCCAAGTTGATATTCAAGAAAAAGAAACGAAGACAGCATTTGAACTCAATGAAATTACTGCTAGAATTCGAGAAACTCTGAATACTCATCAGATTATTAAGTCAGCAATTTCGAGTACCAGAGAAGCTTTAAAAGCTGACAGAGTTTTATTTTACGATATTAGTGAATATAGTGAACATGGAAAAGCCATCACCCCAGGAGGGTTATGTAAAGCGATCGCTGAATCTATTAATTACGAATCTACACCTGCATCTCATATAGAAATTAGCTATTCTCATCTTCAACAAGACGATTCGGATGTGAAAGCTGTTGTAGATTTAAATCAAGCGAATCTAAATCCAGAGTATTTAGAACAGTTGCAAGGTTTGGAAGTTCAAGCTTATTTAACTGCACCTGTTTTCCTAAATAATCAGCTTTATGGTCTTGTAGCAGTTCATCAGTGTTCTAGCACTCGTCAGTGGGAAGAAAGAGAAATTCACCTAATCAAACAAGTCTCAATCCAAACCGGTTATGCACTAGAGCAAGCTGAATTATTGAGTCAGATAGAAAAAGGAAGACAAACTGCAGAGCAAACTTCTCAAGAACAACGAGAGCAAAAAGAAGCTCTACAGATGCAGTTGCTCAATTTGCTAGAAGATATTGAAGGTGCTGCTAGCGGAGACTTGACTGTACGTGCTGATGTACTTGAGGGTGAAATTGGTACTGTTGCTGACTTTTTCAATTCTATTGTTGAAAGTCTGCGGTTAATTGTGACGAAAGTAAAAACCTCTGCACTACAGGTTAATCAAGCTGTAGGGTCTAATGAAGATGCTATTCAACAACTCGCACAAGAAGCTCTTTCTCAAACTAATGAGATTAACCATACTTTGAATGCTGTCGATAAAATGACAGAATCCATGCGGAATGTAGCTAGGGATGCTCAGGAAGCAGTAAATGTGGTGGGAGATGCTAGAAATACTGCTGCTAAGAGTGGTAAAGCAATGGATTTGACAGTAAGAAGCATCTTACATTTACGGGAGACTGTTGCTGAAACTGCTAAAAAAGTGAAGCGTTTGGGAGAATCTACTCAGGAGATTACTAGAGTTGCAGTATTAATTAACCAGATTTCTAATCAAACCAATTTACTTGCAATTAATGCAGGTATTGAAGCAGCACGTGCTGGACAGGAAGGACAGGGTTTTGCAGTGGTAGCTGAAGAAGTAGGAGAATTAGCAACCCGTAGTGCAAACGCTACTAAGGAAATTGAACAGGTTGTAGAAAATATTCAAAATGAAACTAACGAACTTGCTCAAGCGATGGAGTTAGGAACATCACAAGTAGTTGAGGGAACTAGAATTGTAGAAGACGCTAAGTATAGCCTCAATCAAATTTTGGCGGTATCCATGCAAATTGACTCGTTAGTCAAGTCCATTTCTGATGCAACTAATTCTCAAGCTGAGACTTCTCATACTGTTAGTGAATTGATGAAACAAATTTCTGACGTTTCTCAGCGTACTAGTACTTCTTCTACACAGATTAGCGTATCTCTGCAAGAAACTGCGGAGATTTCTAAAGAGTTACAGGATGCGGTAGAAACTTTTAGGGTTGATTAGTGATAGGTAATTAATTGCCGTTGTTGATAATTTTAAACAGGACTTACGCAAAACCTACGTAATCCCGTCATTACGAGTGATAGCGACGTAATCGCAGAGTCCTTGCGTTAACTACGTTATGCTACGCAAACGCGTAGCGTGCTCGTGCTTAGCTTATGCTTCCCTGCACTACGTGACCGTCGCAATGACAAATCTTCCTTGCGTAAGTCCTGTTAAATAAATAATTACACGTATACCTAAGTATTTTAAGTAATCAAGTTTAATATAGGGAAGCAATCTCTGATTCTCTGGAGTTGCTTTCCTAATTTTATTATCAGTAGATTTTTAAGAGTATAGCGGCGGTAAACTTGCGGGTTAGGACGTTTTTTTTCACAACGAGAAAGTGGATTTCATCTTCATATTGCTAGCGATCGCTCCAAAAGTTATTACGTTACATAGTCTAAAATTATACAAATTAGTAGCATTGATTAATACTAGATAAGTAGGTAGGCGCAGTTAAATATAAAATCCCTTCATGAGTAGTAATTAGCCTCAAAACTTTATTCCTATTCACTCATCACTACTTACTACCTACTTTTCTGGGACAATAATTTCTCCCACCCATCTATTTAATTCATCAGGACTTGACCTGAGGGGGTGACAACGGCATGAAAACAGAGGCAGGGTCAGCCTTTCAAAGGATACGCGCTAAAAAGATAAAATCAAAAATCTCGATTTTTCATATCCGAAATAACGTCCAACCCTTACAGGACTTACGCACAGACTACGTGTTTAAGTCATTACGACCGTAGGGAAGTATAAGCTCTATCGAGCACGCTAACGCGAACGCAAAGCCTTATTTTTCGTTACGAGTGCGTAAGTCCTACAACTATCAGATTTTTCTCCCTCTGCTCCCTCTGCTTCCCCTGCTTCCCCTGCTCACCAAAACGATTGATTATTTTTTTAATTGGAAGTCCCTAAACCTACCCCCACAAACGTCTTCCTTCTTGACCCTTAAAACGTTTGTGAACATCCTCTAATAATTTGGGAATATTCAAATTTTCTGGACATTTGGGTAAACACTCTCCACACTCAGTACAGCGATTGGCTTTCATGCCAGGAAACCAATGTCCAGCATTTTCAAACATTTGGTAGCGATATTTCCCATATTCATCCATATCATAAGCCACTGCTAAATTCCGCAGTCTTAAAATTTCAGGAATGTTTATATTTTCTGGGCATGGTAAACAAGCATAGCATTGGCTACATTTATCTGTTCCTAAAATATTAGTTTTCTGCTTCTGCAAGCTTTCAAAAATAGTGATTTCTTCTGGAGTAAGTTCTTCAGTTCTATCCTTCATCCTCAAAGGTAATGCTAACTCACGTTTGTTCGCAGCTCCTACACTCAATGTAGTTATTCTAGAATCGCTGAGTAGAAACCGATAATTTAACTCTAAAGGGGTGAAAGGATAACACAAATCTTTCAAAGTCTGGGGGGGAGTATAAAGTAGTCCACCTTTGTCCGCAGGTGAAATAATAAATACACCCATATCTTGCTGTGCAGCAAGCTCAATAGCTTTCTGGTTGCGCTGAAAAAAATAGTAATAATGGAGATTGACAAATTCAAACAAACCTGTATTGATTGTGGCTAAAATTAATTCCACAGAACCGTGACTAGAAAAACCAACGTGTCGTACTCGACCATCAGCGATCGCTTTTCTGAGGGCTTTCATGCAGCCATTTTCTCTTTGTACTAATTCCAGGTGTTCCCAGGTATTAATACCGTGAATTCCTAAACAATCTACATAATCGAGGTTCAATCTAGTAAGTGAAGAATCTATCAATTGACTCATCTTGTCCGAGTCTGTTATGGGAGGAAGCTTAGTTGTTACATAATATTCAGAACGAGGTTTCGGCAAACCATTTGCGATCGCTAAACCTAGATACTCTTCGCTTTTTCCATATCCTCTAGCGGTTTCAAAATGGTTAATTCCTAGCTCAATTGCTTGATTAACCGTTTCAACAGCATTATGCGGGGAACTTAAATAACGCATTGTTCCAAGGGAAAATACGGATAAGTTAAGATTTGTTTTCCCAAAGCGTCTGTATCGCATTTATCTAAAAAGCTATAAATTAATAAAAGTTAGAAATTAAAACAAAAGAATTAAAATAAAAGACTAAATTTCTAAAGAACAATGATCTTTAACAATTAGCATTACTGAATTGAGATATGAATTTATCTTCTTCATATTTACTAGCCCCCTTAATCCCCAAAAATGGGGGACTTTAAAATACATTTATCCCCAAAATTGGGAGTTGAGGGGCTATCATATTTTTAATCAGCAATACCTAACGATTAGCTATGTTTTTTATAGAAATATGACATTTAGTTACATTTAAAGATAAATGCTCTTCTACTATAAAAATACCTTTATCAACTGGAATATAAGGGATTTACAGAAAATAAAATAACCTATCTTGCTAGTTGCTCCAGGAGTAGCGGTGCGACCCCGTCTTTAGAGACGAAAATCGCACCCCCTTTCTCTAAGAGAGAAGCTTCAAGGGGTTAGCCTCTCTCCCCGGAAGAAAGTGTTTTCGCACTTTTTCAAGGCACTAGGTTAAGCAAAGTTCCTCTAAGAGTAAGCAGCGCACCAAAAGAGGGGAGCATTTAGCAGGAGTCATACCCCGTAAACGCCCAAAGGATGTTGTCGCAGACTGGGGAAAACTTTTTAATTTTTTCAGCATGTGATAATTTATTTTTTAGTTCTCCCTAAAATCCAAAACAGTAAAAAGCTTATAGCTAAAAGCTTTTTTAAAAATTAATTCCTAAATTTTAAATTTATAATCAAATTTACAACTTTTTTAGGATTCCTCTTTGCCAAAGTGCCGAATTAAATCCTCTGGACGAAGGTCAGAGACGAACTCGCGAAACGCTTCTTGTTCAGCTTCATCTGCATCTCGATCTACAGGCATTGATGCCTCTGCAACAACTTCTTCCATTACCCAAATGGGAGTATTGGTTCGCAGAGCTATTGCGATCGCATCACTAGGACGAGCATCAATTTCTTTCTTCTGTTCCCCTTGAGCGAGAAGTAAAACTGCATAGAAAGTATCTTTCTGCAAAGAATGAATAATCACCTTCTCTAAGGTCATATCAAATGCATTCAGAATGCTTGTCATCAGGTCGTGAGTTAAAGGTCTAGGGGGTTTCTGGTCTTCTAAAGGAGCATGAATTGCCCTAGCCTGGTCTTGACCAATAAATATTGGTAAAGCCCGACGCTCTGAAGCATCTTTCAAGAGTACGATTGGACTGCGGGTAATAGCATCTAATGCGATGCCAGCGACTTTCATTTCAATCATTTGCCAAGCCTCTAAAATCTTTTGAGTGCTGGTAGTTTTGTCAACAACGACACTGCGAACTCTTAAAATTCTGGGAAAAACATAAATAATAATCTTAATTATTTATAATTGCTTCTATTAAACTCCCAAATTGTTGTAAACGCTAGAGTAAGTCCTGATCGATATATTTTTAAAATAATCCCTATTATCAAGTATGCCTTGAGATAGACCCAAATGCATTGAAGTCTCTATACAAAATTAGTGAGGAGTTGTACTCAATTTTTTAGATTGATGATAAATAATAAGCAATCATACTTGTTTTTCGCGAAAATTTGACAATTTATAAATTTAGTGTAGTGATATTGCCGTGTTTACAGGACTAATTCAAGCTTTAGGTTCCATTAAGTCTTTAGAAGGAGACTATTGGCAAATTACTTGTGTTGGCGGTTCGACTGCTAGCATCATGGAAGATATTGCTTTAGGTGATAGTGTAGCAGTGGATGGAATTTGTCTGAGTGTAGAAAAGATTATTAAGGATGGATTTATCGCTACTGCTTCACCGGAAACTCTCAGCCGTACGACCTTGGGAAAAGCACAAAACCAAGAAATTTACGTTAATTTGGAAACTTCTTTGAGAGTTGGCTCTAAGGTTGGTGGTCACTTTGTCATGGGTCATGTAGATGGGACAGGAGAATTAGTTGATGCTTCTAGAACAGCAACCTCATGGGAAATGACCTTCACAGCAACAGATGCGATCGCCAGATATATAGTTCCTAAAGGAAGTATAGCGGTAAATGGTATTAGCTTAACAGTGGCGGAGTACCAATCAGACTCAAAGCAATTTCAAGTGGCAGTTATTCCTATTACTTATGCTGAAACTAACCTCCGTTATCTTAATCCAGGCAGTAAAGTCAATTTGGAAGCAGACATCTTAGGAAAGTATGTAGAAAAATTTATAGCTTATGGGAAAAAAGATTTAGATAATCAATCAAATAATCATGACATTTCTCCGGCTTTTCTCTCTGAAAATGGCTATATCTAGTAACGCTACGAAAAATTCAAAAGACTTTGCGCAAGCGGTGGTCTTGCTCAAAATTCAAAATTCCAAATTTCTGCATAAAAAAATTTCAACTTCAAAATACTGATTTTGAATGGTCTCCTTATTTACACTCCAGGTTACAAGTAGGAGAAAGGAGAAGATGATTAAGAATTCATATTCAATCCCAGAATTCATAATTACTGTCCACCTCATCCCTTTTCCTACTAACTTTAATTCTCTGGTTTGTAAACTTGGGCACTTTGATTGCTTTGAATTAATTCATTCAAAGAAATTTGTAATTCAGCGCTGGGATTTACTGCTACCCAACCAGAAGAAGTTAGCTGACGCACCTCAAAGTGGAGGTGAGGTCCTGTAGAATTACCAGTGCTGCCGACTTTTCCGAGGACAGTTCCTTTCTGAACTATCTGACCAGGACGAACTAATACTTCTGACATATGACCATACAAAGTCTGTTGAGATTTACCGTGATTGACAGTAACAGTTAATCCATATCCACCAACCCAGTCAGCAATCTCTACCTGTCCGTCATAAGCTGCAACAATAGGAGTTCCCATAGAAGCAGCAATATCTATACCAGAATGAAATCTTCGATTCCCTGTAATCGGGTGTTGTCTCCAACCGAATAAGGAAGAAATTCTTCCTGGTACTGATAAAGGAAAGTTTAATCCTGTACTGTTGTGAGCGTAGACGGGATTAAAAAGAATTTGCGGTAACACTGATGCTAAAGGAATATTATAATCAGCAACGCTAGGACGAGGAGCAATCTTAGCTGCGGTTATGGGTGCACTTAAGACCCCACCTTTTGGAGCAACGGTAGTAGAGTTAACTCTCGTTGTGGTTACAGAAGCAAAGTTTTCTGGACTGGGAATAAATCTATTTGGACGTAGTTGACTTTTAACTGCACTGGCTATATTTGAAGGAATTGACTGTAATTTCCTAGAATACCTTCTTTTACCTACCGTTTTAGCTATCGAAGAATTTGTGCGATCGCGACGACGCAAGTTAATTTTGCGGCTATTGCTGGCAATCTGATTTCTGCGAGAATTAGCAACAGGTGAGGATTTTTTCGCTGTAGGGGTAGAAACTTTTGCCAAGCTAGTATTTTGGCTTTTACGAATCCAACTGGGTGTTGGTTTACGGGGGGTATTAGCAGTGCCTTGTTTCTTAGACCTTGTAGCAGTTTTTTGACAATTAGCGCTTATCCCTTGACCTCTATTGAGGACAGATTTACAACCACTACGATTTTTAATAACTACGGAGCTAGGTGCTTTATATTTAACTCTATTTAGCTTCTTCTGATAATTTGTAGGGTCTATATAGGCATTATTGTAATCTCTAGTCTTACTAGCTGCGGCTGTATTTCTTTGCGGAGATTGTTTTGCCCTTTGAGGTGCAGGTGCAGCCTTCTTCACGACAGAGGGTGATGGAGTTGTAGCTTTTGGCTTGACTTGCAGCCTTTTCTTAGTGACAGCACTTTTAGAAGGAGCTTTTTTGGCAGTAGGCTTTCGCTGCCTAATAATTACAGGAGATGCAGGTCTATTCTGTAATTTTCTTCTAAGAGTACGAGTTCCAGCCGAAGATGTTGTTACTTTTTTCTTTGTTTGGGGTTTTCTAGCTCCTACAGATGGTGAAGCTTTCTTCTTGACTTTAACAGTATTAGCTAATCGTCTTCGAGTGCGGGATTTGGTTCTTGACTGTTTCAAGCGTTGTCTAAGAGTAGCTCCACTTTTAGACACTTCTGGCTGAACTGTTGCTGGAACTTTCGGGGCAGAGCTTACCTGGATGACTACATCTTTTTTCAGCTTATTGGCGATTAATGTTGTATTAGATGCATTAGAACTACTGACTGTAGGAACTAGATTATCCACAGCCCGATCTGTTTGTGCAAATGCCAAACCACTACTAAGGATACTAAAGCTCCCCAACCAGCAAAGACCTTGTGCTGGCAGCGTAGATGCCAAACGTTTTTTTGATTGACTTGGCTGTCGCGATTGGTTTAGATTTTTGCGGGCAGAGTTTTTGCGCTGCGTCATTGTTTCTCGCTTTGTTATATCTAGTGCTAACGGCTAAGAGCTTCTACTTACTTTAACTAGAATTACTTTGAAATTTTTAATCAAGGTAAGTGTTAATTTAGATGTTTTTACGATAGCCCAAATTGATTGTACCGGGCTGGAGGTAAATTTCTGGTGCTGTTACTGATTTAGAATGAGAAGTTTTCATGCGAACATGAAGATTACCATTAGTAGTAACGCCAACAACTGTGCCAATTTCCCAATCTAGGTTGACCTCATCTCCTAAATTTACTAGTGACTGGAGATAGCGGGACAATAATATATTTATTCCTTCTTGGGAAAGACACTGTATACCGGACTCTATTCCTAGCAAAACTGTTGCAGCCAATTGCTCTAAGCTTTCAATTGCTTGACATTGGGCTGATGTTTGCCAGGTAGTTAAATTAATTCCAGTTTCTGGTACCTGGTTTTGCCAATTAATTCCTACTCCAATTACAGCTTGAGAAATTTTTTCTTGTTGTACTTTGGTTTCTGTTAATATACCGCCTAGTTTATAACCATCTAATACTAAGTCATTGGGCCATTTGATTTCTACACAAATGCCGTATTGCTGTAGTTTATCAACAATTCCCCAAGCACTAGCTAATGTTAGCTGATAATTATCTTTTGCTGCCAATTCTGTTGCTATCAATACAGAAATATATAATCCTCCTTCAGGAGAACTCCATACTCTTCCCCATTGTCCTTTTCCGGCTGTTTGTCTTGTAGCAATGACTGTACAACCAGGTTTGGCATTTTGTTTTGATAGTTCCCAGACTGTTTGGTTTGTGGAAGAAACAGTATCAAATACATGTAGAGAGAAAGGTAAATAAATTCTATTTTGCCCTAACTCTAGAAACGACTCTAGCTGTCGTTGATCTAATATCACGGTAATTAACCCAAAATTGCTCGTTCAAGTTAGCATTGATTGAACTATAACCAAATAAGCTGTGTCACCCTAAGAATATTCTCCAAATCTGTAGATGTATTGAAGTTTACAAATTTGAGGGTTGCTAAATTGAAGTTTCCTTCTACTGCTTCCTGGATTTATCCTAGGGATAAATGGCGAAATTGGAGTTGCTTATCGGTACATCACCATATAAGCAGGGGAAAAGCGATCGCTGATGTTTCCCAGTCAAATCTCAGGAAAAATACGCGATCGCACTAAAAATTTTGAAAGAAATATGAATTTAGTGAGAATTCTGTTCTGGCTAAATAAGTATTCAGTAAATTAGTTAGTAAATTAGTTAGTAAGTTAAAACATTTATTGACTAGTAACGAAAAATCAACTCCAAAAATGTAGAAGAGAAAGAAATATCTAAGCACTTCTTCAGTTGTAGTTCAAATTTCTTTATGTAAAGCAAAAACTTTACTGAAGATTCAAATTACTGTTTTTTTTAGGTTAAATTAAAAATGCATACTTGGGAATGGCGTAAATGGGAAGGATTACCCTATCTTACCTGTAGCTTACTGGAGCCTCTATCTCATGGCTTCTTTACTCAGCAATTCTTTTCTTATCCTCCATCAGAAATATCTAAATTCATTAATCCAGATGCTCAAGCATATCGCTTAAAGCAGGTACATGGCAATGTGGTTCTCACCCCACAAGAAATTCAATACAAATTAAATCATGGTGGCGAAGATGTGGAAGGAGAGGGAAATTCAGCCCTAGTTAAAGGAGACGGGGTAGTTAGCGTTAATCCTTTGGAGTCAGTGTGGGTCGCTAGTGCTGACTGTACACCTGTACTAATTGCCGATAAAGTTACCGGACATGTAGGTGCTGTTCATGCAGGTTGGAGGGGTACTGCTAAAAAGATTGTGCCGGTTGCGATCGCTCGTTTGCAGGAGATGGGTAGTCAAATCCCAAATCTACAAATAGCTATGGGTCCTGCCATTGATGGTAAAGTATATCAGGTTTCGACGGATGTGGCAGCAGAGATTGGCGCTAGTATTGTTACTGGTTTAAAAGAAGAAGATATTATCGATAATTTAAGGGAAATTCCGGATTCACCATTAGGGATGGACTCCGAACCAGGAAAATTTCGTATTGATGTGCGACGAGTCAATGCGCTGCAAATGGAGCAAATGGGAATTAGTCCCGAACAAATTGCGATCGCGCCCTACTGTACTTATCAAACACCAGAGTACTTCTTTTCTTATCGTCGGGAAAATTTAAAGAAAATTCAGTGGTCTGGGATATTTAGCACATCTCCCAAAAGTTAGATATTTCCATAAACATATTTACTACAAAATAGGTTTTGGAAACATTACTAGTAAGTTTAAAATATTATTCTTCTCTTTCACAGTTTTTTTTGCTTTTCTCTAACTTATTTTCTCTAACTTAGTTACTTGGCTAGTGCGGCTATAGGTGATTTCTAAATATATTGCGGTAAAGTTTTTAAGGAATAAAATTTTTATACCGTAAGTATTTTATTTCTTTTGAACTTTCTACTTGCTTATACCGCCGCATTCTACTAGGTTAGAGATTTGAACTATAAACTTGAGATAAAAATTTGTAAATAATTTAAATAATTTGCAATTTATTTTAATTATGGAAAAATCATTATGGAAAAAAGACCAAAGTTAAGTCAAGAAGTAATTGATAGAGTTGTAGAGATGGCTTGGGAGGATAGAACGCCATTTGAAGCGATTGAAATTCAGTATGGTCTTCAAGAAAAAGATGTAATTGCTATTATGCGCAGTGAAATGAAAGCATCTAGTTTTCGTATGTGGAGAAAACGTGTAAGCGGTCGAATGACAAAGCATCTTAGGCAAAGAGGATTTTTGGAAGGTCGATTTAAATCAGATAATCAGAAAACTTAAGGATTTACAAAAAATAAAATAACCCATCCGGCTTTGTTTCTTCCATAGTAGGAAAGCTTTCGGAGTTGTTAGCTATGCTGTACTCCTTGTACCCACAAAGTATTAGTATTATCGTAGATTAGAGAAAAATTTGAGATTTTTTTAGCCAAAGGGATAATTTATTTCTTACTGTTCCCTTAAGACTCAGAAAAATTGATAATTCAGCTATTATGACTATTATTATACATAGAATCATATATTGAAAATAAGAGTTTGGGTAAAAGAAAAAACCTATGATTTGACGAATAACCTCCACTATTTAATGCTGTTGATAAACTTTAGGAGTAATTCCTGTAATCTGACGAAAGTATTTAGTCAAATGACTTTGATTCGCAAAACCACATTTGAGCGCAATTTCTGCAATAGTTAATGAATTTTCTTTATTGTTTAACAGTTTTTTGACTTTTTCTATTCTTTGCTGCATGACGTATTGATAAGGACTTATTCCCATTGATTTTTTAAATAATCGAGAGAAATGATAACGACTCATCTCTAAGGTATGAGCAATTTCTGATAGGCTTATGTCTTGGTGAAAATTTTCATGAACATATTCAATTACTATTTTCAACTGAGTCTTAGTTAATCCATCAATACAGCTTGATACTTGCAGTTTGTTAACACAATATTTATCTAGTAAATGTAGAGCTAACGTTGTAGTCAGTTGCTCTATGTAAAAATTATTATTAAGTTCACCTGATTCTAGCTTTTCTTTGAAAGATAGACCTATACCCTTTATTAACGGGTCTTCAGATATGGCAAAATGGGGTATTAGTTCAATATTATCCGATGCATTAATTTCTTGGGCTAAACGTTCTAAAAATAGAGGTTCAACAGCCATAACCAGAAACTGAGCTTGTTTTTCCCACGCAGAACGATGTAGAACTCCAGCAGGAATAATAACCGTAGCTCCTGGTGCAATATTTTCCTGCTGAGATTTTCCGTCTAACCATCTTTGTGAGAAATTATGATTCAGACATACACTTATACTGTGCATTGTGGGTCGATGTTCTGGGGTGTCATAGCTTGGCTGATTGTGATACTCGAAGTGAATATCTTTCCACCCAGAACCATAACTATTCAACACTGCTGGTTGGGGAAGTATTTTTTTCAAAGCATCTTTTTGCGTAAAATCAATTATTAAAGGATTTGTCTGATCTGAATTTTGGTAATTAAGCATCTATTTGTAGGAATATATATAAAAACTTATACAACTGCTTAAGGTATTTCCAACTCTTCTAATTTTATTTATCATTATTCCCCTATTGTAAAATCTATACTGTAGACTCATCAGGAGAATCAGAAGAATAACAGCCGTCCAAGATCAAATGAAGAATTTGTGTGGGTTTATCAGGAAGGCATCTAAAATATTGTCTCAAATATTATTTTGCTTGTTTTAAAATTAGACATAAAATTTTGTAAATAATTTTGTAAATAAGTTGAGGGTGTACATTACCTACTCTGCAATTGCTCTAATGTTTACTGTCGAAACCCAAGCAAGAGAAAGTCTTGTTTGAATTAATGCTTCATTACAATTTTATACTTATAAAAAGTCATAACTAGTATGAGTGTTGTCATGAAGCTGTAGTTATAACGACTTTATTTTTAAAGAGTTGTTGACACCTGAACATTTTTGAGAGACTGATTGAGAGGAGACATTATGGATTTGTCGAATTCTAACACTGCTAAAAACCTGGAAGATGCTTTTGGTGGTGAGTCAATGGCTAATCGTAAGTACTTATTCTTTGCAGAAGTTACTCGCAAATTGGGAATGAGTGACTTATCTAAGCTTTTCAAGGACACTGCAAATCAGGAGACAGAACATGCTTTTGCTCACTTCCGTTTAATGCATCCAGAATTGGTGGTAGATGATGTTTCATCTTTAAGTGAAGAAGAAAAGCAAAAAATAGCCACTCGCTGCTTAGAATTGGCTATTGAAGGGGAGACTTATGAGTATCAGGTAATGTACCCTGGTTTTACCGAACAAGCTCGTCAAGACAAAGATGAAAAAGCGGTAGAAGAGTTTGAGTCTCAAACACAAGAATCAGAAGAACACGCTGAGATTTTCCGTAAAGCAGCGCATAATTTTGGTTTGCTCACTAGTGTTGAAAATCATCATGCTCGTCAGTATACAGAAGCACTTGAAGGTTTGAATGGTAAATCTCCAGCACCGAAAACTAAAAGTGATAACCCTGCGACCCAGAAATGGATTTGTCGTCAATGCTCGATGATCTACGATCCAACAGTTGGAGATCCTGATTCTGGAATTGCTGCGGGAACTGCTTTTGAGGATATTCCTGATGATTGGGTATGTCCGATTTGCGGTGCTCAAAAAAAGATATTTGTCCCTTATGAGGAAGCTGTAGCTGCGTAAGAATCGTTTTTAGCTTCACATTAGGGTTTTGAGTGTTTTGACTAAGTTCTCAGATTCTAACTGGGAACTTAGGGACTTCCAAATAAAAAATAATCAACCGAGTCTATGAAATAATTAATTAGTCTTTAATTTATGAATCAGGACTTACGCACTAACTACGTATTTACGTCATTACGAGCGAAGCGTTCCCTGAAAGGGTTATCGTCAGACTAGTAATCGCAAAGCCTTATTTTCCGTTACGATTGCGTAAGTCCTATGAATAAAGAATTTCAGATTTTTGTCTGATTGAAAATCAGATACAAAATAAAGGGTAAAAAATGATTAGGGAAGCATCATTTAATAATCGGGTTGCAATTTTGGCTACCATGCATCAAAAAGAGAGAGTAATTGCTCCTATTTTTGAACAGGAATTAGGTCTAAGAGTTGTGGTACCACCTGATTTTGATACAGATATTTTTGGTACGTTTACCAGAGAAACTCCCAGACCAGGAAATCAAATAGAAGCTGTTAGATTCAAAGCGGAAAAAGCTTTAGATGTTACAGGTGAGAATATTGCTATTGCTAGTGAAGGTAGTTTTGCGCCACATCCTATTTTGCCCTATATTTCAAGTAATAGAGAAATTGTCATTTTGATAGATAAAGAGCAAGATATAGAAATTATTGGTGAAGAAATTTCTACAGAAACTAATCATAGTCATCTTGTAGTTGATAATGCAGAGCAAGCATTAAAGTTTGCCAAAAAAGTTGGTTTTCCAAAACATGGTTTAGTTGTGATGTGTGAGGAATCACCAAAGGATAGGGATAATGTATTTAAGGGAATTGTTACAGAAGAAAAGCTAGTAGAATCTGTTAATTTTGTTGTATCAGAATCACCAGCCC
This sequence comes from Mastigocoleus sp., assembly GCA_050042865.1. GTDB lineage: Bacteria > Cyanobacteriota > Cyanobacteriia > Cyanobacteriales > Nostocaceae > JBCCDM01. The sequence goes on from JBHJJE010000061.1 coordinate 47,737, forward strand.
GAAAAGCTCATGTAGAAACGGATATGCGAGCAATGTATAATCCAACTCGGATGAAAAATATTGCTAAAGCAACCCATAATCTGGTCAAAAAAATTAATAGTCTTTGCCCTAAATGTTCATTTCCAGGCTTTGATATTACTCGTAGAATTCCAGGATTACCTTGCGAACTTTGTGGTTTACCTACTCCCTTAACTAAGACTGTAGTATATCAATGTCAAAAATGTGGTTTTACTCAAGAAAAATCATTTGTGGATGGTAGAAAGTCTGCTGATCCGGGACAGTGTATGTACTGTAATCCTTGAAAAGCACTTATTATTATTTTCTCTTCTCCCTACTTCCTGTTATTTCCTGGAAGAGAGTTGAGAATTTGACTTGAGAGCAATTTATTTGCTGATATTTTGGCTTTTCCCCGAGTTGAATTTGAAAACATTCGGATTCTTGTTCTTCTGCATCTAATTTCAGAAAAACTTGGTTGTCATTTATCCATTTGAAGGATGCATCTCCACTGCTTGGGTTTTTCCCATCGTTGCGGAGGGTTGTTTTTAAAATTAATTTTTCGTTTTTTTGATTTTGTGTTGATGCTTGTTTATTGATATTTTGATACGCTTCTATTCTGCTGGAACTACCTATGAGACCTCCGCTTCCGTGGAGAGTAATATAATATTTATTGGAAGGGGAGCTACTTCTTGTAAATTCTGGTTCTCTATATGTGAGAAGTAAGGTAATTAAAGTTATTATAATTATTGCGATCGCTGATGGGATAATCAATACTAGTAATGATATTAGCGATATTTTTGTGATTTTTTTAGACATAATTTTTTAGATATAATTTTTATCGTTAATTTTAGATTTTCTAGTTTATCTATACTAATCTTTTAATATCCAAGAGTAGTAGAGATAAACTAAAATACCCTACAAATACTTAATTGAATTCCAGATTTCTACAGGAAATCAATCTTAGTAATAAAAATAATCAAAATAAGTACTTCAAGCAAATAAATTACACTATGTCATTATGTTCTGAAGCTTCATATAATGAATCAATCACAAGGATTTGAGGTTCATTAATTTAGTTTTTAAAAAGGGCAAATATTTTTTTACTTACTTAATCAAAATAATAAAAATAAAAAAAGTGGGAAAAACCCACTTTCATAAAATGATTCTGAATTCTGTCTATTTTGATGATAATGATGATAATTTATCTAAACAAATCGTAGATAAATCTGCAAGTTATTAGTTACAACTCACTAGTTACAAGTTACCAGTTACAAGTTACAAGTCACAAGCCACTATTACGAATTACCAGCTAACTGATAGGGACTAGTCAATTTTTCTAATTGCTGGACTAACAAGCTGAGGAATAAACCTACATCAGTAACAACACCAACAGATTCCACAGAACCGCGATCGCTTAATTTGGTGACGACTGCGGGGTTAATATCTACGCAGACCATTTTTACTCCAGAAGGTGTCATGTTACCTACACCGATGGAGTGCAACATGGTGGAGAGCATGATGATCATGTCTGCTCCTTTGATTAACTCTGCGTATTCTGTTTGAGCTTTAATTAAGTCCATTTGAGTGTCTGGTAAGGGTCCATCATCTCGGATAGAACCAGCTAAACAAAATTGTATGTTGTTTTTTACACATTCATACATTACCCCATTAGTAATAATTCCCGCCTCTACTGTCTTAGCAATACTGCCATAACGACGAACTGTATTAATAATTTTCAGGTGATGACGATGTCCCCCACGGACGGCTATACCGCGCTTCATATCAACACCCAGGGATGTACCCATGATGGATTGCTCGATGTCGTGGACAGCGATCGCATTTCCCCCGAGGAGTCCTTGGACGTATCCTTCTCGAATTAGTTTACTTAAATGTTCACCGCCACCAGTATGGATAACTACGGGTCCGGCTGTGAATACAACTTTACCACCGGCATCACGTATTTTACGTAGCTCCCAAGCAACTTGTTCAACCACAAGTTCTACACGACGTTCGCTGGAGACACCTGCTGACATGAAGCTAAATTCTTCTGTATTGCGTTTTTCCCTCGATTCGGTTTTACGGATGGTACGGATACCTTGAATATCTACAACCACCTCTTCACCGACTTCTAAATCCCGCAATATTTTACATTTAGCAGTTATACCACTAGCTGTTTTGGTAATTGCGATCGCGCCGTCCATTCTCTGATTTTGGACTTTTACCCATTCACCGTTAATTCTAACTTCTGTGGGGTAAATGGTTGTCACATAAAAGTCATCTGGTGCAACACTAGTTTGAGTGACTGGTTCTAGTTTTGCATCCTGCTCGTCTTGGGGTAAGTTTACAGCACCCAAGTCGATGAGATGGGTGAGAATACCTTCCATGACTTCGTGGGAGGGTGCAGTGACTCTGACATTCGCAGCAGAGGTACTTTGTCGCTGTTCTCCTAAGTCAAACTTGAGTACCTGGAAACTACCACCGTTATCGGTAATTAAGTCTAGGGCACGGTTGATAATACCAGAGTCTAGTAAGTGACCCTGTAAGCTAATTATACGGCTTTCTACATGGGTGCTAGCGTGAATTTCTTCTCGGATTGGTTCTGTTACCCGCAGGGTTAAGCATTTAGCTGCACCACCAGCTTTCAGGAATTCTGTGAGGGGGGTTTCAATAATGGTAAAGTCAACTTTCTTTAAGCTAGCTTTGAGGGTATCGCTAGCTTTGTTCATGATAACGATATGTTCGATATTGACTGCATTACAAGCAAAGTTGATTGCGTCAGCTTCCTCAATTGCAATTCGTTTTTCCGGTGTAACTCGCATTTCAATTAAGCGATTGGAGTAGGAGTCAAAAGCACCAGGATAGTACAGCAAATATCCGTTTGCTAGGGGACAGAAGCAGGTATCTAAGTGATAGAAACGCTCATCTATTAGTCTTAAAGATAGTACCTCAGTATCCAACCATTTAGCTAGGTATGGATGGGAATCTAACTCCGAACGGAAACCATATCCAGCCCATAACCATCGTCCTTCCCTATCTAGTAAAGCATCTCCTGCTCCCTCGAAAGGTAAATCTCTGGGTAACTCGTGGACTGTAAAACCATTTTCTTCAAACCACTGTTTAAAAAATGGTTCTTCTCCCTGACGTTCTTTATGTAAAAAGCTACTTAATACTGCGGTGTTACCCAGTACCAAACCAGCATTAGCAGTAAACACCATATCCGGTACACCCTTATGAGGAGTGACTAAATCCACTATCGCGTGTTCTTTGATGACATGATGTAACTTTTGCCACTGTTCCACTGCGCGATCGCTTGATGATTTATGAATATTCCCTTCCATCCAAGGGTTAATCACATAGTCTACATCGTAGTGGTCAGGGGCACACATTAAAAAGCGAATCTGCGAACTCATAAAATATTACAAAGGCATATATTGCTACAGATATTGATTGTTACAAATTCTGGTAAAAGCAATCCTGTAGAGTTTGTTACGTCAATTCTGTAAAGAATGACGCTTTTCTATTTTATAAGGGTAAAAAACTAGTGTCAGCACTAAGTAGAGGATTGTTAAATTTTAAATTTTTAAAAGTATAAAAGTAAATATTGTCAGAGTTTTTTGAAGAAATATATATTTCTATCAGGGATAAAATTTTTTCTTTTCTATTAAAAATCTATAAAAAAATAATCTTATTTAATATTTTTTTTATGATAATGATAAGTAAAATTATATAAAAAAGAAGTATATATTAATTTTTAATTTATATTTGGTTTATATTTTATTTCTATTCTTAGATTGTCATTTAAAACAAATCAAACAAATTTATTATACAAAGATAGTATTTAAGTAATCTGAAAAGTAAGTGAATTATTCAGGATATTGAGATTCCTCAATTCTATTATTCAAAAGGAATAAGAGAAGTTTTGAACATAACTTTGAAAGCTTGTTGGAAGAGGCGCTTTCCAGTAGGGGTGTATTATATCAATGCTGAATACAGATAAATTTTTACAGTCCATTTTGTACGGAACACTAAAAAAATATTAACAGCGATATGTCATATGACAGTACTTGTATATTTTTTAATGGTATATTATATTACTTTAATTGAAAAGTACTGTAATCTAAGAAACTAATCCAGAAATAAAGATTTAGACCAATATTAATGCCCGTAGTTTATGAATAGTATTTCTAAGAAAAATGACCTAGAAATAAAAATAGGAATCGCTTGGTGTTTAGCTTGGGGTCAGGGGAAAGAAGCTGATGAGCGGGAATTATTAAAGCAAACCCGTCAAGCTTTAATTGAAGATAGAGAATTACCACAGAAGTTTAATTCAATTATTAAGGAAATTGAAGAATTATATAGTCTGGAATTTCCACAAACATTAGATGAGTTAAAGGAATTAACCCAAAAGTATCCTAAATTATGGAATTCCAAAATTGGTTTAGTTTACGGTGGTGTAACTAAAGTTAAACAGTATGTTTTTGAAGCTGCTAAATTAACTGATATTCGCGGTGCTTCGGCACTTTTAGATAGAATTAATTTGGTGGATTTACCCGCTTTTTTTGGAAAGGGTGATAAATCTATTACGATTGAAAATTGGCTGGAAGAGGAAGACAATTTTCCAGATTTAAAAAAAGCACTGATTCCAGAATTAATTGTTTATTCTACTGGTGGTAATATATTAGCTTTTTGTCCTACTGCTTTTGTTGATGATTTAGCTAATGCAATTGAGAAACGTTATACCCATGAGACCTTAACAGCAAACTCTTGTGCTGTCGGAGATGCTTTTAAGTTACTCGAAATCAGGTTTGGATTACTACGGGACAATATTGAAGAGACATTTTGGTTAGATAAGTATCGAGATAACTATCAACATCATTTAATAGAAGCTTACTTTGGTAAAGTTAAAGCAAATGATGATACTTTAGAAAAAAGTATTGCAGAAACCTTTTATAAACGCAAAAGTTTTAATGAATTAACAACAAAATTAGCAGTTCAATTTAATCAACGTCGGAGTGGAAATTATACACACAAGCGTCTGACTCGTCGCTATCCTCCGATGTTTGAGACTCATCCTTATTTAAGAAGAGATGAAAACGATCAACGTAGTGCGATCGCACGAGTTAATAGTTTTCCTAATAGTCCTCATATTTCAGAATCATTGATTCGGAAACGTATTGTAGGACAAATAGCTAAAAGGGAAGCTTTTCAGGAAAGGTTACCCCAATGGTTTAAAAATATAAATTTAGAATGGCAACCTACAGGTATTAAGATTAAAAGTTGGGTTGCTGAATTTGAAGATTTTCTCGGTTCAGAAAAGAATAGGGAATTAAGAGAAAAATATTATATTAACAACGATTCAGCGAAAGAAGCATTAAGTTTGAGAGAACTTGGAAATGCTGGGAAAGGTTTTGTTGCTTATATTTACGCTGATGGTAATAATATGGGAGGTTATATCAGGAATATTAAAATACCAGCAGAGTATCAGAAATTTAGTCGAGATATATTTGAAGCTACCGAAAAATCAGTTTACATCGCATTAGCAAAACATTTAAATCCCCATCAATTAAAGAATCTTACTGACCCTGATAATAAAAATCGTAACGGAACTTGGATTCATCCTTTTGAAATTATCACTATTGGTGGTGATGATGTATTTTTGATTGTTCCTGCTGATAAAGCTTTACTAATTGCAAAAACTATTGGGGAAGAGTTTGAAAAGTTGCTGATAGGGGAAGGATATAGAACTAAAGATAAATATAACCCTGAGTTAATACATCGTTATCAACCCCAGAATATTTCAGGTTCGGGACAATGTGAATTGAGTATGTCAACAGGTGTATTGATAACTGCTGAGGAAACACCAATTTATTATGCTGAAAAACTGACGAATCAATTACTCAAATCAGCAAAAAAGAAAGCGAAAGACTTGAAGAAGGACAATAACAAATATTACGGGGGAACTGTTGATTTTCTGAGTTTGAAATCTGTGACGATGATTTCCTCTGATATTAAAGAGTTTCGCAATCAAGGTTTAACTAAGTTTGGAACCAAAGGTATAAAACTGAAGCTTTATGGTGCTCCTTACACTTTACATGAGTTGGGAGGGTTTTTAAATACCGCCAAAGCTTTGAAAGAATCAAAATTTCCGCGATCGCAAATCTATCAAATTCGTAGTTTACTCGAACGAGGGAAACATACTACTATTTTGAATTATCGTTATTTCCGAGTCAGGTTAGATGAGAAGAAGCAGGAGTTATTGAGAATTCACTTTGAGGAAGCTTGGTGTAAACCCAAGGATGAAAATAATAAGGGTAATTTAGCACCTTGGATGTCTTTGAAGGAAAAAGACGAAGAACAAGAAGAACAAGAAAAACAACAAGAAGGAAGTAATAAGAAGAAAAAAACAACTTATGAAACTATTTGGAGAGAGATAGTAGATATTTATCCATTTATTCAGGATGAAGAAGTTGACCAAGATGAAGAAAAAACAGAAATATCCGAACAGAAGGTGAATCAAAGGTGAATCAAAAGTGAATAAAAGGTGAATTAATGATTAATCTTGCAGACTTAACTGAAAATTTTGTTGAAACCATTTCCTTAACTGCTATCATTGACACTGCATTGTGTATAGGTGCTGGTGGTTCCTCTGGGTCTCTTGCTGATAAACCAGTTGTCCGAAATGCAAAAGGACAGTTTTTAATTCCAGCTTCTCAACTCAAAGGAAGATTACGTCACGAATGTGAAAAAATAGCCATAGGATTAGGTTGGCAGATTTTTACATCTCCTAGTGCTGAAATACTTTGTCCGACAGAAGAACAGGTAGAACCTAGATTTAGAGAAGTTTATCAAGTACCCGGTTATAAAGGTTATCACTGTCTGATTTCACAAATATTTGGAAACCCGATTTTACCCTCTCGTATCATCGTAGATGATTTAATTTGTCCTTTGGAAACAGAAGACTTAGCAGAAGTTTTACGTCCTGGTGTAACTATAAATCGTACCCGGAAAACAGCAGAAGAAAATAAACTTTACTTTTTAGAAACCTCTCCTGTAAACGCACAACTGGAATTCACCGGTGAAATTCACCTTTTAAAAAACTCTCCTCCTTACACTAAAGCTTTAATTAGTGCTGGTTTACATCATATTCACGCTTTAGGAGGAAGTAAGTCCACCGGACTGGGTTGGTTGGAGTGGAAAGAACTTCCGAAAGTAGAAAACGATGAATTAGATATTTGGTCAACTCTTCTACCAATAAAACCATCATGAAATGAACATTATCAGATAAATATTATCCAATAAACACGGTCAAGTAAAAATCATGAGATAAACATCATGAAACAAACATCATGAAAAAAATCGATTTAACCATAACAGCATTATCACCCTTAGCAATTGGGAGACAAAAACCAGGAGGTTCAGTAAGTGAAGCTCTCAACTATATTCCTGGTACCGTAATTCGTGGTGCGATCGCATCTCAAATCTTACAACACTACGAGTTTTCCCAGGATAATAATCAAGTTATTGAGGAGAATGATGATTTTCAAGCTTTATTTTTGGGGGAAGAACCAGCTATTTTCCGAAATGGTTATCCTAGTGTTGCAAAGATTGATAAAGATACTTTCAAAATAGTTAAGAATGAAGAAGTTTTATTTTTACCAACGACAGCAGTTAGTTCTAAAATTGAATCTGGTTTTAAACCGAGTAATAATGGTGTATTCGACACCTTAATTGATAACTTTTGTGCTGAAGCTTTTAATTTAGCTTACGACCCGAATGACCCTAAGTCTTTGGAAGATGGGACAGAACCACGAGTGGAACCATACAGTGGATTTTATAGTAAGGGTAGGGAAGATAAAAAGGATAAATACTATAGTCATTCTGTAAATACTCGCTTCTTGACTAGAGTTGGAATCAATAGAAGAAGAGCTACATCTGAGGAAAACATTCTTTATAGTATTGAAGTTTTAAATGAATCCTTTTCTAAAAGTACAAAATCAAAAAGTTGGGAAAATGTAGTTTATCGCAGTTCAATATTAGTTGAAAATGAAGAGTTAGCGAAAAAACTTAAATGCTTTATCAATAATCAAACCTTTCGTTTAGGTGGTTCAGCTTCCAGAGGTTTGGGGAAAGTTGAAATGAAAGCTGAAATTATAGACTATACATCTGAAATTAAACTTAGAATTGATAAATTTAACTCCACATTAGAAACGAGATGGAAATTATGGAACTCATTATTTGGTAATCCTAATATAGAATTAGAAAATCAAAGTAAAATAAATCAAAACAAAACTAATAAAACTTCTATAAATACAGATATAACTTATTTTACTTTAAACTTACAATCTGATGCTATTTTAACCGAAAAATGGCGCAGTACTACAGTTATTTCCGAAGCAATATTAAAGCAATTTACAGGTGTTAAAGATGAATCTTTAAAATTAGAAGTCGCTTATAGCAGTTATGATTACCGCTCCGGATGGAATTCTGCTTGGGGATTAATGAAAGATGTAGAACTGGTAACTAATAAAGGTGGAGTTTATTTATTTAGTACTACCCAACCAAATGATTGGTATCAAGCATTCGCAGAACTAGAATTAAAAGGAATTGGAGAAAAAACCTGTGAAGGGTTTGGTCAAGTTAAAATCTGTCAAGATTTTCATCTGATATTAAGGGAGGATGCAGTATGAGTTTTTCCACAGAACAATACACTGAACTACAGGTACAAAAAGCAATACGTCAAGTTGAAGATGATGTAGTTATCTGGATTCAAGATGCTTTAGATAACACTACGTATGGTGACTTAGAAGAATCCCAATTTCGTAATTTAGTTCGAGTCTCCGACACCACAGATAGTGCAGAAGTCATCAAAAACTTTCTCTTTTATCAAGTTGGTAGAGAGAGAAAATGGGGAAGAGGAAGAGACTCTTTAGCGCAAAGGATTGTTGATGATATCGATAGAAATCTTAAGCAAAGTGCTCAACAAATAGCAGAGTGTTCTCAAGTTGATTTTAAACCAATTTGGCTCGAACTTATTCGTCGTTATCTAGGTTATGGAGCGCGATATTTAAAATATTTACGTGATGGGAATAGACCCTGATATATTTCCTAAAAATAGTTCTAGTTAGTAAATAATATTGTAGGAGTATCTAATGTCAAAAGTATTAATAGTGACAGTTGGTGGTTCTTATAAACCTATTGTGACAGCAATTGAAACTTTACAACCCGAACGCGTTGTTTTTATTTGTTCTGATGGTGATAGAGGAAGCAAACCTCAAGTAATTGGTAAAGGTAATCCTTGTGAATTTCGTCGTGGAACAGAAGTAATAGAAAGATTACCTAATATTCCTACACAAGCAAACTTAGGAGAACGTTTTCAAGAAGACCGAGACTTAGTCGAAATTCAAGAACCTGATGATTTATCAGAATGCTATATTAAAGCTTCTTCTACTATTCAAACTATTAAAAGAGAATCTCCCGAAGCTGAAATTATAGCTGATTATACAGGTGGAACTAAAAGTATGTCTGTAGGGTTAGCTATGGCTTCTCTTGATTATAAAGTGCAGTTATATCTAACTACAGCCAACCGTACAAATATTATTAAAGTTGAACGAGGTGAAATGACAGGACAAGCTTCTGTTTCACCATTAATCGCAGAACGTACAATCGAACAATTTTTACCACTATTTTTACACCAACATAATTATTCTGCCGCAGTTGCAGAACTAAAACAATTATCTGCTTCTATGCAATTACCCGCAGATAGTAAGAAAAAAATCCAGTCTTTATATTATTGTTGCTCTGGATTTGAAACTTGGGATAAATTTCAACATCAAGAAGCTTTAGATTTATTACAATCAGAAAAGAAACGTCCTGAAATTAAAGACTTTTTCATCTCTTTGAAACGAGTTATTAATAGTCGTAGCAGAATTGATGATAATTTTAAAATAACCAAAGAGGAAGAAATACCATCTCATGGTTATGAAATAGTTCAAGACCTATTATTAAACGCAGAACGACGCGCTACACAAGAACGTTACGATGATGCAGTGGGTAGACTTTACCGTGCATTAGAATTATTAGCACAAATACGTTTACTACAGGAATACGAAATCAAAACAGGTAGTGTTGAACTAGAAAAATTACCAGAATCATTGCGAACAGAATACCAACAACAGCGATCGCCTTCTAAAAAAGAAATTAAGTTAGGATTACTTAATAGCTATGAGTTATTAAGCAAGTTACCTAATGAGCCATTAGGAGAACTTTATCAAAAAAACTCCAAGCAGTTACAGAATGCTTTAAGTAAGCGTAACAATTCTTTATTTGCACATGGTTTTCAACCTATTAACAATAGTGACTATCAAGTCATGAAGAATATTGTTGTTAAGTTTATCGAAGATGGAATTAATTTAGTTATCCCAGAAAATCAAAAATGGAATCCTCTTCAGTTTCCAACTAGATTCAGTATTTGATTCAATATTTGATTCAATCCACTATCTTACTTGGGATAACGAATTCCTTTACTGCAAATAATCAATATCATAAATAATCTATGTTTGAAGTTTTTAAAAACCGACTGGAAATAACCGGAACCCTGACAACCATAACCGCTTTACGTATAAGTCAAGGACGTTCCAGCGAACCCATCGGTTCAGACTTACCCGTAATTAAAGACGCTTTCAATAGACCATTGATACCCGGTTCTAGTTTTAAAGGAGCATTGCGATCGCGTTTGGAAAGTTTCCTTCGAGGTATCAATCCAGATTTAGCTGCAAACCCTGCAATAGAAGCTGAATGGTCAATTACATCTGAGAGAATGAAACAGCTTAAAGAAGACTTTCCTGATGACTTTCAACTTACCCAAAAGATTATTGCTGAAACGGATTTAGCTTCTCTTGTGTTTGGTTCTCCTTGGATAGCTAGTAAATTTCAAGTTAGGGATTTAACAGTTATACCAGAAACTTGGTTTGGACAGTATCAAGAGAGGGACGGTGTATCCATTAACCGAGATACTGAAACTGCTGCTGATGGTAAACTATATGATTTTCAAGTTGTACCAGCCAGAACTCAATTTGATTTTAAAGCAATTGTAGAAAATTCTGAAGAATGGGAATTGGGTTTATTAATGATTGGTTTACATCAGTTTGAAACCGAACAAATACCTTTGGGTGGAGGAGTTTCTCGCGGTCTGGGTGTGGTGAAACTTGATATTGAGAAAATGCTTTGGTTTGATAGTGAAAATGATCCAAAAAAATTATTAGATTATCTACAAAAATTAGTATCAGATAATTCTTCTCTAGAACCACTAACTGAGCAAAAAACTAAAGAATTAAAAACAATTTGGACAAAAGCATTGATTACTAAGCTAGAAGTCAAGATGCAAAATAATATAGAAACAGAAGCAAATTAGATATTTTGGAGATAAAAATGGCTTTCAGTAATTTTAAAGTTATAGGTGAAGTATTAAAAGAGTATCAAGTAACTTATACAGAAGCGAACTTTATAAACGAAGCACCTTTTAATATTCCTGATTACTTTCGAGAAGATTTAGAAACAGTAATGCGGGAAGGAGTAGTTAATAACTCTGAATATGCTATTTGTGAGAACTTGATTTACCCAGTTTTAAAAGAAGTTTGGAAGCGCTACAGTAGTAAATTTACGTTGTGGAGTCATCAATCTTTAAACTATGACCAAAAACTGTCGGGTTATCCCGAATATATTTTAGCAAAACGTTCTCCACTGGGAAAAGTTGTATTTGATAAACCTTACTTTATTTTAGTTGAAGCAAAGCAAGACGATTTTGAAGGAGGTTGGGCACAATGTTTAGCTGAAATGATAGCTGCACAAAAATTAAATAATGAATCTCCAATAACGATATTTGGTATCACCTCAAATGGCGATAGATGGCAGTTTGGTAAACTCGAAAGAGATATTTTTACTAGAAATACTACTTTTTATACTATCCAAGAACTTAATAACTTATTCGCTGCTGTTAATTACATATTTCAAGAATGCGAATTACAGCTTAATACTCTTGTCACAACATAATAATTAATTAAATAAACAAACAAAAATAATCATGCACAAAAGATTTGTTAATCACTGTACCATCGAATTAACCTTAATACCAGATGGACCCATCCTGATTAAATCTGGTAAAGAAGGAGCAGACCCTACAAAACCAGATATGGAATTTGTAGAGACTTACTATGGTGGAGGAAAGTCTATTTATCTACCAGGAAGCGGTTTAAAGGGTGCAATTCGCGCTCATGGGGAAAGAATTGTTCGTACTGTGGGAAGCGATCGCAAACCATCAAATAGTAACAGTAATAATAATACTATCTGGGCAAATGACCCTATAAATGATAAATATGATTATTTGAAAGATAAGAATGGTAAAGATTTACTTCCACCGGAAATATACAAGAATTCATCTTTCACTGACCAAATATTTGGTAATACTTCTATTGCGAGTCGCTTTCGAGTTGAAGATGCTTATCCTGTTGACCCCAAAAAAATCAGATTAGAAGAACGTAATGGTGTAGCTATTGATAGAGTATTTGGTTCCGTTGCGGTAGGTCCATTCAATTATCAAGTTTGTACCGGGGGAGAATTTAAAACTAAACTACATTTAAAAAACTTTACTTTAGCTCAGTTAGCTTTAATCGGGTTAGTATTACGGGATTTGAATGACGGTTGGTTCGGTTTGGGTTTTGCAAAATCTCGTGGTTTGGGGACAGTTTCAGTTAAATATAATTGTGCAAAGGTACAGTATCCGGGATGTATTTTAAGTCAAGATTCTCAGAATAATCGCAAAATCAAACAGTTGGGAAATCCTGGGGAATGGGATGTTAATTTACTCCTCGGTGCAGGAGAATTCCTATCAACTGACGAAGCTGTAAAATATGGTTTCCTAAAACTGGATCGACAAATAACTCCAATTCGTGCTGAAGAAATGGACTTGGGTTTTGGAGTCCAAATGAAGTGGGAAGGAAATGAAGAGAATGGTGTCAAAGATTTATTTCTAAAAGCCGTTAATTCTTGGAATCAAGCTTTAGTAGTAACTTAAAAGGAGTAAAAGTATGAATCAAGGATATGTTTACTCTAAGGAGTCTGTAGAAGAAGAAGAACTCAAAGAATTACTCGAAAAATTAAAATATAAAAAATCAGAAAAAAAAGGAATTACCAAAGAGAACTTAGAACAAGAAGAATTAGGAGAAGAAGAGACCTACTATTTTTTGCGATCGCCTCACGATGTTAGCGGTATCATCAGGAAGTTACCGGATACTTTCCCTACACCCGAAGGACAGATGTTCAATGCTAATTACGAACTGCGTTGGAAGAAACGTAAGTCTGGTTATGATGTCTTAGTTTTAAGTGTTTTAAGTGAGTCCGATTTAGATTTACAAGGTTTTGAAAGTATACCTGGTAAATGGAAAACATCTGATTTCAAAGCTTACTTTTATAATCGTGATAATAACCAACCAAATCTACCCACAAGATTCCCTACACAATTCCCCAAAGGATTTACATTTAAAGGTTTAGATAACCAAGAGATTAGACCCGAAGATATTTCTATTGGACAAAGATACTTTCAAGATAAAGAAACCGACACAATTCATTTTATCGCCTTAACCGTAAATTAATATAAGTAAAAATAAGAGGTTATAAACAAAATATATTATTTATTTATATTAATAATTAGTAATGATTAATTTTGAAGTTTGAATTTTAAACCGCGAATTGTGAACCTTGAATTTTGAACCTTGATTTTTGAACTTTGAATTTTAAACTGTGAATTTTGAACCTTGAATTTGGAGCAAAGCGACATGACCATAACACCCCCATCAAGAACACAAAAACCTGATAATGAATCACTCATACCAAAACCCTATAACTTCGTCACCTTCCCCAAAGAACGTCCCATACAAAAAGCTCCTGTAGGTCATCACAAATACGAAAAAAACCTTTTACATGGAACCTTGTATCTTACCCTGACAGTAAAAACCTCTCTACACGTTTCCACAGGTATAGTAGCGATGGGTTCCGATATTGGAAGTAAAGTCTCCCTAATAAAAACAATGGTACAGGGAACCCAAAAACAATTACTAATTCAAGGAAGTTCTCTTAAAGGTTGTATTCGTTCCGTCTACGAAGCGATTACCAATAGCACCTTAGCAGTTGTGACAGGTAAATATAAAGATAAAATACCTCCAGAACGCTTACCTTGTAAAAGTAAAGAAAAACTGTGTCCAGCAAGTAGAGTCTTTGGTGCAATGGACTGGCAAGGATTGATAGAATTTAATGATGCAAAATGTGAAAGTTCTGCATTTAATACCGGATTTATGCCTTCCTTATATAGTCCTCGTCCTCAACGTAAAGCATATTATCAAAGAGGGAAAGTAGCAGGACGTAAATTTTATTATCACACAGTAAAAGCAATAGAAAAAGGTCAAAATCAAGGAATTCCAGTCCAACAAGCAGCCCAAGAATATACCTTTACCACTAAAATACAATTCAAAAACCTAAAATCAGAAGAACTAGGAACCCTCTTTATTGTACTAGGACAAGACCCCAAACATCCCATTGCCCTAAAAGTCGGTGGTGGTAAACCCATCGGTATGGGAACCATGACCGTCAATATTAGTAAAGCAGTAGTTTTAGAAAACCCAGAACAAATGCGATCGCGTTACTCATCCTACATTCCCCCGACTATAGATTTAAGCAAAGATAAACTCAAACAGTTCATCCTTAAACATATTCAAACCGCACATTCAAACCTTATCCAAACACCACAATTACAACAACTCGCAGAAGTATTACATTACCCAACAGATAGACAACCACCCCAAGGAATGTACTAAGCTGTTGTGCATTTAAAATGCACAACAGCAAGTCAAAAGTCAAAAGTCAAAAGTCAAAAGTCGAAAGTTAATATAGTTTGAGGTTCCACTCTTGAACTAAATATTATACGAATTAGATATACAACAACTTAATGCAGACCATAGAAAATCTCACCGTTAATCTCAGTGTCAATCAATCCCAAATTGCTCATAATATCGCGATTGAACTAGTTCAAGATGAAACCGATGTTAACGAACTAGGGAAAGTAATATCATATCTACGCTCCACAGTCGATAAACCCAATCCAGTCCCCAACTTTTTCACCTATCTCAAAACCCTTGCAAATAACGGTAAACTAATCGGACACAGTAAAAGAACCAGCGATTACTACCATAGTATCGAGAAAGTCTGCAAAAAATATCTGCAAAATCAATCCAAACCTGAAACCATCCTTCATATATTAGGGTGGTCAGCGCGTTTAATGCGCTATTACAAAACAACTTCCATCGATGAAATACCCTTAACATCAGCAGATATTCCCATACTTTCCGAACGTCAAGCAGAAATTGCGGAAATTATGGAAGCTCAAAGTTTTGCAATTGACCAAGTTCTAGATGGGAAAGTCGTGGGGATAAAAGGTAATAAAGTAACTTATGAAATATTGGGAACTATTAAACTTACCCAGAAAGAACCAAAGAAAGCAAAGAGTTTAGAAGAAGGACAAATAGTAAAGGTTAAGATTACCGGTCTTAAAGATGATGGGAGTGTGAAAAGTGTAAAGTATTGTGAAGTTTAAAAAATGTAACCAATTCTTCTGTAAAATAGCTATTCCTTGCTTCTAATAACTTTCTGAGAGTTTCAAAAGCTTTTAGGTAAATGTATAGCTAGTTACCCAAAATTATATAGAGATTTAAATAACTACTGTGTATAATAATAACTATATTCGATTTATAATTAAGTAAGATTAGATAGAAACTATAAGGAGTATAGATTATGTGATCAAATTTCAAAAATTAAAGTTCAAAAATTAATGTTCAAAATGTCATACCGGCTGAAGTGTAGATAGTTTTTTGATTTGACATTCAATGAAATCCTTCATCATTAGTCACTGTGTAAATCCATAGAGACGTATTGTTGACTTAGGATTTAGTCAAAAAATACAACCACAAAATCTATATGATTATCAATATTTCATACTAAAACACTTTCGGCGAGCGATAGTTCTAGGCAAAAGTCAGTTGTAGCTACGTTCGTGAGTGTAAATGTTAAGCCGATCATGATGTTAGTGCCACCTAGAGAAGTTTTTTAAGTTAAAGGAAGTGAATAATGAAGAATTTCAAAGATTCTAAGTCCCTTTTTAGTTATTTAAAGGGTTTAGTTTTTTCAGGAAATATTGACTCAAGTACTGATAGAGCAACATCTACAAGCTCTACAAACTTAAAAGTTTTTATAAAACGGATACCTTATATAGCTGCTGGTTTTGCGATCGCAAACAACTCTTTTGGACTATGGCAGAAAATTCAGCCAAATGAAGAGCAAATTATCTTAGATAGTTCGCCACCAATAATTATCATATATAACTTTCAGGCAAGTTCTGATTTAGATAAGGGACTTCTAAGTAAAAAATATCCAATGCTTATAGATATAGGGAAACTTTCCTTGCAAGGGAACAAGGGAGAAAACAAATCGATCTATTCCACTTTTTGAATAATTTGTTTTCTGCTATTCTCTAAATCTAGGGAGTCTAATTTAAGCAATTCAGGACTTACGCAAATCTCACAATAGTAGGTTGGTACGTGACACCAGAAACTTTATGATTGCATTCATAATCTTACTAAGTGTCATACACTCTACCTAGAAAAAAATGCCTTTTTGCTAAGTCTTAAAAATAATAAAGTTGATTTATTCTTTGTTAAATAAATCACATTGATGCAGGTAAAGACTCAATTAGAAAGGATTATGTCTTTACCTGATTTCTTAGTTACTCTAATCATACGAAGATGTAAAAAATAAAAATTTCATTCATACGAATTGGAATAATCTTTACTTTTGTAATTCTTTAATCTATAATTTTTCCATCAGAGAAATGATTTCAGCAAAGTAATTTAATATTATTTTCCCCGTAAGGGGATTGAAACACTTCTCTGGTATGGCGATTTTGAACATTGATTTATTTTTGTTCCGCCATTTTTCCCCGCAAGGGGACTAATTTTTTGACAGTCGTTATAGAATTGGAGGTATAGGAAAAGTTTTCCTTTGATTCTATAATTTTTAATATAAAATTTCGGGCTGAATATAGAAGATGAGGTTATTCTTCTTATAGTGTGTTGTATTGTTCTCAGTACCAATGTATTTTGATTTTTAAAATTACACGTGATTATGCAAGTGTTTTTAAAAAATATTTCAAAATAAAGTTGTAGTGAAATTAATATGAAAACGAAGCCTTTCAGGGAATTGAGGAAGAGAATAATACCTGAAAGAAGAGTAAAAAATAAAAATTGTGCTCAACTTATGTTACTTCATATAAATCTTCTAGAACTGTAAGAATATTTGGAAGCTACAGAAAATAATTTAGGAACAAACCTTGATATTTCTAGAAGTGCTTTGCAGAGGATAGGAAAGCAATTAGAAAATCAAGAAGATATTCAAATTTTTACCTTAATAGAGTGTTTTCAAGCTCTTGGTGAGAATTGAAAAATAATTATTGATTTTCCTGAATAAAAAGAAAACATTGCAGAAACCCATGTGTCATCGCTGTACCTAAATCTTGGAGTTATATTATCTCTTTAACCTGAGTTCGGAATAAGCTGAAACCCTTGTTATATCTTTGCTTGATTTTAGTGTCTATAAACGTGATTATGTTGTTTGAGCGATTTATCAGTCACTAAAAGCAGAATTAATTTCTTAACCCGAACTGAGGTTCTTTAGCTTGAAATCCGCTACATTTTTACTCAATCTGATTTATCAAATTTGATTTAGGAATGTATATTAGTAGACATACAGTCAATAGGAAAGTTGGGTCATGCGATCGCTCTGCGCAATCCTCTTAGGGTTATCGCTTCTAACAGACACCTATATGTCATCCCTCTACCCAACCTATAATTATTCTTAACTAAATCCTATAAAATAAAATCTTGTATTTTTATACTGTATTATCTACAAATATCAATACATTCTGATTTTTTCATTACACATAAATTCTGTAAGTGTCTTTTGTGGTAAGTGTTTTTAAAAACTATAGGCTTAATTCTCTAATCAATAGGATTCCTATATTTCTAACAAAATAAAGAACATCACCACAAAAAAAGTTATTGGTATCTTTAGGGACTCCAGTTACACAGTGAAAAAATGTTAACGTAAAACACTGTGAATAACTACACAATGTCCTGCTCAATTCGCTTTAAATAATGCCATATTTGACATCAGCGACGGATATTAGTTCTCTACTTGTAGAATTTAGTAACGCTAAGACTTTATGGATTGATACGGAGGTTGCGGACTATAAAAGCCGTAAACCCAGGTTATCTTTAATTCAGATTCTAGATGATGCTCATGATATGAGTGGTGAAAGGTCTTTTATTTTTGATGTTTTGGAACAACCAGACATTGTGGATGAGTTTGTTGAGCAAGTGATGGTAAATTCCGCAGTGGAGAAGGTGTTCCATAATGCTAAATATGACCTGAGATTTTTGGGTGGGAAAAAGGTTAAGAATGTCACCTGTACATTGGAATTAGCTAAGAGTATTCCTTACTATATTTTGCCATTACCTAATTATCAGTTGAAAACTTTAGCAACCGAACTTTGTCAGTTTCAAAATATAGATAAAGAACAGCAAGGTAGTGATTGGGGGATACGTCCTTTAAGTGAGGAACAAGTTGAGTATGCTTACTTAGATTGTATTTATCTTGCTCAAGTTCATTTGCAGTTATTAGAGATACAAAAACAAGTTGTATCAGACCCGAAAAAGGAAGATTTAGTTTATTTGGGGAGTCGATATACCGAACTTGAAGAGGATTTAAGGTTACTTAAGTCGGAATTTGAACATTTGCAAGAGCGAATTAAGTCAGCAATGCAAATACAAAATGTTTCAGAAACAGCAGATATTGAGTTAAAAAGTTCTGAAAGAACAACTATGAAGGTTGCTTTTGGGGAGTTAGCAAAAGTTACACAGAAACTGGGAATAAATCTTGATTTTCCGGTTAATATAACCCAAAAATTACGGAAAGATTTAGGGGGGACATTAGAAAAACTACCAGTAGAAATAGATAAAATTACTAGTCTAAAAATAGTATCAAAAAAAGCAAGTACTGAAGAATAAAGAAATAAATTCAAAGGTCTTTAAAATAAATTATTTAAGCCCAAGTATCTAATTTTAAATATCTAAAATATACCAATTGTATTTAGCATTAAAAAATATTATTATTATCTAAAAATTTTTCTGAGGAAAATATTTAGGTAATATTCAGGCATTATTCAGAAAATATTCAGAAATTATTCAGAAATTATTCAAATCTCTTTTTTCAAGAATATAATTTGGTGGTAAAAATAAAATATAGCTATAGGGATAGAAGTAATTATAAATATAAAGATAACTAAATAAATATACCCAAAAATTTGATTTAAGATATTAAGTTTTAGATGAAGTTTTAGAGGATGTTCCCAAAAATGTTATCCCACTTACTTTTTTACCTATGATTATTGAAAAGTAAACATATATAAAAGCAAAAAATTAAGCATTGGGAAAAATTTACTAAAATAATTGCAAAAAATTCTAAATTATATTCCTTTATGAAATTCAAAACTGTATTTAATATTAACTTATGAAAATCTATTCGTATCAAAACCCCATAAGTAAATTTAGAAACAAGTTTGCTATTAGTATGATGACTGTATTGGTCGCAAGTACAGTTATTGCTTGTGGCAAATCAGAAGATGTTCTAGTTACAGAAATCGGAGTTAATCCACCAGCTAGTCCAACAGCCAGTCCCTCTACACCCTCAGATTACTACATTGAGGGACAATATAAACACCTCAGAGGAGACCTTCAAGGAGCGATCGCATCTTACAGTCAAGGAATTCAACTCCAGCCTGATTATGCTCTAGCATATAATAGCCGAGGATTGGCTCACTTCGATGCTGGTAATAGAAAAGCAGCGATCGCTGACTACAATCAAGCAATTCGTCTGAATAGTTTCTACGCTGAAGCGTATAATAACAGGGGTAATGCCCGCGCTGCTGACAACGAACAAGATAGTGCGATCGCTGATTATGACCGGGCTATTAGTTTGAGAAAAAACTATGCTGAAGCTTATAATAACCGGGGCAATGCTTATGCGAGCAAGGGAAACCAAAATAGAGCCATAGAAGATTATAACCAAGCAATTCGCATTAACTCCAAGTATGCTGTGGCTTACAATAATTTAGGCAATGCTTATTCTGCCAAAAAAGATTTTGATAAAGCTATAGAGAATTACAATCAAGCAATTCGTCTCAATTCTAATTTTGCAGCAGCTTACAATAACCGAGGAAATGCTTACGCTGCTTTGGAACAAAAAAAACAAGCTCTGCAAGATTTGCGGACAGCTGCGAGTATTTTTAGAAAACAAAACAATCAGCAACTATACAAGAAGGTAGAGTCTAATATCCAAGATTTAAATTAACTTGCTCAGGGAATTTTCTTACCAAGGTTTTAATTGTTCTTTTGAGGAATTGACCCACTGTTTTATCGGAATTTGAGGTTTTAGGATGGCTGGTCTAAGCTATCTTGGTTTTATCAGCACCAATTCGTGCTTCATTTGTGAAGCTCTCATATTCAAATTTCAAATGGGGCTACTTTTTAAAAACCTTAGCTCCAGATGCCTTAATCTTAATTCCCGTTAACAGCTATCAGCAATTATAGATTATTTTATAGCTACTTATTGAAGCTTTTTCACTTGAGGCAATCGAAAAAGTTATTTTGATTAATTATTTAGGTCAATATGTCAATATATATTTTTATTTGAATTATATATTGATTCTATTATTGTAGTTTATACTCATCAATAAATCAAAGAATAAGCTATTTAGTAAGCGTAGATATTTAGCTTCACTGGAGTGATGAGGGGTCTTATCATGGTGTTATCTGCGGTTAAGTAGCCTGCAAAATAGTTATAATTTATTTATTGACCGATAAATACTCTAATAGTGTGGAAATCATAGTGTGGAAATTGTAGCAGAATTAATGTATGAGAATTTTAATTAGTAGTCATTAATATCAGTATTATATTTAACATTTATGACTTTTAGTACACCTTGGTGGATACAAACGATTATTGGTGAATTATCTGAAAGACACAATCAAGAATTGACTGCTGAATTTCTACATCAGGAAGATATTTTTGACAGAATTTGTTGCGAAATTCAGACACAGCTTGGTTTTGACTTTGTGACAATTCAAATAATCAGTCCTGAAGATAACTTTATTGAAACAGTTTACGGGACTGGAATGGCATCTTCTTGGTATGGAAGAGCTAAACATTATATGGAATCCGATCCTGATTTACGGGATATTAATGCTGATATTGCTCAAACCGGTCGTACTGAAATTATATCTGGATGGGATAAGCGATTTAATGAATGGATGTATAAAGAGTATAACCATGAGAATTTAGTTAGAGTATTTACACCAATTATTATTGTTCAAGATGAAGATGGAAAAGTTAATGATAATTGGTTTGAATTTGTGAGTGAAGAAATTGAATTAGATATAAAAAATGAATATGGATGCAGAAGAGTCATTAAAATTACCCCCGAAATATCCGATTTAAAACTACAAGTCATTGGAACCTTAGAAGCTGGATATAATCATAAATACGCAGATATTGAAGTTCAACAGGCTGTAAAGTTATACCAATTAACATCTAAATTGTCCTTAGATATTAATCGATTATTACTATCATATGGGTTGGGGGTGATAGCAAAAGAAGTAAAAAAAAGTTTCAAAGCAGATTCAATAACATTATACTTCTTACAGGATAAACTCCAAGGAGACTATGTTTACGAAGCCTGTTCAGGTTCATTAGGTAAGCGTCTTTTAAAACTATGTCCACCTCTTAGAGATGGATTGGGAAAATCTGCAATTGTGGAAAAAAGGGCAAAATATATTCCTAACAGAGGCAAAAGTCATGTCAGTGTAAAAGATTTTTATCCAAAAGCTTATCAGGAAGGAATTAAAGCAATAGCTGCATTCCCCTTGCTGATTAATAATCTCAAAAATGATTCAGAAGACAATTATTTAATTGGGGTTCTCTACATATTTTTTACAAAAAAACATCAATTCACAAGTAAAGAAATCTCTCGAGGACAATACTTTGCAAATCGCTTAGCTTATGCGCTTTTGAACTTGACAACTTATAAATATATGCAAAACCAAACTCGTCAACAAAAAATTCTTCACTCAGTTGTCGAGTCTCTTGCAGAAACACCTGAAGATGGTAACTTACTAAGTTATATCGCTTGGAATACATTGAATATTCTAGGTGCAGATATTGTCACAATTTTTGAATATATTGAATCTGATAGAGAATTTATCAGACAACCTGCAATTGTAGGACGGCTAAAAGTCAAAAAAGAATATAAAGAAATTACCGAGCAACATATTCCCTTCCGATTAGTAAAAAGGGACGAGAATATCTATGCAGAGCGAATACTTGAAGAGTCATTTTTTAATTCATCTAAAGAATCGAATTTTATCAATGACGAAAAAATAAAGTCCACAGCTGGAATTTTACTACGAGTCGGACAGGAAGTAATTGGTGTTTTATTTATTAATTATCGACACCATCATGTCTTTTCCGATAACGAAAAGCAAATCATTGATATATTTGCCTCTTCCGCTGCGATCGCAATTAAGAATCAACGATGGTTGAAAGTTCTCCAGGAAGTAGACCGAGAAATTATTGCTACCCTAGACCAAAAAGAATTATTGAAACGAATTGCTCGAAAAGTTGCTCAAGTCAGTGCAGCAGAGTTTGGACAAATCCGTCTGCTTGATTTAAGCTCCCAAGAACTGGTCATTCAAGCAATATATCCTGAAGATGCACCTATCAATGAAGAATGGTATCGTCTGAGTGTCCAAGAGCATGGTGAGGGGATTACCGGATGGGTTGCGAATCATCGCCAGTCCAAATTAATATCGGATGTGCAACTTGAACCCCTCTATAAGCCTTTTTTTAAGAATATCAGGTCTGAATTATGCGTACCACTTCTAGATAAAGATCGTGGTCTACTGGGGGTATTGAACGTAGAAAGTACCCTTATTAATGCCTTTGACAAAAGAGACCAACGGAGATTAGAAGCTCTTGCAAACCAAGTTGTGATTGCTCTGCAAAATGCTAAGAACAACGAACAACAAATTGCTACCAAGAAGATGCAAACCCTTAATCTTGTTGCTCGCTCAACTGTTCATCGAATAAACAATCATTTGGGAGCAATTCAAGTATGGGCAAAGAGGATTATCGATGGGGGAGAAGAATATAGTCAAGAGTTAGCCAAAAAAATTCGTTCTGAAATAACTAAAGCTCTAGAAGATAGGAGTCGTATCAAAAGCTGGTTGTCAGATGATTTTACCTCTATTGATGTATCTCAAATAATTACCGAAGCCCACAATCGAGTTAGCATTCCACCAAACATTAAGCAAAAATTGAATATATCCAAGAATTTACCCCAAGTAATGGGGACTGAAATACAGTTAGTGGACGTTTTCTATAATCTGATCAAAAATGCCATTGATGCAATGCCTAATGGAGGTGAACTATCTATAAATGCAACAACATTGAAGCATGAAAAAGAAAGATGGATTGTAGTACAAGTAATAGATAGTGGAGTTGGTATCGCTTTACAAGACCAAGATAAAATATTTGATATTAATTATACCACTAAAGCAGAACATGATGGAGAGGGTTTATGGTTAACGCGAATTTATGTAGAAAGAATAGGTGGAGAGTTAAATGTAAATAGCGTTCTGAATCAAGGAACAAAATTCACCGTGCTACTTCCAGCTTTTCAAGTGCAATAATGAGAATATCCATTCTGTGGCGGTTCTCTCTACTATACTTTAAATAATAAGCATGACAACCTATGGCACCCTTTAAAATATTGCTCGTTGAGGATGAAGCAAGTTGGCAAGATATTTTAAAAGATTATCTGAAAGTAGCTCTAAAGAATACTGGGTATCCAGACAATCCAATTCAAATTGTAGGGAATTATGATAAGGCTAGAAAAGCTCTTGAAAATGATAATTTTTGGAATTTATTAGTTGTAGATATTAGTCTTAGTAAAGAGGGAGATACTTTTGGTAAATTTTTAGTTAAACGTGCTTATGAATTAAAGATACCAACCATCGTAGTAAGTGGGAAAATAACAGTCTCAGATGTTCGTAATTTCCTGAAGGAATATAAGGTAAATGATTGTTTTTCTAAGGAAGATTTTGCTTCCCAGGACAAAGCTTTTATTGAAAGTGTAGAGGAAGTTTTAGTTTTAAATAATAAGCAGCGTCAACAAAATTATGGACATAGTGCGGTAAATCAAACACAGAATGAAACGATATCAGGAATTAAAAATGGCTATGCACTCTTGATTGGAATTGCTGATTACTTATATATTAATCCTTTAAATAAGACAACAATTGATGCCAAAGATTCACACGATACTTTAGCTGAAAATGGATATCATATTGAAAATATGCGCTTGTTAACAGATGAGGAAGCAACTAAAGCTGCAATAAGTAATGGGCTAAATTGGTTGACTCATTCTGCTAGAGTTGATGATACAGTGGTGATTTTCTTTTCAGGTCATGGAATGCAGCAAGCTGGTGGATTTAATCCAGGTGAGTACTTATGTCCTGTAGAAGCCAATTTGAACAACTTGGAAAGTAGCTGTATTTCTAGTGAAGAGTTCACAAAGGCTTTGCGTTCTATTCGTTCTAATCGGGTAGTGGTTTTCCTAGATGCTTGTCATTCTGGTGGAGTCGGTGAGGCTAAGGAGGTAGAATTTGGAGTTAAAAGAGGTTTGTCAGAAACGGTATTTACTCGTTTAGCTGAAGAAGAAGGACGAGTCATCATTGCTTCATGTAAAGCAGATGAGGTTTCTTGGGAATTACCAAATATGCATAATGGTTTATTCACTCATTACTTGTTAGAAGGTCTGCGTGGAGGTGCAGCTCGATTAGACGGTACTGTCCCAATTATGAGACTTTTTGACTATGTGTCTGATAAGGTACCACAGCACCGCTCTCAGCATCCATTTATCAAGTCAGCGGCTGAAAATTTCATTGTTGCGGTATCTAGTAAGTAGTTGGTGATACTGATAATTTACCTGGGGTGTATTAGCTCCTATACTGCAAATTATGGTTCGTGTTAAAGCTATTGAGCTTAATATGATATGACATTTGAGGATTCGGTAATAATAAAAATTTATTAGCTTGACATCTTGCTAGTACTAGAGTACTATAAAGGCATGGTAGAAAGTTTGAATACTTGTCTTTAATATCACATATATAGAACTATAGAGCTAAAACTATAGAACTAAAACTATAGAACTAAAACTAGCTTCATCCAGTTACCTGTGTTTTTAAAAATATTGCAGAGTATTAATGTATTTATCTGCAAAGGTAATACACCATATTTTCATATGCAAACATACAATAATTATAAAACATAATATAAAACAAGATTGTCTTCAATATTCAAATTACAGATTCAAATTACAGATTTATAAATGCATATATTCACTATTTATAAATTGTAAAATTTCTAACTTGTTAATTCTAAAAGTATTAAATGGAAATTTTTGAATATGAACAAGAAACAAAACTCTAGAAAAACCTCTTTAAGAAAACAATCAAAAATTTCAGTTATGGAACTGATGAAATTATTGGACAACTATCGTCATAGCATAATTATTAACTACAGTAAATTACGCGATCGCTATCAAAGGCAGGGGATTAAAAGAGTTAGAGGTGTTAGGGACCATAGCGGTAATCTAACGAGACCTGGGTTGGATACAAAAAATATAGATAGCAGTGAATATGTTGGTATTAATGGCTTTAGTATTAATAGTAATACTGCTACTATTAATATGCTTTTGAGTAGGAGAACTCAGCTTCATGATTTAGAAAATCAGACTTTGGTGAGCGAAGCTGCAGGAGTATTATTAAATAATTTGCATATATTTAATAATTATACCATTGTTAGTGAAGGTAAAATCAACGTTTCTCATTTGTTTGTGAAAATTAGTAACAAAGCTGTTTTTGAGGTGTTGCGAAAGAAAGGTGTATTGCAGCAAAATAATAAATCTGTTGATAATTTTGACTTTCGTAGCGAGTATATTATCAGCTTAGAAGATTTACCCTTACTACCTGAGAATATTAGATATGAGAGCATTCAAGGTTTATTTACTGAGTTAGCGTTCGTCAAGATATTAATTAGTATTTTAAGTGCTTGTTTAAAACAAGTTTCAGATAAGTTTACATCAGAGCAAATCAGTGAATTAAAGCAACACTATCTTTCTGTTAGTACTTCTGGCAACACTTCTGGCAATATATATATCAATTTCCCCACTACAACAGAATATTTTGATATGGGAACAGCTTTAGCGACTGGAAATATTCAGGAAAAGCAAAGCTGTAAAATTAATATTGGCAGTACAGATATTCTCAATTTATCTAAGTTATATTCTGCGAACAAATTTTTTCAGAGAAGGTATCAACTTATAGATATAGAAACTGGAGAAATATATACGAAGCCAACCTTAGATATGATTTATAGACAGAATGTAACTTGCGGTCATAAATCAGTCTCTCCTCGAATGAAAATCACTAAGGTAGATGAGTTGATGCAGCATTTATTTGATGATTTTCTCGGATTAGAAAATCATCATACAACAATTAACTTATTGCAAAAAGTCCGTGCATCAAAGCTGAAGCGACTTTTACTTTTAAAAAATCTACAGGATCATCAATCCGTTGATGAAGAAAAATTAGTTAAAGCTATGACAGAAGCGAAAGCTAAACTGAAAAAATATAGTGAAAAAATTCATCAAGAAAAAATTTATCCCTTAATATTACATATTGGTATTAAAGGGACTCTACCCCAAGAAATACCGGTCACAACGATGACAGCAGACGAATTAGTTGCTAAATATCCCCATTTACACTTATCTAAATTAGAGCAGCAGGGAAGCTTCTTTGAAATAGGAGAAAGTATTATTAGTACCTATGATAAAACTGAATATCATAGCACTTCAGCTTAAATTTTCCCCTAGGAATAATCCAGTAGTAGATTAGGAATTAATTATCCACTCACAAGATTAGCGATCGCCTCACGGGGAAACTATTGTATCATCGCTTTGTAAACCCCTATGAGATATTGCGATCGCTCATCTTATAAATAATCTGGGGAGTTTCTTCTTATACAGGATTTATTGATAATTCATTGGAAATGAGTGGGGAATTCATTTCAAAAATCATTAAAAATAGATATCATAATCATAAGTATATATTCTGTTAAATCTTGAAAATTATGACCTCCGAGGTATCCTCTCCAAAGAATCGTAAGCTTCCCATACAAGCTACAGGTGCAAAAATTTTCCACTGGGTAAATATTATCAGCTTATTTATTATGCTCACCAGTGGATTACAAATTTACAATGCTAATCCCGTTTTTGGTGGACGTGAGGGCTTACATTTTCCTATAATTTTTGGCTTAGGAGGTTGGTTAGCAGGGGGTAGACATTGGCATTTTGCTGGTATGTGGTTATTTTCTCTTAACTTATTTTGGTATGGTCTTTATGTTCTAATTACCCGACGTTGGAAACATCGTTTTGTGGGTAAAAATGATTTAAATGCAATCCAAAGAAGTCATAATTCTAAACGATTAATTTATGCTTGGCATCGCATTATATATACTTCAATTATTCCTATTTTACTACTTGCTTTATATACAGGTATAGGGATGTATAAACCCGCCCAATTTCCTTTTATTGTCGATACTTTTGGCGACTGGCAAGCATTGAGGATAGTTCATTTTTCTTCAGTACCTTTAGTTATATTATTTGTAATTATTCACTTTTGGTTGGGTAGAAAAGCTGGAGGTTCAGAACTTACAGACTCTATGCTTTGGTAACTAAGAGTTCTGTAGAAATGTAGTGTTGCGAAACCTCCGAAATATATGATTTGAATATAATTTTTAATATGATTTTATCATCTACAGATTCAAGATATTTTATCAATAGGTAAGTTCAGGTGCAATCAACAATCAAAAACTAAAAACTAAATATCAAAAACTAAAAATCAAGAAGTAAAAAAATGAATTTAATCAGAGTTCCTAAACATCAAATATCGCGTCGGAGGTTTTTAAATACCTTTTTAAATATTTCTGGATTCTCCGGTATCAGTTTGCTTCTGAGTAGTTGTGGTATACCCATATTTGAAGGAACAGTGGGAAAACTTTCCGAACCTCTAAACCAGAAAATAGAAGCTTTATTACAAAAATCTCAAACCCCGGTTCCAGAATTTTCTATCGCAGATATTCAACCGGATGCTTTGATAGTTAATTCGTTTCGTTTTAATCCAGTTATTAACCTTGAAAAATACCGGTTAATTGTAGATGGGGAAGTGAGTAACCCCTTAAATTTAAATCTTTCAGAAATTCATGCTTTACCCACCAAATCGATGATTATCCGCCATGTATGCGTCGAAGGTTGGGCTGCTATCGTCCAGTGGGCAGGGGTAGGTTTACGGGATATTATAGCCCTTGCACAGCCGTCTGCTGACGTGAAATACGTTTATCTACAATCAGCAGACGGTTATTACTCTAGCTGGGATATTGCATCCGCACTTCATCCCCAGACTTTACTTGCTTATGAGAAAAATGGCGAACCTCTACCAGTGGAAAATGGTGCTCCTTTGCGTCTAGCATCACCAATTAAACTTGGTTACAAGCAAAGTAAATGGGTAATGAAAGTTACTCTTACGAGTGAGTTATCTCGGAATAAGGGTTACTGGGAAGACCAAGGTTATGAATGGTTTGCAGGTCTTTAGAATAACCCTTATTGATTGTTGATACAATATCTGCTGCTCAGAGTTAATTAACAGAAAGGAAATACTCGGTACTGCTCACCTTCCTAATTTTGAAAGACCTGAAATAATAAGTAAATTACTGAAAGACTTTCTTAACTAATACCTTAACTAATACCCTAACTAAGAACAGGTTTGACCTGTTGTTGAAATCTCCTAATTGCTTCTAGAACTTCGCTATACTCATCTGTCTTTCCCTGCTGTTTATATATTTGGGCAGCTTTTTGTAGGTCATCAATTCCTGCTTGTTTATTCCCTGATAATGCACGGATGATACCCCGATTTCTATAAGCTGAAGCAAATTTAGGATTTAGACGAATTGCTTCATCTAACTTTGCTAAAGCTGCTTTTACATCTCCTTTTTGATATTTGGATTTAGCTTCGGAGTAAAGGTTATATGCTTTGGATACTGATGAAGAAGTAAATCGATTTTGATGTTCTTGCTTGATAGTTGCAATTACTTGGAGTATTTTTTGGTATTTCTCAGTTTTTCCTTGCTCTTTAAGGAAGTCTGCTGCTGTTTGTAAGTCTTTAATTCCACCTTTGATATCAGTTAGCATTGTCCGCGCAACACCGCGATTTTGATAGGCTATGGTAGATTTAGGATTAAATTTCAGTGCTTGGTTGTATTCTTGAACAGCCTGCTGATATTTTCCTAAATTTAGGTAAGCAAGACCCTTATTGTAATGACACTCAACAATTTTGGAGTCGATATTTAAAGCCTGATTGCAGTCTGTAACAGCATTTTGATACTCTTTAAGTTTGACATACGAGACACTACGGTTAGCATATGCTTTTGGGTATTTGGGGTCAAGTTTAATAACCTGAGTATAGTCAGCGATCGCCTTTTTTTGATTGTTCAATTTGTAATAAATATTACCTCTTTCCAGATAAGCCTCAGTGTATCTAGGTTTAATGTTGATAGCCTGAGTGAAGTCATTAACTGCTCTGTGATAATCTTGTAATTTTGTATGAGCAGTACCGCGGTATTTGTAAAATTGAGCGACTTGGGGGTTGATTTTGATTGCTTGAGTAAAATCAGCGATCGCATTTTTATAATCTTTAAGTCCGTTCCATGCTATACCTCTACCTCCATATGCAAAAGCTTCCTTGGGGTCTAATGTAATAGCTTGAGTGTAGTCTTTGATTGCACTTTCATACTCTTGAATTTGAGTATGTATAATACCGCGAAATATATAAGCTCGGATAAATTTAGGATTTAAACGGATTGCTTCATCAAAAGCTAATAAAGCGGCTTTTAAATTTCCCTGTTTATAGCTATTATGTCCTTCCTTAAATAAACTAGTTGATTCGGATGTTGGATTTGCTGATAGTTTAATGGATGTTTTTATAGGAGTTATTGTATCTAGGGATAAGGCTTTGGCTAACTGCGATGGAGTAATTATAAGTAGTAGTCCAAAGAGTATAGACGAAAATTGGGAAATAAAGTTCATTCTTTTTAAAGTATTATTGATTTTTCTTGGCTATTGTCTATTTTTTCAGTAAAATCATGGAAGACAAATGGCTAGATAAGTTACTATTAAAAAGTACTTTAGCGTGCTATTACCTTGGTTTATACTAATTCATTGTAAAGATGTTCTGAATTTTCATCAAAGTTAAATTAAACAGATAGTTAGATTAAACAGATAGTTAGATTAAACTTTTGACTAACATCAGATTGAAGAGTATCTTGTATTTTTTTGCATTTTAGGAGAGATGTATTTTCATTTAATTCAGATATCCTCTTTAAATAAAAGGTATGAGTATTTTTGTCTCAACTAATAATTACAGCAGATTGCATTTAAATGAGGTACACTTCCTACTGCCTTCTGCCTTTTAACGATATGAACTGTACCTCACACAGATGAAAAAGGCTGTATATTTAATTTCCAAACTTGATATTTAGGCAGTTACAGTGTTTTTAAAAACTTTTACAAGTCCTCTAAACTTATTCGATTGTGCCAATGAATAACTAGATAGAAAAAATTCTAACTATGTCCAAAGCTGAGTGAAGGGTAGCAAAACCTAGCAATAGTAAATATTTTATATTTTTGCCTCCCTTACTTTAAAATTATTTAATAAATACCCTCTCAGAGTTTAGTCACAGATTTTTCCCATAGATATATAGATTAACAATAGTTAGCTTTTAAATAATTTAATTATTTTACATATAGAATTTATCAGAAAGCATCTGTCAGTAATATTTTCTGTAAGTAATATTTGAAGTTATCAAATTCAATATTTTTGGGATTTATCATTCATTATTGTTTAATTTTAATTAGGTTAAAGAAGCACATGAATAGAAAAATAGCCACCATTATTACTGGTACAGTACTAATTTTTACTAATTTTTCCCTACCAGCTTCTGCTCTCAAAACTAATGAAGAATTTTCTAGTAACAACCTTGAGAATAGCTACAATAAAATCAATATTGAGCTAGAAACAAGTCAAAGAGGAGATAAAAACGAAGATATTCTTATTGCCAGAAAATATAAAAGAATAGAATGGGATGAAGAAAGATTAAGATCCAGAAATAGAAGATATCGGGACGTAAATGTAAGAAGACGTGAAGATAGAAGATGGGATAGATATGAAGAAAGAGGTATAAGAAGACGTAGAAATAGAGATTGGGATAGATATGGAGAACGAGATATAAGAAGACGTAGACGTGAAGATAGAAGATGGGATAGATATGACGACAGAAGATACAGACGCAGAAGAAGAAAGGAAATTAGACGTTTACGAGAGATTGAAAGAATTTGTCGTTACGAGCGTCCCCGTGGAAGAACTTGGAGAAATCGTTGTCGTCAAATAAGAAGAAACATTAGGGATAGAAGATATAGATAAATTTTTGTAGTTGGTAGTTGATTAAAAATATGAATAGCCCCCCAACCCCCAATTTCGGGGGATAAATGTATTTTAAAGTCCCCCAAAATTGGGATTAAGGGGGTTAGTAAATATAAGAAATATAAATTCAAATTCATATTTCAATTCAGCAATGCCATTTTCATGATTGTGTAGTTGATGGTGAACGCGATCGCTCTTAACCACCAACTACAAACCTCTGTGCTCCCTGATTAATTTTCAATCGAAGGATATTGACATATGCCCAACTTATCAATCCAAAGTATCTTCTAATTGCTGTAAAATTAACGGGTAAACATCATTGACGGCGTTTTTCCCAAAAATACAGTCAATATGTCCATAATTAGGAATCAGGTGACGCTTATATAAATTTTTACCATTTTTCTCTTGTAACAGATTATAGGTAATTTCTGTACTCTCAGGTAGCCAACAGTTATTTTTAGCCCCGTGAATGATGGTAATGGGAATTGCTAATCTATCTAAGTTACTCATATATTTCTCCTTACCATCAGCAGTAACTAAATGACCTTTGCGTACCAGCATTGCTAGGTGTTTCAGACCGCTCATATTAGCTACACCGAATAATTCATGTAAATTATCATAAGTTCCATTATTTAACTGGTCGAGTTCGTAAAGCTGTCCGTAAAGGAAGGAAATACGACGACTAACCGGACTGATATCCGCTTTACCTCCATTGACGGGATACAGTTTTAAAACTTTGTCTAAAAGTTTATTCAGCCAAGAAGCATCTGTTTCTACATCTGCTGTAAATATATTTATTCCCAAATTTTGTAACAAATTAGGTAAATGTAACTTGGAGTTGAACTGGGTCATAAAAGGTACCCGCATATGGGTTGCAATCTGCGAGGAAACCGCACAGCGTACTCCTTGGAGTCCAGCCAACATCGACATGAAGAAGGTAGTAGAACCGAAGCAGTGAACAACCATCTGGACAGTATGAGCACCGGTGATTTCTCTGACCTTATCTACAGCTGCGGGATAATCTTTGAGAGCTACATCATCCCCTGTAGACTGGTTATTAGATATAGCTAATTCTACACTAGCGCGGTAATCTAATAGCCAAACATCGTAACCATGGGCAAACAGATATTCTAAGAGATTAGTATCGATGGTATCTGTAGAGAAAATGCGACTTGATACTCCAAAACCATGTACTAACATCACAGGTCCTTTGCTTCCACCCTGATAGCGAGTTAGACGCAATCTCAGATTGTCACTGGTGTTAAAATAATGTACTTGGGGTGCTCCCACTCTTAACTGACGTTGTTTGCGCGGTGGTGCATCTGGGTTAAATGCTGTAGATTTAGCGAAGATTCCCCCGTAAGTATCAAATAGTTCTCCAGCAAAGAAATTTCCAAAACGAGCAATTAATTTCAAGCGCTGTTTAGTATTTTCTGCATCTGTTACTCGAATGGTAGTCATTTGACGTAAAAAGTCCTGGGGGACAATTTTGAGAATTCCCTTACCTACTAAAACTCGTTCGTGGGTTTTACATTCGTAAATGCTGATATACAGAGTAGTAGTATCTGACCAAATATCAATACCCCGATCATCGCGGATGAATTTAAATCCTTCCAGATTATAAACTTTGTCATTTTCCGCCCTCATTTTCAAAGAGTACACCATACGACGAGTATTCACCTGATCATCAGGATTTTTCACAAAGAGATGGAAATCACCATTTATAACTGTTAATGGGTCTGAAGATAAACAGGGAGCGCTGACTGTACCGACGATATTCGCTGCATGGTTAGGATTGCTTAACATCTCCTCCACATCATTGGAGTTAATAGTTAAGGTAAATTCTAAAGGAGAGTTATCTTTTTTTCCCTGCTGAACTGCTAAATAATAATCGTCTTTCTCCATCATAGAAAAATAACCGCGCATAGTTTCAGTAAACTGAATACCGGGTTTCACAGGAGTTTCTACAGTCTGAGTCATGGGACGAGAAGGTAAATCGTAATTAATAGTCCAGTCATTATCCTTAGCAATCAAAAAACAACAACGTTCTGCGATCGCTGAAATTGTCAGTAGGGGATTAACTCCGAGAGAACGGGGTATGACTGAACCATCGCAGACATATAAGCTTTGGTGAGTATCTGTACCTTCAGTCCCTGAAAATACTTGTCCTTTGTGGTTAACAACACCTCTTTGAGCGTCATCTCCCATTGCACAACCACCAAGGGGATGTACGGTAATTAAGTCTTTTTGTAAGAGTTTATTCCACATAGGATTAGGTATTTTGGTACCACCCAGACAACGAGTTGCTTGTTCGATACGGTCGTCTATGCGTTGAAAATGGGGTTGTTCTCCAATACCTTTCCAGTCAATTCTTAATTTGTCGTCTTCCAGGTGCATTTTTCCTTTAGCATCATCATGACTCATCACCAAAAATGTCTGAGTGTTTTTGACTGCACCTGTGTAAGAACCTTTAATTAAACTTTCTATTTTGCGGGTTGTTTCTTTAACTGAATCTACAAAGCCATTGTCAGTGTCTTCCCCTAATAATCTGGCTGCTGTGCTAAAGGTGTTGGGTAATAGAGGAGAAATGGCTCCAGGTATAGAACCTTCTTCAATTACCATACTGTTATTTAAACGGGATTGGTTGCGGATGTCAATAATGCCAGTAATGCAGGGTCCCACGGGTTCCATATCTTCAGGTAATCGGGTACCGTAACCAACTCCGTTAATTTCTTGGTCGTTGTTGTAACCAAATCCTAATACATCCCCATTACCGCTAAATCTATGTCCTAACTTTTTGGATACATTTAGACCCTTAGCAGTCGAACGTAGTAGAATTTCTGTAGAACCAAGAGTTCCAGCAGCCAAAATTACCATATCAGCACTGATAAACATGGTGGGAGCATCAAATTTTTCTTGTCCCGAACCTAATATTTGATAATGTACTAACCAGCGACTTTTTTGCTTTCCGTTTTCTTGCTTTTCAATATGACTAACGGATACTTTAGTGTAAATCTCTGCACCATGATTTTTTGCATCCGGCAGATAATTCATTGCAGTAGTGTTTTTAGCAGTTTGATTGCAGCCACTTACACAGTCTCCACAAAGATTACAGGGTTTTTGTTCCACCCCTACATGATTTGTTCGTTCTTGAAAATTAACGTTGATTGGGGGACGATAGAAATCTTGATTTAAATATTTGGCGGACTTTTCCAGTGCTGCTAATTTGGCTAACTTGGGAAAACTTTCAGGGTAAGGAGTGGGTTTGAGCATCTCTTCTGCTCGCTTATAGCCATCAGCAAGTAAAGTATTAATATCTTTGCGTAACTCTTCAGACCAGCATTCATCCTCAAATACCCGATTTTCCGCCCTTAGGGATACATTTGCATTAATTAAAGAAGTTCCACCCAAACCACAACCAACAAATACATTAACATCTTCATTCACATGGAAATCATATAAACCTGTATGGGAACCAACATGCTTTTTGGGTAAATTAATCTGCATTTCCTGTAAAGCTTCTTGAGGAGTATCAGGAAACTCCCCAGCTTGAAATTCCTTACCCCGTTCTAAAAGACAAACCTGCACTCCAGCTCGTGAAAGACGTGAAGCAGCAATACTACCCCCGTAACCCGAACCAATAACAACAACAGTATAATGACTTTTAATATTTTCAATAGGGTTAGAAAGACGATTCATATAATTTATCCCCGAAATACTTAAGAATTAATAGATATGGTTTATCTTTAAGGCAACGTTAAATTTAATTAATTTGATTTGATTTAATTTGATTTAATTCAATCAATTAGAATAAGAATAGTGAGTTCATAATGACTGATAACTTTTTCTACAAAGCCTGACTAAGACTTCACAAAATTTTTATGAATTTCCGCAAAGTTTGACTTATCTATCCCTTGGAGTAGATTAAGTATTATGTAGGTAACGACAAAGCCGGAATATTGAACGAGAAAATAGGAGACACAGAGAATCGGCTACAATATCCATTGTTTCTTACTTTTTCTATGTTTCCTGCTGAAAAATTAAATGCTTTTGCAAAAGTAATTAAGCAATTTTCAAAAAATAAAATAATTCATAGTTAGTCATTGAAGCGGCAAAATTATTAAGCGATCGCAATATCACTATAGTTAGTGTTGATATGTTTTGTATGAATTAGGAATGAGTTAGGAATGAAGCGATTTCCACGTAAAAATATTACTGACTGGGATAGAGTTGTGCTCTGATATCAAGTTTAGCTGAAGCACTTTGTACAGGTATATTGACACTCCTCGACCTATAAGGTGGGAGGATTCTTGGTTCGGTCATAAATTTGTAGAGACGTAGAACTGCTACGTCTCTACTTTTTTTCCGCAGATATAGTACTACTAGGATAGGTTAGAAAATCTTTCTTCTTGTGAAAAAATGTCCTAATCTAAAAGGGTAGTGCTATATCTATAAAACTAAACTACTGCAACTGCTGCATCCTGCAAAATTCCTTCTTTTTGTGCCATAGATAACATTAGGTCAATAACGCGATTTGAGTAACCCCATTCGTTGTCATACCAAGACACAACTTTAAAGAAATTAGAATTTAGCTCGATTCCCGCACCAGCATCAAAAATACTAGAGTGGATATCACCACGGAAATCATTAGAAACTACTGGGTCTTCTGTATATCCCAAAATTCCTTGAAGCGCACCTGTAGAAGCGGCTTTCATCGCTTCACAAATTTCCTGATAGCTAGTTGCTTTCTGAGTTTTAAAGGTCAAATCTACAACAGATACATCAGGTGTGGGAACTCGAAAAGCCATACCTGTTAACTTACCTTTAAGTTGGGGTAGAACCAAAGCAACAGCCTTTGCTGCACCTGTGGAAGCGGGAATAATATTTTGTGCTGCACCCCGTCCTGCACGCATATCTTTCTTGGAAGGTCCATCAACCGTTGGTTGGGTAGCTGTCATTGCATGAACTGTAGTCATTAAACCTTCAGCTAAACCAAAGTTATCGTCAATGACTTTTGCAACAGGTGCAAGACAGTTGGTAGTACAGCTTGCATTAGACACTACGGTGTCTGTATTGGGGTCAAATAATTGATGATTAACACCCATGAGTAAAGTTTTGACCTTTTGTGGGTCTTTTGTGGGAGCAGAAATTATTACTCTTTTAGCTCCTGCACTTAAGTGAGCGGATGCTGAATCATATGTAGTAAAAAGTCCTGTAGATTCAACTACATAATCTGCACCTTTTTCTTTCCAGGGTAACTCTGCGGGATTACGAATAGATACACATGGAATAAAATTACCATCAACTACGATTCCATCTTCTCTAGCTTCGACATTTCCCTGATAGCTGCCATGAGTGGAATCGTATTTTAGCAAATAAGCTAGGTTCTGCGGGGGTACTAAATCATTAATACCAACGAACTCGATATTGGGGTTATTAATACCAGCGCGAAATACTAAACGTCCAATTCGACCAAATCCATTAATCCCAACTTTTAATTTGCTCAAAGTTTAAACTCCTGTAACTGATTTTTACTTTTCTTCGGCTGCTTCTGGTCAGTTTTTATGAATGGATTCTAAAACTGACCTTTGAATAGATTTCGATATTCCCTTACTTCGATTTTGACAGTTACATCTATAGAATAGGCATTTAATTCATATCTATTTAAGGTTTTATGAAAGTAAAAATACAGGTTAAAGATGAATAGGAGAATATGAAGGGATTAATGGTAGTTTATGTGTCGTTTTTTGTTACCGTTACTCTTAGTTGATAATAGTTATTAATGCGTAGCGAAATATTTTTTTATTTTATTTGTTTATTTTTAAAAAGGGTATAAAAATATCTTAAAATATCTCAATAATTATAGTTATTTTCAATACAATTGTAATTATACTTATACAAAAAATTACTAATGATTGGATTTTAGTAATTAAACCGAATTCCCCATACGGTTTGGATAAGTACTTAGGGAAAATTAATTGTAAATTTGTCATTGCGAGTTGAACGAAGTGAAACGTTAGCAGTCGCTAGACTTTGGGATTGCTGAGTCCTATCGGACATGCTGCGCGTTTACGTATTATAGCGTTAGCTAACGCTATAGTTTGTCTTAATGGACAAGTTAAAGAATTGAAGAATTGGGAGATTCTCCCCCAAACCCCCTCCAGAATGTAATACTAGATTAGTGGGAAAGATTTTTGAGAGGTGATCAGTCATAAGTCATCAGCAATAAGGAATGAGGAATGGATTAAAAAGATAGTTAAACAATAATCATCAAATAACAGTTCTCTGAGTCCTCTGCTCTGTAAACTAATGTTTAACCGAACCGTATTGACCAGACCCCTTCCCTATATGTCAACTTCAATTAGCTTTTGTCGCGAAGAAGCACCGGATTTTATTTGGATATAAGACTTGGGTACATTAAGCCTTTTTGATAATAGCTTTATTAATTCCTCATTAGCCAACCCTCCAACCGGGGGTGATTTCAGACGAATTGTTAGACTACCGTCGCTTTCTTCGGTAATTGTCTGCTGTTTAGAACTCGGTTTCACTTTCACTCGGATTTGCATCTATTGAGAATTTGATTAGATTTTGATGAGTTGAATCTGCCTTCTATTTCTACAATAATTGGATATTCGGAATTTAACCGCTGTTTTACCCTTACCAATTATCAGCGCGATCGCACTTACTATGAATCTGCTCTTGTTAATCCTTATTGGATCGTCCATCAGCAAAAAAACGTATATTTTTTTATCCAAATAATTAACTTGCTGTGTCATTTACCGCTAAAATCATTTTC
This sequence comes from Mastigocoleus sp., assembly GCA_050042865.1. Taxonomy (GTDB): domain Bacteria; phylum Cyanobacteriota; class Cyanobacteriia; order Cyanobacteriales; family Nostocaceae; genus JBCCDM01. The sequence goes on from JBHJJE010000061.1 coordinate 86,335, forward strand.
AAGCAACTATCTGGCTGAGGGGGAAATTAATTATATGATTGCTCGCAACCTTGCTTCTAAGACTGGTTCTCAGACTAGCTCTAAAACTGATTCTGAATCTATTAAAGCTGAATTGCTACGAAAAATCGACATCAAGAAGGATCAATTGCAAATTGCTCATGAGGGTAATATGACATATGTTGCTGAAGCTTTACAGAGTCAGTTAGAAGAATTGCTCGAAAAGATAAATCCTCGGTCAGAATCTGATTTTCAAGCTTTGATGAGTTTAGTTGAAGATTGAATCATTAGTTAAGTTATTTTCTTGATATATCTGGGTTTAAGTAATTTTTTAAGATTTGACCTATATTAATTTTCCTGACTACCTTTGAGGCTTTTTACTCCTTGTTTTTTGTCTAAGTCCCGTTAATTGCTAGAGATTGAGTCATATCATGGGTAATGGATGTTGATTACCATTAAAATAACAATCTGTAATCATCTAATAGTGAGAACTTAAAGAAGAGCATCAAAAGGCTTATAAATGATAGATTTGAGCTTGGTATAGCACTAATAGGATATGTTAGGACATTTTTATATTTCCGGCTTTGGAGGGGGTTTGGGGGAGAATCCCCAAAGTCTTTCTTCTTGTGAAAAAAACGTCCTAACCCGAAAGCGTACCGCTATATATGACTTACTCCGTTCGCAATGAGCAGCAAAAAAAGTAACCAAGATCATGGCGAGAAAAAGCATCATCCACTGATTGAAAGTGAAGCGATGGTGCTTTGCACCTACCTGCTTGCGATGGGCAAAGAAAGCCCTGCCGTAGGCAATCGCATCTCCAGAAAGAGGCGCTACTAAGTCCAATAATTTTTAATCAACAAGCTTTATATAGTTAATAAATATCTGAGTTGAATAAAATACCCAAGCCTGTTTTAGAAAATCCTAAAAATCAATAAATCACTATGAAATTACCAGACGGACCAAAAATTCATTCCTTATTCCAGTTAATTAAATGGATTAAAACACCTTTAGAATTTTACGACGACTGCGCCAAACGGTACGGGGATATTTTCACTATTAGACTATTTGGCTATCCACCAATAGTTTTTATAGCTAATTCCCAGGGTGTTGAGCAGATTTTCAAAACCAAACCTCAATCTTTTAGTATAGGACCCTATAATGAAATGTTTCACCCCTTATTTGGAAATAAGGCTCTAGTCTTAATGGCTGGGGAGCACCATCGAAGAGAGAGAAAATTACTAATGCCTCCCTTTCATGATGAAAAAGTCAAATCCTATACAGACTCTATTTATAGAGCTTGCCAAAAAGTATCAGATGAGTGGAAAGTGGATCGAAGTTTTACTGCCATAGATTCTATGAGGGAAATTGTTCTAGAAGTAATTTTAGAGGTGTTTTTTGGTTTGACTCAAGGCGATCGCTATCAGTTTTTTAAGTCATCATTGGCTGAATGGGTAGATATAAGTTCTTCTCCAATGATATCAAGTCTTATTTTCATGCAATTCCTACAAAAAGATTTGGGTGCATGGAGTTCTTGGGGTAAATTTCTTCGATTGAAACGAAAAATTAAAGATTTTATCCAGGCTGAGATTGAGGAAAGACGCACTCATCCCCAAGATCAAAGTAATGATATTTTGAGTTTCATGCTATCAGCAACATACGAAGATGGTCAGCTCATGACAGATGAGCAGGTGTTCGATGAACTTATGAATTTAGTTGGTGCAGCAGCTGGTACTACTGCTATTGCACTCACCTGGGCTTTATACTGTATTCACAAATTTCCTGGTATTAAAGAAAAGCTAATAAAAGAAATAGACAGCTTAGGAGACAATCCAGACCCAGTAGAGATATCTCGTTTGCCATATTTAACTGCTACTTGTCAAGAAATTCTGCGAATTTATCCACCTAATGTAACTACTAATGTACGTTTTACTAACTCAAGTATCGAAATTATGGGTCATCAGTTTGAAGCTGGTACGTCGCTCGTTGTCTGCACCCATTTAATCCATGGTCGAGAAGATATTTACCCAGAACCGAAACAATTTTTGCCCGAAAGATTTTTAGAGCGTAAATATTCTACCTATGAGTTTATTCCTTTTGGTGGTGGTCATCGTATTTGCATAGGTAAAGCCTTGGCGATGTTAGAAATGAAAATAGCAATAGCGAGTATTTTATCTCGCTATGAACTGGTGCTGGCAAACAATGAACCGGTTAAACCTAAACGCAGTCGCGTTAATTTTACTCCTAGCAATGGAATACCTTTAGTAATGAGGGGTAAGCGTCCGGTTCAAAAAGCAGTGGTGCTTTAGGGTAGGCTGTGATTAAAAATTATTGGACTTAGTAGCGCCTCTTTCTGGAGATGCGAACCCTTCACTTTCTATCAGTGGATGATGTTTTTTGCCATGATCTCGGTTACTTTTTTTGCTGCTCATTGCCTTGGAGTCAGTCATACACCAAGCTCAGATCTATCACTTATAAGCATTATAGCTATTTATTATCTTTTGTTAATTACATCTTGACTTTTGGCATTCTTCTTTAAGTTCTTACCAATGGTAATCATCTGTAATTATCTAAAGAAGTAATCAAAAGAAGCATATTTTCTCTGAGGATAGTTTTCCAGGATATGTTTGACGAAATTTCAAATTTAACTTCCGAAAATACCCAAAATCTAGCTAAAATCTAACCAAAAACTTTCAGAACGCTAAATAGCATTATTCCCAGGTAAATCAGGTAAACTCCCACTAACGCAGCAACTTCCCATATTTCAAAGCTGTTTTTATGTTTTCCCCATCTGATAAAACCAGCGTAAATTCCAGCCAGTAAAGCCACAAATGCTAAATTTACGGAAAATAACTGCATATCTTTAATTGGTATGCTTACCAGTGCTAGAGGGAACATAGCTAAAGTCATAGTTACAGTATTATCCGCAATCACGCTAGTAGTTGCAGCAGTTAATTGTCCGCTACGAGCGACAGCCCAAGTTGCAAAGACTTCTGGTGCAATACTTAAGGTTGAAGTAATAAATAGACCTCCAATTAATTGAGAAATTCCTAATATGGAAACAAGATTTTCTGTAGCAATGACAATAAAGTAAGCGCTAAAAGCTAACAAAGCGACTCCAAAAACGGAGACAATAATTTCCTTCTTTTGCCACTTAACATGTTTACCTTTTTCACGTTTTCGCCAAATTGCCTGCCCCAAATAAACAAAGTAAGCAACCAGCATTACTACACCGTCAATAGGCTGTAAACCCCGCCAAGGCTGCGGTAAAGTTAAAATTGCAGCCAAGGCAATGATAAGTAAATAAGGAATTGCTTGTACTTTTAATGCTTCGGGTTTTACCTGTAGTACAGATTGCTCGGATTTTGTTGGAGAATGATTTTGAACAGAACTACTTCGGGGCAAACTGTTTGAAGAAGAACTGTTCTGAGATTGGGGATTTGTTCTATTAGCAATAAAAGCAACAGCCACAATTGCAGGTACGGAGATAATATTACTTCCTAGTAAATTACCCAAACCTATATCAGATAAACCCTGCATCGCACTTGCAGTGTTAGTACCAATTTCTGGACTAGCAGTTGCTAAAGCTACAAATGCAGCCCCGGCAGCTTCACTTAAACCCCATTGACGACGTAACTTTTCTAAAGGTGTAGCTAGTTTATCTGCTCCCCAATGGGCAGCCCATACGGAAGCTAAAAGTACTAGTATCCAAAGAGCTAATTTCATAGATCAGGACTAAAAGAACTAAAAGGAATGTCAAGTAGAGTGACATATTATCAATCTAAGTTCCTAATACCTGGGATACTATTTTGTGAATTTATTTTGTAACGTTTGTCGTAATTTATTTTGTAATTGTAAGGATATATTGACAATTTTCATATCTTTAATAAATCTGACTCAACTTAACATAAATTAGCGATCGCATATTATTCTAGATAAAGATATTTTTAGATTTCACAAATTCCGATGAATTCTTCTTGTAGAGCAGTATTTTCAAGAATTATAATTTTTCCAGAAATATTCAGGATAGTTAAATTAAGACTCTTTAATAAACTTAATAATTCCCTACTTATTCGCAGTAGAATTCCTCTATGATTAACTTGTAATTTGGATAAAACTCACGCCTTGAGGTTCAGTTATGAGCAGCAAGCTGTTTGATGGTTCTCTAGTCTAATTAAATTTAGATTAAAGGGATCAAGGTTATACAGGTAGGATTGTAGTCCAATCAGCTACACAACTGGAAATTAGAATAAATGGGAAACGTATTGGAGGGAAGTTAGATAATTTCAAAAAGCTTCATTCCAAAGATGCCTATAGTTACGCTTGACTACGAAAAACTATAAAATATCAGGATTAGGAAGTGTGGCAACTTTTAATACTCAATGCAACTGCAAATGTAAATAACTTAGGATTAAACTTAGATTTACCTATTACTTCTGTGTTGTATAGGCTACCTAAGTTATTCTTAGCGGAAGCAAGTACTTCTGGAGGAGAGGAAAAAGCAACCATAGCTGCTCTAGTCGGTACTGCTGGAGTAATCTTTATTTTTAGTATTATTCTAGGAGAAATCTGTACCCGCCTCAAATTACCTACTGTTTTGGGAGATTTAGTTGCAGGAATGATACTCGGAGGTTCAATATTAGGACTTTTAGTATTCTCCTCTGAAGGGATAGAAATAAATCAGGCTGTGTTCAGATGTTTGCAATTTATTACAGGTGCTTCAAGGGAGGTTGTAGAACAAGCTTACAAGTTCCAAATGAAAGACTTCCTGGATGAAAGTGCCAATATTGGTCTTTTAGCGCTGTTGTTTACTACCGGATTAGAATCAAATCTCCAAGAACTGATTAGAGTCGGAACTCAAGCTACAACGGTGGCTATAACCGGAGTTGCAGTTCCTTTCATATTAGGCACTTTCGTATTGGTCAAATTTTTTGGAATTGCAACTATCCCCGCTCTATTTGCTGGTGCTGCGCTTACTGCCACCAGTATCGGTATTACAGCTAAAGTACTACAAGATATTGGTAATCTGCAATCTGATGAAGGTCAAATAATTCTAGGAGCAGCAATCTTAGACGATATTCTTGGTATTGTAGTATTAGCAGTTGTACTGAGTTTAGTGCAAACTGGAGAAATTGAAATTACCAATATTATCTATTTACTTGTTAGCGCTACCTTGTTTGTTCTGGGTGCAGTATTTCTAAATCAAGTTTTCGGTTCAATTTTCGTTACTGTAATTAAGAAAATTAAGAATCCTGCGGCACTAATGCTTCTAGCAATTGTATTTTTGAATGCCTGTGCCATACTAGCCACCGCAGTAGGGTTAGAAGCAATTTTAGGAGCATTCGCAGCAGGTTTAGTACTGGGAGAAACTGAATTTCAGGAAAAATTACAGAGTCTATTTGAACCGTTTATATTTGTTTACACAACAATATTTTTTGTAACAATCGGCGCAAAAGTAGATTTAAGTGTTTTGAATCCCACAGTTGCAGCTAATCAGAAAGGTCTGGTGATTGCTGCTTGTTTAATCGCGATCGCAATTCTTGGTAAAATCATCGCAGGCTTTGCGGTGTTTACAAATAAACCAGTAAATAAACTGGCAATTGGTGCTGGTATGATTCCTAGAGGTGAGGTTGGATTAGTCTTTGCCGGTTTGGGTGCCACAACTGGAGCCTTATCAAATTCCTTGGATGCAGCAATAATTATTATGGTTATTGTCACAACTTTAATTGCACCAATTATGCTCAGGTTTGTATTTCCTAGCTCTGAAGATTGCGATGAAATGCCCGGGAGGGATTGTGTAAGTGTTTCTAAATTTGATTGAAATAGTAAATGATCTTTAGTCTGTAGAAGTACTTGGCAATTTTGTGTTGGTTTAGTCACAGGCTATTGCTTGTAGTACGCAGACATCAATACTAATTCCTTCTTTAATTTCAAGAAACACATTTGATAATCCTTAACCAGCAAGGGTTTGAGCATTTATCAAAAAATGTGTTTATTTAATTAGTTGCAAGGTGGAGTTGAATTTTGAATTTTGAATTTTGAATTTTGAATTTCCACCTTGTGGGTAGCTATTTCCAATTCCCAACTTCGTATAATCTATTCCCTATTCCCCCATCTATTTATGACTTCTTCTTCTAGAAATTCAACTTCTGTTGTCAAAGATTCTCCAGTATTGCAATCAGAGACATCACAACGTCAACCAAGATGGTTATGGTTACTGATTATTTTGACATTACTAACCAGTGGTGGATTATTTTGGTACTTCTTTCTACGCAATAGTTCTAATTCAACTCCAGCTTCACCCCAATCGGTCAATGTCACCCTCCAAAAGGTAGAAACAGGTCAATTTGAAAATAGTTCCGACTATGTGGGAAATTTACGAGCAGAACAAAAAGTTACCCTCAGACCAGAAATATCCGGAAGAATAGTCGAAATTTTGGCACGTTCTGGGCAACTTGTGAGAGCAGGTACGCCAATCATGCAGTTACGTCTTGACCGCTCCAGAGCGCAGTTAAACGCCGCGACAGCCAACATTAACATGCAAAGAGCAGCTCGCGCCAACGCCAAAGCAGCATTAAGAACATCCCAAGCTCGTTTGAGAGAATCACAGGAAAGAAGGGAATCTGCTGCTGCGGAAGTCCAACGTCAAAATGCAGAAGTTAATCTACAGCAAACAGAATTTATACGCACACAAAGCCTAGTAAGTCAAGGAGCACAAGCAAAACAAAGTTTAGATGTGCAGAAGCGAAATTTGAATACAGCAATAGCAGCTCGTAATTCAGCACAAAAAACCTTTAACGCAGCTCAAGCAACTGTTGTAGCATCTCAACAAGAGATAGAAGCCGCAAGAGCAAATCTAGATAGAGAAAACGCTGCTCTAAATCAAGCCCAAGCTCAAGCAAGAGTAGAAAGCGAAAATTTAGAAGATACCAAAGTTTTAGCACCTGTCGCCGGAATTGTAGGAGATATCATTCTCAAAGCAGGAGACTATGTAAATGTCGGAGACTCATTGACTACTCTGACATCAAACAAAGCCTTAGAAGTTCGATTTTCCGTACCAGCAGAAAAATCTTCTCAACTCAGGGTAGGACTTCCAGTGGAGTTAAGAACTGACAAACAAACTCCTCAACCCCTAGTAAGAGGAAGAATCAGCTTTATTGCCCCAGAAGCAGACCCCGGAACCCAAGCGATTACAGCCATATCTTCCTTTCCCAATCCGAATGGTAGATTGCGTTCGGACCAATTCGTCAGAACTAGGGTAATTTGGGATAGAACCCCAGCCGTATTAGTTCCAACAGTCGCAGTATCCCGCATCGGTAATCAAGCATTTGTATTTGTCGCTGAAAACCAGACAAATCCAGAATCTGGAAAAATTCAACAAGTTGCGAAACAAAGACCTATCCAACTAGGAAAAATTCAGGGTAATAGCTATCGAGTTATGGAAGGATTAAAAGCAGGAGAAACAATTGTTACTACAGGCATTTTGAACTTATCAGATGGTGCAGCGATCGCACCAGAGCAAGCAAGAAAATCAGAGGAAGTAAAGGAAGGGAAGGGAGCAAATTAATGACCAACACTACAAACCAAACCAATGCGAATTCTCTTCAACTTTCTGACATACAAAAGCAATTAGATGAATTAAAAGCTCAAGTATCGGATTTACAAAAACAAATTAGTCACAATAGCTATTCATCTACACAACACTCAGCAAGGGAGGAAAGCTCAGGGTTACCTAAAAAAATATCTCAGATAGAAAATAACCTGGCATTAGTAAGCGATATAGTACGCTATCAACCATTACGAGATATGCTTGCTGCTGAAAAATGGGAAGAAGCTGACACAGAAACTATACGTTTAATTGCTGATATTGCCGGACACTCAGACTTAGAAGATTTCCGTCCCGCTGAGGTACAACACTTCCCCTGCGTTCAGTTACAGGTAATTGATAACTTGTGGCTGACTTACAGTAATCAAAGATTTGGTTTTAGCATTCAAGCTCGTATTTACCAGGAAGTTGGAGGAGACTTGGAAAGTACTATCGAACAAAATAGCGACATAATTCAGAAATGGGGAGAGCGCTTAGGATGGAGAGAAAACAACCGTTGGAAGAAATGTGACGAACTAGATTGGACTTTAAATGCTCCAGAAGGTAGTCATCCTGCTCGCTGGTGGAACTCTCCCTTCGGCTCTAAAATGACCAATTATTTTTTAGCTAGATTAATGATTTGTGAAATAAATCGGTGAATACTCAGTGGTGGATAGTGAATACTTAAAACTGAGGAATCTTATATTAAGAGTTAAAAATTGATTCCCCCCTCTTCGTCCACTTACTCCCTCACCACTCACTTCCCACCACTCACAATTCACCCAATCTCTCCCTCACCACTCAGTAATAACAATGTTTGTAGAATTCTTTATCCGCAGACCAGTTTTAACTATTGTTTGCTCTATCATCATTCTCTTAGTAGGAATTGTTAGTATTCCGACTTTGGCTGTTGAACAGTATCCAGATATTAGCCCCGTGCAGGTAGTGGTTTCTTCTAACTACATTGGTGCTAGTGCTGAAGTTGTGGAAAATACCGTCACCACTGTCTTAGAAAGACAAATTAATGGTGTTAAAGGTATGAGATATATGAGTAGCACTAGTAGCGATGATGGTTCTAGCTCCATTACAGTTACTTTTGAGCAAGGTTACGATCTTGATATTGCCGCAGTTGATGTTTTAAATCGGGTATCCATCGCAGAAGCGCAGTTACCACAAGCCGTACAAAGGACTGGTGTAAACGTATTTAAACAGTCGAGTAGCGTAATTGTGGGAATGTCCATCTTCAGTGAAAAAGAGGGTGTTTATGATGACAACTTTGTGAGTAATTATGCAGATTTATACGTAGTCGATAGCATTAAGAGAATTAATGGTGTCAGCGACATGCAACCATTTGGAGAACGTCGCTATTCGATGCGTTTGTGGATAGACCCCAATCTTCTTGCAAGTCGAGGAGTAACAGCACAGGATGTAGTTACAGCTTTGCAAACCCAGAATATTCAAATCGGTGCCGGGCGAATTGGTCAACCCCCTACAAATCAAGGACAGAAGTATCAATTAACCATACGTGCTGCCGGTCGTTTGAAGGAAGTGGCTGAGTTTGAGGAAATTGTTCTCAAGACTGGGGAAGATGGTACTTTAGTCAAACTTAAAGATGTTGGTAGGGCGGAGTTGGGAGCAGAGAATTATGACACTTTTGCCAGGTACAAAGGTCGGGGAGCAATTGGTTATCGAGTCTTGCAGACACCTGGTAGTAATGCTTTAGCAGCAGCAAAGGCTGTTAAAGCCAGGATGAAAGAACTCTCAGAAGATTTCCCTCCAGGATTAAGCTACGCTGTACCTTACGATCCCACTTTATTTATTGAGGAATCGAGTAAGGAAGTTGTCAGTACTTTGATTCAAGCAATATTGTTGGTGGTTTTGGTGCTATTCTTATTTTTACAAAACTGGCGAGCTACAATTGTCCCGGCGGTAGTAATTCCGGTAGCATTGGTGGGAACTTTTGCTTTTATTAAAGTCTTTGATTTTTCTATCAATAGTTTGACCTTATTTGGTCTTACCTTAGCCACAGGAATGGTAGTAGATGATGCCATCGTTGTAGTTGAAGATATCGGAGGTAAAGTACAAGAACAAGGTATGCGTCCGCATTTAGCAGCAATTGAAGCCATGGGAGAACTGTCGGGAGCAGTAATTGCGACTTCCTTAGTGCTGTTAGCGGTGTTTATTCCTGTAGCCTTTTTCCCCGGAACCACGGGACAGCTTTATCAACAATTTGCTTTAACTATTAGTTTTGCCGTAGTAATTTCTACTTTCAATGCTTTAACTCTGACTCCCGCTTTGTCATCATTACTACTACGCGCAGGACAAGAACCGACGGGATGGTTAGCAAAGATATTTGCAATCATTAATCGTGGTATCGATTGGATGCGTGGGGGGTATAAAAAAGTTCTAGGAGTCCTGACCAATTTTAAATTGATAGTTTTAGGAGTGTTTGCATTTTTACTTGCAATCACCGTTTGGATGTACCAAACCGTTCCTACAGGATTTCTTCCAGATGAAGACCAAGGTTATGCTATTAACTTGATTCAAGGACCTGAAGGAACTTCTTTAGAATATACAGGGGAAGTGGTTGAAGAATTCGATAAGATATATCAAGATATTCCCGAAGTTGCAAGCACATTTTCTCTAGGGGGATTTAGCTTTAGCGGTAGAACAGCAAATAGCGGTATTTCTTTTGCTATTTTTAAGCCTTGGGGAGAACGAAAAGACCCCGAACAATCCGCTCAAAGTATTTTACAAAGAGCAAGAGGGGCATTATCAAAAATTTCTGAAGCTAGAATCATTACTTTTAATCCTCCTGCTATTCAAGGTCTGGGTAGTATTGGTGGTTTTGTATTTCAACTGCAAGATAAAGGAAATAATGATATTGGTACCTTTGTTAAAGTTAAAAATGAATTAATTCAAAAAGCCAACCAAAGACCAGAATTACAAGGTGTTTTCAGCACCTATGCAGCTAACGCTCCACAATTATTGATAGAAGTAAATCGAGATAGAGCCAATTCTTTAAAAGTATCTGTTGATGATGTATTGACAACTATAGGCACCCTAATCGGTTCCAATTACGTCAACGATAATAATACTTTCGGACGTACCTATCGAGTATACGTCCAAGCCGACAAAGAATTTCGTTCCAACCCTAAAGATATCAATCAGTTCTACGTTCGCTCCCAACAAGGTCGAATGGTTCCCCTCGGTGATTTAGTAGAAGTTACTTCCGTTACAGGACCGCCCACCGTAAACCACTATAACCTGTTCCGTTCCATTGAAATCAACGGTGCTCCAGCAGACGGTTATAGCTCCGGACAAGCGATCGCAGCAATGGAAGAAGTCGCAAATGAAGTGCTACCTCAAAATATGGGTTTTGAGTGGTCTGGTATTACTTTAGAAGAGATTGAATCAGGAGGACAAGCACCGGTTATTTTTGGCTTGGGTATCTTATTTGTCTTCCTGGTTTTAGCTGCACAATACGAGAATTTCGTTGACCCTATTATTATTCTTTTAGCGGTTCCTCTGGCAATTTTAGGAGCTTTACTTGCTCAATCAATTCGGGGTTTACCCAACGATGTTTACTGTCAGGTGGGTTTAGTAATGTTGATTGGTTTGGCTAGTAAAAATGCCATCTTGATTGTAGAATTTGCCAATCAGTTGCGAGAACAGGGATTATCTATCACTAGAGCAGCAGTACAAGCATCGGAACAACGGTTAAGACCAATTATTATGACAGCCATTTCCACACTTTTAGGTTTTATTCCCCTAGTGATTGCAACTGGAGCAGGTGCAGCTTCTCGTCAGTCATTGGGTACTGCGGTCTTCGGTGGAATGGTAGTTTCAACGGTGTTAAGTTTGTTTATCGTTCCCGTGCTTTACATCATTATTTCTACGCTTTTCTGTAACTTTAAAAATGACTGTCAAAGCTTATCCCCAGAAAAACAGCAAGCTAAAGCAGAAGAAAGAGAAACTGTTGAAGCTCTTAGTAGGAGGTAGGATTTAGATATAGCGGTACGCTTTCGGGTTACTCCCGTTTTTTATTATCTTGACTTCCCTTTATCTTGAAGCTGAAGAAAGCATTCAACTGAATCCTCACCTCAAATTCAGAAATTTTTGGGCTTATATAATCTCACCTGATTTGTATTATAAATCACTGTATAGGGCGCAAGGTTTGCGCCCCTAAAGATACATGATATTTCTTGTGGATAGGTATTATGCAGTTTTAAGGATAAGTTGAGTGTTTCAGATTTCAAGATACTCACGCCCTAGAAAAGTATTAAAATCAACTAATCATATTATTCTGCTGCCAGAATTTATAAACAGCATGTAACACTCTCTTCAAAACCTTGTCAGCAAAGCCTTCTGGCTGTCATGCTGTTTTGATTTAGTTTTTATACTCATTTTGTACTCAAAAACAGCGATTTAAGCCTTGTTAAGAGAGGGAAAATCTCAAACTAGGCAATCACTTTTTTTGTTGATTCTCTGTTATAAAAGTGTTTTGTAATACATGGGATTTTCATGGCAGAACCAACTTTACAGGAAGTCTTCGGAAGCTTTGCAACTCAATCTGATGTAGCCCTAACCATCAATAAGTCTAATCTTGCAGAAGTCGGGCTTACTCCTGCTAACGACAATTCAGCAGAGGCTTTACTTGCTGCAATAATCGCACTCGCTCAGCAGTACCTGACTTTAACCAATCAGGACAGCAACCCAGACCAAAGCATAACTATTGATGACGGGCTACCATCTCTGATAACAAGGAGTGATAACACTTACAGGCAAATATCTAAAACCATTAACTTTGAGAAGCTAGATACTCAAACTGATTTCGACCCGGATGACTATTAAGTATGGTTTGCGAAGACACCAGTAGAGCCATAGTAAAGGTTGATGGCGCAATCATTTACGAGAATTCCAACCCACCAATAACGATTGAAGTATCCCCGCAAAATGCTTGCGGGCTGTACTGGGTGGAAAGCGAGTGGGAGGAACAGCGATTTTCAGGTATTAACGCAGATCAGGAGGTTTGGGTCAGAATTCCAAATGTTCACCGGTTGTACGGTCCCATTCTGGATATATCCATATTTCCTTACCAGAACAATGGATATGACGTAAAAATACTTTGTCATGGCGACTGGCAGAGGGGAGAGGAATGCAGCCCTACTCGCGTATGGGTAAGTGTTACAGCTTACGAAAATACCAACGCTCGCAACCCGGTAATATTCAATACTGAGTTTGCAGGTGGTGGTACAGAAGCTTGGCACCTAAAGATTTTTAATAAAGATGGTGGTGAGGAGTATTACAAGATATATTCCCCACCGAACCAGAGTATGAAGTCGTTTGTGGCTGCAATTCTAAAACAGAGCTTGAATGTAGTTCAGATAACGAAAACGGATTCTGCTGTATACCTTGTGATGAAATCGTTTCCAGACTCAAAGCTTTGGAGAATAAATTATGAGTAATGAATGCAGGGATATTCGCAAGGCTATTGAAGACCTTGAGAAAAAAATTGACCAAAACAATCGGAATGGAGGTGGTGGGAACAATGGTAGTGGTGGTGGTAATAGCGATTTAGAGAAAAGAGTAAAAGCCCTCGAAAGGCAGATGATAGCAGTTGACCGATATATAAACGCTTTGGACGACGCGGGTAAAAATATTGCTGCATCTATTAAAACTCTAGCGAGAATTTTTTCATTTTTTAAAATATGACGATTCCAAGTACTCCCTCATACGCTCAGATACCTAATACTGTTAATGACCTTTTAAAAGGTTACAAGGGATATCAAAGTAAGCTTGCTAAAAGTGTTTTAGACGTAAAGAACACGACCCGCTTTGTTAGCAGAAGAATCAAAATAGTAGATACTTTACAAAAACAACTAAAGGATAATATAAAGCTCACAAAGCAGTTTTCAGAAGTCGCAAAAAATCTTAAAGCCGGTAAATTTAGCAAGGTAAATCCAAACATGGGTAGAGCAATTAGTTTTGCTCTACAGCTTGCAAGTATCGGACTTAGCTTTTTAACAATAAACCAGATAGGACAGTTACAGGAAACGCAAATCAAAATAGATAGTATTCAATCAAAAGACTTATCAACTGCTTTTACTCGGAGTATAAATAATGCACTAAGAATTAATAAGTTAAGAGCAGATTTTCAGAAATTTGTGAATTCTTATAAGAATGATAAAGACAAGCTTTTTGCAGTTGCTGCATCTTCTGTACAAGGAAGTGTAGAAGCTAAAGCCCAAGCAGATAAAGCCAAAAAACAAGCTAATGAAGCTTTGTATGAAACTAGAGCCGGTAGAAAAATACTAGAAAATAAAATTACTCAAATAAATAATTATTTAAGTGATTTCAGTAATAGTATTCAATCAAACTACAACACTTTATATAGTGGGATTGTAACAGCTCTTAAGAATAGTAATGATGCTTTATATGAAACAAGAGCAGGACGACAAATACTAGAA
>JBHJJE010000062.1:0-19691 GCA_050042865.1 Mastigocoleus sp.
TGAATATATCCACGATCGCATTTCTCAGGTTGAAAATATTCCATCTTTGGGAACTATTATTCGCGATAAATCTTCTTGCAATCCTTTTGGCTGGTCATGGGTGCCACAATAACTTCCTACCCCGAAGTTTTGAGGGGATACTAATTATTTTAGTTAATAAGTATTTCAGTTTACCTTCTAAAGGCTTAATTATTCTGAATATTAAGATCTCGAATTGGAAAGGGGATAGTAATATGTTCTTCCTGGTAGCGCTTATGTAATTTCTTGACAAATAAATGTTTTGCTTTTCGTTGGTCTAAAAATTCATTTACAGGAATATAAACTGTATAATCTATACTGAAATCATTAAAGGTATGAAATAAAACAAATGGTTGGCGACTTTTAATATCAGGAGAAATCTTGTTCATCACTTCTTTAGCAGTATCTACAGTAATAGATTCAACTTTTTCTAAATCACTGTTGTAACTAACACCAACATTCACAGTTAAAGTTAATTCTTTTGATGGTAAATGATAATTTGTAAAAGTTGCCGAACCTAATTGAGAGTTTGGTATGACAATTACGTTATTAGCTAAACTTTTGATAGTAGTAGTTCTCCAGCTAATATCTGTTATATAACCTTCTTTACCGCCATCTAGTTGTATATAGTCACCAGTTTTTATTTGCTTAGAAATAATTAGGTAAAAACCAGAAAATAAATTAGATAAAGTATCCTGTAGAGCTAAACCAACAGCTAAACCCCCCACTCCTAAAGTAGTAATGATAGGAGTAATTTCTATTCCCACTGTTTGTAAAACAATTAATGCTCCAACAACTAAAACTAGTGTTTTAACTAAATTAGAAATTAGAGAGACTGATAGACCTTCTTTTCTTTTTAAAAAAGCACTTACTAAACCAGAAGCGAGTCTGGCACAGACTAAGGTTACTGAAAGTAAGAATATAACGGTTAATACTTTTTGTGCTATTTGATATACATATGGCTGGAGTTGACTAGTTGTTAGTACAGCACCAAAGAAACCTGCAAGTACAAACCACAAAAATGTCATCCTGTGCAAAGAACTAAAAATTACTTCACTTCCAGGTATATTTTTTTTGTTGACAATACTTTTAATTTTCTTGAAAGCTATTTTTTCAGCAATTATCCCAGTGAAGAAGCCAGTAATAATAAATATGACTGGTGTAATCCAAATAAATTGAGCCATTTTTATATGTATGTCCTAATTATATAAAATGCAATTCAAGAATACTTCTTTCTCAACTATTAAACCTTTAATAAATTAAGCCATAATTACTTCACTATAAAAACAGCAAGTAACTGCAATCCCACCTTTCTAGTAAAAATTATTAATGAATATAGTTAAACTGCTATTGCATAAGTTAAATCTTATATTTGTATTTATATTTGTATTTATATTTGTATTTGCTTTTATACTACTCTTTATTACTTATTTATACAAATACATTAAATTTTTATCGAACTTGAAATAGAGTATAATTTTAAACATTCATAAAATTAAATACCTTAACTTAAAAATCAAAATTATTGGAGATTATTTGAAATTTCTTTCAAATTTCTTTCAAATTTCTTTCAAATTTGTCCCTTGGCAGTTCACAATCTTAAACATGAACTTGCCTATTATTTATCATCCCCAGTATGTTGTCCCATTACCCCCAGGACACAGATTTCCTATGTCTAAATTTGAGCAGTTATATCAACTGCTCCTTAGCGATCGCATTGCTTCTCCAGAACAAATTCATGCTCCTGAGCTTCCCTCATCAGAGCTAATTGAGTTAGTTCATGCTGAAGAATACGTAAAATCATATTGTGATGGAAATCTTGACCAGAAAGCCCAAAGACGAATTGGTTTACCTTGGAGTCCTGAGTTAGTTAAACGTACTTGTATGGCAGTTGGAGGTACCCTACTAACTGCAAAACTAGCTTTGAATTATGGTTTAGCTTGCAATACCGCAGGGGGTACTCATCATGCATTTCCTACCTATGGCTCTGGATTTTGTATTTTTAATGATTTAGCGATCGCTTCTCGTGTCCTGCTTAAACTAGGATTGGTTAACCAAGTTTTAATTATAGACTTAGATGTACACCAAGGAGATGGCACAGCTTTTATTTTCCAAGATGACAAAAGCGTATTTACTTTCTCCATGCATTGTCAGATAAATTTTCCCAGTACTAAACAAAAAAGCGATTTAGATATACCTCTATCAGAGGGGATGGAAGACGATATATATTTGCAGACCTTAGCAAAGTATTTACCAGATATCTTATCTCAAGTTAGACCAGACCTAGTCTTGTATGACGCGGGTGTAGATACTCATATAAGTGACAAACTAGGAAAATTAGCATTAAGCGACAATGGTATTTTTAGAAGAGAGATGCAGGTATTACACACTTGTATCGCAGCAGGTTATCCAGTTGCTTCTGTAATTGGTGGGGGTTACGCAGACGATTTAACTTCCTTGGTTTGGCGACACTCTCTTCTCCATCGGGCAGCTAATGAAGTTTACCAATATTACCGACTTTAAGTCCCGTTAACCATTAATGAATTTACTACAACAGGACTTGCACGGACTACGTGTTGAAATTCCCATACAAGAAACGACTAAATAAATCCGTCAAATCTGATTCAATCTCATGGTCTAATCAAAATAGTAGATGCAGTCAACCCGTTGCATTCGATACAATTTAAAAGCAAAGAGAGTCAAGGAGAGCAAGTGGTGCTATCTAAAGGATTTGAGATTGAAATGTATACTGGTACCCCATCCGGGGATATTGTTGGACTCTCTGATCAAATATCAGCAAACCTTGACGGGTTTGTCCGCGAACCAGATAGTCGCAACGTAGAATACATCACAGATCCGCTTTACAGTTATGAATCTCTTTTATGTGCTCTCCTGGGTCCTCGACAGCAGCTTAGAAAATATTTACAAAAGTTAGGCAATTATACAATTGTACCAGGAAGTACTTTGTCATTAGGTGGTAGCGATCGCTTTATCCGTTCCGACCCCCAGAATACTTATCATGACTATATTGAAAACACCTATGGGACTGATGTTGTCACAGCGAGCGTTCACATCAATGTTGGTATTCGCGACCCAGAACTGCTAATGCGTGCTTGTAGAGTGATTAGATTAGAAGCACCTTTATTTTTAGCACTGAGTGCCTCATCCCCCTTCCTGAACAGCGCATTTAGCGGTTATCATTCCACCCGATGGCATTTGTTTCCTCAAACACCATCACTTGTACCTTTATTTGCCAGTCATGCAGAACATATTCAATGGGTAGAAAAGCAGCTTGAAGAGGGCACCATGCAGAGCGTTCGCCATTTATGGACATCAGTAAGACCAAATGGTTCCCGTCGTCCCTATGACCTAAATAGATTGGAGTTGAGAATTTGCGATTTAGTCACAGACCCAATTGCTTTATTGGCAATTACAGCTTTCTTAGAAGCACGTTTGTTACAAATTATGGACAATCCTAATATAGATCCCTTGATTCAAAGTAAGTTTTCATCAGATGAATTGCTTGCTATTACCCAAAGCAATGAAATAAGTGCTGCGACTTCTAGCTTAGATGCGAGTTTAATTCATTGGCAGACTGGCATCAGTATGACAGCTAGAGATTGGATTACTCATCTATACGAGGAAATAAGACCTATTGCTAAGCAAAAGGGCTTTAGTTGCTTTCTCTCCCCACTAAATCGAATTCTTAGTGAAGGAAATCAAGCTCAAAAATGGTTACAACTCCATAAATTGGGTTTGAGTCCTGAGCATGTGATTGTTCAAGCCATTAAAACCACTCAACAAGAAGAATCTGAACTTGAAGATAAGCTATGTTCTTCTTTCGCAGCTTAAAAGGATTATTTTAATCATAAATTCCTTAATGTAAATTAATTTACATTTTTTTGAAAATGTTTTAATCACTAGCCATAATTTTTATTTTCAGCTCAGATTATTGAAATTTTTGTGATTAAAACATTGTTTTGAATTTATTTTAAATGATAATCACATTTTTCTTTTGGAAAAGGAAATTTTATCATTATCAACTTAAGCTTCCTGAGGAGGAAACAAATGATATTTAAGGATTTAAATCAAATTGTAGAACATATCACTTATTACAAAAAATATGTCTGTAAAATCTAAATTCCCTAGCTCAAGGAACTTTCTTGGTAAAAAGGTAAAATTTTTACTTGCTTAATATCCTTCCTTTCCTATCTTCCAAAAGAAAGATAATATTGCTTTGTTTAAATATTTTAATCAATGCAGATCATCTTTGAAATATTAATAAAACCTATGATTCTGACCTTTTAGCCAGATATTATATCATAATGAAAGATTGTTTTTTGTAATACTTTAATAAAACCGTATATGCCCCAGATAGTCTTAGTTAATCCATTGATACCACCAAATACGGGGAATATAGCTCGGACTTGTGCTGCGACCCAAACAGAGCTACATCTAGTCGGACCATTAGGTTTTGAGTTAAGCGATCGCTATTTAAAACGAGCGGGTTTAGATTATTGGCCTCACGTAAAACTGCATTATCATGAGTCTTTTGACGTGTTCTGTAGTATTAGTCAGGGGACAGGGCAAAGATGGTGTTGTTTCAGTACCAGAGGGAAATTAAACTATTCCAAGTTTGAATATAAGGATACAGACTGGCTTTTGTTTGGTAGTGAGACTGAAGGTTTATCGTCAAATATTCTTTCTAAATGTGATGCCAGTCTTTACATCCCAATGTCGTCCAAAGGAGTACGTAGTCTGAACCTTTCCGTAAGTGTTGCAATAGGTTTATTCGAGGCTCGGCGACAGTTAGGAATACTGTGAGTAGTATAAATTAATTATATTTACCAGCTATCTTATACAAGTAAAAATACATATATATTTATGAATTATTAATGAAATAAGTTTTTATTTTTAGTTAAAAGGGCATACTATTTCAACTTCTTTCCATCAATTCTCCGGGATTCAAACTCTTTTGTAACTTGCCTTACAGATATTTATTAGGATGGCAATAAAATAAGTAGTCATTACATAAGTAATTCATATATCTTCAAGACAGCATCAGTAAATTTGAATGATATATTTTTGTAATTTCGCATTTTTCCGGAATTGAACTAAACAGACGTGAAAATTTGTCTGAACAAGCATTTGAGCATAATGCCTAAAAAGTTGTTATTTAAAGCAGGTAAAAACTCTTGCGAGTTTATACGGTTGAATTTAAAGCATGAATCAACGTACATTCTCGAATTGAGAAGGCATATTAGGTGCAGGGATCGTCGCAATACAGTAATGAGAGAATTTTTACTCTTGTACTAAGTTGCGAGTTATACAGCTTCTCGCCTCAACAGATTGATATGATCTCAATATTTGCAATCAATCTGGCATTAAGCAAGATTTAATATATGTATTGGGTAAAACTTAATTCAAGAGGTTATGAAGAATCGGACAAGTGAGTAAAAGTAAAAAGTTAATTTTTATTGATTACTGTAAACTTGTCTAAATCAGAGAAGCGGGTTAATCTTGCCTAAGCGTCTCTGATAGAAGCGATATCGATCTATTTATTGTAGTGATCTAAATCATTGACTAGTATCCGACTGAGTATAGAGGTCAGTTAAGCGCTAGTGACATAGGAGGTCGTCTTTGAAACGAGCATTAAAAAGGAGAGAAGAGGCTGTGGTTGAAACTACCCCCAGCGATGGTGCCTTAACAGGGCAGCTAGAAGAGTCTAGTTATAAAGCTAGCCGTCGAGTAAGAACGAGAGCAGCCATGATTGGATTGGCGATCTCGATGGGAGCTACCAGCTTTTTGGTGACTCGGCAAAGCGATAATGCCATGGCTGCAGAATCTGTAGGAAGCCAGAAAGCAACTTCTTCTATTCCTGCAGCTCCTGATAAGGAAGTTGATTTTGCCCCCGTTAGGTTACGTAATCTTACTGTATCTAACACGAGTAAACCCGAAACTTCTGCAAAAGCAGTAAATTTGGGTAAGTCTACACTTTTTGGCGGTTCTGGTGTTAAGGGAAATGTGGCTAGTAGACTTTCTTCTTTCAAGAAAGTGCAGAAAGCTAGCAGATTGAGAGCTGCAACTCAAAAGTTATCTGTTAACAAACATGTAACTAAGAACATATCTTCTGCTACCGTTAATTCTTCTAATTCAGGTGCTGCTGCTGTTAAAGACGTAACTGGAGCAAATTCTCAATTAAGAGCACAGCAAAAGTTCGCATTTAACCGTTTACAACAAAAGTCGAATCGTCTAAAGGCTAGTTTGGCTAAACTGCGTACTGAGAGTGGAAAGCAACAGCCAGTTGCCAGAAACTTTATGGTATCGGCAAATGCTAATTATAAGACTGTAAATGTAAGTAGTGTTGGGCAGTCAGGAAATGCTAAGGATGCTAAAGATGCCAAATCTACAGCACTAATTTCCAAGTTGAAACAGAACAATGTTGCGAGTATTTCTAATGCTCCATATGTTGTTTCCTCATCTAATTCTTTTGCAAAAACTTATAAAGTAAAATCTGGAGACACGCTAGCTGATATTGCCAACTCTAATGGCATTTCAGTTTCAGAGCTTGCGACAGTAAATAAATTAGATAATCCTAATAAATTACAAGTCAATCAGCAATTAGTTGTTCCTGCTAATAAAAATAATAACCTTACTTCCGAAACATCTGTTGTATTGCATCCTAAGTTTGCTGAGTTGAGAAATAAGACTCAAGCACAAACTTCTTTGGTTAAAAAAATTGCACAGAAACAACAAGCTGAAAGTTCTGTTTCTCAAGGAGTTGGTGGAGAAAATCCCAAATCTAGCCCAGAAATGCGCGTTGCGAGAAATCAAACTGCTCCTACTAGAGTTGGGAAAAATGACGAGCGATTACGCAGTTTGAAAGCAGAGATTGAGCAACTCAGACGCAAGTTTCGTGCTCAACAGTCTGGAAATCGTTCTGAAAAGCCAAATTCTATAAATCGTAGCATCAATTCATCGGTAACAGTTCCAACTCGCAGCACTCAGAGAAAGAACACATCAGTAAAAATTGATGTTCCCAAATCTTCTCAAGAAGCAAAGAATTCTGCAATATCAATACCTGTTCCTAGAGCGGCTACATCTACTTATAGTGCCAGACCTGTGGCACCTAGGTACAGCATACCTTTACCGGTAAATAGAAACCCTGGTTCCACTGGCTTGTCTAGGGGTAATAGAGCAATATCTACGCCTTTACCTCCATTGGCAGCAGTTGATAGATATTTACCCAAGGTAATAAAGGAAAATCAAACAAAGACATCAGATGGATTTATATGGCCAGCTAAAGGTACTTTAACCTCTGGATATGGTTGGCGTTGGGGCAGAATGCATAAAGGTATTGATATTGCTGCTCCTACCGGAACTCCTATCAATGCAGTTGGTGACGGTGTAGTTGTAAGTGCTGGTTGGAATAGAGGTGGATACGGTTACTTGGTAGAAATCCGCCATTCTAATAACATCCTAACTCGCTACGCTCACAACAGTAAGATTCTTGTGAAAAAAGGTCAAACCGTACAGCAGGGGCAAAGAATTTCTTTGATGGGTAGTACTGGATTTAGTACTGGTCCTCACCTACACTTTGAAATTCGTCCAAACGGTAAGGCTAAGAATCCAATTGCTTTCTTACCCAAGAGAAGAAAGTAGATTTCAACTTCTTCAAATGAATAATTCACATCAGTGTAATTTATTCAAGTTCAATATAGAGGGATTCATTTCCCTCTATTTTTTATATTTACACTTTTTATAGATTCAGTCATACATCATTCTCACAAGAAAAACGCGGGATGCGGGAAGCTCAACGTCTTTAGACTTGGGAGGGAAGCGGCACGGTAGATCTGAGAGTGTCAATCAAAGAAAATAACGGCTTTATAATTATCATCCTCTACTGTGATATAAAAATTATTTTCTATTACAGTAGTTGTGAAAATAATTATATGTTATGCTTAAAAATAATGAATAATTTGGCTCAGTAGCTCAGTTGGTTAGAGTAGGGGACTCATAAGCCCTTGGTCGTCAGTTCGAGTCTGACCTGAGCCACTTTCTTTTTTGATAGAATCCTATTAGTTAAATTGCATTAATTAAATTGCATTAAGCTTAGTTGATTTTATTTTTTAATGCAATTTTTTTATTTATATTATTAATTATTATTAGGTTTTTGATTTGTTTCAAAACCTAGTTATTTTGAAAATAACGAATAACTTCAGCAACAGACCAGGCTTGAGAGATAGCCCCTCTAGGCTTATGAGGTGTATCTCCATCAAAGATTTCAGATATAGAACCAAGACACCCTTCCTGAAGAAAGTGCTCTAGTAAAGGCTCCCATTTGAATGGTAAGGGCTCTGTAGGATAAAAGCGTAGCCAAGCTCTAGCATAAGAACCAATTAACCAACTCCATACTGTACCTTGATGATAAGCGCGATCGCGCTTCAGAGGACTTCCAAAATATTTTCCAACGTATTGAGGGTCTCTAGGATCAAGACTGCGCAATCCATAAGGAGTTAGTAATCTTTGAGTAGCTAGATCTAGTATTTGTTTCCCTTGCTCTTGAGTAAATCCACAATGTGCTAATGATAAAGCTAAAACTGCATTAGGACGAACTTGAGCATTTCGTCGGTCATCTGGCTCGATAGTATCGTATAAATATCCTAATTGCGGATTCCAAAACTTTTGTAAAGAAAATTGTACTTGCTGAGCTTGTTCTCTATAACGCTGTGCTTGTTTCCCAAAACGTGCCGACTCTTCTACTTGTATTTTACTCAAGCGTTCTGCCCATCCTGAAGCCCAGCATAAGGCTGAATACCATAAAGCATTTACCTCCACAGGTTTTCCACGACGAGGAGTAATTACCTCCCCATCAACGACTGCATCCATCCAGGTCAAAGCAACTCCACGTGCATCCCAACCGACTAAGCCATCTGTAGAATCAACTTGGATATTGTAACGCGTACCACCAATAAACGCTTTGTATATTTGTTGGACTACCGGATATTGTTGCGCTAAAAATTCCCAGTCTTCAGTAGCTTGTAAATATAAACCTAAAGTTTCGATCCACAACAAGGCAGCATCAATGCTGTTATAAAATGGTTCCCCATCTATATCTGGAAAAGCATTAGGAATTAATCCATAATTACAGTAACTTCCAAAAGTATCTAACAACCCTTTAGCTAAATCAAATCTTCTGGTTGCCAATGCTAAACCAGGTAAGGATATTAATGTATCTCTTCCCCAATCATTAAACCAATGATAGCCAGCGATCGCTGTTGGTCCAGAAATAGAAGCACGATAGACTATGAATCTATCTCCTGCTTCTAGTAATTTACGCCAAATTTCTAATACAGACATGTCTTCATGTAAAGACAATTTGGAAGGAGATTTGGAAAGTTTTAATTTGGGTAATTTATTGATTTGAGGATTTTTCCAGCTAAACAATTGAGAAAATCTAGTCTGCTGCACTTCTACTGCTTCAGCAAAAGATTGTTGATTCAAAGCATCTTCACTTATATCAGGTAAACCTAATCTAGCTTCCAAAGTTACTGTATCTCCTGGGTGAAGCTCTACACTCAAGTAACCCGGACTATATAAGTCCTCGCGATCGCCTAATCCCCGACGAGTTTCTTCTGGTAATCCATAATTCCAATACCAAACTCCTTGTGGAGTATATTCTCCTTTTGTCCAACGTATTTGCCAAGGTATACCAAACTTGTTTTCATTAATTGCCTGCAGACAGATACGTTTTTTGTCTAAAATTTGCGAAAATTCTAAACTGGAGCTTTCTTTTTGCTGATGATGGAAATCACGCTCAGCAATTAAAACATTCAGCCGTAAAGTAGTAATATCAATACCTTCGTAAGCATACTGAATCAGAATACGATGGTAAGATGATAAATTATGAGTATCAAGTCGAGAATGATTGTCCCTTAAATTCTCTCCACAAAAATGAGGCATTACCATCCTTCGAGTTATCTGCCAATTTTTTCCACCCCAAATCCATTTAGGAACTGGATCGATATCAAAAGAACGTAGCATCTCATAACCGGTCGGTTCAATCTGTCCACTACCCCAAAAATTAGTCCCCAAGGCGATCGCTTCTTTAGAAATTTCCAAGCTTGCATCTAAGTGTGACAACAAAAATATTCTTCCAGACGGAGGACTTGTTGCAGCGATTAACCAACCATGATAAGTACGAGTCCTCACATCAGAAACTGTACCGCTCGCAAAACTTCCTAAGCCATTAGTTAATAACCATTCTCTAGTATCTAAATCGTTCATGATTTACTCAAAATCGTTATGACTATGATATAGTCGTAACAGTTCGTAATTAAATTATCAGGAAGTAAGTAGGTATAGTTGCCTACAATTCTTGCGACCTAGCACAGCAAAAAAAGTATATTAAGTTCAAGGAGATATAGTATTATGCCTCTAAGTTATGAAACACAAGGATGCCTCCGTGTTGGACAACAGGCTCCTGATTTCACAGCCACTGTTGTAGCAGATCAAGAATTCAAAACAATTAAACTTTCCGACTATCGCGGTAAATATGTTGTTTTGTTTTTCTATCCCTTAGACTTTACCTTTGTTTGCCCCACAGAAATTACAGCATTTAGCGACCGTTACGAAGAATTCAGTAAACTCGGTACAGAAGTGCTTGGAGTTTCTGTAGATAGTGAGTTTTCCCATTTAGCATGGATTCAGACAGATCGTAAAGCTGGAGGAGTTGGTGACCTCAATTATCCTTTAGTATCTGATATCAAAAAAGAAATCAGTGCTGCCTACAATGTATTAGACCCAGAAGCAGGTGTTGCTTTACGTGGTTTATTCATTATTGATAAAGAAGGTATCGTGCAACACGCTACCATTAATAACCTTTCCTTTGGTCGTAACGTTGACGAAACTTTACGCACTTTACAAGCTATCCAGTATGTACAAACTCATCCTGATGAAGTTTGCCCTGCTGGTTGGCAGCCTGGAGAAAAGACAATGATTCCTGATCCTGTTAAGTCTAAAGTATATTTCGATTCTGTCTAATTTTCGCTTCTATGTAATATTTGTTAAAACCTCAATTCTGTCAGTGAGTTAATAAGCGAATTGAGGTTATATCTATTTTGGAAGTTTTATAGGAATTTGGTTTTATATGGTTAGTATCCCCTATGGTTATGCATATGAAACCATATGAAACTTTTTTCTCCTAGGGCTGGCTGTACACAGCGTTAGTTAAACAGTCAGAGCATACACAAATAGACACTACTTTCAGTTGCTAGCCAACTGAAAGTAGTGTCCTTGCTTTTGATTAATAAATTATTCCTAGGGAATTATGCATTACTAGCATGTACTAGTTTTGCCTAAATACATAATTTACCGGAGAAAACTATACCAGAAAAGTGTATTGAATTTCTATCATCTAAGTAAGTCGGTATAAAAATTTAAGATATATCATAAAGTAGATCCATAGCGGTTTTTCCTCAAGTATTCAAGCTATCTACGACCCCAAACAGGCATGCTGACACATAAAGCATAGCGCTGTGTCCCAGACTCTAAGCAATACTTTTGGCAAAACTAACTAACTTTGAATTAAAGCTTGTATGGCTAAAAGTCTAGTAGTAGAATTTCTCAAATTACTTTGACATACTTTCTAGCAATAAAATACTCAATTATTACAATTGCCTGAACTATGGGAAAAAGTAATCATTAAGGCTAGTATTGCTATAAATTAGAAGAATATGTAATTAAAAAATTCATTGCCTTTTTTGGTATAATTACATCAAGAAATAATAGGAACTATCCACGGATAATGTATTCACATCATTAAAATCCTTTAGGATAGATTCATAATTCTAATTGTTACAATTATTCTATTTGTATTTAGCTGACTTTTATTTGTTCTATCAGCTATTTAGTATGGCGAGCTAATGCTAAATCGCGAATAAGTGGTATTCTAGAGCGAATGTATGACTTCATAGTTGTAGAATCTTCTTTAGTAAGATTCTTTTTTTCTTGAAGTTGGGTGATTAATTGCTCTACTAACTCTTTATCGCTAAATTCTAGAATCTGATTAGCTTGAGTGGATTCAATCGCTGACCAAAGTTGTCGTAAAATAGACGGTGGATAATTCATGGGACATACTCCCATAGTAAGTACCTTTTGTTAATATTTTGTGTAGAAGTTTCATCAAAACAGAAAAAACAAAAATATATTTTCCAAGACTGAGTCTTAAGTACGAAAGTATAGTTATTTTTGACATTATGCTTGCCATAATCTATCAATGCAAGCTACAGATATGACCTTAAGAATAGATTTTTCAATTATTCCTTAGCAATACTCATTTCTTTCTCCATTGTTATCATTTACTCTTTTTCGCAGTACCTCCTATTCTCAGATAGTGAATCCATAAGAAAATATTAAGGCAGAAATCTAAAGAAAACCTTAAATATTGCGTTTTGTTTTAATTTTGATAAATAAATTAAATAAAACTACACATTAGTACATACGATAGCAATATATATATATCTTTAGGCTTTAAGATATCTATCTTATGATGGATGATTTTTTATATGAATACGAATTTTATGAAATATTTGTTTGAATGATTTTGATAAACATGGAATCTTTGCAAAATTGCCACTTGATATAAATAAAATTACAGAGATTTTTTTAGATGTAATCTTATTGTCCTCAAAAGAAAGAGAAAGAAAAGAGCGCAAATAAATGCACCCTCCAAAGACCTACAGGAAATAAAGAGTAAAACATTCGTAAGTAAACTTGTAGATAAATTTAAACAAAACTACAAGCGCATATTTTGCAGATGACTGCGGGGATTATAGGTGCGTATATCTCGAATTTTTTCGTAATATTCACGCTCTTGAGAACTAATATCTTTAGGTGTTGCGATCGCTATTTTTACAAATTGATCTCCGCGATCGCCTGATGTTTGTTTCCATCCTTTACCCCTTAAACGTAGAGATTGACCAGCACGGACTCCAGCAGGTAGCTTAACATTAACCATACCATCAGGGGTTGGAACATCAATATTTGCACCTAATACTGCTTCATCTGGAGTAATTTGCACTTCACAAATTAGATTATCCCCTTCAAACTGGAAGAAGGAATGGGGCTGAAGTTCAACTTTCAGGTACAAGTCACCGCGTTGTTTAGTTAAGGGATTAACTTGTCCCTTACCTTTTAATCGTAGACGGGTACCTTTCTTTGCACCAGGAGGTATGCGAACTTCTATGGTTTCACTACCTAAACTAAAGCGTTTTTGCACTCCACGAAATGCTTCGCTAAAGGTAAGAGAAATAGTAGCTTCAGTATCTTGATTGACTACACCATTCCTTTGAGAGCGAAAATCGTTAAAACCACCAAAACCAGGATTTCCATTGGTAGAAGTTCGATAAGAATAGTTTTGAGAATTTTGACGACCCCCACCAGGACCACCGAAGCGTCCTAATAATTCATTGATAAAATCATCAAAGCTGCCGTATTGACCGAAATCAAAACCATTCATGTCAACTCCAGCAGCGCTATTTCCCCCGAAACCAGCAGAAGCTTGCTTCCAATATTGACCGAAACGGTCATATTTTTGTCTTTTTTCTGGATCTGATAGCACCTCATAAGCTTCGTTAACTTCTTTGAAACGAGCTTCAGCGTCTTTATTCCCCGGATTAACATCTGGATGATATTTACGTGCAAGCTTACGAAAAGCTTTTTTTACTTCATCTTGGCTAGCACTTTTATTAATTCCCAAAACAGCATAATAATCTTTAAAATCTGTTTGACCCATACTCTCATCTCCCGTAGAAATTTAGTCTATACTATGTTTCTTAATATTTAATTGCTATGAATTACCCACGATTGACCGCAGACAGATAAACTCTGATTTTAAATTAACAAACAATAACTAAAAATAAGTGCGGTTCTTGCACAAGAGCGATCGCGCAATTCCCGAACCTTTAACCGAACCTTTGGAAAAGCATATAGATAAGGGTTCAATATACTAAGTAACTGCAAAAAACTGAAAAGTCGCATATATTCGCAAATTTTCCAGATTTTGCAGGTGTAAAAGCATTTAATGTAACAATATCTATTTACTCTGATGCTTGAAGATTTATTTGTGATCAATAGTTCAAATTGCAGAAACTTTAAATAGAGGATCTATAAATTTTAATCTGATGAGTTAATCCGGTTGGTCGAAAAGGATGGAAAATAAGCAGAAAGTTAATTTAAAACCTCTACCTTACCCAGATGGAAGTTTTCAATAGGAGATGCTCCCTGCAAATCTCTCTAAGATAGAAGTTAGAACTAGGAAAGTCCATGTTCTGGACTGGGATAAATTTGTCTGTTATTGACTAGAACAAATCAAACAAAAATTTATTCCTTACACCTTTGAATGAAATTTAATAGTGCCTCAGCCTCTTTAGATTGTTGTAAAATTGCATCAGATTAACTATATAAACCACGACCAGTAATTATTAATCTAGACCAGAAATCCAACCCTGAGAGAATATCAGTAACCATATCGTCAACTGCTGGGATAGTATTTGAGGTAGTATTAAATTTGCATTTCTTAGGATAAGTATTAACTTAGCCTGCATGAGTGCAAAAAAATTGCCCCTAAATAGTATCGGTAAAAACAAATACATCTGGGAGCATTTTACAAATGATTCTTGCGCAATTTACCTCACTGAGGATAAAAACTGAGTTATTTATCTCATAGTTATTAGTTAAATGTAATAATTAAACAACTTGCAGCCGTTATAAATACTAAACTATGAGCCTGAAAATATACTAGATGACAGTACCATCTGGTATGACAGCATTTTTTAAAACAACCACAATACCACTGCGAATGTAGAAACCTAGATTTTCGCGGTTAGATTCTTCAATATTGTCTTTGTTGATAATTTTTACACTATGACCGATTCGGGCATTTTTATCAATAATCCCACGGCGAATAATTGATTCTTTACCGATACCGACAGGAATGTCTTCCGTCTCTACACCAGATTGATGTTCTGCAAAAGGCTGGTAATAGTCAGCACCCATAATCAGTGACTTCTCAATAATACAACCCGACTCTACACGACTTCTGACTCCAAGTACTGAATTTTCAATGCGGCAATTTTTCAGAATACAACCTTCACCTACTATAGATTCTTTGATCTGAGAATCTAGAATTTTGGATGGTGGTAAATAACGGGGACGAGTATAAATAGGAGCTTTTTCATCATAAAAGCTGAAAGATGGGTGAGGCTGCTGAGTCAAAGCCAAGTTTGCGTCGTAAAATGCTTCAATAGTACCGATATCTTCCCAGTAACTATCAAACAGGTATGCTTGTAAATTATACTTGTCTCGTGCATCAGGAAGAATCTCTTTACCAAAGTCAGTTTTTTCCGGTGATTCTTTGAGTAATTTAATTAGAGCATCTTTGTTGAAGATATAAATACCCATTGAGGCAATATAGGGTTGCTTTTTTGCCTGTTCTGGAGTTAAACCCAGAATTGACGTATCAACCGCCATTTTTTTAAGTGCATCACCTTTGGGTTTTTCACTAAACTCGACAATCCTACCAGAGTCATCAATTTTCATTAATCCAAAGTCAGAAGCACGACGTTCCTCAACAGGAATTACCGAAAGAGTAATGTCAGCACCCGTTTCTCGGTGACGACGCACAAACTGGCTATAATCCATCCGGTAAAGGTGGTCACCAGATAAAATTAGGTATTCATCTACATTCCATTCTTCTAAAAGCCATAAATATTTACGCACAGCATCAGCAGTACCTTGAAACCAATTAGGATTTTCCTGGGTCTGCTGTGCTGCTAAAACCTCTACAAAACCTTCACTAAAACCAGAAAAATTATAAGTTCTTGATAAATGACGGTTTAGGGAAG
Source organism: Mastigocoleus sp. (assembly GCA_050042865.1). GTDB lineage: Bacteria > Cyanobacteriota > Cyanobacteriia > Cyanobacteriales > Nostocaceae > JBCCDM01. The sequence continues at coordinate 15,924 of JBHJJE010000062.1, forward strand.
CTGAATTAAATTGCGTCAATACATAAATTTTAAATATTTCGGAATTAATACAATTACTTACAGGAATATCAATTAGACGATATTTCCCAGCCAAAGAAACTGCTGGTTTTGCCCGAAATTTAGTTAACGGATAAAGACGAGTTCCTGCACCACCACCAAGAATGATTGATAAAACTTTTTTCACAACGATCCCCCGACTGCCTTTTATAATCTCATTTACAGTTTAGGTTGGTAAGACAACCCCTGGTAAGGGGGGATCGAAAGTAATTATGGGTAATTGTTTACTATTTATGAAAGATTTTTCTGGAACAGTATGTATCTAATAAGAAAAAACAATGTATAAAATTTTATTAATTTTTGTAAATTATATCCAGATTGTCTGAATTGATATTACCCGAACAAATGCAGCCTTTGGGAGAGTTTCAAGTAATCAACCCATGACTTTTCTGATAACTCAGAAAGTATATTGAGAGAAATAGTTGCTGTATATACCTTAACCTCGTCAGTGATATTACTTATACCTAAACTCTTCAGAAATTTTTTAGCAACGGAATCAATAATTGGTTTTGTATGGATAAAAACCACTAGACAATTTTCGTTGGGGTTTTCAACTTGATTTAACTCCATTGACAGAGCAGTATCAAATTTTTGGTAATTCATTGGCTATCCCTAATAACAGAAAGCAGATTTAGTAGATCCGCTCTAAGAATAAATTAACAAAAATTGATGTTTATCTCTGTATAGACTTTGTATAGAACTAATAAGTAGGTGTGCAAAATTATTTGTGTCATTACGAGGGACAGCCTTAGCTAAGGCTATACTACGTAAACGTGGAGCATGTCCGATAGGACTCAGTAATCTCAAAGTGTTGCGATTGCTAACATTTCACTCCGTTCCATTCGCAATGACAAATAAACAATTAATTTTGCCTAGTACAACATGGCGTAATAAGGAAAAATGCATTGGAGAGATAATTTAAATTATGGGAAGAAATTATAGTATGGGCTACATATATCAACACAAATCAATCCAAAACCCTATAGAATTAAAGATTCTCAGCATTAATAAATCCAAAACCCCATTTATTATCAAAAGTTCCATCTGCTTTTCCAGGAATAGAGCTATTTTTCTTAAGTAAATCCTTGATTTGAGCAGAATCTAGTTGGGGGTCTCGTTGCAGTAACAGCGCTATCAAACCAGAAACGAAGGGTGTAGCCATACTGGTACCAGACAAAGCAACATATTTAGAATTATGAATCATAGAACGGTCGAAATTTGCGTGTGCAGATAAAGTAGAGACAATCATTGCTCCTGGTGCTGCAATGTCTGGCTTTTGAGCATCATTACGCAAAGGACCTTCACTACTGAATTCAGAAATAGTATCTACTTCTAAGCCCATTTCTCTTTCTTCGCCATCAATATCAGTATAGCTAGTTTTTGTCGTGTAGGAGGCGACTGTAATTGCCTTACTTGCTGCTGCTGGCGAGCCAATTTTAACAGCATCGGTAATACTGTTACCAGAGAAGAAAACAGAGCTAGCATCATCTAAAGACCAAACATCTAAGCGCGTTTCTTTTTCAGATTGATTGCGTACTCGTAACTGCCAAATTCCACCAGGAACTGGGGTTGCAAATCTACCAGTTCCCTGACCACGAATCTGTACAAAGAAATTATGATCCCCATTGATTGGGTCAGAACCTGGAGTTACGACTTCAATTCTGGCATCTGCTAACTTATAATCTTGAGAAGGGTTAATGTCTTTTCTGACTGCTTGAAAGGGAGTCACAAATCCGTTTGGACTACGTAGAGATACTTCTAATTCCGAATTTCCACAATACCATCCATTGAGCCAAATAATACCGACTTGGTCCCGGGGTACTTGAAAACGCATAGTGTGTGTTTTACCACTTTCAATATTGGCTTGACCATGGATATTATCGTTACCTTCATTACCTGCTGCACAGCAAACAATACGTCCTGGGACTGACTCAGAATCGATAATTTTCGAGAGGGAATCGCTACCGTCATGACCGTCAGCATGTCCACCTAAGCTAAGATTGACTATGGCAGGACATTTCATATCATCCGCAACTCGGAAAATATAGCGTACTGCATCAGCGATATGTGCGTCTTGCATATCAGTTTTGATAATAATTAATTCCGCTTCTGGTGCAACACCACAAAAACTGCTGTCAGATCCAGCTGCAATTCCTGCTACGTGTGTTCCATGACCGTCGGTATCCTGGGAAATTTTCAGCATATCTCCAGTTAGTTCTGCTCCGTAACCACCTTCTTTGACTCCAGATCCTGGTAGTGTTTGATCCCAAATGCGTAAAATACGTCCTGTAAAAGCTGGATGAGTAGGGTCAATACCGCTATCTACGATACCGATTATCACTCCTTTTCCATTTAAGGTCGGATGTTTTTGCTTAAATTGGGGTAAATACACCTTTTTTGAAGCCATCTCCATGCGCATTTTCATTTTGCGGGATGGTTTAATGCGATGTACTGCTGGTTCTTCTGAGAGGATTTCTAAAGCTGAAATGGGTAAATATGCGGTACGAACCTGACCACGATTTTGGTTAATTTCAATATTTTTTGAGGCTAAATGGCTTAAATCTGCATTTTCATCACAATAAATGAAAACCACACTACGAGGTTCTCTAACAGAGCTTTTTGGAGAAACAATACCGAGCGATCGCTTATGTGTTATTAAAGCTTCTTTACCTTCACGCTGGAAGTCTTCAAATGCTAATAAAATGCCTGGGGAAAGTTTTTCGTGTCTCATTATGACCTATATTGTGTTTTAGAATCAGGGATTGGAGAATTTCTGGTTTGTGGTTGTAGGATAATTTATGTGGAAAAGTTTTAACTGCCAGTGGCTTTTTTGGCTAATACTGATTTATCAATACAGTAATATTCACTTGTTGGGTGAGTATTAAAGCATCTGTGATTAGTTAAGTGCTTTTCCTTCTGCAAGTAATATTGAAATCTAAATATGTATAATCTATAAATACTTGTGAGTAAATAGACAAACCAAACAAAGTATTGTGTAATTTTGACAACATGTTGTCAATACGTTTTTAATGGTCTTTTTATATAGGATTGCTTGCTAAAGGTAAGTTCAGACAAGTTTAGTCGAATATTTTCCTGCGGGGATTGGATGCAGAATAAGAGTTCCAAAGTTCCAAAGTTCCAAAGACTTATCTTCATAGCGATCGCTTAGGGGTTGTGTTTGGAGATATCCTACTTGTCGATTATCTTTGATTCATGAATCTAATGGAGATGAAAAATCTAAGTACCTATATAAAATTAATGCAACATTTTTGTCTCAGGGAAAAATCAGGAACAGTTAATAACTGATTCGATAAATATAAATATGCAAATATTTTGCCGTAAGTACTTCTTTAGCTAATACAGTTGTTGAGGAAGGTATTACGGACTTGTTTGAGAATACAAAAATTTACTTTGGTAATCAGAGTGTTAAGCATACCCCTGGTTTCTAACCAGGGGATTTAGCCTTTGTCCATAAATGAACTCGACAAGGTGTACTTAAAACACCTCTATTTACTTCCCCAAGATTAACTCTTAGAGTTGTCTTTACTTTGACTAGGATATTCGCTGCCGCATTACAGTCGGCGTTGATTAATTCACCACTGGATGTTTTATATAAGCCTCGTTTAATTCGTTTCCCTGATGGCTTCCAATTATCGGGTTTTGCACCAACTGTAGGGATAAAATCATCATTCAAAAACGAACTTTTCGAGG
>JBHJJE010000063.1:0-71435 GCA_050042865.1 Mastigocoleus sp.
TACTAGCAGTAAGCTTTGGTGCTACTTACCGTAATGCAAGGGTTTTGAAGTATTTTAGAGTCTTTTCTTGCACATGAATATATTCCTTTAGTCTCAAATGTACACTGCATAACGTTTTTGTATTTATTCAGCAAGCCCTACATAGGTTATGAATCATGAGTGGCTGGGTATGTTTAGGATTTACGCACTCGTGAGGAAAAAATAGAATTTGCATAAAGCCTGACAACATCACTAAACTTTAAGACGGAGTCTGCTTGACAGAGCTTATACTTCTTCCCTATTAGTCCACCAAGTCAATTTTGAAGGATGTATCATACAAAGGTAAAATTTTTTCTCCCCCTGCTCCCTCTGCTTACCTCCACCCGGTAATGTTAGCTTGTTCGAGTACTAGGTTTGTTCCGGACGAATTTAGGTTATTATTGCGTAAGTCCTGATATTTAAAGAAGCAAATCAAAGATGTGATGTGCCATTTCTAACTTAGAACACATTGGAATATCTAACTTTTTCCCCTGCTTATCTATAAATACGGCTTGATTTGTATCACTTCCAAAACCGCTATTAGCTTTATCTATGGGGTTTGCGACAATTGCATCTAAATTCTTGCGTAACATTTTTTCTTTCGCTGGAGTAAAAACATCTCCAGTTTGAGCTGCAAAACCAATTAACTTTTGATGAGATTGTTTACGGACTGCCAGTTCGGCGATAATATCTGTGACTGGTGAGAGAGGTAAACTCTGGGGTAACTCAGCTTTTGGTAACTTGCGATCGCTATACCGTTGTGGTTTCACATCTGCAACAGCTGCTGACATGATGACGATATCTGATTGGGGTAGCTGCTGTAACATCACCTGTTGCATTTCTTGAGCGCTGACAATAGGTATTGTATTAATACCAAGGGGTAAATCCCAACTACCAGGAGCGCTTACCAATGTCACCTCCCCACCCCGGTGTTTTGCCGCTTGTGCAAGGGCTAAACCCATTTTTCCCGTAGAAGGATTACCGATAAAGCGTACAGGGTCTAAATACTCTCTAGTTCCCCCAGCGCTAATCAGAATCCGTTTTCTAGTCAAATCCTTTTTACCCTGAGTGTGTAGTAGAGATTGGACATAATCAATAATTTCAACAGGTTCACTCATTCTACCAGTACCAACGCGATCGCAGGCGAGTAATCCTGATGCTGTTCCCATACAGTGATATCTGGAGTTATTAAATAATCTTTCCCAATTAGCTTGTACTATTTGCTGTTCCCACATATCAGTATTCATCGCCGGAGCTAGTAATATAGGACAGGTGGAAGCAAGTACAGTATTAGTAAGTAGATTATCAGCAAGACCGTGGCTTAATTTAGCTAAGGTATTAGCACTCAGAGGAGCAATTAAGAGCACATCAGCCCATTCACCTAATTCAATATGTAGAGGACGGGAATTATCCGCATACCAGAATTTTTCATCTGTATAAGCCTGATGTCGAGATAAAGTAGCAAAAGTTAGGGGATTAACAAACTTTTGTGCTGAATCAGTTAGGATAGTCCTGACTTCCATTCCAGACTTAAACAAAGTGGAGACTACCTCGCAAACTTTATAAGCAGCAATACCACCAGTAACTCCAATCAATACCCGCTTTGAAATAGTCAAGAGAAATTTAGAATGTAAAATTTAGAATGTAGAATTTAGAATAAAGAATTTAGAATGAAGAATTTAGAATTATTACCCCATAAATGAATTATGGTGCTTTAAACAAGGATATATTATTTCTTGTCCTCCTGCATCTCGAAATAAATCTTTTTCTTTTCCATAACTAAATAATGGTGCTTGTATCCCTTAAAGGTTTTTGGTCAGTTAATTAACTCATTACTCATTACTCATTACTCACCACCAAAAAATTAAAGAGTGGGAAATATTAGCTTGCAACTCATAACATTCCCACCCTCATTATTTAATTATTTTCCAGCCCCTTAATGTTATAAAACTTATCATTCAACTTAAAATCAGGTATCCTAATCTTAAGCTTCATCATAAGGTTCCAAATCCAGAAGATGAACGTAAGGTTCAATCAACTCTGGACGCTGGAAAGCGATCGCTCGTAATAAATGCCAGTCATCTAAGCCTTCAAAAGCATTGCTGTAATCGTCTTGCTCTAGACGTTCGGCTAATTTCTCAACCTCAGTCTCAGTCATTTTAGCAATGTCTTTTTGAGAAATGCTTAAAGTCTTCATAATGTTTGCCCCTCTCCCATTAGCAACTTTGCATCCAGAACGGGTTGAGCGCAACCAACGCTACCACCCAATATATCTTACTCATTGAGTGGCTAAAATTTCCTGAAAAACTTGCGGAATTTTACGGTTTTTTATAAAAACTTTGTAACTCCTAGACAGAAATTACCTCAATAACAAAATTCCGGAATAATTCTAAGTTCTGCGGTTGGATTTCATGACCCATATCAAAGTCATGGTATTGCACTCTAACCGATAACGATTCTAGAGTTTCTTTTACTTTAATTGCAGCAGCCAAAGGCACAACTTCATCTTTTCTCCCATGCATAATTAAGGCTGGAGGATAAGTATTTTTACTTGAGGGAATTACTTCTGAATGTAAATATCCACTCATAGAAACAAAACCGGCAACTGGTAAACTTAAACCTATATCTATAGTCATAGCTCCTCCTTGAGAAAAGCCACTGAGGATAGTCTTTGATAAAGGTACACCAGTTGTTACTTCTAAAGATTTCAGCCAGTCTATTACCATCTTCCGACTTTCTGGTAAACCCTGATACATATTTTCGTTGCTTAACTCATACCAAGCTCTCCCCACAGGGTTATGAGGATGGGGATAAGGAGCATTGGGAAAGAAAAATTGATAATCGGGTAATCTCAATAAGGATGGTAGGGATGCTAAATCTTCTGAATTTGCACCCCAACCATGCATCATCACAATTAAACCCTTGGGAGGCTGTTTTGTTTCAGGAGGAATGCTTATGATCTCTTTTATAAAATTTTTCATAATTCTCTAATTTTTTAAATAGTCAATTATCTAAATTTCTAATTATCTAAGTTTCTCATTTTCTCAATCAGGTGTTATTAACAATTATCTTAATATCTCTGTGTAAGGGTTTAGCTGACACTTTACCATTACTAAAAATATATGATTTTATTTTCACCATTCACCACTCACCCAACTCCCGGTTTCCGCCTACAATAAACAACCAAACCTATAAATATGAGCAATCCTGTTAAATACTTGACGGGGTTAGGAATCATAGGGTTAGGAGAGAAAAAACCTTCAATAGTACCAGCAATTATTAACATCGGTACTATACCAAATACCAACTGCACAGCTTGAGAACCATATAGCTTTATTGCTTCAGCACGATGATACCCACCGGGGAATAAAATAGCCCTTGCAATCAAAAAACCCGCACCTCCAGCCAAAAAAATCGCCGGTAACTCTAGGGAACCGTGGGGAAATACAAAAGCCCAAAACGGATACGCAAGATTATTTTGTCCTACTAAAGTGGCAATTCCACCGATATGGATACCGTTGTATACCATCAGAAACGTCGTATAGAAGCCAGCTGTAATCCCACCAGCCACAGCACCAAAAGACACAGAAAGATTATTAGTCATAATGCGACTAGAAGCAAGGGGTTCAACACCAACAATCGAACCCATCCAGAGCTTACCTTCATCCCTCACCATAGTAATTAAACTTTCAGGAGCGATCGCATTAATAAACATTGGATCTTGCCAAGCGTACCACCAAGCAATCAATGCTCCCAACATAAATATGGCGGTTGCAGTGAGAGTATAAACAAAAGTGTGACGGACAATTGCAGGAAAACCCCATCTATAGAAATTTACTATAGCTTCCCACTCTTGTCGTCGAGAACCTTGATATATTAATGCGTAGCTGCGTGCGATTAGGGATTGCAAATTGTAGACTACAGTATTTCCGACTTCATGGGTTCGCGCTCTAGCCAAATCTGCTGTCACCGAACGATACAAGCTAGCTAATTCCCTAATTTCTTCAGATTTTAAAGATTTTAATCCCTTCTCCTCTGCCTGACGCACTAAAGCGTCCAAACGTCGCCAATTTGTATCTCTACGTGCAATCCAACGTTTAATATTCATAAAATTTGGGAACACTACGTGTAACTTAGCTTAAGATAACCTCAAATCGGGCGTTGTATTTTTTACTATTTTACCTATGAGCGGAAGTTTTAATTCTCCTATACCGGTACAATCTCTTAGTATTGGCAATGTTGTTAGTGCAGCCCTAAGACTATATCGTTCTCATTTAAAGCGTTATCTTGGTATTGCTTTAAAGGCAAGTTTATGGGCTTTGATTCCTATATATGGTTGGGCTAAGTCTTATCTGCTTAATGCTACTATTTCTCGATTAGCATATCAAGAATTAATTAATCAACCAGAAAGTGTTACTGAAGCTCAAGACCAGAATCATCGAAAGTTTTGGGGATTTTGGTTAGCACAATTTATTGTAGGGCTAATCCTGTTTGGGGTTAATATGGGTGTTTCAATAGTACAATCTATTGTTCTAGCAACCCTTAGTGCTATTTTAGGATCGGGAGGTCAAGAATCTAGTGGGTTCGGAGTATTAATCGTATCTTTGATAAACCTTCTACTAATTTTTCTTGGTTATGCCGTCTATCTATGGTTTTTCGCTAGAATATTTTTTCCAGAATTACCCCTGTCTATAGAAGATGAAATAGACGCTAGCGAATCAATTAGCAGAAGTTGGGAGTTAACTAAGAGAAATGTGTTTAGACTGCAATTAATTATCGTAGTTTCCTTACTAATCACCCTACCTTTATACTTGGTTGCTGTTGTACCATTTTTCGTTTCTATTGGCTATTTTTCCTCCGTAGCGATCGCCTCAGCTACAGCGATTACTAGTAGTGACATAACAAGTATATTTACAGGGTTGGCTTTTATGGGTTTAGCATTACTGCTATTTCTCCTCGTCAACTTTTTAATGGCTCCATTTTGGCAAGCTCTCAAAGCTGTAATATATTACGATCTGCGTAGTCGCGAAGAAGGTTTAGATTTACAATTGAACGATAGATAGTTTTCTTACCAAAGTATAGATTTTATCAATATGGATTTTGCTCTCAAGGTTTTACTAAATTTAATTAAAGTTAATTAAATTTAATTAAATAAATAGGTCTAAAATCTGCTTACAAGACTCCTCACCCACTTTTCTGATTCACCATATTCTGATTCACCATATCAGGTGAGAACTCAAAAAAGTTATATACATCATAATAATTACATGATAATTACATAATAACCACATAATGAACCTCTTCAACAAAGTTACGCTACACACCCCAGAAAGTGTAGATATAGAATTATGCTTAGCAGGTATAGGAAACAGAGCACTAGCTTTATTAATTGATTATTTTTTAATAGCAGTAGGTTGGACTATTTTTCAGTTTATGTGGGCAATATTTTCTTATTTGCTCATAGATTCATTAGGTAATGCTCTAGATATTACCAACACCTTGAGATTATGGTTGCAAGCCATACTAATTATTATTGTCTTTGTCTTCTACCAAGGCTATTTTGTCATCTTTGAAACTGTATGGCAGGGGAAAACACCAGGTAAACGTTTTGCTAAGATTCAAGTTATTCGCGATGATGGTAGACCAATTGGTTTACAACAAGCAGCTTTGCGTGCTTTAGTTAAACCTCTAGATGACACTCTTTTTTTGGGTGCTATCCTAATTTTTTTCAATCAGCGCGAAAAACGACTAGGAGATTTTGCTGCGGGGACATTAGTAGTACAAACTCAAAAACCTGTCCAATCTTCTTCAGAAATAAAGCTGATAGATGAGAGCGCAAAAGATTTGGCAAACTGGCTAAATCAAAATACAGATATATCAAAGATTTTACCAGATGATTTCGCAATAATTTGCGAATACTTGCAAAGACGTACACACATGAGTATGAAAGCTAGAGGTAGCTTGAGTTATAGATTAGGCAAACAGGTTCAAGGCATCATCAATCTTGAAAATATACCTGAATCAAAAAGCTATGATATTTTCTTAGAAGCTGTATATTTAGCTTATAAAAACCAGTCTCCCACCTAGGAATTTTCAGAAAATAAAATAACCAGTCGTACTAGTTGCGTAAGGAACAGGGAGGAAAAATTTTAAAATTTTTCAGCTGAAGGGATAATTATATCTCTTAGTGTTCCCTTAGTGAGGAACAATATAAATAGATTTATTCAATCAAATTTTAGCTCGTTTATCCATTGAGCAAAGCCAGATATTTTTGCAATTTAGATTAAAAAAATTAATTTCTTTATTAAATTTTTTTTAACAAAAGCTTATTGCTATTTTTTTATTAACAATCTTTTTATAAGTTTCCGAATACAAATATCTTGACTATCTGATTATATATCGTAAAAATGTAAAACATCTCAATACAAATCAATCCCTTCGTAAAAAAATCAGATTCCACTGGCATAATTTACTTAGGACATATATATTGTATTGATGATTGTACTTATGTAAAAATACACCAAAACAAACTACCAAACCAAAATATCAAAACAAACTATCAAAACAAATTCTATAGGACTTACACATTGACAGGGAAAACCAAAGATGAAGTATGGCTTGAAGGATTTAACCTTGATTTTTCCATACTTTTTAGGCGAATGCTATTTATCAAAGGATGATTGATTAAAGTCTTAAAAAATCTAATGAGAGTTAATGCAAAAAATAATAAGCTTGTACAGTGGCATTCGTCCTATAATATATAGCTGCTCATCGTCAAACTATTTCCTATACCAACACACATTTTCCAAGTAATTAGCCACCTTGAATACATCTGCAAGCCCAATAGAAAGAAACTTGAATCACCTTATTGATATCGCCAATCAATTCAAAACCCAAGGTAAAATCACAAATATCCAAGAATTTGGTAGTGGTAATATAAATCGTACTTTTCTAGTCACTCTAGACGATTCTGAGGAAAAACGCTATATTCTGCAACGTATCAACACCGAGGTCTTTCGTCAACCAGAACTAATCATGCAGAACATGGTAACTTTTAGTAATCATGTGAGATATCGTCTCAAAGACCTCCCCCTTGATTCAGGACGTCGTTGGGAAGTTCCCGGAATACTCCTGACACAGAAGAAACAGAATTACTGGATTGATGAAAATGGCTCATTTTGGCGTGCGATCGCCTTTATTGATGCCGCTCAAACTTTTGATACCATACAAAACAGCAAGCATGCTTATGAAATCGGTTATGCATTAGGCATGTTCCATAACCTAATCAGCGATTTACCTCCAGACAAGTTAGCCGATACTCTACCAGGTTTTCATATTACTCCCAAATACTTACAGCAATACAATCAAGTAGTTTCTAACACATCTTTAAATCACTCACCACTCGTAAAATATTGTTTGCAATTTATAAAAGAGCGTCAAAAATGGGCACATATTTTAGAAAATGCAGTCAATAAAGGAGACTTACACTTACGTCCTATTCATGGTGACCCGAAAGTTAATAATGTCATGATAGATACTCGTACAAATCTTGGGGTTAGTATTATTGACTTAGACACCGTCAAACCAGGACTCATTCACTACGATATTGGTGATTGTCTGCGCTCTGGATGTAATTCTTTTGGAGAAGAAACTCAAGAATGGGAAAAGGTAACTTTCGATACAAATATATGCAGATCTATACTAGATGGTTACTTTAGTATTGCTTCCTCATTTTTAGGGGAAAATGACTATAAATATATGTACGATAGTATCCGCTTAATAGCTTTTGAGTTAGGATTGCGATTCTTCACCGATTATTTAGCAGGTAATATTTACTTTAAAATTAAGTATTCCGAACACAATCTTACCAGAGCTTTAGTACAATTTAAGCTTACACAGAGTATAGAATCTCAGGAAAATGCCATTCGTACAATTATTCAGGAGATGGGATGATCAGAAAAACACAGTGAATTCAATTATAGGTTCAGAAAAGCCGATCCCCACAGGTTCTGCTTTCTCACGGTAGTTTCACAATGACTACTAGATAACCAATATCGATAAATAAATTTTATATGTGAGTGTCAACCAAAAATAAATCAACCACATTAGAAATTTATTCTATACTTAGCAAATGCTACTGATTAAAACAGGGAAAAATCCCAAAATGTATTGTTAACTTTGTTGATCCTGACTTGCGGAATTTCTCTTCCATGAACCAGCAGACTTTCTCCTTGCAACCATTTAGGAAATCACGACGATCTCATCAGTCATCTTTAGTTCCCGATATTAAAATTACGGGTGCGATCGCTCGAAATGAAAATAATCTTTTAGATATTTATTATGTACTCCAAGGCGATTTAACAAAAATAGAAATACCCGAAGTCGCAGATATACCAGCTCGTGAAAATGAACTTTGGGAAACAACCTGTTTTGAATTTTTTATTGGAATTAAAAATTCTTTACGTTACTGGGAATTTAATCTTTCTCCGACTGGAAACTGGAATATCTACAAGTTTAATGGCTATCGTCAAGGTATGAGAGAGGAGCCAAAAATTTCATTGCTTCCTTTTCATGTAGAGCATCAATTAGATAATTTCTCCTTGAAACTACAATTGGATTTAGATAAGTTGGTACCGATAAGACAGAAATTAAATATTGCTATTTCTGCTGTAGTTAAAGATAAAAACAGAAATATAAGTTATTGGGCTTTGAAACACTGTGGGGATGTTGCAGATTTTCACTTACGAAATAGTTTTAATATTGAGATATAATCTATTCCAGACATAGTGTATATTCAATATGCCTTTACTCTTTTCGTTTGTTTAAACATTATTTACCACAAACAAATGTGAAAATTTGTTTGAAGCAATTTCAGGAGTAGTTTAAAAGAAATAAGTTTTTTTTTAGCATATATTCGTTTAGTATGTATGGATAAGATAATAAAAATATCCTGCAAAAAATTTAATATTCTTGAAATAATTATTTGCTCATCGATATTCATATGACTAATGTGTATAAATATTGATTAATTATTCATGAGAAGTTGTTAGATTATTATCGAACGATGATAGTAAATTTTAATAGTAAATTTGATAAGTGGGTATGCAAAATTATTTGTGTCATTGCGAGCGATAGCGTTAGCTAACGCTATACTACGTAAACGCAGAGTGTGTCCGATAGGACTCAGCAATCTCAAGAGCTTGCGATTGCTAGTCTTCGACAACGCTTGAGCGCGAACGTTTCACTTAGTGACCCTCGCAATGACAAATATACAATTAATTTTACCTAAGTACTTATCAATGAATTCAGGCACAAGCACTTACCGATTCAAAAACATTATTTCCAGATATTCTTTGCTAGAAACTTTCAATTAAAAGTCTTTACAAAAATCCATCAGTCTTATTGTTTATTCAAACTGGTATTAGTTTAATAGACCCGTCCAAATAATTTAGTCCAAATACTTTAGTAGAGTATTTCAGTTTAATTTTCCAAGAAGTTAAAAATGCAACATACTTATTTTCTATAGTACATTCATTTAGCCATGTAAATAAAAATGTCCTTTTCTCCTGCCTAATCTCCAACCAACTATTTATGTGTCAATCTAGTGAAAACTAGTGAAAAATTCTGTTTTTACTAAACTTAAGCTAGGCTTGTATCCCACAAATATGAATATTGCGATTATGCGATTACACTAATCTGCTAATACATTACTACTAATACATTGCTACTAATACATTGCTAATACATATAGATTAAGATGGTTTAAAACAGTGAGATTGCCAACTGAAGACAGTTTGGGACTAAGATGGTTCGCACGATTAGGAGCAGCAGTATTACTTACAGGACAAGTATGGCTGCACTTGATTCAAGGAAAAGCTTGTCATCGTAAGATTATGGAACATATGGTCAAAGCAGGTCCTGCTTCCATATCCCCAGTTATTTTAGTGAATGCTTGTGCTGGAATGATTTTCACCATTCAGACAGCTAGAGAACTAGAACAATTTGGTGCAGCTAGTAACGTCGGGGGTGCTTTTGCTTTAGCTTTTTGTCGAGAACTAGCACCTATATTAAGTGCTAGTATTATTGCTGGACAGGTAGGTTCTAGTTTTGCCGCAGAAATTGGTGCGATGCAAGTTACAGAGCAAATAGATGCTCTTTATATGCTTAGAACCGATCCAATTGATTACTTGGTATTACCTAGAGTAATTGCCTGCTGCCTAATGCTACCAGTTGTTACTATGATTGCTCTAGTTACAGGAATTTGTGGAGGGATATTTGCTGCTCAGCAATTTTATCAAATATCCCCAACAACTTTTTTAGACTCTGTAAGGGATTTTTTGGAACCATCTGATGTATTTATAGTAGTAATTAAAGGATTTATTTTTGGAACTTTAGTTGCTGTAATTGGTTGTAACTGGGGGTTAACAACTCGAGGAGGAGTAAAACAGGTCGGAGCTTCAGCAACAGCAGCAGTCGTTACCACCTGGGTATGTATTTTTATGATAGATTTTTTGCTCTCAATCTTATTAATTGGAAAACCGTTAACTTAGATTAAGAATAATTAACAAAAATAATAATAAGTAAATTTTATGGCTTATTTATAATTTATTTACTTAAGTAGGTGGGAGCAAATAAATATAACTATGTCACAGATTGTAAATAAGTCTTGAACTCTTACACCGACTGCCGATTGCCGATTGCCTACTGCCTGTCCTAATTACAATTTTTAATGCGAACCTACTTAGTCATCTTTCAGAATAATTTCAGTCCTAGGAAGTCAATAATGTAGTCAGAAAAGTTATAAATACTAAGCACTTTTTATTTATAGCAACCGTCAGATTAGTTAGGACAAGTTTCTATTTCCTCCCTATTCACTATTACCCTTTGAGGGAAGCATATTGTCCGAACGTATATGTCTACAGCTATTATAGGTTATTTCACTATATGAATTTTGTAATCAATGTATGTAATTAATTTTTTTGAAGTACTTATCTGAAGCGTTGATACAGTAATTGAGCAAAATAGTCTACTTCTTTAAGCTTTAAATACTTGGCTAATAAAATAGCTAATAAAATAAAAACTCCCAAACCAACAGTTGCAGATATTCCCAATTGAGTCAAACTTAGAAACATTCCATTGATTTCCCAAAATCCTGAGATACTCAAACTAATCTGCCAAGATACAAAACCTGCTACTATACTAGCGGCGGCGATGCCTATTATAGATAAACTCATATTGTGCCAGGATAATCCTCCAATCCTATGATTCAATCCACTCAACAGCCTTCCTAGTGCAATTATATTTATTACCATTGTTGCAAGTACTAAGCCTGGTATTCCAAATTTTGTGACCAGAAAATAATCTAATCCAATATTAAATAAAATATTGAATGCACTAATACGAAAAGGAGTTTTAGCATCACCAAGGGCATAGTATACTCGCATCAGTAATTGTAAGCAGACGCTAGGAAACATTTCTAAGCTATAAGCTACCAATACAGATGCAACTAACTTTACTGCTTTTTCATCAAATGCTTGACGCTGATAAATTATCCTAACTATAGGAACAGCCATAAAAGCCATAAGAGCAGCCAATGGTAGAATTATTAAGGCTGCAAAAATAATGCTTTGCCGAATCTGTTGTCTGAGTTGAGTCCATTTTTCATTAGCTGCAAGTTGAGAGAATCTGGGCAGGAGTGGGACTAAAAGTACGTTAGAAATAATCCCCACAGGGGTGTAAGAAAGTAGTTGAGCGTAGCTCAAACTGGCAGCACCATAGGGAATATAAGATGCAAACCACAAATCTATATAGACATTAATATTATAAATTCCAGCAGATAATACAGACGGAAACATCAATCCCATAAACTCTCGGACTTCAGAGGAAGCAAAATTAAAATCAGGTCGAATTGATATTATTCCCTTTTTTATTTGTAACAGTAACTGAGCTAACCACTGGAAAACAGCACCAGCTAAAGTCCCTAAAGCTAATATAATTCCTCCTAAGAGAATATTATCGGGAGAATTGATGTCACCTTGGGAATACCAAGCAAAAAAACCTAAACTAATAATTACACACAGACTCGATAGCATTGGACTAACTGAAGGTAGCCAATAAAAATCTGCTGAATTTAAGCTACCCATACCAACACCTATAAGTCCTGATAGTAAAGCAATAGGAGCCATAATTTGTAGTTGATGGATAGCAGCTTCTCGTACCGGTTCATTCAGCCCTGGTGCAAGTAAATTTATCCAAAAAGGTGCAAAAATAAATATTATTATAGAAAGTGGCAACAAAATCATTGTAATCAGAGTATTGATAGTCGCAACCAACTTGTCTGTATTTTCTGTATTTAATGATTGTTGTTTTGCTAAAATACTTACGAGGGCTGTATGTATTGGTCCATTTATTCCCCCAACAAGCACCATTAAGAAACCGGGAATTATATAAGCGTAGTAATAAGCATTTGCAACCGGTCCCACACCAAAAACCGCAGCAATAGAAGTAGAGCGTAACACCCCAAATAGCTTACTAATCAGAGTTGCGATCGCCACAATTCCTGCAATATTTCTGAGGGAACGTAATGATTTCATTGAATAAATAAATCAAGTAATAAGTAAACATACATTTAGTCTTCAGGTGAATGATAGGAAATGAAAAATACTCAGTATTTATAGGTTTACATCCAAGTGTTCAGTAAAAAGTAATAAGTTTAGTCTTTTTTCTTTTTATATGCTTGTGCTGGATTCCCAACATATATAGTTTGAGATTCCAAAGAGCGTCCTGTAACTCCACCAATAATCAGAACTGCTCCTCGTCCGACTGTTACTCCCGGTCCAATTATCGATTTCGCTGCAATCCAACTACCTTCTTGTATATAAATAGGTTTTGGAATTAACTTAAAATTAGGATGATTCCAGTCGTGATTTCCCGTACAAAGATAGACTCCTTGAGAGATACAAACATGACTTTCAATAGTTATAGGAGCTATATTATCTAACCAAGCATCTTCACCAATCCAAACATAATCATTAATTACCAAACGCCAAGGAAATTTTACCCTAACTCCCGGTTTAATCCGAACTCCTTTACCAACTGTAGCTCCAAATAAGCGGAGTATAACAACTTTAATAACCGAGATGGGTAAAATATGGCTTTCAAATAGAGGAGAACCTAGAAAATACCATAACATTTGTTTCCAAAAAGGAGCACCGGGAGTATAGTCACCGACAGTATAATTATCTAGACGCATATAATCTATTATTTAGATGAGGGTTTAAGCTCGATCCTGTATGACCGGTAAAAATCCAGAATAACGAACGTCCCATATCTCTTAAAATACGGAATACAGATTCTGTAGGTTTTTCTGAAGGAATAGAGATGGGAGTAAATATAATACCCTGACTACCAAGAACAATAGTAGCAATAGCTTTTGCTCTAGTTATATGGAAATCAGAGGTAATCAGGAAAAGATGATGAATCCCTCGTTGACGGAAATCTTGAACTAATGTTGTGAAATTGGTGACAGTGTCTGTAGCTCGATAATCGAGATGTAAGCGGTTTTCTGAAATATTTGCTTTCTCGAAAATGCTACTTGCTTCATCTGAAGGAATACCTGTAGATACCCAAATATCCAGATTCTGATGAAGTAGAGCAAACTCAGCTGTGAATTTTTCTCTTTTTTCAGAACCGCCAAGAGTTAAAATAGCTTCAGGCTGTGGTGCTTGGTTATAAGCCATAGCTAAACGCAAAGGAATAAGACTTAACAGGATAAATAGCGCGATCGCTGCGTAAGTTATGAAGTATCTTTTCAAATATAAATAAAATTGTTTCATTGATAAGTTATTGGGTTGAAAATTGAGTGGAGAGATTTTTATATAGCGTATAATAATTTATATGAAAAAAGTAATTGTGAGTTAGTAAAATAAATTCAATAAAACTAACTTTCAGAACAGATTTTAAATTTATCTTTGATACAAATTTCTTTTGAAAGTAAATCTGCTACAGCAAGGTTTCCTCTTTCATTGAAATGAATAAAATCTCTATAATGTGACTCTACAGTTATTTTTGGTAATTTAGACCAAGCTAAATGAGTATCAACTATAGGGACTTTTAATTGTTTAATAATTTGCAGAAACTCAGATTTATAAATTGGTGTCCTGAAAGTAGGTATTAAATCAATTTTATCGGGGGTAAATAAAACTAAAATAGGAATTTTTTTAGAACGAATTAAAGAAATTATTTCTCTAAGATAATCCATGTTCTGCTTAAATTGTTCATTACTTTTAGTAATTCCCCCTTTAGGTATAGATATATTAGAATTGCTGTTTGGATTACTATTTTTGTCAATAAACTTTAATATAGACAATCTAGGCAATATATAACGTATGATAAGTTCTTGAGTAGCTAACGCAGGATTATGAATAGGAGTATATGGTTTACCTAAGTTTTTATCAGTACTAGTAGGCTGCATTAAATCATGACTTCCAATCTGAATAATAATCAAATCGCTTTGAAATGTACCAAATTTACGGATATATCCAAGTTGATTACCTATTCCCCAAGAACCAGTCGAAGCATTCAATACTTCTAATTTATTTGCTTTAGTATTTAATTTATCTTTTAACTGTTCAGAAATAATTTTTGATTGGTCAGTAATAGCTCCTCCATTACTTACAGAATCCCCTACAATCATAATTCTTAAACCTTTTTGAGGTTTATTTAATGTAATCGATTCCGAACGTTGAGAATATTGGTTGTACTGTATTTTTTTACCAAAACGAGTCAATTTTTGATTCGGTTGGAAACGATAACCTGTGTCCGAATCAGCCTGAAATAAAGGAGGATTTCCTAATCCAAAAGTAAGTCGAAGAACAATTTCAAATACTGAAAAACCAGCAAAAATATAAACTAATATTAGATATTTAGGAATAAATATTTTCAAATTTTATACCTCTAATTTATATAAACTCTAGGATTAGTAATCATACTTTTAAGACTGAGTAAAATTGAAATATTACTTGTTATACTCCATTAAACGTAAAGAAAGAAGCATTTCCGCTAAAACTCGTTGAAAAGCGTAATACCAACCTGCTTTTCCATCAAGAACTCCACCCTTGATTATCAGACAGTAAAATAAAATGATAAAAGGAGCTAAAAATTTTTGTTTGCGGACGCGATCGCCTAAACTCAACTCTCTAGATGGTGTTTCAGATAAGTGTTTGACTTCAATCAACATATAACGGTCTTGTGCCCATAACCAGCGACTTAAAGGTTTACGATCGTCGTGATGGATATAGTTAGTAAGAGTTGCAGATTTACCATTAAGTTCTAATAGCTGAGTATGACCATCATCAATATATATAGCTTTAGATTTACGAAAAAGTGCTTGACGTGGAGGTAATATTGTGTTTCGTAGAGGTTGACCTTTAACACAATATTTAAATTTAGTAAAGTAACCATCTATTTGAAGGTTATCTGATAGATTAGAGATTTCTTTAACTAATTCATCTGTAACAACATAATCTGCATCTAAAGATAGCACCCAAGGAGTTTCAATTTTCTCTAAACCGTAGTTCCATTGATGTGCATGAGTATCAAATTTTCGTTTAAATACTTGGACTTGGGAATAATTCTCAAGGATGTCTAAGGTATTGTCATTGCTGTAGCTATCAACTACGATAATTTTACTTGCCCAACTCAAACCTTGGAGAGTACGTTCAATATTAGGGGCTTCATTATAGGTGAGAATAAGAGGTGTAATTTTTTCTAACATGGGTATATAGTATTTTTTCTAGTTATGATGATCAAGATTTAAAGTGGATAACCTAATTTCAATAATTCTCGACCTGCAATTTTATTAAAAGTAGAAATTTCATCGTTGGTTAGTTCTTTAATCCAACGTTTTTGACTACTATTATCAATTGGTTTGGATAGTTTATTAAATTCTTTTGCTTTGCTCGCTTTATGTTGAGAATAATATTGTGGATTTAACTGTTTTGGACTGTATTCCTCTTTCAGAAAGGACATGATTTCCTTGATAGTTGATTCAGGTTCAGAAGTTAAATTTTCATATTTTACATCAAGTATATTTAGCTGGTTTTTTTCTTGAAGTCTAGCTAATACACATTTGCGCCAATATTTAGCATAGCGCTCAATATTGTTACCTTGAATAACCCATTCATTATTCCGAGCAGAACAATAACAATCACGACCATCACGATAGATATTGATAAATCTAGCATTTGGGAAGTAGCGTTTTATAAAACCTAAATGAAGTATATGCTGAGGAGTTTTCTCAAGAAAAAATTTACCTCCTTCTTTCATCAGGAAAAAAGTAGTAAATCTATCATAAAAGTCAATAATATCTTTTGAATCTTTAAGTATTAGCTCAATGGATTGACGCTCCTCCATGTTACGAGTTGCATTAGTAAATGTATATATATCACGAAAAGTAAATATACCAGTTTCTATTTCGATACTTGTAAAATTTGGATGAACAGATAAAATGGATTCGAGTAATGTAGTTCCACTTCTTGGAGCTCCAATAATAAATATATGTTCTTTAGTAGAAACATTCTGAGGAAAACGCCAAATAATATTATTTATTAAATGAGAAGGTTTTTGCGCAAATGGTTTGGCTAAGTCTAGAAAAAGTTTAGAATAATTAATTAAAGGCATAGTCACAAAAAATATTTTTTGATTTAAGTAATTAAAGTTTTTAGAATTGAAAGTAAGAACAAATAAGCTTGAATTTTCAAGGGATAGGATTAATATATTTTTTGTCCGGTCAACTTATTTTATTTATCAATAGAAATAGTTTGATTTTGAATAATATCTGTATAGACTTGAATTAATCTTTTAGCAATAGAGTTCCAGGTATATTGCTCAATAATCAGTTGACGAGCTCGGGTACCCATTTCCTTCGCTTCTTGGGGATTGATTAAATAGTTCTCAATAATAGATGTAATTGCAGATATATCCAGAGAAGCAACGTAACCTAGTTTATTTTCTTGAACAACAGAAGCTAAAGCAACACCAGGTGTGACGAGAACAGGTAAACCTACAGCTAAAGCTTCCAGAACTGCAACTCCAAAATTTTCAGAATGGGAAGTAAGAGCAAATAAGTCTGAACCTTGAATAAATAAATCTTTGATTTCTCCTTGAAGAAATCCAGTAACATGGGTACGGTTACGAATATTATTTGTTTCTAATAGTAATTCAATTTCTGCTTCGTACTCAGGAGAACCACTACCTGCAATAACCAGAGTAAAACGATAATCAGTGAGCTTGCTTAAAGCCGGAATTAGATAATCTAAACCTTTTTTAGGATGCAAGCGAGATAGAAATAAGATTATTGGTTCATCGTCAGGAAGCTTTAATTGTTTTCGTAGTTTCTCATGAGCTTCTGGAACAGTTGCAGGTATTTTCAGACCATGAGGAAGAATAAAATTAGGAGCTTTCAATTCCAAATGGGATACTTCTTGCTGTTCTAATTCAGAAGTCAGATGAATATATTGAGCTTGATTGAGGTTAAATTTTTCAATCAAATTTAGATAAATATCCTTTCTTAATACACTTTGTTTTAAAGACCATTCACACAATTGTCCTAGAGGACGAATAATGTAAGGAATATTTTTACGACGAGCGATCGCCATTGCGACTGTAGAAGGATAGGAAAATATTGCGTGAATGTGTACTAAGTCATATTGATGAATATTTTCCCATAACCAGGAGGTAAACTCCCTAGAAAAAGCAAATTCTCTAATCGGATGAATAGGGGGAGAAAAACGAGGAAAGAAATAAACAGGGACATTCTGATATTCAATACGTTTTCTCAAGGGTACATCTAAGAGTCCAGAACCATTATCATTAGTTGTAAGTATTTCAGCATCTATATCATTCTCTCGTAGAGAACGAACCATTTCTAATACTGCTTGACTAGGACCACCACGGATTGAAGATACGGATGGAATTATGTGAAGAATTTTCATGCAATTTCCTCCCACCAGTTTTGTAAAATAGCCAAACTCCAACGACGATACCAAGGTTGGAGGTGAGAATTTTTTGCACCACTAATATTTTCAAAATAATTCTTCCAATCTTTATTCATCCACTCTTCGTAAGGGAAAAAGAAGCCTTTTTTCGGACGATTAAGAACTAGATCGGGTAATTCAGGAACAGATTGAATTAATAATTTTTTACCGTATTCTAAGCGTATATCGCTTGGTATTGATGCAATTGTTTCCAGTAAGGTTTGGTCTACAAAAGGTACTCTCAACTCCAATCCCCAATTCATACTCATCACATCACTATCTCGTAGCAACTGATTGCGCATATAATAACTAAGTTCGAGAAAGCTGACTTCATCTTCCAATGTGTGGAAATGATCGGGTAGTTCAGGGATTAGGGAGGCAAAAGTAGGTATATTTTGTTCTGGTAGATATTGTTTAAATATCTGACAAGCTTCGACATGAGAAAAAATTCCCCTAAAGCTACGATAAGCAGCAGCTGAAGCTAAAGAAGAATTTTGCAAAAAGTCACCAAAACGTTTGATTTTAGGTGAATTACCCCAATGAGCTAATGCAGTACCAGCAGCAGTATTTAAAAAAGGAATCTTTTGTGTATACTTAGTTCTAGCGACCATTTGTGGTATGGTCTCAAAGGATTTATATCCAGCAAATAATTCATCTCCACCCAATCCAGAAAGTACCACTTTTGTATCATTCTTATGGGCGAGCTGGGATACACAAAAGGTATTAAAACCATCAATCGTGGGTTGGTCTATAGCAGCTAAAAAGTCTGGGAAAAGTTTTTTAGCCTCAGAAGCTGTAATTTTATACTCAGTATGGTCACTGCCAAATAAATTAGCAATTTGTTTAGCAGTATCAGCTTCATTCCACTTACTTTCTGCAAAACCAATCGAATATGTACGTATTGGCTGAGTTTGAGTTTTACTCGCTAATGCTAGAAGGGTTGTAGAATCAATACCAGAACTAAGAAATATTCCTACGGGGACATCACTAACAAAGTGATGTTTAATAGAATCAAGCAAAGCTATGCTGACTTTTTCTCTTGCTTCCTGTACTGATATTTTTTCTGGAACAAAATTAATCTGCCAATATTGCTGCTGTTTGATTTCACCTGAACTCCAATGCAAGAAATGACCAGCACCTAAGCAGCGAACATTTTCAATTAAAGTATATGGTTCCGGAACAGACCCACTAATTAAATAACCATATAAGCCCTGAGGGTTCATCTTAACGGCAGGTAGACCAGATGCTAAGATGGCTCTAAGTTCTGAAGCAAAAATTAAATTTGAACCAGACTGCCAATAGTAGAGAGGTTTAATACCAAGAGGGTCACGAGCAATAAAGCAAGTTTTTTGCCAATTGTCCCAAATCGCAAAAGCAAACATTCCTCGCAGACGAGTTACACAATCAGAACCACACTTTCTGTAGAGTTTGAGAATAACTTCTGTATCTGTATGGGAATGAAATTCTTCTCCTTGAGAGATTAAATCTTGTCTGATTTCCAGAAAATTATAGATTTCACCATTAAAGGTAATCCAATATCTACCATCTGCAGTTGACATCGGTTGATGTCCAGCAGGACTAAGGTCAAGGATTGAAAGACGAGTATGAGCAAGTGCGACTTGTCTTTCTGAAGAAATATAGATACCCTTATCATCTGGTCCCCGGTGTCGGAGTGCAGTTTGCATTCGACCAATTAAAGTTTCCAGAGAATC
The DNA here is from genome assembly GCA_050042865.1 of Mastigocoleus sp. Classification (GTDB taxonomy): domain Bacteria; phylum Cyanobacteriota; class Cyanobacteriia; order Cyanobacteriales; family Nostocaceae; genus JBCCDM01. Next base: position 19,766 of record JBHJJE010000063.1, read on the forward strand.
TTGATATTTATTAGTTGTTAAAATACCTGCAATACCGCACATTATATTAGTTAGCCCCCTTTGGTATTTTGAATTTGAATGTCTTGAAAATCCTCTTGAAAATCCTGTGTTAAATATGTAGCCAAAGTTTTCTGAAAAGCTTCAACACTAAACTTATCAATTACTTTCTGACGTAAAGCTAAGGGTTGATAAAATAGGGGATTAGGATAAGTACCTTTGAGAATTTGAACTAAACTATCAGCAATCGACTCAATATCATCAGGATTAACAAGTACTCCTAACTCTCCATTACAAACTGCATCAACTGCTCCATCTTGATTCCCTGCTAAGACAGGCTTACCAGAGGCTAAAGCTTCTAGATATACAATCCCAAAACCTTCTTTTTTACTAGGCATCGCAAATACATTGCACAGATTATAATAATCGCCTAATTCTTCGTCAGGTACAAACCCAGCTAAGGTTACGTAATCCTCTAATTTCAGTTGTGTAATTAATTCCTCAACTCTAACTCTATCTTTACCTTTACCGGCGATAATATAATGAATATCAGGAATAGTATTTCTAATATAAGGAATTGCTCGTAAAACTTGGTCGTAGCCTTTATAGATTTCATTCTCATCGAGTCTCGCGACAGTTAATATAACTGGTTGTTCTGCACGAAGTCCATATCTTTCTAGTAAATACTTAGGCTTTAATGAGACTTGAAAACGATTAGTATCAAAAGTGTTAGGTAATATTACAAGTTTGCTAGGATCAAGATTTTGCTCCTTTATCAGGCGATCGCGCGTATAACTACTAACTGCTAAAATTTTATTTGCATCATGAAGAGCTTTTTGCAAACTAGGTTGTTTAATATCCCAAGCTTCTATACCATGAGCAACTGTCCAGTAGGGAATACCGGTAATTTTTTTTAACCAATAGGCAGCGACTGTAAAGTTCAAGTGAGAAGTAACAATTAAATCAGGACGTTGCAAAAATCCATGAATTATCAGTCCAAACGCAAAAGCTATAGTCCGTAACTTATGACCCCATTTACCAAAAAAGTGAAACTGAGTTTGAGATGTATATTGATAATTGCCAGGAAGCTGAGTATCATGCTTCACAAAAATATCATATTTAATATTAGGATAAGCACTTTGTAATCCTTGTAACAAAAATTCTGAAAAAACTTGAATACCTCCTTTAAACTCAAATAAGTTAGGTATCCATAAGTGAAGGCGATTTAAATGTGATTTCGTTGACATATAAATTACAATATATTCTTCTTATAAATTATTAGCTTAGAAAAATTATACAAGTATGAAATTATACTATTTATAATATTTCATATATTTAAAAATGTATAAGATGGGGAGAATTGCCACCACCTATCATCCATTGATAAACATTTACCATCTCTTTTGCGATATGATCCCAAGAGTACTTTCTTTGCACTAATTTTCGCCCTTTTAAACCCATCATTTTGCGTTTATTGTCGGATATTTGCATTCCTTCAATCAAAGCAGTAGTTAGTGCTTTTTGATTATCTTCTATCCACCAACCACAATCATATCTATGTAAATCCTGCCAAGGTGTACATTTAGTTGTAATTACAGGTACTGCATATGATAAAGATTCTGCGATAACAATACCAAAATTTTCAGAATGACTGGGTAAAACGAATAAATCAGCATTAGATAAAGCAGATTTTTTTATTTCTCCAGAGAGCACTCCTGTAAAAGTAACTCTATTTTCTAGTTCCAACTCTTTTACTAAAGACTTCAACTGGGAAGAATATCCAACCGAATCAGGACCAGCTATTACTAAATGCCATTCATCAAATAATTTTGCTAATTCTTTCCAAGTAAATAATAAATTATCTAATCCTTTTTTAGGATGAATTCGAGAAATAAACATTAACCATTTTTTATCTTTTAATTCTGGAAATAAATTAGTTAAATTCTCTTTATTATATTGTTTATCTAAATTTTCAATATGTACTCCATTAGGAATAACTGCAACTGGATTATTTAATCCAAATCGACGGATAGATGAAAGTTCTTGAATAGAAGTTGCATGTAAGACTGCCGCGCTGGCTAAATTTTTCTGTTCATAAAATAACCATGCTAAAATTTTTCTTTTATAGTGATAATTTAAAGACCATGATTCTAGCATTCCGTGGGGAGAAATAATCAACGGTAGAGAATTTTCTAAAGCACATTGACGAGCATAAATATTAGGAAATTTCCATAAACCATGATTATGAATTAAATCAAATTGAGTAGAAGCTAACTCAGAAAGTATACGACCTGCATTTGGATGATAACTTCCTAAATACTGTGCAATTGAATTAATAGCATAGCTATGTAAGGTAACACCGGATGATTCAACTTGTTGTCCCCAGTTTTGGTAGTCAAGTGTAAATATATGAGAGCTTATTCCATGGTTGAGAAGAAATTCAGCTAAATTAGTAACTACAACAGCTGGACCACCAGTATACTCATTAATGTTGGCTACCACTTGACATACTCTGAATTGACTTCTTCGTTTTGCTTTTAAAAAGTCATTATTTTGCATAGAGAGTATAATCTTATTTGAAGTAGTAAAAATTGGTCAAAAAAGTAAATATTCTAAATAATAATAAACTTAATATTTAAAGATTATTTTATTTATGTATTACACTTAATTGCATAAATAATGAAATTTAAAAAATATATATCAAATAGCTAGATAATTTAATTTATTTTTTATCTTCAAGTTAAAGTTAAAATTTTCACTCGATTTTTATTAATTCATTAATAAATTTATGACAAAAAGTATTAGTAGTAAGTGTACTTTCTTTCTTTCTTATTTTTTTATTTGATTTCAAAATATATTCAACAATATATTTAGTATTTGTTTCTCATCTCAAAAACTTCTTGATAAGCTTGAATATAATTAAAAATCATTTTTTCTGAAGTGAATTTTTGAGCATTACTAATAGATTTAGATTTCAATATTTTTAAATTTGGTAAATTATAAATAATTTGCTCAGCTGCCTCTTGATGATTCAGATGATTTATATATATTGCAGCATCTCCTCCGATATAATTCATGGGAGAAATATTCGATGTAAAGACCGGACAACCACAAGCTTGTGCCTCTATAATTGGCCATCCAAAACCTTCTTGTAAAGATGGAAATAATAATGCAGTTGCTCTAGAGTACAGAGCTTGTAATTCTTTATTCTCAACCCCTACTAATTCTATAACTCTTTGAGTAAGGTTATGAGTTTTAATGAAATCACGCATTTCATCAGTCATAGATTCACCAACCATTACTAAATTAAGCTTAGTTAGTTCTGAATTAGTTAGTTTTAATTTGAGCAATAACTGATGAAATATTGATAAAACCCCCAAACGATTTTTATACCAGTGATTTGCTCCCACATGGAGAATATAATTACAGTTACTAGAAATTCCTAATTTTTGGATAATTGGCTGACTATCTGTAAACTCCATAGGACTATAAGGATAATTTAATCCCATATGGATTACAGATATCGCACTTTCATCAAGAGTACTCAGACGCACGAGATCGCTTTTTGTTTGCTCTGAAACACAAATGACTTTGTAGCTATTATTAAGTCCCTGCATAATCATTCTGTGTAATAATCTGCTCATCTTTCCAATTCTGTTTTCAGGAAATTCTCCTAAACCAGAACGAATAGCAGATAGATCGTGACAAGTAACTATATGGGGAATCTTTTGTAAATATTTTGTGTAGATAGCATTTCCGTGGTCGCACACATGAACAATATCAGCCCAAGATAATGCTTTGTTAAGTTGTAGAGGAAAAAGAAGAAATTTATCTATATATCCCAGCCATTTTTTAATATAACTTGGAATTTGTGGGAAACAATTAAAATATGGCTTGGGATAAATAACACGGACTTGATGACCAAAATTTATAATATTTGTGGCAAGCAAATCTGTAAACTTATTGACACTTAATATTTGGTCTAATTTATAATTAGCTATTATTAGAATTTTCATAGAGGAAAAATAAACTATTTCGATTTAGGAGACCATAACATTCTTTTTATATTTGTAATCATGTCTCCTGATAGATATTGAATAAATAGATTTTTGACCAAAGCTTGTATTGTTTTAGGTAATAACTCTTTTTGTAATGCTAATATATCTTTAGGCATCATTGTAAGAACTGAAGAGTTAGGAAATGGTGGATAATCTCTTTTAAAGCCAAATCCCAGATAATCCATTAGTTCTTGAGTTGGATTATCAATAAATTCAGTATTAACAATATTTTTTTCTCCATGTCCGCTATTCTCAGAACCTATTTGGTCTACCTGAAAAAGTAATGTTTTTCTTGTATATTTATCATCTTGAAAAGGCTCTGCTCGGTGAACTCCATGAGTATTACATACAATAAAACTTCCTTTTTTCATTGGGAAATTGACAATATCTTTTTGATATTTTTCTTGTATATATTCAGAGTCTAGATAAATTTCATGATGATGCCGATCTGACCAGTTATGGGAATCATTGATATATTGAAATGAATTTTGAGTTACATCAGATAAATAAAATAAAAATAATAAACCAGGCATATTATGCTTGCTAACAAGCTTTTTACCAATCTGTAGATTATTATCAGTATGCCAGGGCATTCGTGATATTTTTGGTGTTGTATAAATCCTATGATTTGTTAGATTATAAGTATCATCAAAATATCCTTTACAGATATCTAAAACTAATCGAGAAGTAATAATATCGTAAGATTTTTTAGAATTAGCAAGACAATGAGTTAAAAATCTTTGATTTTGGGCAATAACAACACCTATATCATTGGTATTAACTAAAACCTGATTGAAATCTATTTCTTGAAGAAACTCTTCTACACACTGTTCGGTTAATGCTCCTTCAAAAGCAAAGTATCCTTTAGTTTTGATTTCATTAACTATTTGATGGCTACTAATATTGGTGAATTCTGAGTTGAACATATCTGGTAAATTTTTTGGCTATAATTTTAATAGATAAATAAAGGCAGAATCACATCACAAAAGAATATTTCGTATTATCGTTATGAAATATTGAGATAATTTAAAGCTTCTTGGAGTCCTTGGGTTGTTTGAGTATAACTATAATCTTCAATAATCTTTCGACTTACCTTCCCCCATTCCTGCAATCTTTCCCGATTAGAAAAAGCCTCTTGGAGACTATTTGTAAGCGCAGACACATCACCAGCAGGAAAAATTAAGCCATTTTTGTTTAGGGAAATTAAATTTTGGGCACAACCAACATGAGTACTTGCAATTATAGGACACGACATACACATAGCTTCATTAATTACAAGTCCCCAGGTTTCCCCAGAACCATAACTGGGTAAAACAAATAAATCAGCGATCGCATAGGTACGGGGCATAAAACTTTGGTTTTGAAAAGGTGCAAAGTAGATATTTTTATGCTTTGTAGCTTTCTCTTTTAATTCCTTTTCAAGTTCTCCATTTCCGACAAAAAGTAAGGATACTTCGGAAAGATTTGCTTTGATAAAAGCATCAAGCAAATCTAGGGGTCTTTTTTTAGTATTAAATTTTCCGGCGAATAAAATTATCTTATAATTTTCCGGAATACCTAATTCTTGTTTCCAGACTTTCGCTTGCTCAAAAGCTTCTTGAGCTTGGTTAAAGAAGCGCTGATTATCAATAGCGTGGGGGGAAAAAAATAATTTTTCGGGAGGTATATTATGATATCTGAAGTAATCATAATTTGCTTTGCCTACATATAAATAAGCAGAAAAGTGACGATATATTTGAGTTATAAAATTTCGTTTTATCTTCTCCTTAATATTATTTTTAAAAATTAAGCGATGGGAATCACCTCTAAATAATAAAGGTACCTTTTTAGAATTCCACTTCCACAAAAAGTTGTAGATACTTACAAAATTATACGTCATTAATAACACTGCATCCGGATGATAAGACTTTATCTGTGATATCAAACTCGGATTTTGTAATCCCCAAAAATGATGAGTACCTGGATTTTTACTTACATTTGGTATAAACTCATATTCATATCCTTCTAACAAAGGAATATCCCATTGAAATGACTTTTTAAATTCAGGATCAACTTTTTGAGTAATACCGAAATTCCATAGATAAAAAACTTTAATAGCTAAATTATTAGTTTTAGCTAAATAGGAAAACCAAGGGGCATAATATTGGATAGGATGTGATGTAATAATTGCTAGTTTATTCATAAGATTTCAAAAAATATTTTTTGATTAGTCAAAATAAATTAGGACTTACGCAACCAGAAAATTTTTATTGTAGAGTACTGTGATAATTGCGTAAGTCCTGCAAATAATAAAAAAGCGAGTGTAATTTATTTAAATGTATTTAAGATATAGTCTTATTTTTTATTTAAATGATTTATCATTATGATTTTAAAAACCTTATTTTTTAATATTGCTAATATATTGAATAATTACATTTTTTTGGATATTTAATATTGCGACAAAAATTATGTTCTTATAACCCAGGGAATTTGATATTTTTTCATTGAGATTAATACAAGTGCCCCCAAAATTGGACCGGATTGAGATAAGGCTGCGACATAAACTCCTGCCGACCATTCTGTCTGTAAAGCGAAGCCAATGAATAGTACAGAAAATAATGATTGAGCAGATAGAATGGGAGCATTAATACTCCAAGCACAGACTTTTCCGCATATAATTCCCAGGACAATAGCTAATCCACTACAGCCAAGAAGACCAAAATTTGCATAAGCTTCAGGTAGCAGTCCCCAACCAATTGTATAGAGATAAGTTGTTGCAATATCTTTCTGTAATCCGTAATGAACATTTAAAATTGCTGTACCTTCATGACTCCTAATTTTATTGGAATTAAATATACGTGGTATTACTAACTGCGGTATGAGCTCATAAGTTTTACCACTCAGATAAGGAATAATATTTGGGCTTTTCGTCTGAGATAGCAGTAACATTTGAATCACACTAGAGCGTTCTAAGAAAGATTGTTCCTTGCTAGATTCTGCTGTATTTTTGCTACTAGCTCTTTGTAATTCTTCCAAACTATCTTGTACCCACTCTGCATATAGCTGTGGATATTCCCAAGGCTGAGAGTATGATGGTTGGTCACCAGACCAATACTTAGTTCTCATTTCTGCTTTACCAGCATGTAGAAAAGATAGGCAAATGATAACGATTACTATAGGTATGATAGGAATTTTTCTACGACCGATAATAAATGCAGCTGTAGCAACTATAAAAATCGTGGATGCACCAATTAGCAATAAGCTAACTGAATTAGTTATCATATACAAAACTAACAGAATTAAATATAGGCGAGAATGTATCTTAGATAGTTTCTTTGCACCCAACCGATAAGCCAAGACGAAATTAGCTAAAGTAGTTAGACCTATTATTGCTGCTCTAACAGCAGTCAATGTATTTTCTAAAATGGCTGTAGAACCATTGTTGACTGAAATATAAAATAAAACACTTATTGCAAAGATAGATAGAAATAATTTATCTCCTTTATATGTATTCAGAGTACGATAATACTTAGGTATGGAGGGAGGTGATTTAACAAATGAAAACCAAACTAGGGTACCTAGTCCTAAAAATCCAGCAACAGTAATCCCAGCAAATAAATGTTCTTCTGGAGAATATGTAGAAACTTTTGGATGATTAGTTACTAATGGTAGAGCGTAAGTCCAGACATAGGTAATAGCCAATAAGGGGAAAATTGGCATCCCTAAAGCCTTACCCGAACACCACAAATAACTGGGTAGGAGTGCAAAAATTGTAATAATAACTGCACTAAAATTTGTCACTAATGAATCAGTTTCTGCCAAAAAAATTTCAAAGCCTAATAATACTGTAGTTATCAGGTATAAAGCCCATAATAATTGTTTGCTTTTATTGGATTGTAGTTTGGATAAAAGTAATACTGGTTGATTATCATTTTGCAATTGCTGATTCATCTTCTCCCACTTGTATTTGTCAGACTTATTTGTTAAGCATTTTTGTTTATATATTGGTCAAAAATTTGACATTGTTTAAATGTCATTTCTCTAGCTGTAAATGGCTTAAAAGCTTCCCAGTTAGTTGTAGGTTGAAAACCTTTTGCTAGAGACTGTAACCATTCAAGTTGATTTTTAATCTTGTCTATTAACTCACTAGGTTGATTATCCGATGTAAAAGTAACAGCTTTACCAGCCTGACATTGTCTGAGAATATCAACTACAGAACTCCGATCGTGAAAGATTGCAAAAATAGGTTTGCGAGCTAAAATACAAGGATAGAGTTTAGAAGCGGTATAGCTGGGGTCATCGGAGCCTATCATTAAGATAGCATCACTATCACTAAGAATTTGTAGGGCTTCAAAATAAGGAATTCGACAGGGATGTTCGCTGACAAGATCGGAAATTCCCAGTTCTTGAGCAATTGGTTCAACGGTTTTTACAGCTAAGGACTTAGGAGCATAACTAGTACCAACAAAGTGTAATTTGATAGAATCCCATAGGTGCGGATTTTCCTGACGTTGGGACTTAATAGCTGTAAACAAGCTTCTCAGAGACATATCCATATCTTTACCACCGCGACCCACATAAACCCAATGACGTTTACCATCACGAGGATCGAATATTGATTGTTTTACATTTAGTGAAGCTAATCTTTCAAAATCTACTTCTGGTGCACCGAAAGGTAAAACTGTAAACTGTTCTGAACTTAAGTGTGGATATCTTTGCTGTAAAGTCAGGGGGTAAGCAGGAGAGACACTGATTATATGACTCACTTGAGAAACTGCTTTGGGTTCAAGAAATTTGGCTTGTAGTTGAGAGAAACCATACTTAAAATGACCTCCAGGAGGTTTAGGGGAGTCTGGTTGTTTGTAATAGTCACTCAACCAAGGGTCTTGAAAATCTAAAATGTAGGGAATATTAAAACGACGATACCATCTCAGACCAAGAATCATGGATGGAAATATTGTCGTAGAAAAATAAACTAAATCAAATTTCTTTTCAGCTAAAAGGCGATCGCCTGTTTTTTGTAAGTAAGGAAGACTCCGCAAACCTAAGCTACCTAATCCGAAGCGTCTGGTTAAGTTTAATGGTAATGCACTTGTACGGGTTACTGGAATTTCAGAAGGAACGGTTTTTAGTAATAAAGGGTCTTGTAGAGCTTCGACATGATTTGGGTCTACAGTTAGAACACTAGCATCCCAACCAAATTCTTGAAAATACGGCAGAGACATCCGTATTCTTTGATGGTCTGGTGCATTGATTGGTGGAAAATGTGGACTGACAATTAAAATACGTTTTTTCAAGATATTATTTTCCTTACGCATTTATAAGACTAAGTTGAAAAATATGTTTATAAAATAGGATTATGGAAATAAATAATTAAGTAAGTAATTATAAAAGTAAATTTATACAGAGAAATTATATAAACAAAAATTAGAAAAAATAACTATACTTTTGTAATCAAAGAATACTTATTTAAAAATAACAACTGTGAGAGAATACTTTTTAAGTAAAAGAAGTATAAAACAATGTAAAATAACATTAAATAATTTTTTTTGCATAGAGATACAGTTTATGCGTTTCATAAAGCATTGCTAGTAAAGACATTGTTTTTCAATGTCTTTACATGTATGGGGTCATAAAACAGATAACTCAGGATTCGTATCCAAATTATTTTCGAGAGATACTGATTTTATTGGAGTAAGAACAATCCATTACAGCGATCTGGGAGTTGAGAAATCTTGTAGGGTTTACCTTGAGGAGTAATCAAATGACAGTGGTATCCAAATTTAGCTAAATAGTCTCGAACTCTTTTACCGTTTTCCCCATGTAATTCTGCATAGATGGCTTTGATTCTTTGTCTCTTTAAAAATTCTTCTGCTCCCTGCAGAGCTGGGATTTCATAACCCTCTACGTCTAATTTCCATAAGTCCACTGTTGTAATTGATCTTGAAGTTAATTCATCTGCTAATCTTACAATACGAATAGCTTCTCCTTCCGTTTGAGAGATTTGACTCCAAGCACCGTGACCAAAACCACCGTTTTCTCCTATATGATTGAGACGCACCCGATCCACAGATGCACCAAGTCCTGCTCTAATTACTTCTACAGGAAGATTTGAGTTAACCAATAAACATTCTTCTAACCAATTAGCTGCTTCTGTACCCGGTTCAAAAGCAAGTACTTTTCCTTTAGGAATATACTGAGCTAAATACATTAGCATCTGACCGATATTAGCTCCCGAATCTACAACAATTCCATTTGTAGGGAGAAATTTTTTTGCCCAGTTAATAAATAAAGGTTCCTCATATTTGCCATAAACAATCCAACGATGGGTTGGATTATTTAAATCAAGTTTCCAAGGAATTCCTGCTCCAGTTTGTGTCCAGCAAATTCCTTTAGTAGCGAGTTTTTTGCTAAAGATACGTTCGCATATTCCTAACTTATATTGAAAATCTAGATTTTGTAACCAAGTTAAAGAAGCTGGCAAAGAAATAGTGTTCATAATAGTGATATACTGTTAACAATAATGGTTAATTTTTCTTCTGAAATTGTTCTGGTTGCACAATTAATTTGACTTTGGGCTGAAAGACTTGTCGCAAAATAGATTATCAATAAGAGTGTTTAATTGATAATAATGATGAGATAAGGATTTCAGGTATTCGTGTAACAAAACCCTAAAATGGATAGTCTTAATTGCAATTTGTTACAACTTTAGTTATGTAATCACAATAAGTAAGTTTGAATTATTATGTTTCTAAATTTATTTAGTTCTTGTTAGATAAAAGACTCCGATAAAGTTCTTCGTATTTATCTACAATTACTTCAGCGGAGAAACACTGCTCTGCTCGATGACGACAATTTTGTCGATCAATAGTATTTAACTTCTCAATTGCAGCAGTAGTTTCTTCAAGATTTTTAATTAAGAAACCATCTACTCCCTGACGTACAATTTCAGGTAAAGAACCGCGTCCAGAAGAGATTACTGGGGTACCGCAAGCTAAAGCTTCTGCAAAAACAATACCGAAAGGTTCATCCCATTCAATGGGAACAATCATAGCTGCTGCTTTACCCAGAAGTTCATTTTTCTGAGTGTCATTAACTGCTCCCACATATTCAATACCATCTTTACCTAAATGGGGAGCAATTTCTTCTTCCCAGTAACGCTTTCCTTCCTCACTGTTAACCTGATTTCCAGCAATCAACAAACGTCGTCCAGTTTTCTTTGCTGCTGCGATCGCATTATGTGCACCTTTTATCCTATCCACTCGACTGAGGAAAACTAAAGGAGCATCATCAGCAACTTGTGGTTGAAAAGTATATTTCTCAATTTCTACACAGTTGTGAATAGGATACCAATTTCCCCCTGCTGGTCTTCCTTTGGAACAAATATCTTCGCTACAACCGGTAAAACTAAGAGAATCTTTAGCTAATTTGACCCCCAAACCTGTAGTCTTCAAACTGGGACGACGCTGGTAAGACATGATTTTAGGTAAGGAAGAACCTAAGAGAGGTAGCAGATAAAAGATACGAGAGAAACTATGAAGGACTTCTGGCTGAAATTGACCTACTGCTGAATGTAAAGTAATGATATTTTTGGCAGTATCTAATGTATTTTGGGACTCTAAACCCCACCAGGGAAAATGCTTATTTGCAGGAGAAGTTGATTCTTTGTGAGCAACTAATCCGACAGTATGTCCTCTTTCTTTCAATCTTGTGACTAATAAATCAACTATTCGTTCGATTCCACCATAAAGTTTGGGTGGAACAGGTAATTCCGGATCAGCTGTTAATAAGATTTTCATAGTTAATTGTTAGTTATTTTAAGAGTTTTCCGACGATACCGCCAATCATTAAGAGGTTTTTCTACAAAACGATAAAAGATATAACTGGCAATTAGTGCTACAATCCAACCAAAGATTTGTAATAGAACAATTATTGAACTGTTAATTGGAATGAATCTGATACCCAAATTGATTAACTTACCTTGAAATGGACTGTGAAGTAAATAAAGTGAGTATGACATTAAACCTATTAATTGGAGCCATTTTATTTGTTTAATATTAGCTATTTTAGAATCTATAAAGTAGAGATTATAAAGACAAATAGTAAATATTGCACTATACCATAACTGATTTTGTTTATATGTATAGTTAATCCACAAGCTTAATATCATCATCAGTATAATTAAAACAAGAGATAAGTTTCTTCGAGAGAAGTTTTTATTATGATTAGATAAAAGAGCAAAAAATAATAATACTCCACAAACAAACTCACACCAATAACTTAAAAAAGGTAGTCTTGGTAAATATATAAATATAGATAAAAATCCAAGGAATAAACCTATGAATATTGCAACTTTTGGATTAAATATCTTTTGAATAATTAATAATCCTGTAACTATTAGATAAAACGCAACCTCAATAGCAAGAGACCAATATACTACTACATAGGGAGTAATATCAACATAAGGTTGAATGAGTAATATGTTAGCAATCCATTCTTGCCAAGAAGGAAAGTTTTCCCAAAAACTAGTTCCATTAAATGGAATAGTAATTATATTAATGATTAAAGCAAGTAGAAATGATAACCAGTAAACAGGTAGTAGTCGTACAGCTCTATTTTTAATAAAAGTCCAGGCATTTCCATTCTTTAAAAATAACCTATAGACACTTACGGCAATGCAATAACCACTTATCACAAAAAATATATGTACTCCTAACCAACCAGGTTTTGCTAATGATTTTAGTAGATTTGCAATAGGGTGTAGATTTTTATCATAAAGAGGAGCAAAACCGTGATACATTACAACCCAAAAAGCAGCAAAACCACGCCAATGGTCAAGTGTTTTATATTGTGGATTCCACATTTTTATGTTTTTCTAATTTTTCTTGATCATCTTTCTTTTTCTCCTCTAAAGCTGGGAAAATCATACACTATGAATAGTTAATTTTGGATATAAAATAAATTTGATACACACTATTATTGAATCTTTATTTATCGAGTATTAAGCTTTACTCTCTAAAGAACTTTCAATAAGCGATCGCAATTTCTCAGTTTGCTTTTCCCAACAGAGATAATTTTGAGCAGTATCTAAAGCGGCTGTTTTTGCTTGAGTTAACTTTTGAGGATTTGTAATTAAATCTTCAATAGCTATAGCTAATGCTTGGGGATTTTGGGAGGGAATTAAACTACCAATTTCAGGATATTGGCTGAGTATTTCCTTTTGTCCTAGTGTATCGGTTGCAATTACAGCTAAACCTGCTTGTAAGTATTGAAAAAGCTTATTACTAACTGTATATTCTTTGTTCAAGCAGTAAGGAACTTCTAAGGCTAAACCAATGTCATGTTCGGCAATACGGGATAAAAGTTCAGCATTTGGAACAGTTGTATGAATATACAGTCGTTCTCGCCAATTATCCGGAATTAGAGGTTCTAACCATTGACGAGAAGTTGCAGGATAATTTCCTCTTAAGTGGATTTCTACAGGTGTTTTTAAAAAAGGTAAAGCTTGGAATAAATTCTCTAAACCTCTTCCGGGTCCAATGGTTTGAGAAAACCAATGAATCGACCGCATTTGTGAAATATCAGTGAAGTTTTGACGGTCGAGCTTCTGATTATCTATAATGCGTTTCCTCTCACTCCAAGGAAATGCATTATAGATAACTGTAGGTTCTGGTGCTTGATAAGCTTTGGCTAAAGCTTTTGCAAGGCAACTAGAAGTCGTTATACTGTAAGTAGATTTACGTAGGAGATGAGCTTCTAAATTTTTGATTTTCTCGATTGGTCTTGTAGCACGAGCATTAGGTAAAAGGTCTTCAGAAAACCAGTCTTCAATGTCTACTCCTACCTGATAACCTTTATCTAAAAGTTGATTTCCTACCCAAAGTCCAGCCTCCGAATGCACGATTGTTAAATCCGGCGATCGCTTTTTTGCGAAGCTCAACATGGCTGTAGGACTGTATCCTAACAAACCAGGAGAAAAAATACCCCATCGCTGAAATATTTCCTTTGCAAAACGTCCTTGTAAGCGAATACCTAAATTAATCAGACGATTGTGGGGTTGGAAATCAACAATAGGTTGGAATTTATATTTCTTGTTAGTTAATAGTAAGCGATCGCGCTTCACCAGTTCTGGGTCAAACCAAAAACCACCTACTGTGACATCATGACCAGCATTAGCTAGAGTTTCGGCTTCTTTTTGTGGTCTAGGAGCGGTACATAGATGCGCACCTATAAGAATCAGAATTTTTGCCATCTTTAATAAAAGATACTAAATAAATATTTGTAGAATTCAATTAAACTTCTGATACGGACTTTTCCTTTCAAAGTTTCTAAAAAATGTGCTTTCCACCAGTTATAATCCTCTAACACACTAATGAATGGTTCGCTTACTGACAGAAAAACTGGGTTAAAGGACTAAATAATTAACGACCAATAATATTTTTTATACGTTTTGTTGATTTCCAACCAACAAAAGAAGATAATAACTCAAACATCGGTCCTCCGAATGGTTTCACAGATGACCCACCAAATTCCTTAACTTTAAGTTCCGCTTTTTTTCTCAAATCTGGTACATCAGGATATGCTTCATAAATGAATCGTTGAAATCTGGTTGCACATGCATGACGCGTACGAGCAGTATTTTCTATTTCCAGCAGATGTTTCATACCAAGTTCAATCGATAAGAAAGCTGATTTCCAAGCTTTATAAGATCTAGAAGCGCTTAAACTTCCAGAAATTCCAGACCTGTAGTAGGATTTTGCATCCCAACAAAATTTAACTTCTTGACTAGCTAAAACAACCCGACAAAAGTACTCACCATCATCATCTAAGGATAAATTTTCATCCCAAGAACCAGCCATCTGAGCCAGTTTGCGAGGGACTAACCAAGCAGCGGGATGCATCATATAGTGATTTTCCCAAACACAAAGCAGCCAATCAACAGGTAACATATCAGCCCAAAGGATTTGAGGAATAAATAAAGCTTCTGAATAATCTTTATAAAATCTTCCCCATTCTCCTGCGATTAAGAAATCAGAATTTGTATTTTTGGAAAGTTTTACTTGACGTTCAATTTTGTTCGGTGCTAATAAGTCATCTGCATCCAAATATTGAATGAAATCCCCTTGAGCTTCTCGAAATGCTGTATTTCTGGCAGCACTAGCTCCTTTATTAGGTTGACTAATTACTTTAATTTTGGCGGACTCGTATTTTTTTGCTATTGCAAGAGTATTATCAACAGAGCCATCATCAACAATAATTATTTCAATATTGCTCCATGTCTGAGCTAGAGCAGACTCGATTGTTTCAGAAATCCATTCCTCGCTGTTATAGGCAGGTATAAGAATAGAAACTAATGATGTCATAACTATTTAATAAAGAAAATTCTCATTATTCTTTAAGCGAATCGCATTGCTATCGTTTTTGAAATGAAGTCACTGGTAAGTAATTATATGAGATAATTTTGTATAAAATTTGTGAAGTTTGTAAAAATTTTACTTACTATGTAATATATGCTTCCAACCGTAGTGGAAATACCAAGACTTAGAATCTGCCACATAATGATGTAAAACAGCTTGAGGATTTACTACTTCTTCTCGTTGCGGCATAACTATATATTCCTTTTCAGGAGCGATCGCACAAGGTTTGCCAGCCATTAAAATAGCTGTAATAGCCTGTTCTTGGTAGTAATGAGTTCCTTCCTTCTCAATCATTTGCTTGCACCAGGACTCCAATTGCTCCCAGTCAATGTCATCACTTTTCAAGCCACAAATTCCCACATTTAATCTTTGGGGAATTTCTGCTTGTGCAAGAGAAGTCATTAACGCTTCTGAATATCCATAGGAAGTTTCCACATCCACCATGTAACAAAACTCTTGGGGAGACTCCAACCAATTGAGAAGAAATGTTGGATGATTAAAGAAAAGCATATCTGAGTCAAGAACTAATTTCCATCCACCAGAGGCAATATGAATGTCAATTAGTTTCCGCATATTTGGATAATTAGCGCGACGCTCTCTGAGATAGGGAAATTTACTGGTTGGTAAAAATTTATCCAAGCGTTCTTCTATTTCTTGAATAGATACAATTTTGGCATCCGGAAAAATTCTTGTAATTTGCTCAACATATTTTTGTTCCAAGGTACCATCATCGTAAACTACTGGACGTATGTTCACTTTTGCTTGTTGTACCATTGAGTAAGCACAAAAACAGGTTTGATACCAAAATTTTTTACCAGTTAAAAAGTGAATTTCTAATGGTTCACCTGTTGCATATTCTTGAATCGGTTTCAGATTATATGCAGCTGCTTCCATTTGCTGTTTTGTCCGATTATCAACCATCATGTTAATCGGACCTGTTTGGAAACATTTGTCTAAAAAGCTTTTAGGAAGATGGTAAACTCGATAAAAAATTACTCCCAATCCTAAATTTCTTGCTATCTGTTTAACTTGTTTTAACATTTGCACATTTATGATATTTCAGCTTGTCCTTCAAAAATCCCACAAGCACCTTTCCAGCGTATGTATGAAGCAGGATTCTTCCAGGGTCGATAATTGAAAAATGCTTTAATCTTACGCAATAAAACAGTCCAACGAGGGATTTTTTGCCAAAGTCTAATACCATGCACATCTAAAACTTGCACCCAAGAATGTGATGATGCGTAATTTAAACGAGCAAGGTAATCTTTTGTCAGACGATTTGCAGGTATTATATGGGTCAGTTTGAGTTGAGGAAAGTATCCAACCCCCCAAGCAGCTTCTAAAAGTGTCAAGACAATATCGTTGTCTTCACCAGAAGTTAATTTTTTCCCAGTACGACCTAACCCTAACCTCACACTATCTCCAGTAATTCGCTTCACATAAATCTCTGCTGCTTGTTTACGTATAACCAGTCCAGCACCGATAGGAGCAAATTCTGGGTAGTATTTAGCCGAGGAATCTACTTTAGTTAACTTAGTATCCCAAAAACAAACTTGACTTTCATCACCCAAGTCACGTATTCCTAGGGGTGGATTAACTTCAGCAAACCAAGGTTCTGGTTCAACTTCAAACTCCGGTAAAGATTTACCACCCATTGCACCTAAATTAGGATTTTCTTGAAAAATCTTGACAGTATGTTCCAGATATTCCGGGTCAAGAATATTATCATCATCAACAAACACAATTGTTTGCGCGATTGCTTCTCGAAACCCACGCAATCGAGCAGCAGTCAATCCCAGCTTATTTTCTCGGATATGACAACCAGATGGATGCCAAGTTAAATCAATTTCTGATGAAAGGATATTTTTACTAGCATTATCAATAAGTAAAAGTTCCCATTGACTCAAAGGTAAAGTCTGAGCTTGCAGAGCAGCAAGAACTCTTTCTAAATTATCCCATTTAGGATTATGGGTACAGATAATGACACTAAGAGTTTTTGTCATAATTATATTACTTGTAAGTAGGTCGGCGTTCAAAAATCAGGATATGTCCGCAGGGTTTGGAACCTATTGAAACTAAGCAGTGGCAAGGACTTAATACTTATTTACATGTTGTGAAAATCCAAATGAGTTCTATATCTGCCGACTTACTTATTACTCAGTTTTTTGATGAGATTCTCTTTTTCTGAGGATAATTTGATATGCACTAGCATGTTTAATTAAAGAAAAATCTGTTTTAGAAGATAACCTTGTCCAAATATATAATGGCAGCCATAAGATTAGTTTCAACAATAGATTTTTAGTCTCTAAAAGATATGCCCAAATTATCCAACCGATTGTTTGAGCAATAGAATGAACGGGAAGAATTTCTATTACCTCAAGATTGTTTAATCTTGCTAATTCTGACAAACCGTCTTTTGTATATCTCCAGAAGTCCGTTGGACATGGATGGTAAGGTTGCAAAAATGGTACGCAAAGGATAAGATTTCCACCAGGTTTCAAAATACGGTGTAACTCCTTTATAACTAAATCAGGGAATTGCACATGTTCTAAGACTGCATTACAAAGAATGGAATCATAGGTATTTTCTTCCTTTGGTATCTCAGTTAAATCACAAATAATAGCATTAGGAATAGAAGATGCTATATCACAGTTGTCAACCTCTGTAGCACCATTTTTTACTAAAAAATCACTAATATCACGTTCACCACAACCAGCATTAAGTAACTTCCCATCTACATATTTGAAAACAGGAGATAGTTCTTTCTCTATAGATTGAAAATATACTGGTACTTTGAATAAACCTCTAAATGATATTTTCATTGTTTGGAATCACCTAATTTAATCAAATTAATATTTTTTTTAATTACTGAAAATTCTTTTACCCAAAGAACATCTTCTGCGAATAGCTCTTTCGTAACTCTCCTCTTGCAATTGACCAATTCGGTCAAGATTGTATTCTGATAGAACGCGATCGCGTGCTGCCCGACCAAGTTGCATTCGTAGTTGAGGATTTGCCAACAATTCAATCACAGCTTCTGCAATTTTTTGGGAGTTTTCCGGGGGAATCAATCGTCCCACTTTACCTTGGTCTAGCATTTCTGCCATACCTCCAGCACTACTACCCACGACTCCCCGTGCTGCTGCCATTGCCTCTAAGCATACATTTGGAAAGTTTTCCCATCGACTAGGAAAGACACAGATATCTGTTTTAGCTAACCAATAGGGAATACGATCTAATGCAACAGAACCAGTAAACTCTAATGCTGGTAAATAGCGTTTGAGTTTTTGTTCTAAATAAGCTTGCATGTCCAATCCTGGCTTTGGTGAAGGCAGAGAAGAACCAATAAAACGAAATCTTACATCCGGGTAGCGCTTCAGAATTAACGGAATCGCTGCACCCAATTCTAGAATGCCTTTACGAATCTCTAGTCGTCCGATAAAAGTTATTATATTTGTACGTGTTTCTACTGCAATATTCAGTAATTCTTGTGATGGAATATAAGGATTAGGAATATGAACCACTTTATCCTCTGGTAACCCCCACACTTCAATCAACTTATCTCCCAATGCTTGAGATGGAGTCGTGATTTCGTCAGCCTCTAAAACATGCGATCGCTCAATGTCTTGGTGCAAATCATAAGACCAGCGAGGAAATGGTTTGGGAATTTTTCCATGACGTAATGCTCCAGCATACCAACGAAGCTTTGTATTTATAGAGGGGGCTACATCATTAATCTGACCAATCAAAAATGAAGGTGTGTGAAGTTTTATAACAAGGGGAATATCTGGAAATCTTTCTACAGATTTTCTTGCACAAGCAGAAATCTCCGGACCTTCAACCACATCAAAATTAATAAGATGATGCCTTTGACTGAAGATTTGAGCAATTTGTTCTGAAAAATCGCTATTGTGTTTTGTAAGAACTCGATGAACAATAATATTATTCTCAGTTTCAGTGCTCGATCGATAGTTACTGCCAGCAAATACTTCTATATAATGCCCTCTTTCTTGTAAAAGCATTGCAATTTGGTATATATAAGTAGCAATGCCGCCAACTGCTGTATCAGGTGGGTATTCATAGCTGATAAATGCGATTTTCATAACTTGATTCACTTAGTCAAGTAAAACTTTGATCGTAATTAAGTTTGAGACTTAAGAGTCATGTTTTTGAATTGTCCTCTCCACTTATCAATTGCATCTGAACTTAATTGAATTCTGGTAACTGATGGGTTATCAATCCATTGATGAATTTTGTGAAAATCGCCTCGTTCAGCTGTCGGTAGATTAGTATCTTTGGCAATTTCTTTAGCCCTATTATCAATTTCAATTACTAAAGCTCTTCTACCATTTAACAAACACTTTACGCCGCCATGTAATCGTGTTCCAATATAATCAAATGTTATTCCCGAATCTAGAAATTCTTTAAATGCATCAAAAGAGTGTTTCAGCATAGTTATTGGGTGACCTATTTCGGCTGATAGGTTAGATACATATTCTTGATCCCCTCTACCTTGAGGCCAAACAAAAACCTTATCGTATTTTGACCCTACTATTTCAAGAAGTTTTCTGTCTAACTCAGGCTGTTTAGAATAATCAGTAAACATAACCAAAGCGTTATCAGCTTTCTGTGTAGGAATCCGATCAGCCTTCAGATGTGCTAAAGGCCACATCGTAGGACAACCTGTATTCAAAACATTTTTGATTCCTGCACTATTAAGTTGCATCTGTGTGTAGCTGTCTCTAACGGAATGAATAATTTTATTAGACAGTATACATTTTAGAATCAGACTAGTTTGAAAATTTGGTTTCTCCTCATATTGTGCCCACCCAACTCCCAGAAGAACAGATTTGCTTAACTTCATCTGTTGAGACAGTGAAAACTTCCAATGTCGATAAAGATTCATCTTTGAACTTAATAAGTTTGTGCCACCGACGAAAAATAATGAACACTCACCTACAGCATCAATATGCTCCGACCGTGGGAAAGTATGAGTTGAAATATGCTTAATTGGAGGAATATCAGGAAATATTTGGTTAATTTCCCTTTCAACAGCTTCTTGAATGATTAAATCACCTAAATTGGCGCTAGGAGTTCCAATATTATTTTCTATACCTGGATCAAATAAACCAACCTTCGTAACAGGTGAACGATGAGAAGATATCAAGGATGAGAAAATCATAATAAAATTAAACCTCTTTCTATTAAAACTGGTTAAATCCAAAAGTACTATATAGGCAAAACCCATCGATGATGCATACATACATTGCCGTATTCCACGTTGGAAATAACAGGGCGTCCCCTCAATACACCTTCCTCAACCTCTATAACTGTTGCCCCTTCAATATGATCCTGTAATTCACCATCACTCATAATTGCGACATTCATGCGATATCGACCAGGTTTTAGCCCTAGTTCATCTAGCTCACAAATAAGGGTATTTTTAAGTTCGATGTTTGTTAAATCTTCACTACTTTGCACTGTACTATTGAAGTTTATGATCGCTTGACCATACTGGTTGTACAGTGTAAATACACAAGCTAGTTTAGGTCTTACCCCAGTTAAATGGAAAGTAAAACGTGCGGGACGACCTGTAGCAAGAGTGTTTGATGCATATTCATCCCCAGTAGAAACACTAATCGCAGCCAAACGAATTAGTCCCCTTCCACGCCTTTCCGTTCGCTCCAAAAGATTTTGAGATTCAGTATTCTCTAAAGTTTGCAAATAAATACTTACTACATTACTCGCAGTATCATCTGCGTACACAGTTCCCTGTTTTAGAAAAATTCCTCTTGTGCATAGTGTTTGTACTACTCCCATATTGTGGCTAACAAATATAACAGTGCGTCCTTCCTTTCCAACATCTTCCATTTTTCCCAAGCACTTTTTCTGAAACTGTGCGTCTCCTACAGCTAATACCTCGTCAACAATCAAAATTTCTGGTTCCAAGTGAGCTGCAACAGCAAATGCTAAACGCACGTACATTCCAGATGAATATCTTTTTACAGGGGTATCTAAAAACTTTTCTATCTCTGCAAAAGCTACAATTTCATCAAACTTACGCTTAATTTCAGTTTTTCCCATTCCCAGAATTGCACCATTGAGATAAATATTCTCTCTACCTGTTAATTCTGGATGAAAACCTGTACCTACTTCTAAAAGACTTGCAACTCTTCCATTAATCGAAATTCTTCCCCTAGTAGGTTCTGTAATCCTACTTAAAATTTTGAGTAGGGTTGATTTTCCTGCACCGTTTCGTCCAATAATCCCGACGCGATCGCCTTGCTTAATTTCAAAGGATACATTATCAAGTGCCCAAAATTCTTCTTTATTATTGGAAGATTTTGATTTTTGTTTCCGTACTGAACCTAAAATATTCTTTGCATTCTTAGCAATTGAATCTCTCAAAGTTGTATAACGTTCCTGTTGCTGATGAGAGAGAACATATTTCTTGCCTAGATTTTCAACTCGAATCACCTTATCAGACACTTGTTATTCTCCCACCTATATTACATCTGCAAATGTGCGTTCCATCTTACGGAAGTACCAAATTCCACTAATAAATAGTAAAACAACTAGTCCTAAAGACAAGATAAATCCTGGCAAGTATAATTTTGATTCGCTACCTAAAATTGCCCAACGAAAGCCATCAATTACTCCTACCATTGGATTCAAAGAGTATATAAATCGCCAGTTTTCTGGAACTACACTGCTGCTAAATCCTACTGGAGAAATATATAGACCAAATTGTACAATAAAGGGTACGATATATCGGAAGTCTCGATACTTAACATTCAGAGAAGCCAACCACAGACCCACTCCCATAGATGCAGCGAAGGCGATCGCAATGAATAGTGGTAATGTCAAAATTCTCCAAGTTGGGACAAAGTTATACCATGCCATTAATCCCAATAAAATCATTCCTGAAATCATAAAGTCTACAAAGCTTACTACTACAGCACTTGTAGGTACTATCAAACGAGGAAAGTAAACTTTGGAAAGTAGGTTTGCGTTAGTAATTAAGCTATTGCTGCACTCTGACAAAGAATTGGCGAAAAACTGCCAAGGTAGCATAGCTGAGAATACTAAAATTGGATAGGGTACACCTTCAGAAGGTAATTTAGCTAAACTACCAAAAACAACTGAAAACACTATCATGGTCAGAAATGGACGAATTAATGCCCAAGCCATACCAATCACAGTCTGTTTATAGCGTACTAAAATATCACGCCAAGCTAGAAAATAGAATAACTCTCTATACCGCCATAAGTCCTGCCAATATTGTCTTTCAGCACGTCCTGCTTCAATAATTAATCCTTGCTTAGGGGCAACATTCCGACGATTCATAATTGCCTGCTGTTTCTATTTTATAAATTGCTATTTTTTGATTCGCATTCAATGAAAATAAGGAGGATTATCTTCTGATTTTCAAATTTTCATAAAATTTGCCTTTTTATATCAGAGATACTTGCAGCAGTCGATATTAAGGAAATTTGGGTGTATTTTGACTATGTATCAACAAGATGAGAGTATAGTTTATTACTGTAGGTTACAGATATAAATTAGAAAGAAGATAAAGCAACACTTGAAACTTAATTATTTCTTGCGACATTGCTTATACTATATACTTCACCTTATAATACTTATTGAAAGTAAATTGATTTAACCTGAAAAAATGTTAGAATACAATTATAAATATTGAATATATATTGAAATATACTTATTATTTTTTATAATCATCATTCCAATTTATTTATTCTATTTAATTGAGTTAAATCAGGATAGTTTAGTATGTATTTAACACCCTTATAAAAAGATTGAGCCAAATATATTCGTAATCCAATTATGAATTTTATAAGCAGTAAATAATTAGCATCTAAGAGAACAAATTAAATCTATAAATGATAGATTTAATTTGTTATATAAAATTAGAATACTTGTAAATCAATCTATAATAGACCTACAATTAGTAATAAATTAAATAAAATACACTCAGAGCAAATTTTTCTTAGAATATTAATTCACTCAGATTTTAAAACCAAACACATATTAGTTTATTACTTAGATAAAAGTTGTAAACTAATCTACTTAATTAAGAGACCGAGCTAAATTTATTGTGAATTTAACTAGGAATTCTATGAACCTGAGATATTTTTTTTCTTCCGACAACTATAACTAAAGCAATTACAATACTACTTGTCGTTGTCAATATTACTGTTAAATTTATTCCTTGCAGCCTCATTGCTAAAATATTACTAGCTAAAGTAATTAACCATAGGATATAAGCTGCGCGGCTTTGTGATAAACCATTAGCTAATAAACAATGGTGTAAGTGGTCTTTACCTGGAGTTGTTAAGGGATTTTTTCCTGCGGTTAGCCTGCGTATAAATACTTGTGATGTATCAATTACTGGTACAGATAAAAATAAAATTAATGGAACAAAATTAAATATGGTGGTAATTTGTAATTCACCTAGAATACTAGTAGCTGCTAAAACATAACCAAAGAAGTAAGCTCCTCCATCACCCATAATAATACGTGAAGGGTAAAAATTATGACGTAGAAAACCTAGTGCTCCTCCAGATAAAGCTGAAAGTACTAAAGTCGCAGCAGCTCTGTTAGGAAATTGTGCTGAGACTGCAAGTAAACTTAAGGAAGTAATAAAGCTGATTCCTCCAACTAAACCATCCATCCCATCCATTAAATTAACAGCATTGGTGATTGCTACAATCCAAAAAACTGATAACACAATTGATAGGAGAGAATCTATAGGGGTTCCTAAATTCAGGTCTAAACTAATACCATTTCCAACAAGTAGTAAAGCTGCCATAATTTGGATTAATAATCGAAATAATGCAGGTAAATTAAACTGGTCATCAATAAAACCAACAATTACTAACATAGAACCACCCAAAAGAATGGTCATTACTTGTGCTAGAACACCGTGTAACTGGATAGGACGTAAAAGTGTTGCTAGTATGACCGATGCAATAACTCCTGCATAAATAGCTAAACCACCTGCATTGGGTAAAGGTTCTTGGTTGAGTCTACGCTTGTTTGGCATATCTGCCCAACCAACTTGTAAGGCAAATTGACGGAGCATTGGAATTAGCTTCCAAGGAATCGATAAAGCTAAGAAAAAAGTAATTCCTACTGCAATCCAACCAAAACCATTGGGATTGGCAATACCGATTCTATGAAGCAAGGAATATATATCAATACCGTATATTGAATTCATTATATAGAAAAGCCATCATTGAATTTTAACTATTTAAGCTATGAAAAATATTCCATCTAGGTTCATTTGAGAAAAGCTGATGATTGTTGACTTACAGAATTTTGAAATAAGTATAAATAAGTACAAATAAATATAATTAATATTTATTTAAATCTATCTCATGACACCTATTTTTCAGTACAAAATATTCAGATGATAAATGTTTGTAGATAAATAAGTTCTTATCATCTCTTCTGGAAACTATAAACAGTATGATAGAAAGTCATGATAAAAAATATTGGTGCACCGATGATAATCAAAAAAAGATAATCAAAAAATATTCTTAATTACTTACTTACTTACTTACTTACTTATCTTTATCTGAATTCATAGTTTACATAAAGCCTTTTTGTAAAACTATCAAATATTCTTTGGCTATAACTTCTGGTGTAAAAAATAACTCTAAATACCTTCTAGATGCTGAACCCATATTTTCTGTTAGTTGTTTATTCTCAGAAAGTTTATTGATAAATTCAGCTAAAGGTTGTTCATCTCCGTTATCAAAAGTTTCTCCACATTTAGCTTCAGAGATTAAGGTTCTTAGATAGCAGTCTTTGGGGCAAATTGCAGCAACTGGTCTACCAGATGCTAAAGCTGGATAAAATTTACTAGGAGCGACTAAACTCTCAAAACCTTCATCTATAGTTACAAGAGATAAATCACAAGCTGTCATAGAGTAAGGAATTTCTTCCTTATCTACGTATGGTAAAAACTTACAATTAGTTAATCCTAGTCTATTTACCTCTGCAATAAACTCTTTACGTTTTGCTCCACCACCAATAAAGATAAATTGAATAGGCTTGTCTTTGAGTATTTTGACAGCCTCTAAAATTGTTGTCATATCATGACATCTACCCATATTACCGGAATAAAGTACGGTAAATTTATCAATTAAGTTATGCTTGAGGGCAAACCAGTTACGATGTTTAGGAATAGGTAAAATAGCATTCGGGTCTGCCCAACTATGGATTACAGAGATTTTATTTTCTATCTCTGGACAGATTGATGCTATTCTTTCCTTCATTGCTGGACTCAGGACAATTATTCCCTTAGCATTTTTCCACACCAGACGATTAATAAATTGCCAAATCTTAGCTAAAAAGTTATTTTGAGGAATTACATCTAGAGCGATCGCAATATCTGGATAAAGGTCATAGACAATACAAACATAAGACATTCCTAAGAACAGTTTGGCTACATAACCCAGTACAGGTAAAAATGGTGGAGCGGTAGTTAGTAGTAAAGTATTTCTTTCTCGAAAATGTCTAATTAAATGTAATGCTGCACGGATGGTAAACATTACTCCATTCATAGCCTTACCACGAATCCTTTTCGGAAACATCACCGAAGTTCGCGATCGCTTAATCAATAGATTACCAGATTTCTCTTTTACAGGAGCATTAGAAGTACTGAATGCATAACCTGGTTGACCTGTAAAAACATCTATATCAACACCTAAAGTTTCTAACTGTTTAACAAGTTCTTCTATTAATTGACCCGTAGCTGCATAATCTGGAGGGAAAAACTGAGTAATTACAGCTAGTCTAATTAAATTATCACTAGAAATAGGCTGATATTTTTTGACTTCTAAAGAAATAGAATTCATATGGGAGTTAATCCATCTACTAAGTGTCATTAGCTTTAATCCGTAGAGAATATTGATTGTATTGATGACAAACCTAATTTAGGTTTTTAAGACAATTTATCTTTGAGTTTATGGTTGGATTTATATTTAGGAAAGTTTTAGTTAAGAAGAAATCAAGAATGAAATTCTATCAAGGTTCACTGAAGAAAGCTTAGTCACCGTACTGTAGACAAAAAGCAACTATGAATATAATTAACTTTGCCTAAATTTTGCCTAGTCAAGGAAGTTATATTCCTATTGGAGCAACTAAGTTGATGGTTATAAAAAATAAGCTCCAAAAAACTTTACTTAAAATTATTTCAAGACATTAAGTTCAGATATATACAGATTCAATATTTACAAAAATCTAATTCATATAAACTAAGTAAAACGAAGTTTTCAGGAAGATTATTGTTATATTTTGAAAAAAATAAATATTACTTACACAAACATTCTTTGTGAAATTAAAAGTTTCGTAAAGCTTATCATTCTTGTTAACAAAACTCTATGTTCATACTTACTTAATCAAAATATATTTTTGTAAATGAAGATACTTCAATATCAGATATAATTTCAAAAAAATCTTCTCAAAAAGTCCTAATATTACCCTGTAATCTGCAATTTACTTACAACCTAATATACGTTATTCTCTGGAAATAGCTAATCTAACAACTAAGAGATATCCTTTATATTCTTAGATATATCATGAATATATATAGTATGAATCAAATTACTATTTATATATTCACTTAATATAAGCACATGTCTTTATCTTATACAGCAATTGTAATCAGATGATTAGTTAAAGATACCATTTTATTCAAATCTTTATAAGAAAGGATTATTTATAATTAGTTTCTAAACCTGTCCTGAATCTATGGATTATCACTGAATAATATGTATGAAATAGCACTTATTATTGCGTTCTTCTCCGATGCATCTACGATAGCTAGTCTAAAATATAAGTAACTAGTAATTCAAACTACATTTTGTGTTGCTGTAGTGAATTACTATCTGAGATTAAAGTTAAAGTTTGGAAGAAATTGAAATAGTTAGTGTTTACTCATTCAGGGAATCTATATTAGATACGATTCAAATAGTAATATTAGTTACATTCCTGAATAAAAGTTATATCAAAATATATTGGTAAACCGTCATGTAATAGCCTTGTTTAGGATGACCAGTTTTCACCGCTTAATTATCTATATTTAGATATCTGAATATTGATAATTAACTTTCAAAAAAAGATTAGGATGATGTATCTTAATCATATCGATAGATAATTATTTCTGCCTTAATATAAAATTGACACAAATAGAATTAATACTATATCTAAAAAATAAACTAGAGTAATATCTAAATTAGAGTAAGTCATTTGAGATTAATATCAACTTTATTACAAATTTAATTAAAAAATTATCAGGACTTACCCACGGACTACGTATTTACGTCATTACAATTCTAGGGAAGTATAAGCTCTATCGAGCAGACTCCGTCAACGCAAAACCTTATTTTTCGTTACGAGTGCGTAAGTCCTAATTATATTAGTTAGATTCATTAAGTTTGTTAAATCAATGGTGAGGTAAAATACATTGCTAGCACGAGATAATTATAAATAAAATATGGCAGAGCTAAAAATAATCATGATATTTTTTGTTTTCTAGTTTAGGTCATCGGTCAACTAATTACCTATAACTGATAAAAGATATTTGAAATACTTTTGAAGAGATAATTCTGCTGAAAATTTTTCTATATTCTTGTAATACTTATCAATTTATTAATACATACATAATGGAGAATTCTTTTTCACCAATTTCCAATTATAATCGTAGTATCAACTCGTCGAATGCACTACCAGCACAAATTATTCCTGCTGGATGGGAAGCACAAGAAAACGATTGGAATTTGCGAGATTTCTTAGGGGTTGCACAAAGGCGATCGCTTACTATTATCGGGGTTAGTACAGCTTTAATGACTGGTGCTGTATTGGGTACATTAAAGCAAACACCTAAATATGAAGGTAATTTTCGACTTTTAGTAGAACCTGTTAATAATGATGAGAGTTTACCAGATTTAACAGCAAATCAAGAGAATCAGTCTAGCCAATCTTCTAACCAATCTAGTCTAGATTATGAAAGTCAAGTACAGGTTCTCACAAGTCCGGAATTAATTAATGATGCTGTCGGAGAGCTAAAAAATAGTTATCCCGAAATCAGTTATGATTCTCTCACCCAAGCTATGACGGTTGAGAGAGTCGGGGAGACAAAAATTCTTGAAGTACGCTACCTCAATAAGAATCCTGAAAAAGTTAAAAATGTTCTAGATAAACTTGCAGAAACTTATTTAGATTACAGTTTAGAGAAGCGACAAACGAAGCTCTACCACGGAATTAAGTTTGTTGATAAACAGTTACCACCCATTAAGCAAAAAGTTACTCAGTTAGAACAACGCTTACAACTGTTTCGGCAAAAGAATAACTTTATAGATCCTCAAAATCAATCACAGCAGTTTGAAGAACAGGTAAAAAGCGTCAATGAACGACGCTTAGAGATTAATCAACAGTTAGCAAAATCGCGTTCTTTACTAGCAAGTTTACAGGGAAGTAAAGCACAACAGGCAGCATTAGCTAATGCTTCTGTACATGATAATTTACTCACAAAGTTCAGTGAGACAGAAATAGAAATAGCTAAAGAGTCTGCTCGTTTTACAGAAAATAGTCCTTCTATTATCGGTCTGAAGGAGAAACGACAAAACATATTACCTTTGCTCCAAAAAGAAGCACAAAGAATCCTGAATATCAAAAGGACAGCAGCAGCAAACGACCTTAAAGAATTAGAACAACAAAATCAGGTTCTAAATCAGGCTGAAAAATTTTTACAAACAAAAATTAAGCAGTTGCCCGCACTGATTAGACAGTATAACGAGTTACAGCGCAGCTTGCAAATGGCTAATGAAAGTCTAAATCGTTTCCTTGCTGCTCGCGAAACCCTTCAGATAGAAATAGCACAAACTGATGTACCTTGGCGATTAGTTCAGCCTCCAGTAAAACCTGCATTACCAAGCTCTCCAGATATCCAGCGTCAATTGATTTTAGGTATTATTGCTAGTATCTTACTAGGTATTGGTAGTGCTTTTCTCTTAGAAAAACTAGACACAGCTTATCATAGCGTCGATGAGATCAAAGAAAACTCTAAACTTCCTATACTTGCGACTGTTCCTTACGAAAGAAAATTAACTAAGCATCAGGGACAGTGGATTGAAGCTAAAGCTTCTAAAGAATCAACTTTAGTTTTAGAGAGAAATTCTCAAGGAGAAGATGTATATATGGAACAATCTCCTATGATATCTGATGAATTTTCAGAAAATGAATCCCAAAAGTTTTTAGAAGCATTACGAATCTTAAATACTAATATTCAGTTGCTTTCCTCAGACGAACCTATTCGTTCCTTAGCAGTAAGTTCATCTCTTATTGGGGATGGAAAATCAACTGTTGCATTCTACTTAGCTAGAACTGCTGCAACTATGGGAAAACGGGTTTTGTTAGTTGATGCAGATATGCGCAATCCTCAGATTCATAGTATATCAGGATTGGATAACTCTTGGGGATTAAGTAATGCCATTGCAGAAAATATAGATGCTCAGAATATTATTCAAAATCTACCTTTATCAGGTAGATTATCAGTTATGACTGCTGGAAAAATTCCACCAGATCCAACCAAGTTACTTGCTTCTGGCAAAATGGAAGAACTAGTAGCTAATTTTCATCGGAGGTTCGATTTAGTTATTTACGATGTTCCTACAGCTGTTGGACTTGCTGATGCTCATCTTATTGGTTCTTATACCGATGGTGTTGTCCTAGTTACGAAAATCCATAAGACAGACCGTTTATCTTTAAGTCAAGCAATGGAGACTTTGAGAACATCGAACATACCTATTTTAGGTATTGTTACGAATGGAGTTCAAAAAGGTAAATCTCTGATGTCTTAGTCTTCATATTTCGCTTATTTAATTAAGTTCCCCTATAATAATTGGCTTTACTGTTTTGTACTGGTTAATTTTCGGAATCCAAAGTCAAAAGCTTTAATCAAAAGATTTTCTAAAGTTAATATTGGGCTTTTGACTTTTATTTATTTATTTATGTATTTATTTATTTTTGAGTCACACAGTAGCTTTTGATTATTTCCAGTTATGTTCAGCCTGTTGAAGAACATAGTTTGCAACTTCACGAATTTCTTCTGATGTCAACTTATCTTTATATGCAGACATATTATTTTTACCATTCGTCACTATATTAGAGATGGCATCTACTGAATCCATCTTATATTTTTTTAGTGCTCTTAACTTTAAATTTTTACCTCGTCTGATGATGTTACCACCCCTCAAGTGACAACCAGCGCATTGAGTATTAAATACTTTATTACCTAAGTCAGTATTTTCGGCTAAGGCAATGGGATTGGATATAGTACAAAAAAGTAATATCGATATACAAATAGTCTTAATTAGTTGAATAAATAGCTGTTGCATCTTTTGAACTGTCAAGGGTAAGGGATGATTATCCGACTTATCGTCTAAGTTATCACATCACAATTAATTTCAGGATTTAAATTTCAGGATTGTTAATACTTACTCCTATCCAATTCTAAGAATACCGAAAAATTGTAGGTAATTTTCTACCTTGAACGAAGTAATACAAAATTTCTATTTTGAAAGTAGCCAGTATATAATTTGAAAAATAAAAATTAAAAATATTAAATCAATATATTATGACTTATACCAATTCTATATGAGGTTGCGCCGAATCCCTCTGCTCCTGGAAGAATAGAGCTATAGTTACACAACACACTTTTGTGGGCTGAATTCAGCGCATTTTTATTAAGAAATGGTATTACGCAAAACTAATATTCTGTATGTTATGTGTATTACGCTTAAAATAAACTTGCTTTGTTTTAGAGTTGTGTGAAAAAATTAACAATATCTATGGTGATAAACAGGGCAGAATATAGTGAATTTTAATTTCGAGGAACTTTTAGCAGATTCTGTCAGTGAGAGAGATTTAGGATGGACTCTTTGTTTTATTGGAGGGGAAGACCAATCAAAAAAATTAACCGAACTAACTAAGCATTTAAGAAAGGGGTTTTCTGAAAGCGGTGATGGGAAGGAAATTCCATCGGGTTTCGCATATTGGGGAATAACTCCCACAATTGCTTGGGCTTATGCTTGCAATGACCCATTATACCTAGTTATGAAGGAAGGGATCGATTCTTTTGAAGGTCGATGGCGTAAAATTCAGTCAAAATTAGATATTAACAAATATCACTACGTTAGCCTAGGGGTAGGTACGGGGATGAAGGACAAAAGTATTTTGCGTTTCTTCCTGAATACCAATCCTGAATTACTGTACTTTCCGGTTGATATGAGTTCGGAAATGTTGAGGTTCGGCGTTCAAGGGGTATCTAAAGGATTGCAAATTAAGGGTAGTCAAATACTACCAATTCAAATTGATTTTTCCAAGCCTGAGGGTATAAGTGATTTACGAAAGCTACTTGATAGGGTATTAGACGATAAACCTATACTATTTTCCCTTTTAGGTAATACACTTGCCAATTTTTACGGAGATATCAAAGTTTTACAAACTTTATCTAAGTTAATGCATTCTGAGGATAGATTCCTTATAGAAGTCGCTGTCACAAAAGACTTAAGTCATCAATCTTTACAAGATGCTGCGACTGAATATAATAGTAGTAAGTCCTTTAAAGAATTTGTCACTAGCAGCTTACTTCAGCATACAGATTTAGATATTGATTTAAATAGCGTTTTTTTTGAAAGCTCTTTAGAAAAGCCGGATAAAGCAATTTTATTGAAAGCTCTTTACCGCAATATTACTGGAAAATCAGACAAAGTCATGTTACTTGACCGCTCAACAATTAATTTTCCAGATCGAGATACCATTCGCTTATTATTAACTAGAAAATATACTCATGCTGGGATAGATAAAGTTGTATCCGAAAGCAAATTATCAATTATTGATAGGATAAATACACTTTTGGAGCCATATAATAGTAGTAAATTCGGTATGGATCTAATTTTACTTGCTCCTAGTGGTGATGTAAGTAAGGATGAGAAAACCCTTGCAGATGCAGTATGGAAGAATTGATATTTAATTGGTATTTAATTGATATTAACTTCAATATTTAATAAATGTTTAATAAGAGTGTAAGAAGCTTAGCAAATAGGGTAAAATTAATCCTGGAAAATGCAAATATTAAGAATATTGTTAGTTTTCTTACCTTTGCTTCTCTAACAACAGGTTTGATTTTAGCTATTATTTGGTATCTTAGACAACCGTTAGATTTTGAACCAGCAGTAACAGCTATTGGTTTACTTGCTACTATTACCGGTATTTTTGCTGAAAGATGGGCATCTGTAAGACAAGAGCAAAAAGTACTGTTGTTATCCTTATGTCGCGAGTTTCAGAGTAATGCAACAATTTTATCTGATACCCGATTCAAGCAAGATATACAAAGTATACAGCATCCAGTCGTATATCCTCGGTTAATTATGTCAGTCACTCAAACAGCGATCGCATCTGGTGCTTTTGCAGAAAGTCAATATAAGGATTTATTTTCGCTCCTGCATAAATGGCATGATATCGTCAACGAGTTTAATCGCAGGTTAGATATTACCGAGTTGCGGACATTTGTCAATCCTTCACCACCAGAAATTCGTGAATTCTATCAAGCATTGCGAGGATCAAATAATTTTAATGATGCCATAACTGTACTTGGGGACATATGTAATCTTTTAAAAACAAAACATTTGAATGAACGCAAGTATATTAAAGAGATTGAAATGACTCAGCAACAACTATACTTAGTGAAGCAAATCACTACTGATTTATAAATCAAATTATATAAATCAAGATATTAGAGTCAAGATATTTAAATCAAAATAGATGAAGGGAAATCTATTCAACCTCTAAATTGACTGAACTCCTCCGCGAAACTTATCAGCCTTTAATCTATTCAAATTATTACCTTGACACCAATTTCCCTCAATTTTATTTAAAGTATTTTTGGTTTCCCTCATACCTTCTAAAGGTAAAAAAATAGTTAGCACTTCACCTTGATGGGGGCGCTGACGTACAATTAATTTACCGCCTATTGCCTGAAATAAGTGCTTTGTAGCTGCTAAATTCAAACTAACAACACCTGTTTCGGGTTGGAAAGTTAATAATTCACCAATAGCTTTACGAATTGGAGGGTTGCATGAAGACGGCACTTTAGTACTACCATCTTGTTGCATTTGGGTTAATAGCTGTAATTTTAGTTGGTTTCCTGCTGGTATAACCTGTACTTGTATTTCGCTTCCTGCTGGTAAACTACGAGTAAAATTTTCTATCACTCCAGTCAGTACTCTATCCAACATGTTAGGATTGCTAATCACCATTGGGACTTGCTGGGGTAATACTACATCTAAAGTTAAATTACGTCGATTTGCTGCTTGCTGCCAACGGGGTATACTGTGCTGTAAAATCTGCTCTAAACACATAGGTGTCAATTGGGTTGCAGGGGATGAATTATTGCTAACAGATGTCTCTAACTCGACTGCTCTAAATAGCAACTCCATACGGTCTATCTGTTCTGTGCACTCGCGGTCTATAATTTCTAAACGCCTAATTGCACTATCCGGTAGATTCTTCTGTTTGAGAAGTAATCGCGTCATTGTACGAATAGTTGTTAAAGGAGTGCGGACTTCATGAGCAAAAGCCTGTAGGAATTCTACATCATGACAGCTGCTATTATTACTAACTGAAGTATCTGGAGTGTTTTCGCAAGTAAAGTTATCAATATTGATACCTACTTGTTCCGTTTTCCCTAATTTTTTATCTGCTTTCTTATCCGCTTTAATGTGTACTCCTGTCTCTTCATCGCAGAAAGGTAAATTCTGGAGTAACATTTGACTGAACTGCATGAGGATAGTGCAATCAGTTTCTTTCGGATTGTATTGCTGTACTAATTCTTCTATGGAAGTAAACAAATCTCGATTGTTCAGGATTATCCTAGCACCAAGCGATCGCCAAGCTTGTAAGACTATTTCTGATCCAAAGGAAAATAAAAATGTCTTTTCTCCTGCTTCATCTTCTGCTAAAACTAATGCTAATCTGAATCGCTCTGTAAATATCAAGCAAAATTGCTCAGATGCGATCGCATCTGCACCGATGAGTGGTAATACAGGTTCACTTATAATACTCTCACGCTGTTCCTTATTATCAAATGCTGATATATTAAAGGGCATTAGAGCCAAGGGGTTAAATGGCTTGGTAGTGAAAGTGAGTACATCTAAGTTTTGAGTAATTTCCGGCTGACTAAATACAGGTGTTGGTGCGGTTAACACTAAACCTTGGGAAATTTGATTGGATTCATTACCAATTAAATTTTTCAACAAATGCTCTACTGCTGCTAAACTAACTCGCCATTGCGATTCAGCTTTAGCAGAATGAGACGAACTATTGCATAAGCAATCTTTTGCTAAAACGTCTCTTAGACTGGGTAACATCCAATTATTCACTGATTGACCCCTTGATTCATTAGCGACGCGTTTAAGTCTTTAACTACTACTTATGAGGTTATCGGTATTCGTCCACTAGTGAAAGTGGTAGAACCGAACAAAAGAGGGTGCTATTTCCACAGTCTCTTACCAAATTGAAAGATTCTAAAGATGGGTTTACAGAAAGTCAGCCAATATTTTTATATATTCATTCTAGTTTGAAAGAATCCATCTGTTGGTAGATGTCTTTTAATAATTTCTGCGCGAAGGTAAATATGTCCAATTTTATTAGTTAGTTTAGTATTGAGTGTTTATTAATCTAAAAGTCTACGCGTGTTATTAGAGATAGTGAGGATGGTCATTATGATTTTGGATAATGGCAAATTCTGGTGATTATGAGCCACTCACAAGGTGGGAAGTCAAAATTTAAAATTCCGGTATTCAAAATTTAACTCCACCTTGCAACGAATGAAACTTGTACATTTTTCGATAAATTCTAAAGTCCTTGAGATATAAGGGTTATAAAATGTGCGAATTGAGAGTGAATAGGTTCGTAGGTAGGCAAGTATTTGAGTTGGTAGTATTTACTTGCGATCGCCTAGTATCGATTACAATATTGATGAAAATTGCTTTATAGCTCTCTAATTCTAAAAGTATTGATAAATCAACGTTGGTAAAATAGTTGTAAATCAAAGCAAAGGGTTTAGGGTTTAGGGTTTAAAGCAAAGAATTTAAGAGCTATTGATTCAGCAGTATATAAATATCCGTTAAGAAATTATTTGTCTTTTTGCAGGCAACAGAAAATATAGAATTTTTTAGTATATATATTTTTTAGTATATATATACTGTCATATCTCCTGAATTTTTTGCTGAATTTAGGAGATAAGTTGTGTTCATAATAAGTGTATTCACAATTATGTATTTATCTAATCTTTCTCTTATTCTTATTCTTATTCTTATTCTTATTTGATTAGATTAAATCCCAAATTTAGTAGCTTGAATCTATAAGATTCATCTCTAGAAGAGATTCATTGAAAAAACATTTTTTGATATGTGGTTTCATTTTTGGTAACGACAATCAAAATTAGTAAAATATTTAGTAATAAATTGAGCCATTATTTTTCCATTATTCAGAATTTATATACTACTGTTATTGAATACTTATATATCTTTTATTATTGAGTTTGATTGTTTACTAATAAATCATGTGACCCTCTCTATATAAGCATTTGGGAATTAAAATTATCAATATATAAGATTTTACATGATGAAAAATTAATCATTTCTACTCCCTGAAAATAAAGACTCATAAGTTATTTTAAACTCTAATTTTTGTTCCGGATTCAACGAAATTCTCTGCCTATATATAGACAAATAAAAACTGCATGAAAAATTCTTATTAAAAAAAACAATCAAAAAAAGATAAATTCAATGCTCTGCATGAAAATTAACGTGTAATAATGTTCAAAGCAACAACCAATAACTTCAAACTTCAACCCAAAATTATTTAGTTTGCTATATCCTACTTACTATCTATTGGTTTGAATTATTTAGAATCAAAAATTGAATTTAACTCTGTTTTTATCTACTGATTGAAGTATTGGAAAATGTTGTTAATATCAGGCAGGTGATGAACGTAGTTTTATCTAATTGAGTTTATATCTCAAATTGAACAGTTATCAACTTAGAAAAGCTATTTTTATAAGCCTAATTTCTTTAGATAACGTATGAAATCGCGTTCATCACGGAATTAAACTCAATTTAATTCCAGGTAAAGTTGGTTATTAATCACAATGTTTAGATATTAGTTTCCCCAGCTTTCCTGTATTTACTTTAATTGAGTCGTAAATAATTCCTGATGATTTGATGAAAAGTTAGTTATATGCTCGTTTCTAGCCTTCATCATTGGACTCGCTCCTGTACCATCACACACAGATTAATTGTTTTTTAAATTAGTAAAGATTGGGAGATAGAAATGAAAAGGTTTATTCCATTTCTAGTTAGCGGTATGCTCGTAGTTGGTACATTTGGTTGTAGTGATAACAGCAATGAATCAGCTTCAGAGACCCCCAGCGATACTAGCGCAAACAGTGAAGTTCTTGCACCACCAGCACAAGAAGCAAGTTCAAATGTAGAAGGTAAAATAGAAGATAAAGATAAGTCTGCTGATGTACCTGGAGTAGATGCAGTAAAAGAACCTACTGCTATCGATGGATTAGGAGAATTAGATAGTGAAGTTACAAAGAAAGTTAGTAAAGCTTTAAAGGAAAAGTTACCTGCTAGCAATCTAGAGGTTAATGAAAAGGAAGGTGTAATCACAGTTTCTGGAACCGTTTCTTCTGATGAAGAGCTAAAGGAAATTGAACCTATTGTTAGTCAACTGAAGGGTGTTAAAGGTGTGAATATTGACGCTAAAGTTGAGGGAGAAGCTAGCGAGTAAATTTACTCTGGTATTTCTAGATACGATATAGCTTGAATGAATTCGTGAATGTGTTGTGGGACTTACGCAAAGGTAAGTCCTATTTTTTTAGTTAGATTAATTGAAGTTTGTACCTTGATACTTGATATTTGATACAATTAGCTATACAGAAGGCAAAATTTAATTCAACTCATAATAGGGCTGGCATGATGATGAGTTAGATACCATTTACCACCGAGTAGCTCAAAAATATTGGTTGATAGGGATTTGGCTTCTATTCTGCCATCGTTAGTAATCTGCATAACATTTTCTGTAAGTAATATGTAAGCTATGTTCTCACCTATTTGTGTAGAAATAATATCTATATTAATTTCAATGTAAGCAGTGTTTTCAAAAATTCGTTCCCAAGAAACCCGGATATCTTTCCATCCTTTAATTACATCCCATCCGGGATGAATACAAATACTACCTGTACCTTGAGACCATATAGAATCCATTTGGTCTATATTTTTTTTCTCAAAAGCACGATAAAAATTTTGATTGGTCACCAAGGGACTGTTATCATTCATAGTCAGGTAAAGGAGGATTGAGAGGAGTTAGTGGGTGGTTAGTGGTGAATTGTGAATTGTGATTATTTATTTTTGACAGTTCCAATAATTTGTAATAATTGTTTAGCAGTATATGGTTTTGCCAGGAAAGCATTAACCCCAATATTACTAGCTGCATTGATTTTTTCCGTAGAAGCAAAGCCGCTTACCGCAATAATTTTGACAGCTGGATTGATTTTTTGTAAAGTACGAATGGTTGTTAGTCCATCCATAGAAGGCATAATCATATCAGTCAGGACTACAGATATTTTATCCCTATATTCAGCATATAAAGCGATCGCTTCAATTCCATCCTTAGCTACTATGGCTTGATAATTAAAGTTTTCCAAAGAAGCTGTGGTGACATCACAAATAGAGTCTTCATCATCTACTACCAAGATTAACTCACCATTACCAAATGGTAATTCTGCATTTTGCTCAACCAAATTATCTTCTGTTTGATAAGCAGGTAAATATATTTTAAATTCGCTACCCCTACCTGGTTCACTGGTAACATTAATAAAACCAGAATGACTTTTAACTATTCCTAAAACTGTAGAAAGTCCTAAACCCGTACCATGACCTATTTCTTTAGTAGTAAAAAATGGTTCAAATATACGATCTAATATTTCTGGTTCAATACCTACCCCAGTATCTTTGATACTAATTAATATATAGGAGCCAACAGATGCATCAAGATGCATTTGAGCATAATTTTCATCGATGGTAATATTTTCAGCACGAATAGTTAAATTACCTCCATTTTTTACCATGGAATCACGAGCATTTACACATAAATTCATTAACACCTGGTGAATTTGAGTTGAATCGCTTTTTATCATCCACAGGTCTTCAGATATCAATATAGAAACTTCAATATTTTTAGGAAATGTTTCTTTTATTACTTGCTGAATTTCTCTAATAGAATGTTTGGGTGAGAGAATAGAAAGGTCTCCCTCAATTCCGCGAGTGAATGAAAGTACCTGTTTAACTAAATTCGCACCTCGTTTAGCATTATTAATCAATATAGGTATTAAGCGCTTACTACGTTCATCTGTTACCTTTGACTCCAAAAGTTGAGCACTCATCAAAATTGGAGCTAAAACGTTATTTAAATCGTGAGCAATACCGCTAGCTAAAGTACCGATACTTTCTAGTCTTTGAGCTCGTAAAAACTGGGACTCTAACTGTTTTTTCTGAGTAATATCAGTATTAACAACCAAAATACAGTCACGAGAACGGTCAAATTCTTTAACTAAAGTCCACCGACTTTCAACCACTATAGATTTACTAAAGTTGGTCGTTTGGTAAATTTCTCCTTCCCAGGAGCCATTTTTCATTAAAATATTCAGAGCACTCTGATGCTGTTGATTATTATCTTGCCAAATGTTAGAGATTTTTTGACCTAAAACCTGATCTTTTGTACACCCGTAAAGCTTCTCTGCGGCTTTATTCCAAAATAAAATCCGATTTTCTAGGTCACATACAAAGATAGCATCTGTGGCAACATCAAGTAGTGCAGCCTGTTCACGAATTTTTTGTTCAGTCTCTTTACGTTCTATTGCATAACGGATAGAGCGCTCCAGTAAAGGTGCACTCAACTGACTTTTTTCTAAATAATCAGCAGCACCTGCTTTCATGGCTTTAATATCTATAGCTTGATCTCCTTTACCTGTTAATAAAATTATTGGACGAGAAAAGCCTATCTCTTGTGCTTCGTGCAATAATTCCAATCCAGAGGAAACTCCCAGACGATAATCGACTAAATAAACATCATACTCCTGATTTGCGATCGCGTTTCTGGCAGCTTGATAACTATCAACCCAAGTTAATTCAAATTCAGCAGTTGTCTGAAATTCGCCAAACCAATCGCGGGTTAGAATATAATCATCTTCGTCATCATCTACTAATAAAACTTTGATAGGAGCATTTTTCACTTGAGCCTCCTAATCCTATAGTGGTAATTCTACGATATCAAACCAGTACTTACCTATATTTCTCATTACTTCCACTAAAGAATCAAAACTCCGGGGCTTAATGATAAAAGAGTTTGCACCTAAATCATAACTCCGATGAATATCTTCAGGGGCTTTAGAGGTGGTAAGAACAATTACAGGTATTTGCCGTAATTTGGGATCGGCTTTAATTTCCTTTAATGCTTCGCGACCATCTTTTTTGGGCATGTTTAAATCTAACAAAATTATATCTGGCAAAGTTATAGTTTCCCAACTTTCATATTCTCCCCGATGATATAAGTAGTCCATTAATTCTTCTCCATCTCTGACAATATATAATTTGGTAACTAACTCGCTTTCCTGCAATGCCTCCCTAGCTAATACACAATCATCGTCATCATCATCAGCCATTAAAATTGTCACAACTTTGTGCTGACCTTCCACTATAAATTCTCCCCAATAAATTCCATTCAGGTTTAATATTTTATAAAATTGCAACAAATAGCAATCTAATGATGTAGATTTATGAACATCTTTGAGGTAAAGTAAATCGTTCTGTCTCAATCTTTGTCTCAATAAATATAGAAGCTTCAGGGAGCTATGAGAACTCTTAGAAGTATATATTGTAATAATCGGCTTAATAATCGGCTAACAATCGGCGTTTTTTAGGTTTTTCGCGACAAATCTTTCCTGTAAACCTAAAATCATCTTACTCTATGAAAAATTTTCCTTTCCTTTAGCAATTACCTCATTTCTTCAGATAGGTCGGTAGGTAGTCTAACAATAAAACTAGTACCACTCCCTAGCTGAGATATCGCTGTAATTTCCCCACAATGACGTTCTATAATTTTACGGCAAATAGCTAATCCTATACCCGTACCTTCATATTCACTGCGTCCGTGTAAACGCTGAAAGACTTGAAAGATTCGGTCTGTATACTTTTTGTCAAAACCTATTCCATTATCTTTGATAGTTAATTCACAATAAGAGGTGCTGTCTCTTTCTACTGTCTGACTCGATATTTCTACTACTGGGGGATGATTTTGACGATGAAATTTCAGGGCATTACCAATTAAGTTTTGTAACAACTGACGCATTTGTAAAGGGTCAGCTTTAATGGTTGGTAGCTCATTTAATCGAACCATACCTTGAGTTTGCTGGATACGAATTTCTAAGTCAGATAATACTTCTTCAACTATCTGAGTCAGATTTACAGGTCGGAGGGGTTGAGCTCTGGTAGTGACGCGGGAGAGAATTAATAAATCATCAATCAAGGTTTGCATTCTTGAAGATGCATTCTGCATTCTGGATAAATAATCTCGTCCTTGCTCGCTTAATGCTTCATTACAGGTAGAATGTAAGCGATCGCCAAATGCTTTGATTTTTCTCAAAGGTTCTTGTAGGTCATGGGAAGCAATAAAAGCAAATTGCTGCAATTCTTCGTTGGAAGCAGCTAATTCTTGACGCTGACGGGTTTCTTGTTCTAATGATTTACTTTGAGCTAGAGCAATACCAATTTGGTCTGCGAGTTGTCTTAATAATTCAGTTTCCCAGTTTGTCCAATTCCGGGGTTTTGAGCATTGATGAGCAATTAGTAATCCCCATAGCTGGTCATGTAACAAAATAGGTACTACTAAGTTGGCTTTTACCTGAAATTGTTTCAGAAACTGGACGTGACAAGGTCTAATATTAGCCTTTTCAATGTCTGAAATTGCACTTATGCGTCCTTGAGAGTACTTTTCAATATATTCTTTACCGAAGCAAGGATCAACTATATTGTGACCGATTACAGATACCAATCCCGGAACCACTGCTTCTTGCACCACATTAACAGAGTTATCCGCGCGCAATCGTAAAATTAATACCCGGTCTGCGTAGAGTAACTTTTGGACCTCGACGACGCTGGTATGTAAAATATCCTCCACCTGCAAAGACTCGCGAATTTTTACCGTCACATCTGCAAATAACTGCGATCGCAAATTCTGACGCTGTAATTCTTCTTGATAACGTTTGCGATCGCTAATATCCATCATGGCACCAATCATTCGTATTGGTTTATTTGCATGATCGTGAACCACATGTCCTCGGTCAAGAATATATGCGTAGGTTCCATCCAAGCGTCGAAAACGATATTCGTTAGACCAAAATTGTTTTCCGCTATCAATAGCTCTATGAATATCTTGAACAACCCGTAATTTATCTTTTGGGTGTATATGTTCATACCACCATCCTGTATTTTCTCTGACGTGTGTTATGGAGTAGCCAAATAAGGTACTGACGTTTTCATTCCACCATCTTTTGTCATCAGATAAGTCCCAATCCCAGACTACATCGTTGGTTGCACGAGCGACTATCCGCAGTCTTTCTTCGCTCTGACGCAGTTTTTCTTCTGATAATTTCCGTTCGGTAATATCTGTGTGGGAACCAGCCATACGTATTACATTGCCATTGTTATCCCACAGAGCTTGACCCCGGTCTAAAATCCATTTGTAGCTACCATCTTTACATTGTAGGCGATATTCGCTAATGTAAAATGGATTATCTTGAGAGAAGTGATGTTGCATGACTTCCATGACTCCACCAACATCATGGGGATGGATTCTATCAATCCATTCATCTATATAATTGCTGATTTCTGTCTGATCATATCCAAGCATCTGCTTCCAGCGATGAGAGAAAAAGACTTCGTTGGTTTGAATATTCCAATCCCAAATACCATCATTTGTACCCTTTAATGCTAGAGAAAAGCGTTCTTTACTTTCTTGGAGGGCTTTTAGTGCTAATATTCTCTCTTGTTGAGCATTGCTTTCTCGAATGGCTACACTTAAATAATTTGCTACTTCCTTAATAGTGGTAATCTCATGTTCTCTCCACTTATAAGGGACGGGAGAATCAAAACCCAATAAGCCGACTAACTGCTCCGAATGATATACAGGTATATCTATCACTGCTTCCATGTCATCGGATGAGATCACATCTAGCAAAGATGCAATTCTGTTATCGGTACTCACATCTTCTATAATTACTGATGAGGATTGCCGTAATTCTTGCAAATACTTTTCCGATGCAGTTAAATCGACCTGCAAACCGGTTTTAGAAGACATCTTAGGTGGTTGAATGCTGTGAATTACTTGCAGCTGATTATCAGGGTCTATAGTGGCGTAAGAAACTCTGTAATTAGGGAAATATACGCTAATTAATTTCAGAGCACTTTCCACTATATCCTGTACTGACATTCCG
Organism: Mastigocoleus sp.; assembly: GCA_050042865.1. Taxonomy (GTDB): domain Bacteria; phylum Cyanobacteriota; class Cyanobacteriia; order Cyanobacteriales; family Nostocaceae; genus JBCCDM01. The sequence continues at coordinate 62,866 of JBHJJE010000063.1, forward strand.
GCAGTAATGTTAGTAGATATAGCATTAATTAACTCCAGACGTGCTCGACTTTGAACTAATGCTTCCTCTGTTCGCTTGCGTTCGATTGCAGTCGCTAAAGTATTAGCGACTGCTTGCATTAAAAATATATCTTCTCTGCTAAAGTCTCGCTGTTCCTTAGTATGTACTCCCAAAACACCAAAAGGACTTTCAGAACCGCTAATGACTACACTCAGACCGCTAACTACTCCAAACTCCCTGAGCAGTGTAGGACCACTAAACCGCTCTTCTGTAGCTAAATCCTTCACTACAATAGGTTCCTGGGTCATTAAAGTATAGCCAGCTTGTGAGTTTTCTCCACCACTAATAATCTTTCCTATTACTCCAGAACCCCAGCCAATTCCCGTTCTTAACAGTAAATTATTGCTACCGCTAATATTTTCTAACACTTTGGCGTACTCGACTCCCAAACATTTAGCAATTAGGTGACATGCTCTGGTCATTAACAGGGTCAAATCGGTTCCTGCTAATGCGATGTGACTCAGTTCTGCTAACATTGCTTGTCGATTTGCATAAATCTCTAAAGCAGCTTCAGCTTTTTTGCGTTTGGTGATGTCTATATCTATCCCAGACATCCGCACTGCTTTCCCCTCAGCATTGTAAAATACATCACCCTTACTTGCCATCCAGCGAATATCACCGTTGGGTAAAATAACCCGAAACTCAATATCATATTCAGCTTCTTGGTTTAATGACTTTTGAATAACTTCACAAATATAGTTTCGGTCATCTGGATGAACGTGTTCGATAAATGTTTTATAGGTACCATCAAAACATCCTTTCTCCATACCAAACAAAGCTTCTTTATTCTCAGACCAAGAGACCTTATTTGTACTAACATCCCATTCCCAAGTTCCCATATTGGCAGCTTCTAAAGCCATTCTCAAATGCGCTTCCTGGTTTTGTGCTTGTTGAGTTTGCTGTTTTAATTTCGCGATCGCTTGACTGGCTTCGAGTAACCGTTTTACTCTCTGAGATAGTACGGACCAATGGATTGGTTTGGTAATATAGTCTGTTGCTCCGACTGCAAAAGCTTGTTCTACAGACTTCTCCTCATACAGAGCAGTAATCATTAATACAGGAGTTTCAGTACCATTCGGAAGTTGACGCAAACGTTTGCAACAGGTAAATCCATCGACCTGGGGCATCATAGCGTCAAGTAACACCATATCAGGCTGATGCTGGAGATACATATTCAGTCCTTCGTCCCCATTTTTAGCTTCTATAACTCGATACTTTGCGTGTTGAAGCAGTTCCCGCAACTGTACCCGAGTTAAGGTATCATCGTCTACAACCAGAATCAGATAAGACATAGTAAGAAGGAAGGGGAGATATGAATTAAAAATTCAAACTGCTCGCCGAAGTAAAGATATTGTTACAAAGCTGAAAACTAAAATTAATCATCAAGGGATAACCGATTATTAGTTTATAAAATAACCCAACTACAGCTAAGCATTTAATACTTCATACAGATTTTTTAACAATTCATGAGCCGTATATGGTTTAGAAAGAAACTTAGTTTTTCCGTACTGTTGATGTTCTGGTACTTGCTCGCTAGTTACTAAACCGCTAACGGCAATTATTTTCAGTTCGGAATCCATTCTTTGTAAGGTTTGAATTGTTTGAGTACCCCCCATATTTGGCATCATCATATCAATAATTGCTGCGCTAATTTTATTCCTATTTTGGGCATAGGTTGCTAAAGCTTCAATTCCATCACTGGCAGTAATTACTCGATAATTGTAACTTTCTAAAGATGTTTTGGTAATTTCTCTGACAGCTTTTTCATCATCCACAACTAATATACATTCTCCCAAACCTCGTGGGGTCAAGTCTCTTTCTAAGATTTTATTATCTGCTATATCTACTGCGGGTAAGTAAACTTGAAATTTTGTCCCTTCTCCCAAAGCACTAGATACAGTGATAAATCCACCATGTCCTTTAATGATTCCCATTACCGTTGACAACCCTAGTCCAGTCCCTTTACCAAACTCTTTTGTTGTGAAGAAGGGTTCAAAAATTCGGTCTAAATTATCGTTAGCAATTCCTATTCCTGTATCCTCAACTGTGACTAGAACATAACTCCCGATCTGAGCATCTAGATACATTTGAGCATAACTTTCATCAATAAAAATATTTTCTGCTGATATTATTAAACTGCCATCCTCTTCCATGGCATCCCGGGCATTTAAACATAAATTCATTAATACCTGATGGATTTGAGTATGGTCAGCGCAAATGTGCCATAAATTTTCCTCAAGTAATGTTTCCAATTGCATAGACTTTGGAAAAGTTTGCTCAATAATCTGCTTCATTTCCGAAATCAAATCTTGAATGCTTAAAACTGTGCGATCGCCTTCTACACCTCTAGCAAACAATAGCACCTGTTTGACGAGATTTGCACCGCGTTTGGCATTGTTTTCTACAATTGAAAGCATATGGGTGCTATTTTCATCCCTGAGCTTGCTGCGGAGGAATTGTGCTGACATTAAAATTGGTGAGAGTACATTATTTAAATCGTGAGCAATCCCACTAGCAAGGGTACCAATACTCTCCATCCTTTGAGCGCGTAATAATTGTTTTTCTAACTGTTTTTTATGAGTAATATCTGTATCAACAATTAAAATAGATTTTGGTTCGCCGTTTTCATCAGTTACTAAAGTCCAACGGCTTTGGACTATAATTTCTTGGGCATATTTGTTAATTTTCTTGATTTCTCCCTGCCAAAATCCACGATTCAATACAACCTGATCGATTTCTATTTCTGAATTTAATGATTCTTGGGGCAAAATCTGATCAGCATCTTTTCCTATAATTTCTTCTTCTTTCCAACCGTAAAGTCCTTCTGCACTATTATTCCATAATAATATTTTGTTAGATAAATCTTTCAGAATAATGGCATCTGTGGCAATATCAAGTAATGCAGCTTGCTCTCTGAGATGTTGTTCGTTCTTTTTCCGCAGGGTGATATCTTCTAGGATATATAAGCGACCAAACTCGCCATTTTCGTTACTAATTCTCTTAGAAAAGCGTCTAATCGTGCGACCATCAGGGAGTAAAACTTCATCTTCACAGATACATTTATTGTCAGACAGGGGTTGACAATAGCTAAAGGGACTATGCTCAAAGAATTTGCTACATGCAATAAAAATGTCTGTATGCTTGAGTATCCCGGTTCTCATAGAGTCTTGTAAATGCTCTATTGCCCACATCTGGCAAAATTGCTGGTTAAAAAATACAATCTCATTAGTAGAGTTATCTACCGCATAAAAAGCTAAAGGTGAAACACTAGTCATGGAATGCAGTAGCTTTTCTTTCCAGACTGACCTTTCTTGTGTAAGATTGCGAATAGTGATATCTTCAACAAGGTAACTATATTTCTTTCTAGAACTACCATCACAAAATGTGCAGATAGTTACCTTAAACCACCGTTTACCGTCGGCAGTATCGAGTAGATATTCTTTACTAGAAGGTAAGTTTTTGTACTTTAACTGCAGATAATCTTCGAGCCATTCTTGAAAATCCTCGATCGATATACCTATCTGGCTTAATAACCTACCTTGTTGATGGTCATGTAGGTCTTGATGTTCCTCTTGATTTGGAATATTTTGATTGTAGCGAATCTGTTCGTTAATATCTTCACTAATATCTTTAAATAATAGACCTTGCTTAGCAATTTCTACAATTCCTGTCCTAGAGGCATTCTCAAAGGAATTTCTGAAAGTGAAGTTATCGTACTGGCAATCTGAATCAGTAGTGTTATGCCTAAATATAACTTCTTGATTTGGTAAACTCTTAATGACTAGCCGACTTATAGCTTCTAAAGATCGCAGCTGTTGCTTGCTAATTTGCCCCGGCTGAGAATTTGCGACGTATAATACTCCAATAATCTTGTCATTAATCTTTAAAGGTACACCTACATAAAATCTTACGTGGGGATATCCTTGAACAGATAATAAATTTTTACTTCTAGAGTCAGCAAAAGTATCAGGAATAATTAAAGTATTTCCTTCTTCAATACAAAGATGACATAAACTTTGCTCTTCCGGTACAAAAGACTCTACACCGATTCCGAATTTTGTACAGAGAAAATCGCTATTATCATCTAAAAGTGTAATCCCAGACATCAGTGTTTGAGCTATCTGAGCAGCTAAAAAAGCCAAGTCCTCTAGTGCTTCCTGATTAGAAACGGATGAAGACCCTAAGTGATGACTGGCTCTAGCCTTAATTGTATCGCAGTGAAACAATAAAGATTTCATCAGATTTTCCTACTGTTTGGGAAATTAAGACTCTGTTTGCATAGCTTTGAAGGACTTCAAAACTTTTCAGATGAGTTATCTTGACAACCGAAATATCGATTTGAGCTCAAACTTAATATTTAAGCTTAATATTTAAACTTAATAAACTATGATTAATCCTACATTCACAAAGCAGATAAAAAACATTTAACTCAGTTGTCTGTTAATTTTGAGCAAAAATATATGACAAAATTAACCACTCCCTAACAATAAAAAAGCAATATTCGCCAATATCATTATAGTAATATGACTGAGAGTTTGAGCTTGATTGAATTCTCATACATACGTATATTCACTTAATATTTAAGAAAGATAAGTAATTGAGACATTTTTGTCAAGGGTATTATTAGTAGTATAAAGCCTGTGAAAATAAGCCAAAGAAGAGTTTATGTACGTGCTTATACAGAGATTGTCTTTTATTTGATAATTTAACTATTCAGTAGTAATAAAATTAAACCCGTAGCAGATAAAAAATAAATTATTTAATTATTTTAACAATCAAGTAGGATGCATTTGGGAATACACAAGAAGAAGTTCAAAATAAATCTAAGTACAAATTTAGGTAAAAAGCTAAAACTAATTGGTTATATTTATGAATTCAGTTCCAGAAAATTCCGCAGAAGTAAGTCAGCAAATACCCACAAAAACTGTGCTCTCAAATATTGTTGTATCAAATTTAAAAGTTGCAGACAGCTTTGCTATTAGCTTTGCACCATTGTCACTCGAAGAAATTTATAGGAAAGTTGATCGACCAGAAAATGGAGCAATAGTATTAATGAGTGGGATGGTACGCAATCGAACTGGAGGTAGACCGGTAATTGCTCTAGAATATCAAGCATATGAGCCGATGGCTATAGAAGTATTTCGGCTTCTAAGTTTAGAAATCCGTAAAAAATGGACTGATGTCAGCGCGATCGCTATTCATCATCGTATTGGACGTTTAAAAATTGGTGAGATTAGCGTATTAGTTGCTGTGGGTTGTCCCCATCGAACTGAAGCTTTTGAAGCTTGTCGCTTTGCAATAGATTACCTAAAGCACAATGCTCCCATTTGGAAAAAGGAATTTTGGGAGGATGGTTCCAGCAGTTGGGTAAGTATCGGTGCTTGTGAGCAATCTGGAGAAGACTGTTAATATTTTCTTATCTTCTGAGTGACTATTGTCCACCATTGATTTTTTTGCTGGTATTAACACGGACGAATTCAGCAAATATTGCCACCATTCCAGAAACGATAATTAGAATGACGCTTAAAGCATTAATATCAGGTTTCACACCAATTCTAATTCGACTAAAAATTTCTATCGGTAAAGTATTTGCACCACTACCACTGGTAAAACTGGCAATTAAAAAATCATCTAAACTAAGTATAAATGCTAGCAGACAACCTGCAACAATACCCGGCATTAATTGAGGTAATAAAACTTTTATAAAAGCTTCCATGGGAGTTGCACCCAAATCTAAAGCTGCTTCTTCCAAATGAGGGTCTAAGTTAGTTAATCGAGAAGATACCGTCAGACCTATATAAGCTAAACAAAAAACCACATGGGCAATAATAATCGTATGAATACCTAAAGGAATAGAAAATACAACTAAAAATACTAGAGTAGAAGTGGCGATCGCAATATCAGGAACAATCAAAGGTAAATAAGATATACCCCGATACACAGCTTTCAGTGGAAAACGATATCGCGCTAAACCTACAGCCATGAAGGTACCTAATACCGCAGCAATAGTTACAGCACACACGGCTACTATCAAACTATTATTAAAAGCTAATACAATTCGCGGATCATCAAGCAATTGACGATACCACTTGAAGGTAAAACCTTTCCATGTAGCGCTATATGGGGATTGATTAAAACTATAAAATCCTAGTACCAGTATAGGTAGGTAGATAAAGGATAATACCACAACTGAGAAAACCGCTTGCCATGAGACACGCGGTTTTTTGTGAGAGAGAGACATATTTACGTTTACTATTTAAAATTTATTTTTCGTTATCCAGTCTAAAATGGCACAATTGTATCAATTCGTCAAGATTTCTTGATAATTCACCATTTCACCCTTTACCTTTTCACCATTCACCATCTACTATTCCAATTCTCTACGTCCCTCTAAAGCCCGTGCTAAAGTAATTTCATCGGCATATTCCAAATCTCCACCCACGGGTAAACCAAAAGCTATTCGGGTGACAGTCGTAAACGGTTTGAGTAATTGACCGATGTAAAGAGTGGTTGTCTCTCCTTCTACACTAGGACTAATTGCTAAAATTACCTCTTTTGACTTCTGTTGACTTACCCTTTTAATTAAAGCTTGGATAGTTAACTGTTCGGGTCCAATACCATCAATAGGGGAAATCACCCCACCGAGTACATGATACTTACCCTTGTATTCGCGGGTTTTCTCCAAAGCAATTACATCACGGGAGTCTGCAACCACACATATAGTTTGATTATCTCGATTCGGATTGCGGCAAATATCACAAACAGCTTCAGAAGAAAGATGGAAACATTCTCGACATAAACCGACTTGCTTTTTAGCTTCAATTAAAGCTCGTGCTAAAGCTTGTACTTCCTCTTCTGGTCGTTTTAAAATATGCAGGGCTAAACGTTGAGCTGTTTTCGGACCTACTCCAGGTAAACGTTGAAATTGCTCAATTAGGCGAGCCAAAGGACGTGCGTAAACCGTTGTCTTATCTCCCGTATTGGTACAACTTAACTATGATGACATTTTTGTGATTTATAAACAAGGTGTAGAATTAGGCCGGATTTACGCAAGTGTCACAAAACTTGGGTAGTACGTGATACCACAAGCCTTATTGTTAGGTTCAAATTGGATTTGAGGTCATTTTTACTCCCAAAAATATTAAAGTTCTGTTAGAATTATCTTCCTCAGGGTGTTCAACTAATTTCAAAAAAGTAAGACTTGAATGTATCTATTCTCTTCAGTGAAATTACAAATTTTGAGACCTTTATATAAGGTATATAACTGTGTCTAAAAAACTTGAGGAACAACAAATTGAAGAGGAATTGTTTTATTGTTGTAATTTCTCCCAAATTTCCAGCGATCGCTTAAATAATGGATCGGCTTTTTGGTAGTCTCCCTGTTCTTGGTACATTAGTGCCATATTATTAAGGACAGCAGTTAAAAGACTGTCTTCCTTGGGTGATGATTTCTGATATATTGAGAGCGATCGCTTATATAATTGTTCTGCCTGTTGATATTGTCCCATCTGTTGATAGATAAGTCCTAAATTATTGAGAGTAGTAGCCACAGAGGGATGTTCTTGTCCTAATTCTTTCTCCTTAATTTCTAGCGATCGCTGATATAGCTGTTCTGATTGTTGATATTTTCTCTGTAAGCGGTACAAATCAGCTAAATTCTCCAAGTTTGAGGGTAGAGATGTACTCAGGGAAGTATTAAGGAGAGTATTTTCTTCACCACGAGAATTCTCTAAAATTGATAGCGATCGCTTAAGTAATGGTTCAGCTTGTTGATATTTCTTTTGTAACTTATAGAGTTGTGCCAAATTATTTAGAGGATAGGTAACATTAGGATGCTCTTGACCAAGTAAATTTTCCTCAATTGATAGCGATCGCTTGAATAATAGTTCTGCCTGTCTATACTTATTTTGGTTTTGATAAAGTATCGCTAAGTTATTAACCATTTTGGAAACATCAGAATGATTTTTCCCTAATAACTTTTCGTACAATATTAAAGCACGTTCTGCTAAAGGAGTTGCTTGAGAGTATTTAGCTTGGGTATTCAGCTGTTCGATTTCTTTATTGAGTTGTTTTATCTCTTCAAGTATTGCTTTTGATTCTTCTACTGAGAGGGATGGTTTTGTTGATGGTTGAGTTTGTTCGGTTTGTGTTTGTCCAAAAGCTTTTTGGGTGACGAGAAAGGGATATCCTACAGTAATTGCAAGCGCTAAGTAGAGCGGTAAAGTTTTATTAATCATGTTTCTAATCGGCTATATATTAAAAGAGTTAGTTTGATTAAATTAGCGGAATGTGAAAGTAAACTTTATCTTGCTGAAGATTGAACTTTATACAATTTAACTTTATACAATTTCGATATATCGACTGAAATACGGGAGCATCCACTTTTGGAAGATATACCATTTTTGTAAAATTTTACAGGAACCAAAAGTGCGATAATCAAGCTAAGTGTAGGAGTGCGTACAAAATTGCGATGCCTCCGGCTATGCCCTCCGGGCTTATCGCCAATAAAT
>JBHJJE010000064.1:0-155714 GCA_050042865.1 Mastigocoleus sp.
CCCTTTATCCTACGTAAAATATGCTAAAAAAGCCTTGTGAGAAATCCGGAAGGAATTTTTAGGGCTAGTTGTTTTTGCCCAACTTCGGAGAAATGGGGGTTTGAGCATCAACTCAGCCTCGTAAATTGGCGAAGGTATTGTAAAAGAGTAAATCAATTTACAACTTTTCTAGACATCGACACAGAAATATTTGACAGTCCCGAAACCTTCAATCAACTGTGTTTAATGAGTGGAGGACACGTACGAAACTTGCTATTGTTAACTCAAGACGCGATCGCTAGAACCGCACAATTACCAATTTCTCAAAGAGCAGTCAGAAGAGCAATCACCGAAGCACGAAATACCTACCGTCAAACCGTAGAACACAGTCAGTGGGATTTACTCGCAGAAGTATTTCGTTCCAAGCGAGTAATTAACGATAATAAGTATCGCAGTTTATTGTTTAATCGCTGTCTGCTGGAATATCGTTATTTAGACGAAGACGAAGAAATTCAGCGTTGGTGCGATGTTCATCCTTTGATTAAAGGGATTCCAGAATTTAAAGAGTTAGTCAAGAAAAATCAATCATAATATCATGTTTGGTTAAAAAATTATCATATCTACGGGGTCTAAGTGAGGAGTAATAAGTAAGGGGTAAGTTGAACTTACATTTTTAAACTCACATTTGTTTAATTTTATAGTAGTTATTTATAAATCTTTCCTGAAAAGAAAATAAATGATTAATCACAACACCATTTGGAGGGGGTTTGGGGGACGTAACCGTCCTCCCAATCGGGGGTTTGGGGGAGAATCCCCCATTCTTAATCTGTTTTTACTACTTGATATATCGGAACAAAATTAATCAGAGCGACCCTGAATGAGTAGAAAACGACACCAGAACCAATCAACTGGGAGAATATTTATAGTAGTTATTTAGAAGTCCTTCCCGAAAAGAAAATAAATGATTAATAACAACAACACCATTTGGAGGGGGTTTGGGGGACGCAACCGTCCTCCCAATCGGGGGTTTGGGGGAGAATCCCCCATTCTTAATCTATTTTTCCTACTTGATATATCGGAACAAAATTAATCAGAGCGACAGTAATATACTACGATATGACACCAGAACCAATCGACTGGGACGAAGACCTACCAGCAGACCCAGAGGAAGAAATAAACGCATTTCTGCGCACTTTAGAGCGAACCGATGGTTTTCGTATATTATTCATCTGCTGTACCCCAGTTGGAGGTCAGGAGTTAATTGCTAGAGTTCAAGAAGACTTACCCAGAAAAAAAGTTGAAATTTTACGGTTTGACGAACCAATCCACAACTTATATCAGATAGTCCAAGACTTACCAAACCGAGACGAAATTAATGTCTTATTTATTCAGGGTTTAGAAAATTCACTCTATGAATACGAACAAACCACCTTTGGAGAAGAAAGCGAAAAATTTGCTTACAGTTGGAAGGGAGTTCCCAAAATCCTCAACCACCTAAACTTAAATCGGGAAAGGTTTCGAGACAGCTTTAATATTTGCTTTGTGTTCCTTCTTCGCTCCTTTTCCCTAAAATACTTTATCCATCGAGCACCAGACTTCTTTGATTGGCGTTCTAGTATCTTTGAGTTTCCCACAAAACCAGAATTATTAGAACAAGAATCATCACGTGTCATTGAAGAAGGAAATTCTCAAAAATATCGTAGTTTGAGTCCAGAGGAGAAAATTAAAAAAATTCTGGAAATTGAAGAATTACTGAAAGAAAAGCATCAAACAGAAGATAAAAAAGCTAAATTATTAAGAGAACAGGGAAAAGTACTTGATGCTGCGGAAGAATACGAATCAGCGTTAAGAGTATTTGAAAAAGCCATTGAAATTAAACCTGACTATCACAAAGTTTGGAATAATCGGGGTTTAGCACTGCGTCATTTAGGAAGGTTAGAAGAAGCGATCGCATCCTACAATAAAGCAATTGAAATTAAACCTGACTACTATCGAGCTTGGGGAAACAAGGGTTATGCACTGTATCAGTTGGGAAGGTTAGAGGAAGCAATTAAATCTTACGATAAAGCCATTAAAATTAAACCTGATTGTGAAAATGCTTTCTATAACAAAGCTTGCTGTTACGCTTTACAAAATAACATTGACCAAGCAATTGAAAATCTGCAAATAGCTATCAATCTCAATCCCGAAAAATATCTAGAAATGGCAAAAACGGATAGTGATTTTGATAAAATTCGGGATTTTCAGAAGTTTCAGGAATTGATTCCGGACTGATTTGATACTTTCCTAGGGTGTGTGACGACCTGGATAAATCATGTCGTCACGCACCAAAGTTGACTGATAATATTATATTGGTGGATTAGCTCTGTCTTAAGACTTTGGTTCGTGACCCCAAAAAGCAAACACAGCCTACCCCTGGGGTGGTATTGCCGCATAAAAATCCTCATCAGCAGTCTTAAAACCTGGACGCTCCATCAAGTTACTCAGATATCTACTCAAAACATCGCTATCATTGAGCATTTTTAATCTTTCTGCCCAGAGTAATACCCCTCCAGTTACTATATCAGCAGTTGTGAACCGATTTCCTACTAAATAATCTTGATTCTGAAGGGAATTTCTCAAAGGTTCTGCAACTGTGTTAAACCACTCCAGAGATTCTTGGGTCGAAATCGCAAAGCGGACTTTTTCGGGAATGGTTTTTTCTGGTAACTTGGGTAAGGCAGCAAATAAAAAATGTTCTACAGGTTTTTCTAGAGTATTGGTAGCGTAGAACAACCATTGGTAATAGTAAGCTCTTTGGGGAGAGTTCTGTGGTGGTGCAAATTCCAATTCTGGATATTTATCTGTGAGATAGGTGCAAATTGCTGCGGATTCAAATATTGTTACTACTGGATCAACGGATTCATCTACTAATACCGGTACTTTTAGTTGGGGATGCAGTTTTTGATATTCTGCTTTTTTGCTCATTTCTGGGGTGACTCTCACCAATTCGTAGGGGATACCCATTTCTTCTAAAAGCCATCGAGGACGGACTGCTCTGGTCGTAGCTATGTAGTACAATTTCATGGTTTGCCCCCAGTTAATCAATTTACACCCTTTCAAACATTACTAAATTAACCGCCTTGAAATAACTTTGAAGAAAACTACAGGAAAAATTTAATCTACTTGAGTAGACTTTTTTTATTTATGAGCAAAACCTTTCAAAAATCCTTCCCACTTACTTAGCATCACATTCTGGAGGGGGTTTGGGGGAGAATCCCCCATTCTTTAATTCTTCCATCGTAGGGTGCTGTGACGGTCACTAAAAATCTTCAAATTTAACGATTGGGATTCATATTACCGTCACGTACCAACGGATAACTCTTAATATACAAGGGTACTCGTACATTCACTAATGAAGGAATGTAAAAATAATTTTTTTAATGTCACGCACCAGCTGGGTATTGTGACAATTGCGTAAATTCTAATCATATAAAAAAGAAAGTAGAAACTACTTTAAAACTAATAGTGTCTACTTTCATTGTGAGTAAAAAATTATGAATAGGATTTAAAACGATAACAGTCTAAACCTGTCAATTATCAATGTCATTGCAAACTTACTTGTTTATCATCACCCCAGAAGTCCTAATTAAACCACGTCTACTTTGAGAACCGTTTTTATCAAGACTAAGAGATTGCTTCCTTACGTCACAATGACATATCGGGAGAATTAGGAACTCCAGGTTTAAACATGGATGGGGTTTAAATTAAATTAAATTACATTAAATTAAATTAAAAGAATCAATTATTTCTCTCAATTATGTATCAATTATGAGTTAGTGATAGTTAAAGTCTGACTTGACTCACTGTAAGTCTCTTGCGCTGCAAAGAATGTGTTAGTGAAACTACCACCGACACCTGAAAATGTTTGTTGATTAAATACTACGCTTTGTTGATGAAAATTACTGAAAGCATTTAAGGCTAAATTTTGACCCCCACCAAGAGCTATTCCGCCAAATCCACCATTTACATCATCTAATTCATCTTCGGACAATTCTACAGGCATATTGTTCATTTCGTCAGACATAGCTATTTCTCCTTTAAGAATATAAGTAAGTTTTACGTTTAAGTTATATGTAATATTTGTGGATCTCAAACCCGGTGGAAGATAACCGGGTTTTTGATTTCTATCTAGGAATTGAAAACGTTAAAGAAGTTGTTTGCATCGCTATTGATATCAGCAGCATTAATTGCTAGAGAAGTACCTGCTCCACCAGGACCTGCAACGGTTCCTTGACTAACCTGTAGAATGCTTTGGTCAAAGCTGCTGTTAGCACTGGAATCTGCGTTTTGACCGGGAGCAATAAAGATTGGACCAAATCCACCTGCAACGCTGTCTAATTCATCTGTGGATAATTCAACTGCGGTGATATTCTTCATTTCTTCAGACATGATTTTTCTCCTGTAAGATTATCTGTAAGTTTTACGTGTAAGTTTTATGGGTCAGTTATTTTCAATATTAGGAAGGAAGATTTATCTCAAACCCAGTGGAAGATAACCGGGTTTTTGATTTCTATCTAGGAATTGAAAACGTTAAAGAAGTTGTTTGCATCGCTATTGATATCAGCAGCACCGACAACCAGAGAAGTACCTGCTCCACCAGGACCTGCGACGGTTCCTTGACTAACCTGTAGAATGCTTTGGTCGAAGCTGCTGTTAGCATTGGAATCTGCGTTTTGACCGGGAGCAATAAAGATTGGACCAAATCCACCTGCAACGCTGTCTAATTCATCTGTGGACAATTCAACTGCGTTAATATTCTTCATTTCTTCAGACATGATTTTTCTCCTGTAAGATTATCTGTAAGTTTTACGTGTAAGTTTGATGAGTCAATTTGGATATTTAGCTAGTTTGTAATTAATAATTACTGACCAAAATTGAAATCTTGTGATGAATTGCTTTTAACATTTGCAGCATTGAGTAAGAGTGTGTTACCCGATCCACCAACACCAGAGAAGTTCTCTTGAGCAACCTGTAAAACGTTTGTCTCGAAGTTAGCGTTAGAACTTAATGATGCATTTTGAAAATCAAAGGCAGGAATTGATAGTCCACCAGCAACAGCATCTAATTCATCAGCAGAAAGTTCAATAGCAGTATTTTTAATTTCGTTAGACATGATGATTTCTCCTTGTTTAAGTTATGTAAGATTTATGTGTAATTGTTTATGTCTGTAGCAGAGTAATGTAAACTGTCTATGATTTAGTTTGTTTTCTCTGCTGTGCGGTTCGTTTCGCTTTATGTTTCAATAGTAGGCAATTAAAAAGGCTTGCACATCGTCAAAAAGTTCGGACTAAAAAAAGCTTTTTCTCCATCGAAGCGACTCCTACTAAAGTTCTAGATTGTTCTGATAATCCTTGCTGAGTATAGATTTTAGATTTATAGAACTAAAAAAAGGGTTAGGAACTTTTTAATATCTCAACTAAATTCACCTCAACTGCGCTAGATATTAAATTTGAGTCAGGACTATATTGTGTTCTTTTCTGAAACTGATGCGAAGAATGAAAAATTGCTTGAGTTAAGGGAGTTGAGAACTATAAGTTAACAGGAGTATTAATAGAAGTCAGATAAATGCTAGGTCGTTTAATTGGTTCTCTAAAATTTATTAACCTGATTCGTCTAATTCGTCTAAAAATTGGACGTTTGCAATTAGCGTCTCAATTTACGCTATTACTGTTAATCATCTTTATCGGTGGAATTGCTCTAGGTGGTTTTACATTATCAAAAGCACTGGAACAAAAAGCGATCGCTCAAATGAGTTATCGGGGTCAGATGATGATAAATATGGTAAATGCAGTTAGTCGCTATACTAGTGATGATGTTGCTCCTTTTATTAGTCAAGTTGCAAATCCACAGAACGGTATCATTCCTGCGACTGTACCTAGTTTGGCTGCAAAACAGGTTTTTGAACAATTAAAAGCGAACTGGGAATACAAAGATTTTGTTTATAAACCCGCGACTCTTAATCCCACGAATCGAAATGACCAACCAGATTTATTTGAAGCAAAGTTAATCGAAAGGTTTGCTCTGGATGCTTCCGGAGGTGTTTTAAATCGAAATCTAAAGACGATTAATGGTTTTCGCACTATATCTGGTCAAAAGCTATTCTATACGGCTCAACCATTAATTTTAAAAAATCATAGCTGTCTTCAATGTCACGGTAAAGTAGAAAATGCTCCCAAAAGCCATGTCGAAAAATACGGTACCCGAAACGGTTATGGTTGGAAGCTAAATCAAGTCATCGGTTCTCAAATAATTTATACACCTGCGAGTGAAATATTTTTAAATTCTAAAAGAGCATTATTTGTATTTATTGCTATATTTATCAGTATTTTTGCATTAGTTCTCATCTCCATGAACTATCTACTTAAATGGAGGGTAATTCAACCTCTACAACCAATGTCTCAGCTCGCTGAGATTATTACTCAAGAAACTATTACTCAAGAAACTATTGATATCAATCAAATTCGTACATTAGAAAGTCAAAATTTAACCAAAATTATCAAACGCCGTGATGAACTAGGAAAACTTTCCAGAGTCTTTCAAAATATGGTTTATGAAGTATGCGATCGCCAAAAACAGATGAGAAACCGAGAACTTCAATTAGCTGAACAAATACAGCAGCTAAAAGTAGAAATCGATAGTTCAGAAATTACACGAGAGGTGGAAGAAATCGCCCAAAGTGACTATTTTCAAAAATTACAGCAAACAGCAAAAGAAATTCGTGAAGGTAAATAATTGTTGGATGGTTAATGATTAATAAAACACCACTAACCAAAACCCGCTAACTATTTCACCGACTCACAATTCACTATAGTACTATCTCCACTTCTACCAAGACTGTTATCACTAAAAAAAAGGATATAAAAAATGTCTAAAATTATTTCTATACATTCATTTAGAGGCGGTACTGGAAAATCCAATGTTACCGCAAATCTTGCAACTACCCTAGCGCGTTCGGGTCATCGGGTAGGAATTGTAGATACTGATATTCAATCCCCAGGAATACATGTTCCTTTTGGTTTAGATGATAGCAAAATTCAACATACGTTGAATGATTATCTCTGGGGACGCTGTAAAATTGATGCAGCGACCTATGATGTCAGTTCTGTATTTACAAGTCATCAAAAGCAAGGTTGGTTTAGTAAAAATCACAAAGGCAAAATTTATTTAATCCCTTCAAGTATTAAAACTGGAGAAATCTCTCGCATCTTACGGGAAGGATATGACGCACGTCTTCTCAATGATGGGTTTCGTTATTTAATTAAACACCTCAAACTAGATTACTTATTTATAGATACTCACCCAGGAATCAATGAAGAAACATTACTTTCCGTAATTATTTCTGACATACTATTAGTAATTCTGCGTCCCGACAAACAAGACTATCAAGGAACAGCAGTAACGGTAGATGTGGCGCGCAAATTAGAAGTACCAAAAATGCTAATGATAGTAAATAAAGCTTTATCCAGCCTCAATTCACAAACATTAAAACAACAAATACAAACCAGTTACAAAGTTCCTGTCGCGGGAATTTTACCAGTCTGCGAAGAAATGTTTCATCTCGCCAGCAGCGACATATTTTGTTTGCGCTATCCAGAACATCCCTGGACAAGAAACATAGAATTAATTTCACAGCAGTTAGTTGAAAATGTTGTGGTAAATAAACCCTTCAGTTTTGGAAGAGTGCGTACATGATTTATTTATATTGATTTAATTAAATCGGTATAATTTCTTTAAATCTTTTTCTGAAAGCTTAGGATATTCGCTACCTATTATTATCTTCTTGTCGTATTTTAAAATTCCTTTTAAAGTTAGCGCGTTATGGCATCACATCACATACCTGATGGGAAAATTCAAATTCATGCAGTAAGATATAACTCCTCATTAAGTCAGTAGTAAATCTGTAGTTTACTGAGAACTTAGTATTTTTGGCGTTGCTGATGAAAAATATGAATAGCCCCCCCATCCCCAATTTTTGCGGGATTAAGGGGGTTGGTAAATATGAGAAAGATAAATTCATATTTCAATTCAACAATGCCGTATTTTTAGTGTTTTTAGTTTCTGAAACTCATTTGCATGATTATTAGAAGGTTGAGTAAGCCAATATTTGAGTAAACCAATATTTGAATAAACCAATATTGTGTAAGTATTTATGCCATGATAACAAGTAATATAATAATTCAAAGCTTACAATATTTTACTTAAATTTATTTAGGTGTCTATTCTCCTTACCTACCTGAAATAAGTATTGTATAAGCCGATTTACCCGAATTTAAAATTATTCATCACTATTATTAAATATTATTAAATATTTAGATAAATGCTAGATATTTTCACGGTTACGATACACCTAAAAATGTGTAATCAATAACACTAGGCGGACAGGAGCCTAAAATGAAACCAAACTAATCAAATCAGCCTAGCAACATCAAGGAGTAAACCGATGAATAATCTACCATTGAATGTATCTAATCTCAACGGCAGTAATGGCTTTGTCGTCAACGGTATTAATCAACAGGATAATCTAGGTGATGCCGTTAGGGATGCTGGAGATGTCAATGGTGATGGAATAGATGATTTAATTATTGGTGTACCTGGTGCTGATGGTAATAGCGATGATATTGGTCAAGCCATTGTTTTGTTTGGTGATTCGGATGCTGGCAGTGGCGGTACTATAGATATTTCTCAACTTGATGGTAGTAATGGCTTTGTTATTAATGGTATTGATGACAACGACTTTTCGGGTTGGTCTGTCAGTGGTCTTGGGGATATAAATGGTGATGGAATAGATGATTTAATTGTTGGTGCTACTGGTGCTGATATTACAGAAAATGACGAGGGAGAGAGTTATGTCATATTTGGTGATACTAATATTGGCAGTGGCGGTAGTATAGACCTTTCTAGTCTTGATGGTAGTAATGGATTTATTATTGCAGGCATTAATCAAGAAGACTTTTCCGGCTTTTGGGTGAGTGATGCCGGGGATGTGAATGGTGATGATTATGATGACATTATTATTGGTGCCCCTGGTTCTAATAGTTTTGCGCGAGATGCTGGTGAGAGTTACGTTATATATGGCGGTGAAGAAATTGGTGATACTGGTATTGTAGAGCTTTCCAGTTTGGATGGAAGCAATGGTTTTGTAATTAACACCGGTAATTTTAACGAGTTCTTAGGTTGGGATGTCAGTAATTTAGGGGATATTAATGGTGATGATTACGATGACTTAATCATTGGTGCTTATGGTGCAAATACTGATGCTGTTCAGGATACCGGTGCTAGCTATATAGTGTTTGGGGGTGAGGACATTGCTCCAGAAGGTAATATATTTACTTTTGAACTAGATGGTAGTAATGGTTTTATCATCAAGGGTATTAATCAAGAAGATGATTTAGGCTATGCAGTTAGTAGTGCAGGAGATATTAATGGAGATGGTCAAAATGACCTGCTTATTGGCGCTCCTGGTGCTGATGGTAAGAGTAATGATAGTGGAATTGCTTATGTAGTATTTGGTGGTTTGGACATAGGTTCTAACGGTGTCATTGATATTTCTCAACTCAATGGTGATAATGGTTTTGCAATTGAAGGGGTTTCAGCGAGTCATTTTGCTGGTTATTCGGTCAGCGATGCGGGAGATGTTAACGGTGATGATATAGATGATTTGATTATTGCTGCACCTAATGCAGTTCCCTATGCTGAAAGTTACGTACTATATGGCAGTAGTGGTATTGGTCAAAGTGGTAGTGTCTTTTTATCTGGATTAACTGAGGATGAAGGATTTGTAATTAATGGTATTGATGCGGATGTCGATTCGGGTATCTTTGTAAGTGGTGCAGGAGATATCAACGATGACGGTAAGGATGATATTATTATCGGCGCACCTGATGATGACCCTAATAATTTAACTGATGCTGGTAGAGCTTATGTAATTTATGGTTTCAGTGATGACATTCAACTAGTAGCGGCTGATTTCAACGGGGATAATAAAGCTGATATTTTAGAACGCGATCGCAGTAGTGGTGATAATAATTTATGGCAGATGGATGGTGCGACGGTTGTTAGTTCTAATCCTGTTCCTCCTTTAAATGATGGTAATTGGCAAATACAGGATGCTGCTGATTTTAATGGGGATAGTAAAGCTGATATTTTATGGCGAAATAAGTTTAGTGGTGAAAATGCTATCTGGTCAATGGATGGTGCAAATGTTATTAGTTATGACTTTATTGATACATTAGAAGATACCAATTGGCAGATACAAAATGCTGCTGATTTTAATGGGGATAGTAAAGCTGATATTTTATGGCGCAATCGAGAAAGAGGTGAGAATGCTATCTGGTCAATGGATGGATCTACTGTCATTAGCTATGATTTTATTGATACATTAGAAGATACTAATTGGCAGATACAAGATACTGCTGACTTTAATGGGGATAGTAAAGCTGATATTTTATGGCGTAATCGAGAAACAGGTGAAAATGCTATTTGGTTAATGGATGGTGCAAATGTTATTAGTTATGACTTTACTGATACATTAGAAGATACTAATTGGCAGATAGCTGGAGCTGCAGATTTCGATGGTGATGGTAAAGCAGACATTCTATGGCGTAATCAGGTAACCGGTGAAAATGCTATGTGGACAATGGATGGATCTACTGTAATTGACTATAATTATATCCCGGAACTGGATGATGTTGACTGGAAAATAGAAGGGGTTGCAGACTTTGGTAATGATGGACGAGCTGATATTTTATGGCGTAATGATATGACAGGAGAAAGTGCTATCTGGCAGATGAATGGTAGCAGTGTAACAAGTTTTAACTTTATTGAAACTACTTAGGTGATACTTGTAAAATACTTAACAGCTACCTAAAAAGTATAAATATTGATGGGAATTAAGAATATTGTTTGTAACTGAATATTCTATAAGTTTTTAAAAACTTAATTTTTAAAAATTAAGGTTTCAAAAATCTTTAATTAGAAATCTATCTTTAATTAAATTAATTCTCAGGGTTATCTATTGTTCCCTTAAAACAAAATAGAAGAAGATAAAAGAAAAAGAACTAAATCATATTTGGCAAATAAAAATTGCTTATTTTCACTTATTTCCCACTTACTTACTTATCAAGTATTTATCATTTTTTATAGCTGCATTTTGCAAACTCTGAAAACTTATAAAAACTATTTAACACTTACCAACTAAACTACCACTCAACACTAAACATGACAAATTCAAGAATCAGTGCCTCTAATATAGATGGCAGTAATGGTTTTATCATTGAAGGTATTAATGAAGGCGATTCTCTAGGAAATTCATTTAGCAGTGCTGGAGATATTAATAATGATGGAATTGATGACCTGATTGTCAGTTCATATCTTGCTACAGTGAACGAACGGCTTCGAGTTGGTGAAAGCTATGTAATATTTGGTCAGGCTAATAATACCGATATTACTTCTGATATTACTTCTGATATTAATAATAATACTAATACTAGTTTTGATGCCAATTTCGATTTATCTACCCTTGATGGTAGTAATGGCTTTACTATTCAAGGTATCGCTACCGAAGACCGTTCTGGTTTTTCAGTAAGCAATGCTGGAGATGTGAATAATGACGGAATTGATGACTTAATTATCAGCGCATATTTTGCAGACATTAAAGGTAATATTCGCGTTGGTCAAACCTATGTAGTTTTCGGTGACTCGAATATTGCTGAAAATGGTAACTTAGATCTGGCGAATTTGAATGGTGAGAATGGTTTTGTTATCCAAGGTATCGATGCTGAAGATGATTCTGGTTTTTCAGTAAGCAATGCTGGAGATGTGAATAATGACGGGATTGATGACTTAATTATTGGTGCACCTTTTGCTGACCAAGATAACAAACCTAGTGTTGGTGAAAGCTATATTGTCTTTGGGGGAACAGATTTAGGAGCAAACGGTAGTTTTCAACTTTCTAGCTTGGATGGTACTAATGGTTTTCTGATTAAAGGGATTGATGCAGGAGATAACTCTGGTTTTTCTGTTAGCAGTGCAGGAGATATCAACGATGATGGTATCGACGATATTATCATTGGTGCTCGTTTGGCTGATGTTGACGGAAAGTTTGATGCTGGTAAGAGCTATGTAGTATTCGGAGGTTCTGGTATAGGTAGCGATGGTAGTATCGAACTCTCTAGCTTAAATGGTACTAACGGTTTTGTTATCAACGGTGACAATCAAGAAGGTAATTCGGGTTTATCTGTTAGTGATGCAGGAGATGTGAATAATGATGGTATCAATGACTTGATTATTGGTGAACCAGGAAGTAATCATAGCTACGTCATATTTGGTAACGCAGATATTGGTAGCGGAGGTAGTATTAATCTTTCAGAACTTGATGGTACTAATGGCTTTTCGATTGAGGGTATTGTTTCCTCCGATGAGTTTGGTTACTCCGTCAGCAGTGCAGGAGATATTAACGGCGATCGCGTTGATGATTTGATTATTGGTGCTCGTTATGCTGATGTCAATCAACTTACTGATGCTGGACAAAGCTATATAATATATGGCGATTCTCAATTAGGAAGTGATGGTAGCATTAATGTTTCTAGTTTAGATGGTAGTAATGGTTTTATCTTCAACGGTGCTGATACTGGAAATAATAACGGTATTTCTGTCGGTAGTGCAGGAGATATTAATGGTGATGGTAAGGATGATTTGATAGTTGGTTCTCCTGGTGCAAATAAATCGGCTGGTCAAAGCTATGTTTTATATGGATTCAGCGATGTTCTAAATTTTTATGTGGCTGATATCAGTGGTGATGGAAAGGCTGATATTTTACAACGAGACACTTTAACTGGTGAAAATAATTTTATCCAGACAGATGGCTCTATAAGTACAATTCCGAGTGTGGAAAATACGGAATGGGAAATTAAGAAAGTTATAGATATAAGCGGCGATGGTAAGTCTGATATATTATGGCGTAATAGCGTAACTGGAGAAAATGCTATCTGGCAGATGGATGGTGCAAATGTCATCAGTTATGACTTTATTCCAACTTTAGAGGATATTGACTGGGAAATAGAAGCAACAGCTGATTTTAACGGTGATGGCAAGTCTGATATATTATGGCGTAACGGTATCACCGAAGAAAACGCTATTTGGCAAATGGACGGTGCAAATGTTACCAGTTATGACTTTACCAACGAACTTGATAGCAACTGGACAGTTGCAGGTGTCGGTGATATTAACGGTGATAATCAAGCAGATATTTTCTGGCAAAATTATATTACCCAGGAGAATACCGTTTGGTATATGGACGGTAATACTGTTTCTAGTACTAATATGATTTCTACAGAGGTTGGGTAATTGATTTATGGGGTGAAAAGATGTATGGATATTCCCAAGTTCCAGTCTATAAATTGCTTCTTAGTAGTGATGGGATGCAGAATTCCCCTGATTTATTATGTTTAATCAGGGGAACTTCTAATCAAGGGAACTACATAATCAAGGGAACTACATAATCAACAAATTCGCTTAAAAATTCTATTTAGAGTCAATTGACTAAAGGATTTGTATGAGTCATTTTATTCTTTGAAAAATTCGGAAAAAAAGATAGCCTAAAAATAATCTAAGAACAGTCTTTACTTTTTCAAAACTAGAGCCTATTTTTACTTATCGACAAGCACGATATCTAATTTGATATTTTAAACCATGAGAAACATCAACAGAGTCAAGTGTTGCAATTCCTCTTCCACGAGCTGAAAGTCCTGCATTAACTCGCATATTTACACTATCACCACAACCCGACCAGACAAGAGTTTTTATGCGATCGCGGACTGCATAGTCTTTTTCACCTCTGATATTTCTTAGAGCTTTTGGTCCGCGTTGACCAGCAAAGAAATATTCCGCACTAAGTCTTCCGAGAGTTTTTGGAGAAACATAACCACGGTAATCAAAATCATATACGGAGACTTGAAAACCGGCAGGAACTTTAATAGGAATTGATAAATTACAGCTTTTACGACTGTCTCGTACCTTACTTCCATCTGCAATAAATTGGTCGAACAGAATGCTTAATTCTTGACCATCAGGACTAACAGTCACATTTGCACTTCCATCAGGACAACCGCTACCACCATAGCCTGCTCCCACAATTTTTACTGTCGGTGCAGCAAGTGCAGGAGCAATAGAAACAGTCATTAAGGTGGTTGTAGTAAGAAAGGCTTTAACTAAGTTTGATGTTCTGCGTCTATCATTCTTTGTACTATTCATACTTTTGTTCCTGATAAAATTAATTGACTTATTATCTTTGACGATTGGTTTACTGATTTTATGCAATTAAAATGTTTTTTTTGAAAAATTACTTTATTGTAACTTTTTGTAAACTTATCAAGCCAAATAAATAAATAAATAAATAATTATTTAATAAGTGATAATTTGTATGAATTTGCCTAGTTTGAAACCTGAAATACCTGAAAATATTTATCTCAAAGCATTAAAGCAACAGTTTTTTATTGTAGAGTTTGAAGTTTAAGGTGTAATTTACCAGGGGAAAAGGATGAATACTTTAGAGAAATTTCAGACAATTTTGCAACAGGGAAAGACTAATACCGATGAAGCATTGAAGCTTTTTGACGAGTTAAATACTGTGAGCTTAGAATTCATGATGGATAGATGGAAAGGTTCTGGTTTTCATACCAATCATCAGATGGATGGTCTGCTAGAGACCATTGGTTGGTATGGAAAAGAATTTGTTAGCCCAGATTGCGTTCATCCCTTGCTATTTTCTGATGATAATAATATCTTTAAAGTCGATCCCAATCCTACCCTTATGAATTTGGTATTTAAGATATATATTCCTCAAAAAGACGTACTTAAACCATTTTATAGTGCGATGAGCAAAATTCTTAAAACCGAAGAAAGCAAAGCTAGAGTTCGGATGACGGAATATCGAGGCAAAATCAGCGCAACTATGATTTATGACTACTTGCCAATTAATGATATTTTCAGAAAAGTGGATCAGAATACTGTGTTGGGTTTGATGGATTTTAAGGGAATGGAACAACCATTTTTTTTCGTTTTAAATAGAGTATGAATAGTTCAGGACTTACGCAAGGACTATGTATTTAACTCTTTACCACCCTAGGGTTTGTGTTAGCGTCTTCCGTTCGGAGAAGTAATCTCAAATCCTTATTTTTCCCTACGAGTGCGTAAGTCTTATAGTTGTTACTATGTTCAGAAATACGGCTGTCTCCGTTGCATGAACTTAATTCTAAGACTTTTAAGTGCTTCTCGATAGGCTAATAAACCTCTAAACACAGAAAAGTAACATCACCCAGTTTTTGCAATATAACCGAAAAATCCCTACTTCTTCCCGATTTGTTCCTATTAATATACAAAGTGAAATATAAAACAGCTTATTTCACCCCCCAGTAAATAGCAAAATTTGAACTAAAAATCAATAAAATCAATAAAATCAATAATTTATTCAATGCTCAAACATAAAATTCAATGGGATGAAAAGACTGCTGTAATTACTGGAAGTGCTTCAGGTATTGGAAAAGCCATAGCGATCGCTCTAGCGAAGAAAGGAGTAACTGTTCATCTTGTAGATATTCGTCAGGAGCGAATTGTAGCAATGCTTGATGAATTATCTTGTGATAATAATATTTGCGGTCACACCGTAGATGTAACCGTTCCAGAGCAACTAGAGCAGTTAGCTACAAGTCTACGGGGAAAAGTAGATATTTTGATTAACTGTGCGGGTATTTTACATCAAGGTAAGCTCGCTACAACCACTAGTAAGGAATTGCACCAGGTGATGGATGTAAATCTGTGGGGAGTTATTAATAGTATCAAGGCTTTTCTTCCCCAGATGAGTAACAGCAAACAAGGAGGTCATATTATCAATATTGCTTCTATAGCAGGGTTAATTGGCGCACCTGAAATGAGTTTGTATAATGCATCTAAATGTGCAATTCTAGGATTATCTGAATCTTTGGCTATTGAATTGGCATCTGAGAAAATTCAGGTAGCGGCAATTTGTCCTGGTTCTGTTAATACTAATCTTAGTCGAGATGGACTATTTTCTTCAAATTCTACAGTAGCCCAAACATTACACAGAATCATAAACACTGGTGTCGATCCCGATAGAGTCGCATTAGATATTATTCAAGTCATTGAAAGTTCATCCTTGTTCAAACTTTCTTGTGTGGAGTTACATTGGCAAATTCTTTGGTTATGTAAAAGAATGTTTCCGTCTCTATATCCAAAATTTGCTAGCATTTTTTACCATAAGATTGTTGATAAAGGATTGCTCAATTTTTTTCTGACGGTTAAAACTAAGATTAGAAAATGGCTGTGGTTATCTCACAGTAATGATTTATCTCAGAAAATGACAAAAGCAGATTAAAATTAAAAACTAACACAATTTAGTATGGAATTACTCAAACATTGGCATCCAACAATCGAAAGCAAGCTTCTTAAGAAAAAACCAATTTTAGTTCAACTATGCAATGAAGAAATTGTACTATTTCGTACTTCTCAAGGAAATATTGGTGCATTAAAAAATCGTTGCTGTCATCGAGGAATGCGACTTAGCGATGGTTGGGTTGAGAATGAGGAAATTGTTTGTCCTTATCACGCTTGGAGATATACTTCTAGTGGAAAAGTATTTAGTCCTAGTACTCCCAAATTAAATCTTTGCGTACCATCATTTACTGTCATTGAACGTTATGGAGTCATTTGGATTAAATCTGCTGATTCATCCGCTAGTTTTCCTGACTTCAATATTGAGGATCATTTATCTGCTGGTGTTATTACTCAAGACATTCAAGCACCCTTAGAAGTTGTTGTAGATAATTTTTCAGACATCGAACATAATCCCACTACTCATACTTACTTTGGATATTCTTTAGAGAATATTTCCAGGGTTGAAAGCTGTATTGAAACCACAGATAAATCTGTCCGTGTGATTAATAAGGGGGTTCAGCAGTCTTTACCCTGGATAGTTGAAAAAATCTTTTTTAACGTACACTCAGGAGACTGGTTTGTAAACGATTGGACAACTTACTTTTCTCCTGTTTATAGCATTTTCGATCAATTTTGGATCGATCCTGTTACTGACAAACCAAGAAAAATACAGGTAAAGTTAGTTGTTTTTTATATACCAGTTAGTCACAATCGAACGCGATTAATGATATTTATTTTTGCTAATCCCATTGTGAATAAATTGATATTCCAATTTTTAGTAAAGCCTATGGTCAGATTTTTTGCAGATTACGAGCTTAAGAAAGACAAAGAAATATTGGAAAATCTGGCAGATAAGCAAATGCCTTTGAGCGAAATGCAGCTTGGACGTTACGATCGTGTTTTAGGCGAAAATCGTAAACGAATCGATCGTCTTTACCGAGATAATATTATACGAACTTTGTAAATAAAATAGAACTTACGCAAAAGTAACGTAGTTCTGTAATTACGTGATGGGGTGACAAGCACTCCGCAATCTTTGCTACATATAAGCTTGACCGAATTATCCTAAAAAAAGAATAGTTCAAAATTGTCAATAAGACTTATGGTTAAAAATGTTGCTATTATTTTAGCAAACACACTTAGAGCGTGTTTGTAAATAAAAACATAAAATTCTTGTAGGGTGCGCCCTTAACGACGATAATATTTAATATGGTCTAACGCGCTAAGTAAAGATAATGCGCTATGGGAAATTCTTGTATAGTCATAACACATCTCCTAACTAGAAGTATTTTATAAACATCTTTTTAGGGAATCAATTATATTCTTCCGAATTAATCAGGACTTACGCAATTGTCACAATACCTGGCTGGTGCGTGACACAAAAGCGATTATATTTCGTTAAAAATTAGTGAGTGTAAAATCATGCGACAAGAAAAATGTCAAGCTGCGTAAGTCCTATTAATATTGTTATATGATGTCCGGATAATTCGTTACTATATAACCCACTATGAAAATATGGCGATTATTACCTACTACTCATTACTCCCGCCACCAAAGATATAATAACTGTTTAACCGGACATGATATTACACCTCAAATCAAATAATTCATGATTCTAGCTCCACTTATTTAATTTCCCGCAGATATCAACATATGGATTTGGAATATTTGGATTAATCTATCTTCACTTCTTTGGAAAGATGTCTAAACCAGGTAAAATACAAGGTAATTGAAAGGGTAATAAACAAAGTTAGTAAAATACCGAAATTATCCCAACGTTTCATCATCAATGATATACCCATGAGGAACAAAACTAACTGCCAAGGAACCGCAATAAAGGTAGAAACTAAATCCCGGCTATTTTCAGTTTTGATTTTCGCTTGAATATTTTCTGGTAGCTGTTTGCTAATTTGCCCCCAAAAACCGAAAGGACGAGTGGTACGGTAGAAATTACTCATTACTTCTTCTTGAGTTGCTGGTGTGGTTAGGGTACCGATAATACATCCTAGTAAGGAAGAAAGACTGGGAATTAAAAATAGAGCATATTCTCCATATTGCTTTGGTAACGCCTGTAGTATTACAGTTTTAGTCAGTATCGCCATTACCATTCCGACAAAAGTACCAGCAGCAAAACCATAACCGTTAAATCTCCACCAATACCAGCGCAATACTAACGGTACAGCCATTCCTGCACCAAAACCTAGTGTCAGAAAACTCCAAATATCATTAATACTGACCATATTAAAGCTGAAGATTAATCCAATGACTACAATCAAAGTTGATGCTAATCTTCCTTGCCAAACTAACTCACTTTCTGACGCTCCGGGTTTGAGATAAGCTTGATAAATATCCTTTACCCAGTATGCAGCGCTGGAATTGATAATGGAGTCGAAAGTAGACATTGCAGCAGCTACAAAACATGCTATTAATAAACCCTTAATTCCTACCGGGACATATTCGGCTATAACTGTTGGTAAAATTAACTCTGGGTTAGCGATCGCTTCTTTGGTAATACTATAATGTATACCTAGCATGGCAAAAGCAGTAACTAAAGGCCAGCGAAACGAGAGTAAAAGAATCCAGAATAGAGATAATAAACCCGCTTCGCGATCGCTTTTAGCAGCAAAGTAGCGTTGAACCATGTAACCACCACCACCACCGAATCCTGCCATAAATTCTTTGAGGACGTAAAATAATACTACTCCCCCAAATAAGTTAAATGCAGCGTATTCTCCTGGTAAATCGAGAGTCCAGGGAAAGGAAATACTACTCCACTCAGCAAAATTCCATTCCTGTAATTGAAAAGTACCAGGTTCTAAACCAGGGATTGAAACAGAGAAAGTATCGGGAATATTTACAGTTTGCATGGCAATTCCACAGACATAGAGAATTGCAATAAAAATTAACACTCCCTGAAAAACATCAGTCCAGACAACACCGTAAAAACCACTAACCACCGTGTAAACTAAAGCTAGAGAAACTAAAACAATAGATGCGTAGCGGTCATCCATTCTCAGAAACTGTCCCAAGAACTTACCACCACCCACAGCAAAATAACTCATTAACCAGATCGAAAATACAATATTAGCGATCGCGCTAATTAATCTTGCGGTATTTCCTTCCCTCCCAGAACCAAAGCGGAGATACATCCACTCAGCTAAGGTCATTACGTGAGCACGACGATTCCATTTTCCCATGAAAATCATCAGGATAGCCATAATTAGGACTACCCCTCCCCGAATCTCAATAAAGAATCCTTTGGTTCCTAAAGCATAAATTAAGGCACTAATTACCATAGTACCGGCTAAATCGGTGTTAGAAGCCATACCGGAAGCACCCAAGACCCACCAAGGTAAATCTCGATTTCCTAGGAAATAGGAGTTAATACCCTTAGATGCTTTCTTTTCTAAAATCAGACCAAAAACGATGATAAATATCAGATAGATTGCAACAATCGAGTAATCAAGTAGCTGCATAAAGTTTGATGATATAAGAATCAATAAAGGTATCCAGAAGATACCGCAAACGTTCTTGATACTCAAGTCAATATATTAGATTGGTAATTGGTAATTGGTAATTGGTGATTAGGTTAACAAGATTTGTTAACTGGGATATTTAGTGATTATTTTGCTTTCGGGTCTAAATTTATCGTGGGAGAGGAAAATAATTGGGGAAAAATCCCCCTGCTCCTGAAACAAATGTTATTTTATTTCCTGGAAATCCCTTAGCATGTTATAACAAGCTATCTAATGACTTAGGTAACAGTGACAATCTGGTCTTTCTATTAAAGAACCTACTAAAGAATTTAATGCCACAGATGCCAATAAACCACCACCAAGGGTTCCAATAGTAGTAATGTAATCCACTCCAGAATGCATTAATAGACGTTTAGCACTCAAAGCATGATTAAAACCGATGGGCATCCCTATAATTAAAGATGGTTGTATTTTTCCTGCTTCTATTAACTTCAATGCAGACATTAATACAGATGGTGTATAGCCAATAACTAAAATACAGTTGGGTGGTAATTCTGATAAACTCTGATGTAATTCTTGATTATGCAAAAACTTTTGCTCAGCATCCTCAACGTTATGAATATGGGGGTCATCAATCAGAGTACTCACACCCAGACCTAAATGTGAAATACGAGTATGGTCAAACGCTGCAACAACAGGAGACACATCAGCAACAATCTGACATTTAGTTTTGAGAACCCGTCGGGAAGTAGCGATCGCGCCTTTACTCAATCGTACAAAATCAACTAAGCTGACATCACCGCAAGCTAATACTAACTGCGATAGTAAATATCTCTCTATTTCGTTCTTCTTTGATAAATCTGGCAATAATAATCCCAAAGAATCGCCAAAATTTTCAGAAGTTAAATCCTTTGTTGTATCTAAGTTATTCCACAGCGTTTCTAATTCTTCTAATCCAAAAGCAGACTCTATTTCCAATTGCTTTAACTGTTTTAAAGCTTTTAATTGCTTATCTTGATAACCCTTATCTCTTTGTATAAACTCTTCCAAAGCTGATGCAGTTTGCCTTAAGCGAGCCAGCTGTTCTGTGACAGAATGATACTGCTGCTGCAATTGACAAGCCAAAGCATCAAAACTCATCATTTCTGGGGAATTTTCCAATAGCTCCCGAATATGCTCTAGTTGAAACCCCTGAGACTTTAACGCCATAATTCGCCGCAACTGTTGCACATCAGAATCAGTATACAGGCGATAATTACCGGAGGAACGCTTTGCTTGTGGTAGTAGACCCAACTTATGGTAATGCCTTACCATCCTTGGCGTTAAACCACTACCAACCTCCTGAGTTAATTGTTTGATAGTTAGGTGTTTGGTTGCCATTTACGTATTGTAGCGAATCCTGTAGTAAATACTAGATATTTAATACAGGATTTAATTTTTCAGGAGTTTACAATTTTCAAGCAAAATTATTAATTATTTACTAAATAAAGATATTCTGTTGCATATTGTAACTAGATTTTGAATTTTTAAATCAACTTCAGATAGACTGATGGCGATAGAAAAATAATCATATAAGAAACCTAATGTGTCCTACAAACATCATCGGCCATGAATTTTTCGTTGCTATTTCTTTCTTCGCTTGTCTATTGGGTTTGACAATACTTTCGATGGATAAAAATCAAACAAATAATTTAGAAGCTACAGAGAAAGTTTTATTTCAAATGAGCTTTTCTTACTGGTTACTGTACTGTTTCTCATTTGGAATTGAGAAATTTATATTACCATTTACAGAAGTATTATCAACAACTTTAAAATTAACGGCTGCTTTATCGTATTTTTTGACATTCTCATGCATAATCATACTTCCTCTACATAGATTCGCAGTCCGTCAAATTGATGATTAATAATTCAGCACTACCCACAGTCGGCGAGAATAATTGATACCTACTTCAATAATCGCTGAAAAATCTACTTTTCCATCGCGATCGCAATTGCATTTTCTAGTTGTTCCCGTTCCAAGTTCGCAACAATAAATACTTCTTGCACAGTTTTTCCTTGTCTAGCGATCGCTTTAAATCCTCCCCGAATCGGTACCGATAATCTGACCTGCATTTTCGGAGCATGACCCCGGACCCTACGAACTTCCCCAGGGGTAATAGTTTGTATCCCATCTTGGTTGCAGAGCTTTTCCAAAATGGGAATTAAACCGCTCAAATGGGTAGAGTGATTCCAAACTAGCCTACCGCGATTCGGTTTAGTCATGGGTTTACGCTGCTTCTAAGGGTGCCATTGTTAACCCTGCACGACGCAATTGCTGATGGTAAAGTTCCGCAGTTTCTTGGGGTCCTACCCAGACAATCGCTTGTCCTTCATAGTGTACTTGATTAGTCAATTCCCAGGCGCGATCGCTAGTCATGGCGGGAATATACTTCATTAAGCACTCAGCAACGTGTTGAAAAGTGTTAAAATCATCATTCAACACAATTACTTTATAGTTAGGATAAGGTTTTGTAGTAACTTGACGAGTTTTTTCGGGAGTAACTGTTGGAGCCGTTGCCATTCCGTAAATAGGTGCGAAGTTTGTTTTTGTCATAAGCGCAGTTAGTTAATACATCAGAGCAATAGGTTACAAGTTACTAGTGTAGAAGAAGATGGCAGAAGAGGTTAGTAATTAGTAATGGTTGAGGATTAACTAAGAACTACCAAATACTAACTACTTTCGATCTGAATTTTTATTCTTCAGCCAACACCGTAGGTATTAACGCCAATCATCCCACTTATTATTGAAAATAGAAGTATCTGGAAATGCCGTTGGGTTATTATTTCTCTTAAGTAGTAATTGTAGCTCAATCAACTTTGGTTCTATCCTCGGTAACTCATCTACTAACTGATAAGGTGCGATATCATTTTTTAAAGCGAAAGCAATAGTCGTTCCAGCAGCAGCACCAGCAGACCATTCAAATGAGTGGACTCGATAAGCAGCAGCTGCAATATGACTAGTAGCAATACTTTTACCTGCAACCATCAAATTATCAATTTTTTGAGGAATCATCGCTCTGAGGGCAATTTGGAAGGGGTAAGCTTGTCCTGCACCACGTCTTTCCCCTGCAAGTTCAGTATTTCCTGGTGCTTCTGGTGGACTTTTGGTCATACAGGGATGGAAGTCAATTGCATAATGACCGATACCTACGGAATCTGGAAAGACGGTAGAACGACTGCGACTAGATACATTGCTGAGGTCTTTTTGACCGCTGAGGAGTGATGTTCCTTCCAAACCAGCTAAAGTAGCTTTCAGACGACGATAGGTTTGAGGTTCTAAAGTATTTTTATAATATTCGTCATCGTAATCCCGACGAGAAATATCTATTTCCCAAATAGTGAAACCTTGGGATTGTCCCCAGCTGGGTCTGCCGATAATTCTTCTTCCTTCCCGCATATAGGGGTATTTGGATAAACCGTGGACGGTTCCCATAGGAGATTTTAACCCAGAGAGAAAACGATGCTTGGGGTGTGGTTTTTTAACTCCATCACCGAGTTGGGAATCTGTAGTTCCACTTGTTAACCAATAGTAGTAACCGAGGGAAATTTCTTCACCCTTGCGTAATGCATCGGTTCGCAGTCCTCCCTTCCAATTTCCTGGTTCTAGCTGTCCCCTTGCTTTTAGCTGTTCGCGGGTATATATGAGATTATCTTCAGGATTCCCAGGACGGTAATCGTTACCCCAAGTCCAGTTTTGCATGGATATGTCACCCGGAGTGGGAGTGCTAAAACCAATTCCTCTAAATTTGGTTTGTTCTCCAGTTTTGGGACTCCAGATACGACGATAGGTAAATACTAGGGGGAAACTGGCTAATCTTTCTAGTTCATAGCTGTAGTAGGGAGCATATTGGGAATAAAAAGTAGGTTCTTTTTGGGGTTGTGCTTCTTGGGTTTGCTCCATTGCAAAAGTGTAGGTAAAACCTTGAGTACAGTAAGGATTACCACTGACGCTGGAGGAAGAAGGTTCTAAGTAAGAACGAGGATCAATACCTAAACGATAAGGAACGTCCGCTAAACCGATAATTTCCCCAGTTTCGCTTGCATCCACAACATACCAATCGGGTGAATTATTTGCTGATTCCTGAGCAGGGATGAAGCGAATAATACTTTTCTGAAATTTATCAGAGTCTTGATAAGTATATGCATCCTCGATAGTCTGGGATAAAGGGAAGGTATTGAGCGGTGGTGCATCTTTTTTCGGCTGATGTTTAATAGCGATCGCGCTATTTATGATTTTTCCATCGCTACTAATATCGAGTTCTTTAATCACCGTACTGGGAAACCACTCTAGCTTTCCTCTACCCCTTCTTGCAGCATCCTTAAGGATTTTACTCAGTATTTTATGACCATCGGCAGGAAAAAAACATGAGTCGCTTACCCAGCAGTCACCTGGATTGAGTTGACCATATTCTTTACGGATGCGATCGCGTAATTCTAAGTAACCCCTAGAATAAAATAACTGCTTTCTCTGAGTTGGTCTTTCATCTAATGCAGATGTACCCTGGGAGGAAATCTGTCCCCCCAACCAGTCAGTAATTTCAGTTATGCAAACTCTTTTACCAGCCAGTAAAGCTTCATAAGCTGTAGCAGTTCCAGACAAACCACCACCAGCGACTAAAATATCACATTTTACGGTTTTGTCAGGTTCCCTTGGTGGTGCAGCATTTACAGCTAAAGGTGTAAATAAAGAGAATAGACTTGAGAATAAGCTTGAAAATAAGCTTGAACTAATTGTTACTGTTGCAATCGCACGTTTCATTATTTAGTTAATTCCGTTCAACTCTCACACAGTCCTAGAAGTTACCATTAGCCTGAGTCCCTGACAAGCTATTTAAGATAGATAAAAGGTAAATTAAAATACTATAGAAAAAAGAAATGTCTTTACATCGCTGTTTTGAGTCACTCTCGATACCTTAGGGACTTCCAATTAAAAAAATAATCAATCGTTTTGGTGAGCAGAGGAAGCAGAGGAAGCAGGGGAAGCGCTAGGGAATGCGCACCAAGAGAGAGGGAGAAAAAATCTGATAGTTGTATTATATGCAGAAATTGAGTAATTTAATTTTTGGATATCCCTTAGTACTCGACCAACCAATATTACCTGAACAGGGGAGCCGAGGCAGAAAGGAGTGTATAGAAATAATTTGGGTTCTATAAAATATTAATTTACTAATAAGAAACAAAAACTAAACCGTTCAGTCTGATATAATATGAATAAATTGATTAGTTTAATTTTTCTTACAACCCCAATTTAGATTTTATACAGCACTTTGCAGTTACATGAGGTACATTCTCCCTGCTCCCTGCCCCCTGCTCCCTGCCTTACAACGATATGAACTGTACCTCAATCAGATGAAATTGGCTGTATCATGTCTGGATGATTAGTTATTATTCCTGCATCTGTGCATAACTTCTGAGTGCATGTAAATCCTAATTTTCCAGTTTATTATTAAGACTGTTTAAGTCCTAACTTAATATAGAAAATAAGTTAACAAATAAGTTTATTAGTTTATTAAAATAAATATATTCCTAGATGGTTAGAATAAGACGAGCAAAAGCCAAATCCCAAGAAAAAGAGTCAGAAGTTAATACAATTAAATCTCAACAAATTTTACAAGGAGCCATACAGGTATTTTTAGCTCATGGTTACGCTGGTGCGAGCATGGATAAAGTCGCAGTAGCAGCAGGAGTTTCCAAAGCCACAGTATACAGCCACTTTCAAGATAAAGAAGGATTGTTTAAAGCTTTAGTCCAGAAGATGACTCAGCAAAGATTTAAGTCAGTCTTTGGAGACCAACCCCTGAAGGGAGAACCCAAGATTGTGCTCTCAAAGTTATTATCCGCAGGACTCGAAAAGATGACAGAAGATTCTGAGTATCTGGCTTTTAAGCGGATGGTTATAGGAGAGTCTGGTAGATTTCCTGAACTCGCACAGGCTTGCGTTATCTATATGATTAAACCCGTATTTGAAGCTATATCTCAATATTTAACCTCTCATCCAGAACTAAATTTACCAGACCCAGAAGCTACATCTAGAATTATCATGGGTGCATTGGTGCATTATGTGATGGTGCAAGAAATGCTGCATGGTAGTGATATTCTACCAATGGAGAAGGAAAGATTAATTAATGGGTTGATAGATTTGATTTTAAAGTAAACGAAATATTCACAATTTAAATTTAAATTTAGGAATCATGTAAAAATAAGTTGCCTAACTTTTTTATTGGAGCGTTTGATTTGACTAAAGCTTAGCAACATACTTTATCAAGTTGTTTTTACACAGATCCTTAAGTGTGATCGCACTATTGAATAATCTCTTGTTTATTTCCCTTACTAGATAGATAGAATCCACTACTGCAGACATGGAAAATAATCAACACAATTGTTAATTTTTGCTAAGTGCTTGATTATCTCTTTTCGGTGGATGATGTAGAAATGCACTAGAAATAATCAAAATACCAGCTACAGTAAAAGCGATCGCGCTCATCAAAGCTGCAAATCCTGGAGCGATCGCTTGATTATTTGGAAACATAGAGCTAAAAATACTCATTGCTAAACCCACACCACCAAAATACATACCTACACCCAAACCTCCCCGATTGGGTGGG
Source organism: Mastigocoleus sp. (assembly GCA_050042865.1). Lineage (GTDB taxonomy): Bacteria > Cyanobacteriota > Cyanobacteriia > Cyanobacteriales > Nostocaceae > JBCCDM01. Next base: position 26,591 of record JBHJJE010000064.1, read on the forward strand.
AGTATTTCTAAAGCTAGGGGAATAGTACCATTTAGTACAAAACTTACTCCTAATGCTAGAGGAGCTAGAACAGTTATAGACGCTCCAAATACCGGTAGTAATAACATCGATGTCACAACAGCGATCGCACCTGCAAACATCGCATTGCGATTACCAATTTTTTTACCTACGATACCAGCAAGTAAAGCTGCAAGGGCAATGCTGAAGCCAAATATAAGCATTTGTAATTGAGTGTTATCACTATTTGACTGTAGTTTAAGAAATTTACTAACCCCACCAAGTAACGAACGGTATCCCCAAGAAAAACTACTACCCAAACCGAAAATAATACCCAATGCAGGAATTGACAAAGATGGAGGTGAAGCTGCGATATGTCGGTCTATGGGTTTATCTGTGACGGTTTCAGGAGGATGAATAAATCTCAATATTGTAGCAGAAGCTAACAACGTAAACGAACCAATGCTAAAAGTAATAATCGGTGGAAAGCTCAGAAGGTAATTATTGATTGGTATTCTAAAAGAACCAACTGTTCCACCAATCAAAGTCAAAACGCTAGCTGCCATTGGTAAACTTTTTGGTAAAGCATAACGTCCCAACAGAGATAGTACAGGACTACGAAATGTAGTCATCGCTAAAGCCCAAACCACTAGAAGAACTGGCAGAATATATTTAAATACAGCAGTCGGAGGTACAAAGGTAACAAGACCAGGAATAGCAATAAACAAGGCAGAAGATACAAGAATTCCCACGGTGATAAAAGGAAAGCGACTAGCAAACCAACGTTGAGTTTTATCAGATAGGGAACCCATCAAAGGTTCCATAATCACAGCTAAAGCGTTTTCTAAAATTAACAAACTCACTGCCAAAGATTTAGAAAAACCAAATTCTACTAATAGCTTAGGTAAATAGAAATTGTAAATTACCCAAGTGAGGGTAATTGCACCCTGCACCATCCCTAAACCACAAACACGCATCCATAAGACTTGTTTGTTGTTTTTCATAGTTATAATAGTTATATAATATATATAATTTAAGTCTTGTTCGATATTCTATATTAGAAATACACCGTTACAGGCAATTTTGACACGAATTTCTATTAACTGTCCTCGGTACTGTAATAGTTAGGCTAGAAATTTTAAGATTTTGGTTGATGGTATATTGCAGTATATTACGTGTATGCTTTTGAATTATGCTTTTGAGAGGCAATTTTAAAGGATTGTTCGTGTAGAGTATCAAGTTTTCCAGATATATCAGGTAATCATCAGATAAATCGTAAGCATTTTGAACTTTTGCTCCCAGACTTAAGTATAACAGGTACTGAAGAACCGTAAAGGTTAGACACACAGTCTTTGAAGGTTGTCATATTTTGAAGAGAATTTGTAAAGCTAAATCCATGTGGCTGCTAAGTTCTTCTCAAGAAAAGTGATCCCCAGTATTCTCCTCAAATTCAGCTTGAATCAGGATAAAAATATTACTCAAATATGCCAAATATAGATAAAAATGTATCAACATAGATAGATACACCGGAACGAGATTGATTTAATTTTTATTCAATTTTTATTCAATTTTTACTCAATTTTATGCGCTACCAACAAAGTATTACCAATGGGGCGATGTTTATCATTGCTGCTGAGTTTACACTTTTTTTAAATGGAGTGATTATTAAGTTAGTATCGGACGGTTTACCAAATGAGATGATAGTGTTTTCCAGAAATCTCTTTGGTTTATTAATTTTGATGCCTTTTCTGATTAGGGAAAGTGTGAATGCAGGTGAAAATATTTTCCAAACAAGTAAATTCCATTTACACCTGGTAAGGGGGATAGCTGGAACTATTGCTATGTACTGTTTGTTCTATGCAATGGCAAACATTCAGCTCGCAGATACAATGTTGATTAAGTCAATGGTTCCAATCTTGATCCCGATGATTGCTTTGATTTGGCTAAAAGAAAGAATATTTCCTCTAGCTCGTTTAGCAATTTTTGTAGGTTTCCTCGGTGTTTTTCTAGTTCTAAAACCCGGTGTAGAGTTTAACTGGGTAATGTTAGTTGCTTTAACTAGTAGTGTTTTTGCTGCACTTTCAATGGTGACAATACGTAAACTATCATCTACTGAACCTGCAATACGTACAGTTTCATTTTTTTCCGCTATCAGTCTTTGTATAACAGCAATCCCATTAATTTGGTCATGGCAGAATCCAACTATGGAAGAATGGTTATTGCTAGCAGGTATAGGATTATGTAGTACTGCATTTCAGTTGTTAACAACTCGCGGTTATGCATCTGCACCCGCTTCTGAGGTTGGTATTTTTTCCTTCTCTTCAGTTATCTTTGGTGCTGTGGGAGATTGGTTACTATGGAATAAAGTATGGGATGGGATCTCTTTTATAGGTGCAATATGTATTGCGATCGCTTGTTTTCTGAGTCTGAGAAGTAAAAGGTTGATGGAAGTTAAAAAAATCAGCGATTAAGATTTATCGGAAATGTTCCGCGTTTACGGAGTAAGCCAGTATTTTGCATTAATACACTCCGAAGAAGACTGCGTAACCTACTCGAAGCTACGCTAAGGTGATGATATAATATCTGGCAAATTATCCATAATATGTCATTGCGAGTGAAGCGATGCAATCCCAGGGATTTTGTGTTATTGCTATTCCAATTAATTTCCGTTGGGTTAAGCGGTTAAATATACATGAAAATCAAGAATTGGGGAATTCTCCCCCAAACCCCCGATTGAAGGACGGTCGCGTCCCCCAAACCCCCTCCGAATAATTTAATCGGGATGAAAAGTATATTTAATTCGATGTGTTTTTTATTTGGAACCACTATAACTACGTTATGCTACGCAAATGCGGAGCGTTCTCGATAGAGCTTATACTTCACTCTGCTATCGCTACGTACTCTACGGGAAGCTACGCTAACGGTCTCGGACAAGTGTTTAGCCAAACATCATATTGACAGGTTTTTAAACGGATATGATATGATTGGGCGCAAGCCTGCGCCCTTAATAGTTATGTTATTATTAAGTAGGTGGGTATAAATAAAGGCAACTATGTAACAGATTGTAAATCAGCTTTAAACTCTTACCCCGACTGCCGATTGCCGATTGCCTACTGCCTGTCCTAATGACAATTTTCAACACAAACCTACTTACCTTGAATAAGTGTAAATAATCAAAATAAATCTAATGAGGAAATTACCTGCCATGCTTTAATTAGGTTTCCTTGCATTAACGCAGCAATTCCATCGAGGGCTTTGATTTCAACTGGTATATTTAGTTTTTCATTATTGTTTTTAAAAACTGGTTTTAAACTTTTTTCTGCGGCTTTTGGTTGTAAGTTATACAGTTGAACAAAGGCTAAGTAAGCGTAAGCATAAGGATTTTTTGAGTCTATTCTAGTTACTTTTTGTAATGATTGAATGGCATCTTCTGCATGACGTTGTAAGACATTGGTTAGGGCTAAGGTATATAACCAGTTTTTTTGCTTTATAAGGTTTGAGTTAGTATTTAATTTGGTATTTAATTTGGTATCTAATTTGGTATTTAAATTACTATTTAAACTATTATTGGAAATATTTTTTTCTAAATTATCTAATTTTCTTAACTTTTCTAATCTGTATTGTAATGCTTCTCTTGCTTGTACTAAATAATCTTGATTTGGGTCATATTGATTAATTCGTCCGACTTCATCAAAGACTTTATCTAAAGCTTTGATTCCTTCTGGCATTGTTGCACCTAAGGTGCGGATTTGAGTAAGTAAATCTAGTTCTGGTGCTGATATGGATTTTGCTTGTTTATCTATATTTAGATTAATTATAGGTACTGGAATGGAATAAGTTTCTTTGGTTACTCTATTCAGATAAGTTGCTTGTAATTTATAGCTTCCTGGTATGGTATCCTCCGGTGGTAACATTCCCATAGTTTCGGTAACTTGGAAAAGTCCGGGTTGGTTTGCAAAACTGCTGTGTAGGTTACCCATTGCAATACCGTGGTCGTGTAACCATGTGGATTCTCTAGATAAATTCTGCTTATTACTGTTTTCCCAGGTCAATAAAACCAAACCGTTTTTTAAAGCTTTTGCAGAACCTTTCCACTGATAGGTTACGGGTATGGGGAAACCAGGGGGAGCTTTTTCAGGTACTTTGACTTGAACTAAACTGATACGGGGAGTTTTTTCATTTGTCACTTCATTATTTTCATTATTATTTTGATTTTTAATTTTAGTAACCTCTACCGGTGGAAATTTCTGATGATAAAGCTTGATGCTACTATTATCTGGTAATTTCCAAGTTTGATTTAAACTAAAATTACCGCTAGTTTCTATATTCTTAACTATCGCAGCTTGAGAAGGAGGAATTGAACCCTGATTATTAGTTTTGGTCAAAAACCAAACAAGCGATCGCGCGTCTTTTTCTACAAATCTTTCTTTGGTTCCTACTTGTCTCCCATATACTTGAAAGTTTTGCAATGCTCCATAATAGTTGAGGTTATGTTGATTGATTTCTGGTGTGGATGGTAATACTCCTAATGTGGAACGCAGATATAGTTCGGTGGTAATAATTTGATTGATAATTGCTGGATGGGGATATTTTTCTCCTGAGTAGGGATGATGTTGAATTTTGGGACTGAGGGTTTGAGTGAGGAGGTTTCCTGGAGTTCCAGCAATGGGAAATAGGTTGAACAACATTAGTATGGTTGCTAAAACAAAGCTTCCCCAACGTAAACGCTGTGCCCATAAACTATGAATGCGGGTAAAGGCGTATGATAATAATATTGAGATGATCGGTAAGTAAGGTAAGACGTAACGGTCATCTTTATTTGGGTTCACAGATGAAAGCAAGTAAGAACCTAATAGGAATATAAATAGCCATCGTAAGGATTTGGTGACTGGTAATTGGTAATTGCTGATTGGTTCTTCTATATTTTTTGATTTTCTCTTAGAAAATAGCCAAAAAAGTAAAATACCAATGGGTACTATTAGTAATGGTAGAGAAACCTGATACGGTATTTGTTGAAAGTAGAAAGTCCATGCAGCAAGGGTATTCAGAGGTGCATCACCTTCTGCGATCGCTGAGTCTACGGTAGCGCGTTTTCCTGATGTGAGAATGATTAACCAGTTGGTACGATACCACCAACCGAATATAATGGTTGAGATGAAAAAGCCCAGAAGTAATTGAAATAACCTTACAAAACGTCTTTTAATTAGGCTGGTAATTCCTACCCATAATATTGGTATCAGCAGAAATATCAATGTTGTCTGCTTTACCATCAATGCTACACCAAAGGATAAACCGAAAGCGATCGCCCATATCAAGCTGGGTAAATTCTGGGAATTTTCTCTCTTTGTTTTTGGTTGTGTACTATTTTGGGGTTGAATATTTTCAAGTTTAATATTTTGGGGTTTAATATTTTGAGGTTTAATATTTTGAGTTTGATAAGAACTAAAATACCAACCCGTTAAGCAAAGAAAAGTTAAGGTAACTACTGCTGTTAAAGGAAAATCTAGTAAAAAATCTAATCTATATCTGTAGAGAGCGGGCATAATTTGACACAAAGCGGCTGCCCATAAACCCACAGACTCAGTAAATAATATCTTTCCTAAACCGTAAACCGAACCTAATAAAACCCCATTAAACAGCAAATTAACTATAGCAGCTTGGTCAAAACCAGTACCAAATATACTTTGAATTCCAGCAGTCAAAATATAAGTAAAAGGAGGAATCTTAGAAGATAACAACCATAAACTCTGCCACCATTCACCATTAAATATTTCCGGACTTTGCAAAGCTTGCAGATAATTGAGAGTACCAGTCAAATAATCAGCCTGATCCCATGACGGAACCGAATTATCCCAAGTAAACCATAAGCGATCGCATAAAGTACTCAACAACCAAATAGTCGCTAATATCAGAATACTGTGAAATTTATATCTTTTTTGAGATATATTTTGATATATTTTGATATATCTGTTGTTTTGGAAAATCATTTAAAAAATATTTCTAAATATATAGAAGAATATTGTATTTTTGAATTGTGTATTTTCAAGAACATTTTTATAAACACCCTCTAAGAAATGTATCTGGAAAAATTTATTTTTAAAAACTCAGCTTTGAGCAAATTTCCCCACTCACTCCTCCCTATCAAAACTCTTACCGCAACTTTTTTATCATCTTCACATGAGTAATTCCCGCTTCCTGAAAGGTTTCTCCATCAATTTCAAAACCGACTTGCTGATGTAATTTTTTGATATAATCCTGGGCATGAATTACAACTTCTCTAGTATTGTTATTTTTGTTATTTTCTATTACCTCTAAAGCCTTTTCCATAATTTGTTTACCAATACCATTTCCCCTGGCACTTGGTAAAACAGCAAGTCTTTCAATTTTGGCAATATCACCCTGAAAATATCTAATTCTTGCAGTACCCACAGCAACCTTATTCAAGTAAGCTAATAATTGTTCAGATACTTCATCTTCACCATCAAAATCTAAACTCGCATCAACTCCCTGTCCTTCTTGAAAAACAACTTTTCTAATTTCCTTAATTTTCCCAAAATCTTGTTCAAAATCAGCAACTTTTATAATTGAATTACTCATAAGTTTCTCTAAAAGCGTGTTTATAAATAAAAAATAAAATTATTTTTTCTTGTAGCGACTGTCTTGAATGTCAAGATCCATCCTTGTATAGCCATAACACATCTCCTAACTAGAAGTATTTTATAAACATCCTCTAAGAAAAATTATCAAAACTATTATCAGAAGATAAGATGAACGTCCAAGAAGCATACAATAACTGGTCTCTAAGCTACGACTCAGATAAAAATCGGACTCGTGACTTGGATTTTATAGTTACGCAGGATAGTTTAAAGGATTTTTCAGGAAAGTCAATTCTTGAATTGGGTTGTGGAACCGGAAAGAATACTATATTTTTCTCCCAAATTGCTCAAAGGGTTATTTCTGTGGACTTTTCTGAGGGAATGATTCAAAAAGCAAAGCAAAAAGTTGAAGCCGATTCTAAAGCTGATAATATTCACTTTATTACAGCAGATATCACCGAACCTTGGAATTTTCTCAATTTTCCCATAGATTTAATAGTTTGCAACCTTGTTTTAGAACATATAGAAAATCTTCCCTTCATATTCGCACAAGCATTTGATTCCTTGAAGTCAGGAGGACATTTTTTTATTTGCGAACTGCATCCCTTTAAACAGTATCAAGGAAGCGTAGCTCGTTTTAATCAAAATATAGCAGCATCAGAAACAGTAGAATCAATAGAAATCAAAGCATTTGTCCATCATGCATCAGAATTTTTCAACTCCGCTCAAAATGCTGGATTCACCATGATAGAATTTAAAGAATGGTGGCACGAAACCGATGAAAATAAACCCCCAAGACTAATATCATTCCTATTTCAAAAACCCAACGGGTCAGTCAACATTTCGACTCCGCTCAATGTTGACATAGTCTCTGGTTAAATCAAATCTTGCACCTATACGTATAAATTACTAAAAATAAAATTAAATGTAATTAATAATACTATGTATTAAGGTTTCTTCAGTCCTCTTTTAGAGGACTTTGCTTATAAGCCTCGGACTTTTAGTCCAAGGCGGTCAGGAACACTGAGTATTATTTACTGAGTATTATTTATTTAAGCGATTTTCTTAGTGCAAGATGTGAATTGACGTAGTCTCTGGTTGAGGTAAGTAGAATTTAAGGGTAATTGCGGATATTAGACATTTTTGTAATAATCATATTTAAAGTCGCTTGGTCAAATAAAGATGGTTTGGGCATCTGGTCAACAGTTACAAGGTGGCAAATATGTTATTGAGCAGATGCTTGGACAAGGTGGGTTTGGTATTACCTACAGAGCGCGACATTCTATATTGAACAATTTGGTGGTGATTAAAACACCGAATGAAAGCTTGAAAAATGACCCAGAATATTCCAATTACATCAAGCGGTTTATCAACGAAGGACAAAGATTAGAGCAGCTTTCCCAAACTCAACACCCAAATATAGTTCGTGTTAGGGATTTATTTCATGAGGGTGGTACTTACTGTTTGGTGATGGATTTTGTTCAGGGGGAGAGTTTATTTAACCTGGTGCGAACAAAAGGAGCATTACCAGTAGAGGAAGCATTAAAGTATATTACTCAAATTGGTGATGCTTTGACAATAGTCCACCAAGCTGGATTAGTCCACCGAGATGCTCATCCTGGTAATATGATGATTCAGCAGGATGGCAAAGCTGTATTAATCGACTTTGGTATTGCTGGAGAAACAATGCCGACGACGGTTAGTTCTAGGTTTTTTGGTAATCCTGGATTTGCACCCCACGAACAAATGCGGGGAGATAGAAAACCTTATGTAGATGTCTATTCTCTTGCTGCTTCTCTCTACTATGCAATTACGGGGAAAAGACCAGTAGAATCTTTTCAGCGCAAAGCTTATAAGATGCCGTTAATTCCTCCCCAAGAGCATAATTCTACTATCAGCAATGAGTTAAACCAAGCAATCCTCAAAGGAATGGAAGTAGAACCGGAAAACCGTCCCCAAGCTATGCAGGACTGGTTATTAATGCTGGTTGAGAAAGAGGAGGAAGAAGAAACGGTAACAATTTGGAAGAGGGGACAGGAGTTACAAAACGGGAATTACAGGATTGAGAAAGATATTGCTCAAGGTGGTTTTGGGATTACTTATTTAGCTAGAAATGAAAATAATCGACGAGTTGTTATCAAAAGTTTGAATGAGAAAGTACAGAAACGTCCCGATTTTGTTAAACTCCAGCAGGATTTTCTCAACGAAGCGGTCAAATTAGCCAAGTGCAATCACCCCCATGTAGTGAAAGTACATGAAGTCTTCCAGGAAGGAAAACTTTGGTGCATGGCGATGGAATATATTGAAGGAGAACACCTGGCTGATAGGGTGGTGAATGGAGGTGTGTTATCGGAAGCAGAAGCAGTCGGATATATTCGTCAAATTGGAGAAGCATTAACGGTAGTTCACAATAACGGGTTGTTGCATCGGGATGTGAAACCAGCAAATATCCTCATCCGTGCAGGGAAACCAGAAGCGGTATTAATTGACTTTGGGATAGCGAGGGAATTTACTCCCAGTGAAACCAGGTTACACACACCTTACCTTTCCCATTGTTTCGCACCCATTGAGCAATATCAAACAGTGGCGAAGCGGGGAGCTTATACTGATGTTTATGCTTTAGCAGCGACCTTATATTTTTTGGTGACGAAAAATCTCCCCAATCCAGCCACAAATCGCGTCAGTGGGTTGATGTTACAGTCACCCAGAAGTTTTAATCCCAGTCTCAGCATTAGAGTAAATGATGCAATCCTCAAGGGGATGGAATTGGAACCAGAAAATCGTCCCCAAACAATGGGGGAATGGTTGGAATTATTGAAGGAACCAGTAATACCTCAAACACCAATTCCTCAACCATCAACTCCTATACCAGTAACTCCTCAAAAATTTAGAAAGCAACCTATACCTAAAACAGCCACTAATCCTTCAGCAAATCCTGTCTACTCTTCAAAAGTAGGGAATAATCAGGTAAATAATAATCAAATAAATAATAATCAACAAATAAATCAAAAAACACTTATTAACCCTTCACGTCGGAAATTTATTCAGAGGTTAGGTTGGATTGGTTCTGGATTGGGTATAACCGTTTTTGCTGGTAATTTATTAACAGGTAATTCTGAAAATAATTCGTCAACTTCAGATGTTTCTTCAGATGTTGTAGCTCCTCAAGTTTCTTCAGATGTTGTTTCAGTTCCTCAAGGATTATCACTACAAAGCTTTGACTTTGAAACGGTTACCGTCGATGCAAAAGGAACTATCAACAACCGTCGTAATTTACAAGCAAAGTACGTTGCTGAAGACCTGGGAAATGGTGTCACCTTAGAGATGGTGCAGATACCAGGAGGAACCTTTACAATGGGTTCACCAGCAGGGGAAGCAGAGAGAAATGACGATGAAGGTCCCCAGCGTGAAGTAAAGGTTCCTGGGTTTTATATGGGTAGGTACGAAATTACCCAAGCACAGTATGAAGCAATTATGGGTAAAAACCCTGCTTACTTTAAAAGAAGTAATCGACCTGTAGAAGAAGTGTCTTGGGGTGATACGAAGGAATTTTGTAAGAAGCTTAGCGAAAAGACGGGAAGGAATTACAGATTACCCAGTGAAGCTGAGTGGGAATATGCTTGTCGTGCTGGTACAACTACACCGTTCTATTTTGGAGCAACTATTACTCCTGATTTAGTTAACTATGATGGGAATTATCCATATGGTGATGCACCGAAAGGGGAATACAGAGAACAAACCACGGATGTAGGAAGTTTTCCACCTAATGCTTTTGGTTTATACGATATGCATGGAAATGTGTGGGAATGGTGTGAAGATACTTGGCATAAGAATTATAATGGTGCTCCTACTGATGGTAGTGCATGGGTTGATAATGATAATGGTTCTCAAAGGATGTTGCGTGGTGGTTCCTGGGTCAACGGCTCTTGGCTCTGTCGTTGTGCCTATCGGGGTAGGTACTTTTCAGTCAATCGTGCCTTCGACAGCGGCCTCTTCGGTTTTCGGGTTGTCCTATCTTCTGCTTGAGCACTCCTTTCCTTTTACACTCTTGCCCTCTCTTGTTGGGAGTGTAAGGGTTTAGCATGCTAAACCCCTACTCTGCGATTATGTACCATAACTGCATTCAATCGCTAAGGATGCATGCTTTAATAATGTATCTTTATCAAGCATTTCCACTGAATATTGGGGAGTAGAATTTAACAAACTCTCAATTCTAACCCTAGAAGCTTCCACAATTGATTCATCCAAGCTACCATTACTCAAAGCAGTAGTAAAATCCGATGCGATCGCATAAGTTTTTTCAAGGGATGATGCGGGTAAGTTACCTGAAACCATAAATAGGTCACAACCTGCATGAAATGTCTTTGCAACCACACCACCTTGAGCATACATATCAGAGACAGCTTTCATATCCAAGTCATCTGATACTACCACTCCTGGGAAACCTAATTCTTCCCGGAGGATTTTTGTGAGGACTGTTTCAGATAAAGTTGCAGGAACATCTTTATCTATTTTAGGAAAGAGAATATGAGCAGTCATTATAATAGGAATACCTTCTTTAATTAGCATTTGGAAAGGTATTAATTCCCGACTGCGGAGTTCTTCTATAGTTAAGTCTAAAACTGGTAACTCTAAATGAGAATCGGTACTTGTATCTCCATGTCCGGGAAAGTGTTTCGCACAAGCTATAATTCCGGAATCTCGAAGTCCCTTAAAAAATTCTATCGCTCCTTTACCAGCAGTTTCCGGTGTAGTGTCAAAAGCACGGGGTCCAATAATCGGATTTGTCGGGTTAGAAAAGATATCAGCAACCGGCGACCATGATAAATTAATACCAAGAGATTTCAACTCTAAAGCCATAGCTTCAGCCACCGCAGTCGCTCTATTCCTCTGAAGATAAGTATAAGGGAAACGAGTAATTGGTAAAGGAGGACGAATCACTCTACCACCTTCATGGTCAATAGTCATTAACATTGCATCCCGCTCAGCATATTCCCGTACTTGCTGATTAAGTTTTTGAAAACCTTCTAACCAAACTTCATAATGCTGATTGTGAAGAAAGTTTTTTCCAAAGAACACAATACCAACAGGTTTTAATTCGCTAAGTAAACGCTTATCAGCATCATTCAATTGAGTACCAGAAACACCAACCAGTAAATGATTACCGAAATGATTTTTCAACTGTAATTGTTGTGATTGTGATTGTAATATTGACATATTGATATCGTCGCATCCATACAGATGTCACCCTACAACGATTTCTCTAAGTATTCAAATGATTTAAACACAAAAAATAGCGGTTAAGGATTCAACAATCCATTTATTCCTCTACCACTTTCTAATTAATATCTGGGGAAAATTAAATATCTGCAATTTATAGCACTACTAGGATATGTTAGGACATTTTTATATTTCTGGCTTTGGAGGGGGTTTGGGGGACGCAACCGTCCTCCCAATCGGGGGTTTGGGGGAGAATCCCCCAAGTCTTTCTTCTTGTGAAAAAACGTCCTAACCCGAAAGCATACCGCTATATATCCGTTATAGAGACGGTTTCAATTTTTAACTATATAAATGAAGCCCACCTTCGTGACTAATCATTAATATTATAGCCCCAGGCTTCTAGCCTGCAGGCTTTTTGCGTAAGTCCTGAAATATTCAACTTTCAAAACAATCCATATTAGAATTGAGCAATAGAATTCCCCCCTATCCATCACCCAACAAAACAAACTTTAAACTATTACTCTTATCCCGTATTACCTGAAATAAATATATATTTTGCTCATTACGAATACCTTGTTCGTCAAATGTAATTACCCCCGTTGCACCAGTCCCTTGAAACTTCGGGTCATTTAAAGCTTCTATCACATCTTGACGACTCGCTGATATTGGTAACTCATTGACAGCACTCAAAAGCGTCTTTGCTGCATCATAAGTCATAGCGGTACGCCAACTTACATCTCCTCTCCACATTTTTCTTGCTTGTTGAGTAAATTCTAAATTGGGGCTACTATCATAATGCCAGGGAATCGCCACAATTAAACCCTGAGTATTTTTCCTCACTACTTTCAAAATATTAGAGTTATAAAGCCCATCACCACCTAAGATAGGATATCGATTTTCTGCCGCTATAATCAGTTCCAATATTTTAGTAGAAATGAAACCATCACTATTTGGTAGCAAAACTAATACATCAGCATTACTCTTTTCAACTTCCTGTATAGCAGAATCAGCATTGAAACCGCGAATAGACAAATCAAATTTCTTGACGACTTCTCCACCTTTGGCTGTAAAATCCCTTTTGAACTCGCTTTCTATAGATTTAGAATAATTACTATTTTTATTGAAAAAAACAGCAACTTTCCGATGTGAAGTTTTATTTACTAGATAGTTAGTAATAGTTTCTGCTGTCACGCGATCGCTTCCTACTACCCGTCGAAAGAAACATTTATCTGTGTCCAAGTTTTGACATACTTTGCTTAGGTCTTCGGAGGTGGAGGTTGGAGATATTAGTAATAACTTGTGTTTTTGATATATATCAACAGCTTTGATAGTAGTATCGCTAGTAAAGTGACCCACAATCGCTAATACATCTTGCTTATTAACTAATTTTTCAGCAATTTGTTTAGCTTTTGTAGGACTATTATGATCATTGGCAATTAAAACTTTAATTCCCACACCTTTACTAAAATTAGCGCGATTAAATTCATCTTGTGCTTGAGCAATACCCCTTAAAATTTCTAAACTAGAGTTAATGCTATCTGAATTATTACTAATAGGTGCAACTACAGCAATAGTATAGAAATTGATTTTTTTTGCTTCTACATTAGCATTATTGAGATAAATTAAAGTCTCTGGATTTCTACTTCTTTTCCATGCTAGCTTCAAAAAGCTAGAGGCATAACGATAGTCATCTTTTCTTATCGCTTGTATTCCCTGAACTTTCTCTGTGGAAATAGATTCTACTGAGTTTGATTGTTTAACTAGAATTTCCTCTCCACAGCTAATTCCATCATTGAGAGGAAAACTTCTTACAGGTATTTTTGAACAACCATCAACTCCGGTAATATACCAATAGCTACTACCCAAACCAGCAAGTAAAAGCATTACTAATATTATTGCCCGATATGGAATCAAAAATAAAACAAAATTATTTTCTAAACGTTGTAATATACTTTTAATATTTCTTGGTCTTTTGTGCCAATAGACTTCCATCATAGAATCTAATAGAACACAAAAATTGTACCAGCGTAGATGACGGAAAAAATCTTGACTATTTTTATATTTTTTTAATAATTTATCTTTCCAGAGTAATTTTTGATGATCTTGAGTTTTGGGTATTTCTAAAGGATGTATTTTTGTTAATAAATGTACAAAAGTTCTAGCTAAAGCAAAAAAATCAGACTGTGCAACAGCTTTACCGTGATGCATCTGTTCCTGTGGTGCATATCCAGGAGAACCAATTTGTGTACCATTAGCAACTTCATCATGCTGTAAGTAGGTCTGTGCTAAATCTCTGACTGCACCAAAATCAATCAGCACTAACTGACCATTAGGTCTAATCATGATATTAGAAGGTTTAATATCACGATGAAAATAGCCTTGCTCGTGAACTTTTTCTAAAATATCTAACAGTTGTTTTAACCATTCATAAGCTTCTTCAACCGAAAGAACTTCATGGTGATGATGCTCCAACCACTGTTGTAAAGTTAAACCTTCAATCTTTTCCATTACCAAGCAGTATAATGGTTCAGAATAATTTGGGTAAGATATTTCAAAATATCCACCTACATTAACCTTGGGAATTCCTGGATGGTCTAAACTCTGTAATACAAGGGCTTCTCGTTGAAACAGGCTAATAACTTTATTTTTGATTTTTTGATTATGAAAGCGATGCAAATTCAGAACTTTTAAAACATAGAGTTTCTCTTTTTCTACCACTTCAAAAGTTCTACTGAAAGCCCCTTTACCCAAATGCTTAGTAATACGATAACGATTATTTAATATTAAAACTTCCCCACAGTTTCGACAAAATTTTCTGTCGTCATTCATTGGGTCATCAGGATAATTACAGCGAGGATTCAAACAATAGCTCATATTAAGTTAATTTATCCTGCTTGCTCCATTATCAAATTACTCATATCATCAAGTTTTAAGAAATATATTTAGGATATATTTAAATCATACAAAAGCTCATAAATTGGAAAATCGTAAATTGGATAAAATTATCTAAAAAATCTCAAATTATGATATCACTCTTTAATTTTTTATTAAACTAATTTTTGATGAAAGTATAAATGCTAATTTGATGGAAAAACTACCTATGAAAAGTGTATATTCAACATATAGAAATTATATTTAAATTTTAACTTTAACTAATTATGTAGCGTGTGTTACCAATTATCGAAACCCACCATCCTAATGAATCTTAGATTAATTTTGATATATTACGCGATCGCCTAGAGCAGAGCTTTGCCCGTCGCTTACATTAGGCGATCGCACACCATCACTCTGCACAATCTCCTTCGGGTTATGGCGCTTAAGTAAATTCATACCCTTACAAGCTAGAGGTAAGGATTAGTACTTTAAAAAAGTGTACATTTAATATATCAACATAAATAATTACCCAGGCTAAATGTTTTATGTACGTATTTTATAATACATAATTTTTTCATTAAATTAAAAGTATCAACTAAAAGCATCAACACAATTAGAAACCTTCTAACTCACAACTAACTTATGTCTGCAATTAAAGTCACTGTTAAATTATTTGCCGTTTACCAAGAAGTGTATGGTACATCAGAACTGATTTTAGAATTCCCCGAAAATACTCCCGTATCAGCAGTCAGAGAATATCTAATCACAGAACATCCCCACTTGGAAAAATGGCGGGATGTGACTAAGTTCGGGATTAATTTCCAGTTTGTAGAACCAGATAGCAAGTTAAAAGATGGAGATGAGGTTGTATTGATACCTCCCGTCAGTGGTGGCTAGGAGTTATGTAAAAATCAGGGATGCAAATTTTATCTGAAATAATTTGTGAATCTACCTTCCATAGATATATTACATAATTAGTCCGACTTTCGTTTGAAAATTTTACTAAATAAAAATTTATTAAAAATAATTAAACTCTCAAGAAACACATTCGATTTTGTTTGAAATAGGGATAAGTTCTAAGCACTCGGTTTCGATATTGTTGTTCGTGATTTTGAGGTATTTATGTAATAAAATTCGTTTAATTACTAACAGAACTTACACACGAACTAAGTATTTACGTCATTACAAGCAATAGCGACATAATCGCAAAGCCTTATTCATCGTTACGAGTGAGTAAGTCCTAGCTAAAATGATAGATATCTCCAAAAAAAGAGACGTTCATTTGAACGTCTCTACTTGTAATATCAACTAGAAAATTTTTAAATAGAATTCATCTTACTGGAGTGTAAGATTCATCTTCACTACTAAGTCATCGTAAGATAAGTCACCACCGCTAGGAAGGTCTTCAAAACCAAAAGTGTTGTCACCAAGTAAACGAACATGGTCAACTCCACTACTGTTAGCTTCCAAGAAAGAGAAGTAAACATTATCAGTGTTACCATCAGATATAAGATAAGGTGCATAAAGAGTACCACCATCTAGAGTGATAGTTGCACCAGTATCATTTTCTCCAAATTCACCAAGACTTTGGCTTAAGGCAGCTTGAGCATAACCTTCATCCCCAGGATTAAAGGATTCGCCTGTTATTGAGTCAATTACAGTACCACTTTCATCAACAATCCGGTACAGACCAGCAATATTATCGAAGTCCGATTCACCAAATACTTCCATCGAAGCAATTACTTTTTGATCTTGACTAACTTCAGTTATATCGATTAACTCTCTAGACTGACTTCCTTGCAATCCAGAACCAAGAGGAGCATCCTCATTAGTAATCTCCATAGTTAGACCCAGATCGTTGAAATCTTGATCACCACCACCTATAGTATCTTCCCAGTTCAATGAAAATTGACCATTAGCAATTTGACCAGCATTTAAATTCTGAAATTGTTCACCTTCACCGGATGCACTACCAAATATAACATTAGCATTGCCACCAGCCAGGACAGAGTCCACCGTACTGTTCTGTATGAGGAAGAAACCCAGATTATCGTTACTGCTGAAACTATCAATGATACGAGTTGGTTTTTCACCAAATAACTGAGAACTTTGGCTTAAAGCTGAAAAAATAACTTTTCCAGATGAAAGAGCAGCTTCTATATAACCTTCTTCACCAGGAGCAATTCCATTGATTGTACCTTGGGCATCATCAACCTTAAAGATACCAACCTCATTGCGCCAATTAGCATTATTGTTATCTAAACTGAATTTTAACTTGACTTTGTCTTCAACATTTAAATCTACTGTAGCAGTTTTACTGTTACCGTTAGAATCACTCACTGTGTAGGAAAAACTATCTGTAGATGGTAATTGCTGATTTCCTTTTAATGAGAAAACACCATTCTTAACATTACTTTCCTCTATGACAACATCATCCGTCGTACTATTACTATCGTCAGGAGTATAAACTAACTGATCATCAGTGGGATCATCAGGAGTACCATTGTCATTGATAGAAACACTACCACTTGCTGGTTGAGTAAAACTGGTAATGGAAAAGACATCTCCTTCAGGATCGAAGTCATTGGCGAGAATGTCCAAATTAACACTACCATTACCTCTAGGAATAGTTACTTCATCATCTCCAGCAACGATTGTATTAACAACTAGTTCATCATCAGAATCATCTACACTAGTATTGCCGACTGAGTCGGTAGAAGAGGCAATAATATCATAACTACCATCGGATAAGGGATTGGTAATACTGCCATCAGGAAGAATCCAGGAACCATCTCCATTATTAATTGCATCATAGGAGATACCATCAATGGTGATGGAAATTTTTGCTTGTGGATCATCAACTTTACCAGTAATTTCTGGGGTATCATCACTAGTTGTAATTGGATCAATGGTAACTATAGGTGCCGTAGTATCAATGATTAGTTCTTGATTCGCTTTTTGACTACTGTTTCCAGCTTCATCAAGGGCAATAGCAGAGATACTGACTTTATCACCATCATTGATTGTAGGGGTAGAACCGGTTCTAGGTGTTGCAGTCTCTAGATCAACTTTCCAGTTACCTTGTGGATCAGTAGTAGTTTCATAAGTAGCTTCTGGGGTACCGTCTCCATCTCGATCTATTTCGATATTAACTGTGGCATTAGGTTCGGCAGTACCAGTAATTTCTGGTGTTGTATCATTGGTAATGTTTGGAGGATTAATTACTGGTACATCTGGTGCAGATAAATCAATAGTAAGCTGTTGATTTGTACTGTCACTACTGTTGCCAGCATCATCAATAGCTGTAGCATCTATGATAGGTCTATCGCCATCATTCAATACAGGAGTAGCACCGGTTGTAGGTGTTGCAGTCTCTAGATTGACTTTCCAGTTACCTTGTGGATCAGTAGTAGTTTCATAGGTAGCCTCTGGGTTACCATCTCCATCTTTATCTATTGCCACATTGACCTTCATACCAGGTTCAGCAGTACCAGTAATTTCTGGTGTTGTATCGTTGGAGACCCCAGGTGAGGTAATCTTGGGCGCTAATGGTAGAGTACTATCAATAGTTACTGGTAGAATTGGAGATAAAGCTGACTTGTTTCCAGCCATATCTGTAAAGCTAACAGCAATATCAGGTGTCCCTTCTGCAAGTGGATTGTCGGGAGTAACACTGTAACTACCATCTGGTTGAACTGTTGCACTACCAACTGGATTACCATCAGCGTAAAGATTGACGGTGTCACCAGGATTTCCGCTTCCTGCTGGAGCAGTAAATGTGGGGGTTGTATCTGATGTAATATCGTCTGTGTCTGATTTTCCAGTATCGGAAGCTGTCTCTAGATCTGGAGTTGTTGGTGTATTAGGAATAGTGCTGTCAAGGGTGATTGGTGCAGTTGCAATGGGTGAAGTGTTACCAGCAGGGTCTGTACTGGTTACTTCCACATTTACCGGACCATCATTCAATCCTGAGAGGTCAACTTCTGAACCCGAAAGAGTCCAATCACCATTGGGGTCAGTAGTAACTTGAGCAGTAACGGGAGGGTTAACTCCATCATCAAAGGTGACATCAATGGTGCTGTTGGGTTCAGCTGTACCTTCTACTAAGACATCAGGTGCTTCTGTAGAGTTGACCATGTCATCACCTTCAATGGGAGTGGTGATGGTTGGTAGTGCTGGTGGATTTAAATCCAAAGTGATTGGTGCAGTTGCAATGGGTGAAGTGTTACCAGCAGGGTCGGTACTGGTTGCTTCCACATTCACTGGACCATCATTTAATCCTGAGAGGTCAACTTCATTTCCACTTAAGGTCCAATCACCATTGGGGTCGGTAGTAACTTGAGCAGTAACGGGAGGGTTGACTCCATCATCAAAGGTGACATCAATGGTGCTGTTGGGTTCAGCTGTACCTTCTACTAGGACATCAGGTGCTTCTGTCGGATCAACAATATTATCACCTTCTATTGGGGTGTTAATTGTTGGTATTGCTGGTGGGTTATTATCAATGACGGTAAGATTGATAATCTGGGTGGTAGTGCCCCCTTGATCATCGGTGATAGTCGCAATGAAGGAATCGTTACCACTGAAGTTAGGATCGGAAGTATAAGACCACAAACCAGTAGCTGGATCAATAGAAGCGTTACCGTTGGAAGGTTGGTTACCCGAATCGATAGAGAAAATCGTGCCATCGGTGAGACCTTCTGGGTCATTAGTAGCGGTCAGTGTGCCCGTAATTGAGGTATTCTGATTACCATTACCGGAGATATCACCACCAATGGTACCTGGGTCGTCCACAGGTGTGATGTTGATGGTTGAGGTGGCGTTTGCTGTATCACCAGTACCATTTTCAACAGAAATATTCAGAGTCTTTGATGGGTCTGGAACGTCAGAATTGTTGCTGTACTGAACTTTCTGGGCAATGGAGGATAGATGGCTGTCGTTTAAAGTTGAAGGTGGGACTGCCTGGGTAACAACTACATCGTCGATATAGAGCTGTGCACCTGCAGCTCTACCACCGGTAAAGTCATAAGTACCAGCAACAAAGACAAACTTGTAATCACCTGCTTGGGAGACAGTTACTGTCTCCGTTGCCCAAGTTGTGGAGGCAGACGTACTGTTACCTGTTTCGTTTAGGATGGTCTCGATGTTACCAGTATTGACATCGACTATATAGCCATAAACATCATAGGCATCATCTCCACCCTGGGCTTGCCACTCGAAAGAAACCTGATCCCCAGCTGACAGGGAAACCGCACTATTGCTGTAAATATAGGGTCCACGGACTATATCATAGCCTGCCTGGGTAGTTATTCCCGTACTTGTGAGTCGGACGGAATTACCACCCCCATCGTTCTGTGTGGAATCGAGGACTGAGGTCATTGTCCCCGGATTACTGGCGGTATTTTGGTCGGAATTAGGTGCCTGTGAAGGAATAGTGGTGTCATTGGGTGTTGGTAAACCGTCAATAGTGTCGGTACCGAACTTCACCTGTTGGTTGACGGTGGTCCATCCATTGATGACAGTACTACCTGGTGAGCCAATATTAAAGTTACCGTTCTGAAAGCCTGTAGAGAAATTTAACCGGAGATTTTGCCCATTTTGACCGTTTAAAGTTGAGTCTACACTGCCAACAACTGCTGCATTAGTCCCATTACCAAGATAAACCTTATTGCCAACGATAGAAATGTCACCATTGGTGGTGGAGGGGTTAGGGTCGGTGACCAAACTCAGAGTATCAGAGGAGGTCGCATTACTCAGGTTGAACTCAAGATAACCACCCCGGTAGTCTGTACCGCCTGAAAAGGTTACATCATTGTCTAGAATAATGGCAGGATTCTGCTCAGTATAGGATGAATTGTCGAGGTTACTGATGTTTATTGCTAATTGTCCTTTCCAGGCTGTCAGAACTTCCTGATTCAAAGGAATAGATGCTGTACTTCCTGTTGGATTTACTTCGAGAGACCAGTAACCATTACCAATAATATGGCGCGATGCAACTACATTTGCTGCTGTCAGATGCTGTAACTTATCGATAAACTCTTCACCTGCATCTCCTGCTGCAACATTACAACCATAAAGAAGCAGGTCGCTGATTTGCCAAGACTTTAAATCTTGTGCATAGCGTCTGAGATTGCTAAGACTCAGTTGACTATTCCCTAGGTAAAGAGTTCCAGGAGATCCGTGAGATATGATATGAAGTGACTTAGGTGGTGAAGCTTCTGAACGAATGAGCTTAGTGATTTGTTCAACCCCATCTCGATTTAGGTTCAGAATGAAGATTTTAGCTCCTTCTATAATGCCGTTGACTAGCATCTGATAGTCATTTACGTTGGCATCAATAATAACCCAAGCGGACTTAGCAGGCTGAGATTTCAGGTTCATGGTGTTAAAAATTTATTTACTAGATGTGACGATATCGAAAACTATTGGTACTACTTCTGTCTGAATGTAAAGTACTTGATTCTTGGTTCCTCGAAAGATTAAGGAAAACAGAGATACGATCAAGTACAATTTCATAGAGAAATGGTATGGAGAGTTGAGATAATACTAATTTTGTATAAATCTGTCAGGATAAGCGCAAGAAAACTGCACCAAGTATGGTGATTGAGCAGGTAAATTTTCAAGATTAGTGTCAATTTATCAATAACATTGCAACTATCCTCATGATTCTTGATAACTTAATGTTCTTATTGATTCTTGTATAATTCCTGTTCAAATCTGTCCCTAATACTTTAGTCACTTGCTTATTCAGACATTGTTTATGCAAAGAATATAACTGCTATTTAAAAGTAAAAACTTCAGTATAAACATGTACAACAGACATTGTTTTTCCGCAACAAGTTATCTGCTAGCATAAAAACTTTTGTAGGAAAAATACTCTTTTGTTTGAGTTGTTTATTTAAGTGTTTTGAAAATGCGTAAAAACACTTTATATTTTGTATAAAATGCTTGCTTGTCTATACAGGAATTTTATTTAGGACAAATAAAAAAGTAATATAATATTTATGATCAGATTTAGATTTTGTTCAGGAAAATTTTTTAGATATTCAGTCATACATTAATTATTTTAATAATTTTATTGTTTTTAATAATTTGTAGATATATTAATTACACAAAAGCAACTTCATTGCATTTGCGTAGTATGTCCGTTATGACAAACGATAGCGACCAGTCGCATTAAATTCGGAGATTGCTAATCTACGACAACCCTTTCAGAGCTAAAGAGGAAGCCATGCCGCTCCGGCTCCACCCCATACTCCGTGACCGTCGCTTCGGACAAATTTTTATTGCGTAACTCCTGTAAATAAGTTCATAAGATTTAAAGACTACTTGTTCCAAATATTGCAGCAAGGATTTTTTCCGAGACAGTGATGTGTGAATAAATCTGAATAACAAAATTTTTAATCCCGACATTTTTTGTCGGGATTGTTTGACGGGTATTTTTACCCGTGCTACTATCAGTCGGAAAGTTAAGTTATCAGACAATTGAGCATCGAGGAAAAACAGAGGAAAAACTATGACTCAGGCGATCGCAAATCAAGAATTAAGTACTAAAGCTTCTTTTCAAGCCTTGAAATGTAAAGAATGCGGTGCCGAATATGAACTGCAAGCCAGTCATGTTTGTGAAATGTGTTTTGGTCCTTTGGAAGTAAAGTATGACTATAGTCAACTGAGAAATACAGTGACTCGCAAGACTATAGAAGCTGGACCAAACTCGATTTGGCGCTATCGTCAGTTTTTACCAGTCCAGGGTAATGATGTAATTGATGTGGGAACTGGTATGACACCTTTGGTGCGTTCCCATCGTTTAGCACGTCGCTTGGGTTTAAAAAACCTATATATCAAAAATGATGCGGTAAATATGCCTACCCTCAGCTTCAAAGATAGGGTGGTTTCCGTCGCTTTAACTCGTGCCAGAGAACTTGGCTTTACTACTGTTTCCTGTGCTAGTACTGGTAACTTAGCAAACTCCACTGCCGCGATCGCTGCTCATGCGGGTTTGGATTGCTGTGTATTTATTCCTGCTGATTTAGAAGCTGGTAAAATCTTGGGCAGCTTAATTTATAGTCCTACACTAATGGCTGTTGAGGGCAACTACGACCAAGTTAACCGCCTTTGCTCTGAAGTGGCAAATACCCATGGTTGGGGATTTGTAAATATTAATTTACGCCCTTATTACTCTGAAGGTTCTAAGACTTTAGGTTATGAAGTTGCCGAGCAGTTAGGATGGGAACTACCAGACCATATAGTTGCACCTCTAGCTTCCGGTTCTTTGTTTACTAAGATATATAAAGGTTTCAACGAATTTGTAGAAGTTGGTTTAGTTGAAGGTAAAAAAGTCCGCTTTAGTGGAGCACAAGCGGAAGGATGTTCTCCTATATATAAAGCTTTCAAAGAAGGAAGAGATTTTATTGAGCCAGTTAAACCAAATACTATTGCTAAATCTATAGCTATTGGTAATCCGGCAGATGGTGTTTATGCTGTGGAGATAGCACAGAAAACAAACGGTAATATAGAAGCTGTTAACGATACAGAGATTATTGAAGGTATTAAGTTACTAGCTGAGACTGAAGGTATATTTACCGAAACAGCAGGTGGTACAACCGTCGCTGTATTGAAGAAACTAGTAGAAGCTGGCAAAATCGATCCAGAAGAGAAAACCGTGGTTTACATCACAGGTAACGGATTGAAAACCCAAGAAGCGATACAGGGTGAAGTTGGTGAACCTTTGACAATAGATGCAAAACTAGATAGTTTCGAGAAAGCTTTAGAGCGTTCTCGTACTTTAGAGCGTCTAGAGTGGCAGCAGGTATTAGTTTAAAGAAGTCAGTAATCAGTTAGGGATATAAATTTCCACATTTACTGTGATTGGTTTTTGTTGTTACAAAATCATCCTTCTGATGTTTCTGTATCTCACCTCAAACCAATTGACTTGAACTGTTCCATCTCTAAATATATCGATTTCCCGAAATATATCGATTTCCCGAAAGATTATTGATTTTCTCTCACGAAAATTGATAATCTATTTATTAATTTTCGCTTCTTTATTTAACTTAAGTTACGTCTATTGTAGATATTACTCTTATGAGCATTAAAGTCTTAGTTCCAACGGCTCTTCAAAAATTTACCAACAATCAAGCAACTTTAGAATGCAGTGGTAACAGCATCAGCGAGTTGCTTGATTCTTTAGAACAGGCTTGTCCTGGTATTAAGTCTCGTTTATGCGATGAGGAAGGTAAACCACGTCGTTTCCTGAATCTTTATGTTAATAGCGAAGATATCCGCTTTTTAGATGGAGCAGCGACGACTCTCAAGGATGGAGATGAGGTAAGTATCGTTCCTGCTGTTGCTGGGGGTTAATTTTAAATTCTCTATTAAATCCTCCCACAAATTAAATATCCGCCACCTTTAACTCCTGTAAAGAGGTTAAATTTAATTTCTTTAGATCATGTATTAATGCGGGAGATGTCTAATAGGGATGTTAAGTGTAACATCTCTATTTTATTTCCCACAGATTTTTAGCTAAAATTATCAGTTAGAAATTATTTAGCTGTTGTTTCCAACCACTATTCTCATC
The DNA here is from genome assembly GCA_050042865.1 of Mastigocoleus sp. GTDB lineage: Bacteria > Cyanobacteriota > Cyanobacteriia > Cyanobacteriales > Nostocaceae > JBCCDM01. The sequence continues at coordinate 50,855 of JBHJJE010000064.1, forward strand.
AATAGTCAATATAATTCTTTTATATGGCTCATCTTTTAACTCAATTACTAAGTAATTCTGTTTTTTGGTTACATACCAGAACTCTTTACCTCTATTTGTATAGTAAGTTCCGGCTCTAATTAAACCAGGAATAGAGCTTCCAGGAGAACGTAAATCTCTCCAGTGTGTTTGTGGTTTATTCGTTGTTACCTGCTCAATATGAGAAAAAGGAATTTCCCAGAACTTATGTAAACGTGCAGCTAGTAGCTGCTCTAAGAAGGAGAATTCTATTTTCAGGTTCTCATTTGCAATACTTAATTTCATGATTTTGTAATCATTAACTTGTAAGATATTGTGTATATCTTTTTTTGTGATATTTTTTTCTACAATATTTACAACTTATATTCCAGACTTAAATATTCTTATCCTGACTAACTTTAACGCCCCCCTCTTCCTCTAATTAACCGTTATGATAGGTGTGCGGTAGTTCTTACCAATTTTTACAATTTTTAATAGACCACCCCCCTTAGGGATAATTCCTGTATACTCTGTGGGAACATTTTCAACGAACAAAATTTCAACGAACAAAATTTAAAATTTCCCACTTCGACTATTTAGTCACAGGATTAGCAAGCTTTGTGAGTAATGCTGTGTCAAAATGAAGATGACCAACGTCCCAGAGTAGTATAGCGGGTTGGAAGACTTCTTTTTTTTGAAGCGTCGCTTCTTTACTAGCTAGATAAAAGGATTACTATCAGTAATGGCAGAAGAAAAAAAACCAAACAAGCCTGCACAAGAAGGTGTAGAAGACTCCCAACCTAAAGCTGCTGCGAAAAAGCCAGCAGCGAAAAAGGAAAAACCTCCGGCTATTGAAGATAAGCCATTTGAAGAGTTCATGCAAAACCATTATATACCGGCTTTGCAGGAAGCTATAAAAAAACAAGGTGTAGACGATTTGGATCTATCTTTTGCTAAGCAAAAATTCCCTATTGTTGGTTTGGAAAGTTCTCCAGAATGCTGGCAAGTGATAGGTAGCTGGTATGAGGGTAAACGACACTTTAATTTATATTTCCCTGATGAAGATATTAAGGGTCAGAAAGCTTTTTCTTGTAACGAAGGGGAAAAACCTAGTACTCTAGAATCTTTCTTAATTGATGAGCGTAGAATGAGCCTCGATCTAATGGTTTTTGGACTTGTGCGTCGGCTCAACGGTCAAAAGTGGTTGGGAAGAAACTAGTTAATTTAGTTAAGTTAATTAATTTAGTTCTCATCAGCTAACTCATAAAAATTATAAATGACGACTCCTGTTTTGGGGTCGTTTTCTATATTTATGTAACCAGATTGCATCATTTCATTGAGAGTTTTTTCAACCTCTGGAAAATTGACTCCTGTTTCCATCACTCCTTTAGTAACGGATAATTTACCACCATGCTTCTGAGCAGCTCTAAGTAATCTTACTTGCAATGCTTCTTCGGGAGGGCGGACTTCAGATACCACTTCAGATACAACCACTGTTGGTTGCTGGGGTACACCTATGGGTGATAAACCGGCTTTGAGTCTGAGTTCCATTTCTCTTTGAGAGACTATATCTGGGAGTAGAAACACATCTATAAATTGTCCGATTCCAAACATACCACCGGTTATCATCCATAATAACCCCGTAGCAATTTTGCCGTTGTAAAGACGATGTAATCCTCCGCAACCAAAGAAGACTCCTCCACACAGTAAATAGGAAACCAAAAGACGTTCTGTATTTTTAGTTTTTATATTTTCTTCTACTTTCAGATTTTGGTTTACATTACTATCATTTCTTGCAGCAGTCATATCTGTTACTTCCCCTCAAAATTATTTATATTCAGATGCCTATATATTCATGATATTTATTTTCCATAAGGTTTGGGGGTTGAAAAATGGGGGATCTATCAATAAATAGTTTTTCTTCTTTTAAACTTAATCTGGGAGCATAATTAATTGATATCAATGATTGATATAAAGCCTAGTATCAAAGATAAATACCGATTAGAAATTGAAAATTCCGGTATTGAAATCGAATATTGTTGCAACTCTTAACGTAATCGTATTTATACTCACCCGTTTCCATTGGTAGACTATTGTGTATAGAAATCTAATTATTCTAATTCAGTTGCACCCTACGAGGAAATTATCCTTAACTTTCGGGGGCATTTCACTAAACAAGGTAAAAGAGCGATCGCAACATGGTAGATTCCCTAAAAAAACCAAGTTTTGAAGAAATTCGTCCGGGAGTAAAAGTTCCGGCAAAAGAAACTCTATTAACCCCCCGCTTTTACACGACCGATTTTGATGAGATGGCAAAAATGGACATCTCGGTTAATGAAGATGAACTACAAGCGATTCTCGAAGAGTTCCGAGTTGACTATAATCGACATCACTTTGTCCGTGATGAGGAATTCGCTCAGTCATGGGAACACATAGATGGTGAGACTCGTAAATTATTTGTTGAGTTCCTAGAGCGTTCTTGTACTGCGGAATTTTCTGGGTTTTTGTTATATAAAGAGCTAGGTCGTCGTTTAAAAGATAAGAGTCCTGTCTTAGCTGAGTGCTTCAACTTAATGTCGAGAGATGAAGCTCGTCATGCTGGATTTTTAAATAAGGCGATGTCTGATTTTAATATGTCGCTGGATTTAGGGTTTTTGACTAAAAGCCGTAAATATACATTTTTTAAGCCTAAGTTTATTTTCTACGCTACTTATCTTTCTGAGAAAATCGGCTATTGGCGCTATATAACCATTTATCGTCATTTAGAAGCTCATCCTGAAGATAGAATTTATCCAATTTTCCGTTGGTTTGAGAACTGGTGTCAGGATGAAAATCGCCATGGTGACTTTTTTGATGCCATCATGAGAGCGCAACCACAAACTTTAAACGATTGGAAAGCTCGTCTGTGGTGCCGTTTCTTCCTACTTTCAGTATTCGGGACAATGTATCTTAATGATGTTCAGCGTAAAGGTTTTTACGCTTCTCTTGGTCTGGATGCACGGGATTACGATAAGTACGTGATTGAACAAACTAACGAAACCGCAGGTAGAGTTTTTCCTGTGATGTTAGATGTAAACAAACCCGAATTTTACGAACGTCTAGAGACTTGCGTAACTAATAATGAGAAATTAAGAGCGATCGCAAATTCTAGTACTCCTAAGTTTCTACAAATTTTCCAAAAGCTACCTTACTATATCTCCAACGGTTGGCAGTTCTTGAAGCTATATTTGGTCAAACCAATAGATGCTAGTGTTGACCACGGTATGGTACGCTAAAAAATATTTGTCATAATTCATACAGCAATACTGATGGTATAGCGTATTGAATCTCTGAATAATTAACTGGTTCTGTTTTATACAGAGCCATTTTTTTGGTTTTTTCTTGGCAAGTTATTATTGATAAATATTAGCAAATATTATTAAAGAAGCTACATCAATTTAGTTTAATTACTTATAAAAAAGACTATTTCTGAGTGTTAATATTTGTTTCAATATAAGTAAAATCAAGATTTTCATCTCGAATGTGCTGGTATTGCGATACTTGGGAATACTAACTTCAGAAAGATTAAGGGTAAAGGTAGTATGGTTAGTATTTGCGGATATTCCATCAAAGAGCAACTCTATAATGATTCTCGAACCGTGGTGTTCGAGAATGTGAACAAAAATCTGTGGTTATCAAACCATTAAACAATCTTTGACCATTTGTGTACGACTAAAGAAATAGGTAAGGGTACTAATTTAGGATTGGCGATCGCGCGTCAAATTGTTGTAGAAAACATAGCAGCATCCTGGAAGTGCAGTCTGAATTGAGGTAAGGTACTTGCCTGCTTAAAAAGGTACCAAGTGATTATACTATGCGACAAAAACGCTTGGTGTGGAATGTGAGCGATCCACAAGGTGGGAATTCAAAATTCAAAATTTAACTCTACCTTGCAACAAATGAAACTTGTACATTTTTCGATAAATTCTAAAACCCTTGATATATGAGGGTTGTAAAATGTGTTTTTTGAAAGTTAAAGGGAGCGCGAAAATAAGATGTTTAAATACAATCAATAATAAAATAAATGATGGCAAATAAGCGGCATCGACAACCGATAGAAGGAATCGGAAAAATTCAACGTTTACTGATACTAAACTCAACCTTAGGCATTTTTCTAATTAGCTTGATTGTAGCAAGCATTAGTGTTTTACCTTTTTATCAGCAACTACGAAAACAAGAAGAAAAAAATCTCCGTTTTGCACTACATACTAGGGCTTTGGCAATTAAGGAATTCTCATCCAGAGCCAAAGATGTGGCTGAACAAATCGCTAGTCGTAGCTATGCTCGCAAAACACTTTTAGATTACAACCAGGGTAGGATTAGTAAAAAAGTGGCTGGACAAAACATAGCTAGAGTCCTAGTGGATGCCTTAAATCAATCCCAAGATGTGGCTGGAATTACCCGTATTGCTCAGAATAACGAGTTAGTTGCTCGGGTCGGATTACCTATTCCATCTCAATTTCAACCACAGCTACCAATTAACTCCAAAAATGCAGTAGTTAGCGCTCCCATTCAGTTGGAGGGACAATCTTACTTGGTAGTGACCAAGCCTATTTTGGATTCGGTTGGCAAAGAAGCCGGATCTGACACAATTTTATTCAAAACTTTTAGTTTGCAAAATATAGTACAAAATAATGTCGGTCTGGGCAAAACTGCTGAGATAATTCTCGGCATGGTTAACCAAGACCAAGTAGAATTGTTTTTTTTGCCCTCAACTACACAGTACCAATCATCACATCAGATAAAGCAGGGTATAGTAAATGCAGCATCAGGAAAGAGTGGTTTGCTAATTGATTCAAAATCACTACTCAACCCAAAAATTGTCGCATTTGAATCTCTTCCTAACAACTGGGGATTGGTAATTAAGGTAGAAAGTGAAGAACTTTATGCATCAATTCATCAGAAATTAATCATCATCGCGATCGCGATAGTGCTATTAAGTGGATTAGCTGCTGGTGGCATGATACTTTTGCTACGTCCGCTTTCAGGTAAAGTACTGATTCATACAAATGAATTAGAGCAGCAAGAGCAATTTTTACGTAGTGTTTATGATGGTGTTGAACATTTAATATTTGTAGTTAATATTCTAGAGGATAATACATTTCATTATGCTAGTTGGAATATAGCAACAGCAAAAGCTACAGGTACCAGCAATCAAGATGTCATCGATAAATCTCCCCAGGAAGTTTTTGGAGATGTACAAGGTACAGGAATACATCAAAGATATCAAAGCTGTATCGAAACTGGTAAAGCCATAACCTATGAAGAATGTTTGAACTTTGATGATACTGATACTTGGTGGTTAACTACCATTAATCCCCTCAAGGATAATCAAGATTGTATTTATCGTTTAGTTGGTACTACTTTTAATATTACGAACCGCAAGCAAGCAGAATTAGCTCTTAAGGAACAAACACGACTATCTGCTTTTCGTGCGGCGATTAATTCTACACTTGTTGTCAATGATAGTTTACGGGATATTTTGCATACTTGTACCCAAATTATGGTTGATTATCTAGATGCTGCGTTTGCTCGTATTTGGATTTTCAATCCCCAAGAAAATATGTTGGAGTTACAAGCTAGTGCGGGGATGTATACCCACATTGACGGACCTCATGGTCGCGTACCTGTAGGTAAATATAAAATTGGTTTAATTGCTCAAGAGCGTCAACCACATCTGACGAATTCTGTACAAACTGATCCCCTTGTAGGGGATAAAGAATGGGCAAAACGAGAAGAAATGGTAGGTTTTGCAGGTTATCCTTTGATTTTTGACGATCAGTTGATGGGGGTAATTGCGATGTTTAGTCGTCAAGAATTATCTGCGTCTATTCTTCAAGAATTATCCTTTGTTGCTAATGAGATATCTCTGGGTATTAGCCGCAAAAAAGCAGCGGTAGAAATACAACAACAACAACAAGAACTCAAACAAGCCCTTGAAAAATTACAATCTACCCAAGCTCAATTGATCCAAACTGAAAAAATGTCAGGTTTGGGACAAATGGTAGCTGGTGTGGCTCACGAAATTAACAATCCTGGCAACTTCATCCATGCTAATCTTACCCCAGTAAATGAATATACCCAAGGTTTAATGGGATTGTTGGAACTTTATCAACAAAACTATCCTCATCCCCCAGAAAAAATTACAGAAGAAATTGCTGCGATTGACCTAGATTTTATTAGAGAAGATTTGCCTAAAATTCTGCATTCTATGAAAGAAGGTACGCGACGTATTCGAGAAATTGTCCTGTCCCTACGTAATTTTTCTCGCCTAGATGAAGCGGAATTAAAAAAGGTAGATATCCACTCAGGTATTGATAGTACATTAATGATTTTAAATCATCGCTTAAAAGCTCAGTCAAACCAACCAGAAATTAAGGTTATAAAAGAGTACAATCAACTTCCTTTAATTAAATGTTATCCCAGTCAACTCAATCAAGTTTTTATGAATATTTTGGTGAATGCCATTGATGTTTTAGAGACAACGACGAATCCTTGTATTCATATTAGTACGCAATTAATTAACGATAACTGGATTGCTGTTCATATTACAGATAATGGACCAGGAATTGATCAAGAAAATTTGGCAAAAATATTTGACCCTTTTTTCACAACTAAAGATGTAGGTAAAGGTACTGGACTGGGTTTATCTATTAGTTATCAAATTGTACTAGATAAACATGGTGGAAAATTATTATGTGAATCTGTGAAGGGACAAGGAACAGAGTTTATGATTCAATTACCCATTTTTAGGGAGACCGAAGCTAAAAAATAAATTGTCCCACCGTTTTATAAAAATATTCGTAAAATCGAGCCAGGTCTGTGACGACAGACGTTCACTGTGAGCGACACCGACGCTGGGTGACACCGACCATGTTGCAGGCTTAATTCGACCACTTTCAATAGGTTTGCGCATATTGACACTTCTACAATTTCAAGTGCATTGCCATCTGAGTAAATCTAAGGAACTGCAAACATAAACGCTTCAAACTGCAAACAAACCAAATTTGAAACCACCGTCTTCTGCAAATAAGAGAGGCTTCAAAACCATATTAGCTTAAGTTTCCCAATCATTTTGAAAATCTGCTGTTTGAGCTTTGCGTCGCAACCATAAGTTGATGATATCGCGACTGATTTTAAAATACTCTCTCGCTTCGGTGCGCTTCATCCAATTTAGTTCTATCACCTCAATCACTTTTTTACGCAGGTCATAACTGTAGGGTTTAGCCATACTAAAAATTAAAATGCTCTGATTAGAGTATTCTTCTATTATATGTCCTAACCATTGTAGCGACTGCTATATCTGGTTTTACCTGTAATAAGCACTAAAGATAACAAGCACTAAAGGTACGAAAATGACAGTAGGTTTGTCAGCGTTCTATTTGGGATTACAAATAAGTTTATTATTTTTAGCTACACCTGTTTGGGGAAATGCGGAGATAAATCCAATCCAGGTTCAAGAATCAAAAGCTGAGGATTTAAATGTAGATTCAAATTCAAATTCAAATTCAAATTCAAATTTAGATTTAGATTTAGATTTAGATCCACAAATCATCAAAGAAAGTCCAGTTTTACAACGTTGGCAACGTGGCATACCAAACCTATTATCCGATATTAATAACGACCCTAGCTTCCGTACTAGGATTAGAATGGGGTATTCGGCTTATCCTGATTCTGCTGGAGGTGTATATTTAGGTTTTGAGGATTTATTTATCGATTCAACTCGTTTAACCATCAGGGGTGATTATCAGACTACTTTTAATGGACAATACCGGAGTTATGGTACAGACTTACAGTACCACTTACGTCCGATGGGTAGCTATATTAATATCGCAACTGTTACAGGTTATCGATATTTGGAAAATCATACTTATTCTACTTCCGGAATAAATCTTGGTATAAAATTACTTTTGATGTTGTCCCGTAGTGGTGGAGCAGATATATCCCTAACTCAAAGCTGGGTTGCACCTTTAAGTACAAAAGAAGCAGGTTTTACTACTCTCTCATTTGGTTATGCGATCGCTCCAGAATTACGTTTGTCTACAGAGATTCAACAGCAAAATACTAGGGATAGGAAAGACCGTCGTCTGAGCATAATTCTGGAGTGGATGGAGTGATTTTTTTAAGCATCGATAAAGATAAATCTACGGTGATAACTCCCCTCGATAATCCGAAATAGCATCCCTAAAAAATTAGTAGATTAAGAAATTATCTATTAATTATCTATTAATCATCCGTAAGAGTTTCAATCATTAAATCTAATTGTTGCTGTCGTTCTTGCAAAAAGCGATCGCAATCTTGTAAGTATTCTACAGCTGTACCAAATTCTGTAAATACCGATTCTAGCTCTAATTCTCCCGACTCAATACGGTCAATTATTGCTTCAATTTCTTTGACCTTTGTTTCATAGGTTTGTGCTGTGTCTGCTGATTTTGCTTTTTTTCTGGAAGTAGAAGTATCAGTGGATTTAGCCATTATTTGAGGTATCAGTTTATATTTTTATAGTTTTGAAAATAGTTTTTAAAAACCTTGGTCAGTTTTAATATCTGTAATTTTCACATTTACTTCTCCCTGATTCAACTGTATTGACAATTCTTCCCCAACATTTAAGTTATCTGCAGAACGAGCAATAAGTCCATTTTCTTGTCTAACTACAGCATAACCACGTTGGAGGACAGCTTTGGGGTCAAGTGTGATTAACTTTTGACGCAACATTTCCTGATGTTGTATTGCTTTTTGTAATTTAGCGGTGACTAATGAAATTAAATGCTGACGCTTCCATTGGGTGTACTGTATTTCTTGCTGTAACTTTCTATCTAAAGACAAACGTCGCAAACGCGATCGCATTTTCTCTAAGCGTTGCTGTTGAGTTCTTAGAGCATCTCGGATAGAATCAGATACAGCCATAACTCGCTGTTGATGTTCTGCATAAAGTTGCGCGATCGCTGGTACAACTAACTCTGCTGCTGCTGTAGGGGTATGTACTGTTTCATCTGCGACTAAATCAGCTAAGGATTCATCTCTTTGATGTCCAATACCTGTAATTATGGGTATGGAGCATTCCGAAATTGCTCTGACCACCCTTTCATCATTAAAACAGGCTAGTTCTTCAACTGCACCACCACCACGGGATAAAATTAAAACTTCTGCTCTACCGTCTTTCTCTACTCGGTTAATTGCTTTGACTATGGATGCAGCTGCTTGTTCTCCTTGGACTGTAGCTGGAGAAAATAAAATTTGTAAACCGGGATATCGATTGTTTAAGGTTTTTTGAATATCTCCCCAAGCAGCAGCAGTAGGTGAGGTGATAACAGCAATAATTTCAGGGTGGGAAGGAATAGTTTTTTTTCTTTCTGGTGCAAATAAACCCTCAGTTTGCAATCTTTGACGTAGCTGTTGGTAGCGTATTGCTTGCAATCCTAGACCAGCAGGTAAAGTATGCCATACATTGAGTTGATATTCTCCCCTGGTGGGGTAAATTCGCAAACTAGCTAATACTATTATTTGTTCTCCTACTTTGGGAATTTCCGCTAATTTTGCTAATTGACTCTTCCAAACAACACATTTTATAGATGTTGCATTCTCTGGGTCTTGTAGAGTAAAAAATAACCCCACACGATGATTATTAGCGCTGGAAACTTCACCTGTTACCCAGATTTGACGCAAACGTTCATCTTCTTCTAAAAGTAAGCGGAGATAATCGGTCAATCCGCTTACTGAAAGAGCGCTATCAGCAATTAGAGCAGCAGTAGAATCAGGAAGCTCGTACATGAGTGATATTAATGGGAAACAGGCATATTAACTTAAATATATAGGAATGTATAGGAAAATATATAGGAATCCGGTTTGAGTATTGAAACATTAAAAAGCCTTACATATCCTTCTAAATTGAGCTAATCCAGATATTTTTTTCTCACTTGTGAGAAATCCGAGTTAATCCACTATGAGGTTTTACTAGTGGATTTTTATTATGTATTAATTTTTATTGTGTTAGGACTTACACACTTGTAACGATAAATAAGGTTTTGAGATTACTTCTTCTAACGGAGACGCTAACGCGTTTACGTAGTATAGTGCGAGCTAACCCTATGGTCGTAATGACGTAAACGCGGAACCCATGGGTAAAATAAACTTCAACTTATTTCCAAGCTCTAAGATTAATAGAAAAATTAGACAAATCAGCTGCTCCACCATAACCTACAGCAATAGTCTTACCATCGGGACTAAAGGCTGTGATACTAGGATAAAGACGATCGAAATTTTGAGGATTCTTCAAGGGTTGAACTAGAGTATTTACTTGTTTACCTGTCTGTAAGTCCCATAATTCGATTCCTCCATTCAAAGTGGTAATCACCAGATTAGTTTTACTAGGACTTGCTGTAATAGAAGTGATATTACCTAATTTAGAAACAGTAAATTGACTCTGAAGAATAGATGTATTTAAATTCCAGAGCTTAATATGTCTCTCACCCCCACTTATTAAAGTATTACCATCCTTAGAAAAGGATAAGAAATTAACAGCATTTGAGTTCCCAGTTAAAGTCTTGACAAGTTTTCCAGTACTTAAATCCCAAATTCTAATATTCGTATCTGTATCTTTAGCTAAAGAACCACCCCCACTAGCAAGAGTTTTTCCATCACGACTCAAAGCTAAAGTTTTTACCCATGCTTGATGTCCTATAAGAGTACGGAGTAATTTCCCTGTTTTGACATCCCAGAGCTTGACGGTTTTATCGTAACTAGCACTAATCAAAGTTTTTCCATCAGGGGTAACTAAAAGAGATTTTACACCCATTCCATGACCTTTGAGGGTACGAACTAACTTACCCTTTTCCAAATTCCAGACTTTTATCTTAGTATCCGTATTGATTTGTGCTGCACCACCAGCGCTTATGAGCTGTTTCGTACGTGGATTAATGACAACACAATTCACTCCATCTTTATGAAAATCTAAAGTCCGAATCATCTTACCTGTTTTCAAATTCCAGACTTTAATAGTGTGGTCAAAACTACCACTAACTAAAGTTTTACCATCAGCAGTAAAAGTCAGAGATGCAATACTCCAAATATGACCCCGCAAATTGCGGATAGTTGGAAAACTTTGATTTTTCTCGGTTCTTTGTGCCCAAGAGGATAAATTAATACTACTGATGCTGATTGTGGCTGTGAATACTGATGTCATCAATACTTTCCACAATAGATGCTTCCCAAGCATACAAATTATTCTCAAATCGACGTGTTTTTAATATTACATTTATTTGTATAAGTATATGTACATTTATTATAAATTGAGCGCATTAATAGCAAGAAAATAGAAAATGGTTATGAATATTCTGGTTTCAAATAGATGAATAATAAATGAGTTTATCTTGGTTAGAAATAGTCAAAAAACATCAAGCGATCGCGGTGATTCGTGCTGATGAAATTGAAACTGCCCGTAATATGGCTTTAGCAGTCGCAGAGGGTGGAATCAAGCTAATAGAAATTACCTGGAATAGTGACCAACCAGGAAAATTAATCTCACAACTGCGTGTAGAACTACCAGATTGCATTATTGGTACTGGAACCCTTCTGAACCAAGAACATATGAAAAATGCGATCGCTTCAGGAGCAGAATTCTTATTTACACCCCATGTAGATCCATCAATGATTCAAATAGCTAAAAATAATCAAATACCGGTTATTCCAGGAGCATTAACCCCTACGGAGATTGTTACAGCATGGCATGGGGGAGCAACTTGTGTCAAAGTTTTTCCAGTCAAGTCGGTAGGTGGTGCAGAGTATATCAAAAGTTTAAAAGCACCACTAGGTCATATCCCCTTGATACCTACAGGTGGTATTAGTTATACCAGTGCCTTAGAATTTCTCAAAGCTGGAGCGATCGCAGTGGGTTTAAGTAGCGATTTGTTTCCTAAATCACTAGTTGAAAGCAAAAATTGGTGTGCTATTTCTCATAGAGCAACAAAATTAATTAAAGAAATACAAAAAGAAATACAAATTAACTAACAGATAATATTAGTGATGAACATTTCTCAAAAATATTTTTTGCATTTAATAACTAATCTTTTATTTACAAGGCTTTAAAATAACTTAAATCAATATAAATCAGGTGCTTCAGACCTCAGTGATTCTCTCAACCTTCCTGAAAAAGCATAAGTTTGCCATGATTCTGAATATAAAGCTTTAATTAAAAACCTTAAATGTGGAAAACGAAGATGTAGTAGTTAGAACACTTCTCTAGTAAACATAATAGTGATGACACAGCAGTGTCCAAAGGAAGCGATCGCATCTCATGAATATAAAGTCTCTAAAAACAGAATCAGTAATACTCAATATCAAAATTAATATATTAGTAACATTAGTTCTATCCTCTATCTTGGGTTTATCAACTACTGCTAAAGCGGATAATATGCAGTTATTGACAACAGAATCTAGATTGAAGCAATCATTAACTCAATCATTAACTCAATATTCCTCAGTTCCTCAAATTTATTGTCCTGGTTTAGAAAAAATTACTCGGAGCAGGGTAGTTGTCGCTGCTGCAACTAAAGAGTTTCATGTCAATATTTGTAGTTCTGTAAAAAACCCTGCTCGCTTATATTATGTTTCTAGTTTTACTACCCAAGTCGGTAAAAGCTATATTCTATTACCTATCGCATATAAAACCTCTAGATATTACGCTGCTAGAGAGGGTCAATATTTATATGTACTGCATTTGAAGCGGAAACAATTAAGAATTTATAAGCGGGGTCAGTTACTAGTTAAACAGAATATATATAGATTAAATCAATCTGAAAAGTAATCAGCAAATGCTGATTGGGGATAATACTTTCTAAGTAGTTAAGCCTGCATTATTTATTTATTTATTTATATCTTTACTGCTCAGTTAGATAATAATTTTCTATTCACTACTCATCATTTATAATTCATAGAAAATATTTGATCAATGTTGCACAAGTATGGTTAGCGGTACTCAATTTAGCTGTATTTATTTTTAACTTTGTTTATGATGACTTTAATTAAGTAAAAATCTACCCGGAAGTATATAGATTGTTGCGAGAAAAAGCAAAATACATACTCTTGCGGCTAAAACTGAGATATTATGCAAAAAAATATATTCACCCCCTTAATCGAACTATTTAAACGCGATCGCGTAATTCGTAATCTGGAATTTTTTCAGGACATTATTGTCATATCCCTTTGTATAGGTTTACTGACAGTGATGTTGCTGAGGTTAGGAGATATGTTTATATCGTTAATGCATTTACATAAATCTCAGCAGATTATTTCTGATATTTTGTTTATTCTGATTATGGTGGAATTATTCCGTCTACTAATCATCTACCTACAAGAACATCGAATTTCATTAGGTGCTGCTGTTGAAGTTGCTATAGTTTCAGCATTGCGAGAAGTTATTTTAAGAGGAATTTTAGACATAGAATTAACTCAAATTATCGGTGTATGTGGTTTCTTATTAGTATTAGCTGGATTATTAGTTGCTGGAGTACTCGTCTCAAAATTCCTTATACCTACTAACCATAAAGAAACTAATCATAAAAATGCACAAATAGAAGATTTAATTCTTTAATCATTATTCTCTAAGTAGGTAGGTAAAATTAAATATAAAATCCCTTCAGAAGTATTAATTAGACTCAAAACTTTATTCCTATTTACTCATCACTAGTTACTACTCACTTTTTATAACGACATTTTTTTCCACCCACCTAATTAATCCTCCTCAATTATTTGTATCCCTTTCCATGGACCTTTGGGTTTCTCCGCATTTTTTCACCCCCAATATAAAAAAATTCCTACAGAAAACCTATCTAATCAAAGGTATCGTAGGAATGCTTACTTAACAGAATTATAATTACTTATTTTTTACAGTCTAGTAGGTGATTCTTGAGGAATAATATTGATAACTAACTTTTGACCATCCCGTAGGACAGTCAATTGCGATCGCACTCCCACTTCTTGATGGGTAAGAACTTTATGTAAATCATCCACACAGGATAAGGGTTGATTGTTGAAACCGACTATCACATCTCCTTCAAGTAAACCAGAACGAGAAGCGGGACTGTATTTCTCAATGGAGAAGACAAAAATTCCTCTTTCCACACTTAATTCGTGGAAAAGTACTATCTGTCGGGGTATTTGTACATTTTGACCCCCAATACCAATATATCCCCGTCGGACTTTCCCATCTTTCAGAAGTAGGGGAATTACTGTTTTTGCAGCATTAACTGGTACAGCAAAACAAATCCCTTGTGCAGACATAATCACAGCTGTGTTAATACCAATTACCTCCCCATGAGAGCTAACTAAAGGACCTCCAGAATTACCGGGATTGAGCGCAGCATCAGTTTGAATAATGTTATCAATTAACCTACCGCTACGAGAACGGAAAGAACGACCACAAGCGCTGATAACTCCAGTTGTTACAGTAGCTTGAAAACCGTAGGGATTACCAATAGCGATCGCTAGCTGTCCAACCCGTAAAGATTCGGAGTCTCCCAAGGTTACTGGTACAAGATTAGGAGCGTTAATTCTAATTACTGCTAAATCCGTATCTGGGTCATCTCCAATCAGTTCACCTTTATAACTCTGACCATCAGCTAGAGTCACTTCCAGGTGACTAGCATCAGAAATCACATGAGAGTTAGTCAGAATGTAGCCATCTGATGTAAAAACTATACCAGAACCGTTACCTTGGGATTCCCTAGTCGGAATTTGAGAATAACGGTTTTGTCCTTTGATTTGTCTTTGGACTTCAATATTAACAACACCTGGACTTACCTTATCAACAACACTAATTACTGCTTGGGAATACGCATCGAGTAATCTTTCATCAGCATTTACACGGTTTACAGAAGTCTCTGAGTTTTTGGAATGAAAATCATTATCAGCTACAAAACGTAGATTTTTCATTTTCTATCTTTCCTATCGTCTTATGGTTACGAGGGGAAAGAGGAATTTAAATTTACATCTTTACAGGGATATTTACGACGTATATCCTTATATGTTCACCACACCCCAATTTCCTCTTATTCCTATTTTCTTACATCCTCATATTCTAAATTCTGTCAAATCTTTTGCAATTTCTACAAGTAGTTAATTCCGAACCATAGAGCAGAAAATATATTTTTTTAATTTAAAATCTTAGATTTAATTTAAAATTTAATTTTTTATCCCTTTGTGAAAAACTTAGACACGTGAGGTATTAGCACCGGGATAATGGGAACTATAAATCCAGAAAATATAAATATTTGTACAATTGTTACAAGATGAAAGGGATTGCACTTCTATCTGGATTCATAAGTAGTTTGCTAACTTCCTCACTAGTGTTACCAGCAATTGCTCAGGTAACTTCCGATGGAAGTACTAATACAACTGTCAACTCCATTGGCAATAATTTTAATATTCTTAATGGTATTCAAAACCGTTTGTCCTAATGGACATACTACGCAAACGCTGCGGACGGTTATTTTAACGGACATGATATGAGTGGTTTGAAAAAGACATAGAAAGATTGAAAGAAATAGGTAACCAAAAACCCTGTAAAAATATATTTACAAAGTAATAACATAAATTTATCATCTATTTTATTGGTGAATTTACATGGTGGTAAAATTAGAAAAAGTTGTTCCTTATGGAAGAACTTTTGATGAATATATACAAATGTTTAATCTTTGTAATACAGATTTGAATAAAAGTATTCTTGGTGTGGGTGATGGTCCTGCAAGTTTCAATGCTCAAGCAACTAAAAAAGGTTGTAGGATAACCTCAGTTGACCCTTTATATGAATTGAGCACATACGATATCTTAAACAGATTTAATCAGGTTGTTGATAATATTATTGAGCAAGTGAAAGCCACCCCTGATGATTGGGTATGGAGTTATCATAAATCTGTAGATGATTTGCGCGATCGCAGAATTGAAGCAATTAATTTGTTTATTGAAGATTATGAGAGGGGTAAGCAAGAAGGTAGATATCAAATTGGCGAATTACCATCATTGTATCTAGAAAATGAGCAGTACGATATTGCCCTATGTTCCCACTTTTTATTTTTATATTCCCAACAATATGACTGTCAATTTCATGTAGAGTCTATTCAAGAAATGCTCAGAGTTAGTAAAGAGGTACGAATTTTTCCATTATTGACCTTAATGTTAGAAAAATCGCCTTATCTTGACAATGTAACTAAATTTTTTCAGATGAAAGGTTATCAAGTATCTGTGACTCAGGTAAACTATGAACTGCAAAAGGGCGGTAATGAAATGTTAGTAATAAGTAATAAATAAGAGCGATCGCAAATCCGATGAAGAAAAATGTGGACTATCTGCTAAGTAAAAAGCAAGCTCATCAAAAAATTATAGCTTTAACCTGTTATGACTATCCTACAGCAATTTTAGAGGATAAAGCGGGCGTAGATGTCATCTTCGTTGGTGACAGTGTAGGAACAAATATTTTAGGCTATGAAAATGAGACCCAAGTCACGATGGATGATATAGTACATCATCTGAAGGCTGTAAATCGTGGTGTAAAGGACAGCTTTATTCTTGCAGACTTACCATACAATTCTTACCAAACACCCGAACAAGCCTTAGGTAATGCGAAAAGATTAGTTGCCAATGGTGCAGACTGTGTAAAATTAGAAGGTTTACGTCCAGAGATTGTTACGCAATTAGTTAAACATAATATTCCAACCTGTGGACATTTAGGTTTACAACCCCAGCACCATTCTGTAAAAGCAGTACACGGGAAAAAATTTGAACAAGCTAAAGAAATAATACAAGCGGCATTAAATCTAGAAAAATCGGGTATATTTATGTTGGTATTAGAGTTAGTTCCAGAGGAATTAGCTCAGATAGTAACCAATGAGTTAAAAATACCAACAATTGGCATCGGTTCAGGTCGCTACAATGATGGTCAAGTATTAATTGTCAATGATATTTTAGGCGTTACACCACGTAAATTCAGGTTAGCCAAGAAATATGAAGATTTTCAAACCTTGACTCTGAAGACAATTGAAAAATACGCTCAAGATGTAGCAGGAAATATTTTCCCAACTGAAGAAAACTTGCGGCACATGCCAGATGAAGAACTAAAAGCTTTACAACAGTGGTTGCAGAAAAATTATATTTCATTTGGTATGGATTGATGATTTAACTGACTATGAAGAATTTATGCCTCATAATCGGATAAGTACATTTATTACGATGGAGAAAATTTCAATAATGATTTAACTATAGTAATAAAATTACAACAATATTATTTTTCATATTACTACACGAGTATTAATATCAGCTTCTTGAATTTACATTTCTAAGAATTACGAAATTGCAATATTATTTTTAAAATTCTCCATCCTAATATACAGCTAAATAACCAAACAAAACCTGCAGCATATCCTCAAAAATAAGTACGCAGCTAAATATGATGCTAAATATCTTTGCCAATTGATATCTTATTACCGTTGACAAAAAACTTTTTATCTTAACTTGTCACTAATGGACTCGATGAAAGGAAAGCTTCAATAAAATATTTAAATATGTACCTCCTGCAAATAGTACAATCAAAGTTATAAATACTGACCATTTTCTTTGTAATGCAAGTTGGACTATTAAGTAAATAATTACAGTGATTATTAGTAAATCTATAAAATCCCTACCAATTAATTATAATTAGACAGGGATTTTATTCATAAAAATCTATCTTGTGAAAAATAGAATATACTAATGATGATGATGGTGGTGATGCTCATTAGTAAAAGAATGGGCTGAGATTGAAAGAGACTCTTCATTCAGTAACTTTTCAATTTGCACATCTGCCCATTGTGCAGTCATTCTCATAAATTCTGGATGCTCGTTTACACAAGGCATTTGAATGTAGCTGATACCTTGATTCTTCTTTTCTAATCCATGAATAATATGATGTACATCTAGTAAAGTTTCATGATTTTCTGTCGCAAAACCAATAGGCATGAAAATTATTGCTTTTGCACCAAGCTGAATTAGATTTTGTGCAGCCTGTGTGGCGTTGGGTTGAGTCCATTCTATCAAAGGTGTGTCATGATTTAACCAACCGACAGATATTAAAGGATAATTGTTAATTAATTCTTCTCGTACTGACTCATACAAAGCTTGACTTTCATCTATGCCGGATGTAAATCCTTTAGCTTTATGGGGACAACCGTGATTCATTAACACGATACCAATCTCAGAAGCTAAATAAGAATCTTGTAAATTGTCCTGATGAATCACCTCTCTTACCATCTGAGCCATTAACTTAATATAGTCTGGCTCATTGTAAAAAGAAGGGATGTAGCGCATTTTTTTTAGCCAACTCTCATTACCATCAGCTAATTCAGATAAACCCTTATTCACCTGCTCTATGGCGATACCACTAGTAAAAACTGAATCTACTACTAGTAATGGATAGATTAATAGCTTATCAAATCCCTGTTCCTTAATTTCAGCTAAGACTTGATTGGGAAGATAAGGAGCGCAGAAGTTAAAAGCTTTGAAAACCTTGACATTTTCTCCCCACTTAGCCTGTAAATTTTCTTCAATTCCCGCTCGTTGCTTTTCAAAAATCCCATTGTGAGGAGAAATGAAATCATCATGAGTGTGACCCCATTCATGACGATCGAATATTGCTAAGAGCTTTGCTAAAGGAGGATAAATCCAAGTAGGTACCGGAGCGAATTTAGCAGTAAGTAAATTTAAAGCTTGCTCGTTATAGTTTGCGAAGTCTTCGTAACTTTCGACTTCACCATAACCCATTAATAAAACAGCTACTTTTTCAGAACTATCAGACTTATTGCCTTGATGTAAAATGTGTTCGGGAGTTGCAACCACAAAATTTTCCTCAATATAGATATTATGGAGAGCTAAGTAAATTTCTCAGCCCGTTAGATATAATTTACCAACTTATCCCATCCCCTGGCAGGGGATATCAAGAGTACGATCAAATACTCTAGAAAGCCATACTATTGTTATTAGAACTCAATAAAAATTTACCTTAAATTTTGTCTATTTGATTAAAAATATCTCTTAAGGATATTGCTAAATGCTATTTGTCATGCATTAAAAATCAAAAAATTATGCTTAATTGTAAATATTTCGGGGAATAATAAATTTATTAAAGACATAATCTGAGACTTGATACCGAATTTATGGGGTGAGTTTGCATATAATAATTTTACCAAGTGCCATAATCTCAAAAGGTTTTGTGCAAAGCAATCCCAGGGTTACTATTTCTCAAATCTTGTTAACACCGAAATACTCCCGGGATGAATTCATGTGGGAGTAATACAGACTGCATTACCTGCACTCAGGGTTAAATCTATCGTCGAATAAAACAAAAATCAGTCTTCAAAGTATTAAATAATACTTTGATATTTACATATCTACTTTACATGAGACTGGTCTATATTTTGATTCTTCAGGGATATTCAACAGGTGCTATATTAACGACTATCAATTATTAGTATCAAGTATTAAATTGATTTAGCATTAAGATAAATCATTAAAAGTTATTTTCATTAAGCGATCGCACTAAGTAAATGAGTATAGTTTTGTGTCCAGGATTTCACGATTCAGTTTTAACTAACAGTTTTGTCTCTAGATTACACAAGTTAATCTCAGAGAAAACTTCAAAGTTTAATTCAGTGGAAATACTTATGCCACTTAGTGAAAATATACTAATATTATCTTCGTATCATATCGTCAGTTTTTTAAAAGAAAAATTAGGCAATAATTTAGATACGCCATTAGTCTTCATTAGTTTTAGCGCTGGTGTAGTAGGGGCGATTGGTGCATCACATTTGTGGCAATCCCAAGGAGGTAATGTCAAAGCCTTGATTGCAATTGATGGTTGGGGTGTACCTCTATTGGGGAGCTTCCCTATTCATCGGATGAGCCATGATTATTTTACTCATTGGAGTTCGTTATTGCTTGGAGGTGGGAAGAATAACTTTTATGCACAGCCATCAGTTTCTCACTTGGAACTATGGCGATCGCCTGATTTAGTAAAGGGATTATGGGTAGATTTAGATACACATTCTGAGTATACCAGTTCTTGCGTAAGTGCAACGGAATTTTTATATGAAATTCTAAAAGATTATAACCAGATTTTTTAGTCAAATTTGATAGTTAAATTTCGTGGAATCAATTAGTCCGGAAAAGCAACATTAGAAATGGGAGTGAGAAATAGAGACAATATAAAAGATGATAGTAATACTGAAATCGTTTAACTTAATCCCCATATAGACCCCAATATTGCAAATTTTCTGATGTTTCCAACTGAACCAGCTGCTGTGAATCAAGGATTTGGAGCCGTACTCAAGAATCGAAATTTCTTGCTGGTATGGATCGGGCAAATTATTTGTCAACTGGCAGACAAAATCTTTTTTGTTTTAGCGATCGCTTTATTAGTAAAGTATCCGATTCCTCCGGGAATAGAAGATACCAGACGAGCAAATTTATTTTTAGCTTTTACTCTACCAGCAATTTTATTAGGTTCGGTAGGGGGAATTATTGTTGATCGTTTTCCCAAGAAGCCAATAATGATTGGTTCAGATCTATTAAGGGGACTGTTGACTATTGCGATTCCATTTCTGCCGCGACAATTTGCAATTTTATTGCTAATTACTTTTGTCAATTCTGTAGTTGTACAATTTTTTGCTCCAGCAGAACAAGCAGCTATTCCGATTTTAGTTAAACGACAGAATTTAATGGCTGCGAATGCTCTGTTTACGAGCACTATGATGGGAGCGATCATAGTTGGTTTTGGTATTGGTGGTAATTTGCTCAGTTTTGGTGAAAGTTTTATTGGTGAAAAATACGGTCAAGAATTTATTGTCGGCGCACTATATTTGATATCTTCTTTAATTAAGATACCAGTTAGGTTAAGGGAAAATAAAGAAAAGAAAAACACATCAGTTAATCCTTTAGTCGAATTTAAAGATAGCCTGCGCTATTTGAAGAAAAATCGCTTAGTTTTAAATGCATTGCTGCAATTGACGGCTTTATATTGTGTATTTGCGGCTCTAGTTGCCCTTACTATTCGACTAACTCAGGAATTTGGTTTAGAAGAAAAACAATTTGGTTTTTTTCTTGCAGCAGCAGGAGTAGGTATTGTTTCTGGTGCTGGAATATTAGGACATTGGGGTGATAAATTTCATCATAAACCTCTGCCCCTATTTGGTTTTTTGAGCATGGGGTTTGTTTTAGGGGTCTTTACCCTGACTCATAATTTATTTTTTGCACTGTGCTTGAGTGCTTTGTTAGGAGTTGGTGCAGCAATGATTGCAGTACCTATGCAGACCCTAGTACAGCAACAAACTCCCCCTGAAATGCATGGTAGAGTATTCGGATTTCAAAATCACCTGGTCAATATCGCCCTATCTGCACCATTACTAATCACCGAACGCTTAACTAGTTTGTTTGGTTTGCGTCCGGTTTTACTAGCAATGAGCTTTGTTGTAGTCATCATCGGTTTCTGGACTTGGCGAAACACTCGTAAAGTTCTGAAAGATGTTATTTAGGAAAAGTCAGGAAATATTAATATAATAATTAGGGATTAGTTAACAGCAGACGATGGGTTGTAAGCAGTGAGGAGTGGCTATAAGCTCCATAGCTACTTACTATTGGCTATTTCAACCTTCCACTAGTTCATCACTTAAGGTGATTTTTTCTTCCCCCCAACTGGTAACTGAAATAACTTCTTAATCTTAAACTTTTACACTAAAATGAATTCTTAAATACAGAACTTGTGCATAAATTTAAGCTATATCCTGAGGTTTGCCCGTGCTTTCACGAAGTGTTTCGGCTGGAGACCATTCTGCAACTGCTTCCCAATTAAGTAAACAAGATCCTTCCCTAAATTCTTTACCGCTAGATAAAAAACCCAAACGTGTATCTGGTGGCTTTGCTTTACTTGATAGTCTGAAGCATCACGGTGTTGAGTTTATCTTTGGTTATCCCGGTGGAGCGATTTTACCAATCTATGATGATTTGTATAAATATGAGGAAACTGGTTGCGGAATCAAGCATATCTTAGTCAGACACGAACAAGGTGCATCTCATGCTGCTGACGGTTATGCTCGTGCGACAGGAAAGGTTGGAGTCTGTTTTGCGACTTCGGGTCCGGGAGCAACAAATTTAGTCACCGGGATTGCAACCGCTTACATGGACTCAGTCCCGATGATTGTGGTTACTGGACAAGTTCCTCGTCCGATGATTGGTACTGATGCATTTCAGGAAACAGATATTTACGGAATTACCCTACCAGTTGTCAAACATTCCTATGTTGTGCGTGACCCTAGAGATATGGGTCGCATTGTTGCTGAAGCTTTTCACATTGCAAGTACCGGTCGTCCTGGACCAGTACTGATTGATGTACCCAAGGATGTAGCATTTGAAGAATTTGAGTATCTACCTGTCTTACCTGGTTCTATCAAGCTAGATGGCTATCGTCCCACAGTCAAAGGGAATCCCAAGCAGATTAATATGGCGATTGAATTCATACAGGAAAGTCGTCGTCCTTTGATGTATGTTGGTGGTGGAGCGATCGCTTCTAATGCCCATAAGCAAATTCAGGAGCTAGCAGAGTTATTCAATATTCCTGTAACTACAACTTTAATGGGCATTGGTGCTTTTGATGAACATCATCCTCTTTCTGTAGGGATGCTAGGAATGCACGGTACTGCCTATGCTAACTTTGCTGTTACAGATTGTGATTTATTAATTTGTATTGGTGCCCGCTTCGATGACCGAGTTACAGGTAAGTTAGACGAATTTGCGGCTCGGGCAAAGGTAATTCATATTGATATTGATCCTGCCGAAGTAGGAAAAAATCGCGTCCCTGATGTACCAATTGTTGGAGATGTTGGTAAAGTATTGGATTCAATGTTGCGTCGCATTAGAGAGACCAGCATCAAAAACTCACCCCAACAAACCCAAGAATGGTTAAATTTAATTAATCGTTGGAAGGAAGAATATCCTTTAATAATACCTGAGAATTCAGATAGTATATTTCCCCAAGAAGCGATCGTAGAAATTTCTAATCAAGCTCCGGATGCAATTTACACAACCGATGTAGGACAGCATCAAATGTGGGCTGCTCAGTTCCTCAAAAATGGTCCTAGATGCTGGATTTCTAGTGCTGGTTTGGGAACAATGGGTTTTGGGTTACCCGCAGCCATGGGAGCAAAAGTAGCTTTTCCTGAGCAGGAAGTTATTTGCATAAGTGGTGATGCTAGTTTCCAAATGAATTTGCAAGAATTAGGGACTTTAGCGCAATACGGCATAAATGTTAAGACATTTATCATTAATAATGGCTGGCAGGGAATGGTACGTCAATGGCAGCAAGCTTTTTACGGAGAACGTTATTCTAACTCGAATATGGAAGTAGGAATGCCTGATATAGAGTTATTATGTCAAGCTTACGGTGTAAAAGGTCTTGTTATTAGTTCCCGCGACGAGTTGAAGGATACTATTGCCAAAGTTTTAGCTTACGATGGACCTGTAGTAGTTGATGTCCGAGTCAAGAAAGATGAAAATTGCTATCCTATGGTAGCTCCAGGGAAAAATAATGCACAGATGGTGGGTTTAGCAAAACAACTACCAAAGATAGAGCACAACCCGATTTACTGCGGGAACTGTGGTGCTAAGAACAATCCACGTAATCATTTCTGCCCAGAATGTGGTGATAAGCTTTAACTTCTTACTATTTCTTCGGAATATTTAGATAGAGGGTAATGGTTAATTTACATACCTTGTCTAAAGCTTTTAGTCAAGATGAGTGCAAACACTTAATACAGTGAAGATAAAGCAACAAAAATATTTTAATTTTTTAGCAAAATAAATCATTTTTGGATGGGTATACATAAGTTATCCATCTTTTTTATTAAGAAAATATTTTATTTTTTTTTATCGATTTATTGTAACAAATCGCACTATGAGCATCAGTAGTAAATATACTTGTCACAATCAAATTAAATGTTAAGTGACTTTACATAAGTAGCTACTCTAAATTAAATTCTGCTCTCAAAACACCATTGGGTTTATGCTGTACAGTTTTTGAAAAATCAAAGCTACCACTTTATATTGTTATATAGCTATTAAACTGTAGTGTTTCCCTATTTGTAAAAGTAATATCTAGTATATTCATAATTGTGTGTAAAAACTAACAGAATTAGTCATGATATCCCTTATATAAAAGTGTTATGTAAGACATTGTTGGAAGTATATTACTGTACAATGTTCCATTGGTGGTTTGAGTTTGTATTATTGATCCCAGCCATGAAATTCCTATATTTGATTGTGTTGGTATTGATATATAAACGATTGAAAATCGTAAGTGTTCTAAGGATTTAATAGAGTGTCTCCCTCAAATAATTACTCCATCAGTCTGTTAGAAGATATAAGTGTGGGAAATGGTGGTTCCAATCCTGCAAACTTGACATTATTCCAAGATCAGTTATTTTTCAGTGCTGATAATGGTGATAATGGATATGAGCTATGGGTCAGTGATGGTACTGTAGAGGGTACCAATCTCTTCAAAGATATTAATCCAGGAAGTAATAGTTCTAATCCAGCTGGATTTACCGTATTTGGGGATCAGTTACTCTTCAGGGCAGATGATGGTGATAATGGATATGAATTGTGGGTAACTGATGGTACCACAGAAGGTACCAATCTTCTTAAAGATATTTTTCCTAGCGACGAGAATTTTGCTCCTTACGACTTTATCGTCTTTCAAGATAAATTATTCTTTAGGGCAGATAATGGTGAAAACGGGTATGAATTATGGGTGAGTGATGGGACTTCTGAAGGTACCTTTATGTTTAAAGATATCGTACCTGGAAGTAGTGGTTCTGCTCCTGGAGATTTTATAGTATTTCAAGACAAATTAATTTTTACTGCAGGAGATGAGAATAATGCACGGGAACTTTGGGTAAGTGATGGGACCCCAGATGGAACTGTTCTTCTTAAAGACATTAATCCAGGAAATGATAGCTCTTTTCCTGGGGAATTTATCGAATTCCAAGATAAGCTATTTTTTAGCGCCCAAACTAATGATGCTGGAAATGAGTTATGGGTAAGTGATGGTACCACAGAAGGAACTACTCTCTTCAAAGATATTCTTCCTGGGAGTAATGACTCTGCTGCTAGTAACTTTATCGTATTCCAAGACAAGCTATTTTTTAGTGCCAATGATGGTCAAAGTGGTCATGAATTATGGGTAAGTGATGGTACTTTTGAAGGTACTACTCTCTTCAAAGATATTAATTCTGGAATAGATAGTTCTTTTGTTGATGACTTTGTTGAATTCCAAGGAAACCTGATATTTACAGCGAATGATGGTAACAGTGGAAGCGAACTTTGGATTAGCGATGGAACCGAAGCAGGGACTAACCTCCTCAAAGATATTAATCCTGGAAGCGATCGCTCTTATGCTACTAATTTTACTGAATTTGATAGTAAGTTATTTTTCACTGCAAATAATGGTGAACATGGAGATGAGCTATGGTTAACTGATGGGACTTCCGAAGGTACTTATCTGGTCGCAGATATTTCTTCTGAGAGTGGTAGTTCTTCGATTTATGAACTTGAGGTTGTTGACGATAAACTGCTGTTGAATGCAAATGATGGTGTAAATGGACAAGAATTGTGGGTTGTAGAAAACCTTGTTGAAGATTCTGTTCCTACCAGTAGCGAATTTAGGGAACAAGAAGTACTGCAAGTATCTCAAGAAGAGCCTATTGATGAGGGGGTTCCGGTGAGTGATGCTGTTGAAGAACAGGACTTACAGGTTGTTGTAGAACCTACTAACGCTTCTGAAACTGTATCTACTCTTGAATTTGTGCAGGAAGCTGATTCATCTGAATTTATAGAATTTCAGAATATTACAACTCAAACACAGGTCAATTTTTCTGTAGAACGAGAAGCTGATTACGATAGCTCGGTTTACTTTTACAAAATTGATGATTCTAGCGGTAGCGTTAATGGTGTCAGTCCTACAGATCCGCTCTATCAACAGACTATACTTGACAATCTTTTTGTTGATTCTGTCACCGGAGAGACTGTAGAGCTGAGAACTGAGGATGAGGAAAGTATAACAATATCAGCAAATATAGATGCTGATGATACTCTCGCTCCTTTATTGATTGTTGATGGTAGTGTCGATCAATTGAGAAATGATGATATTGATGACGATCCGATTGTTTATTCTCCATATCTGGGAGCGAATAGCGATGGGTTCGACCATGTGAAGTTAATTGCTGATAATACCTTCGGTTTTGAGGATTTACCTTACGGTGGAGATGTTGATTATAATGACATTGTCGTCAAAATAGAATTGGTATAAGAATTAGAGACTTATTTATAGCATCTCTAGTTAAATATTATAAGCAATCCTAATTTGACAGGCACAGTAATTCTGTGCCTTTTGTATATCTCTATATTAGTTAGATTTATTTTGAGGAGCACTCAATAGTTGCAAAAAATAACAAGTTTCAAAATAACAAGTTTCAAAAAATAATATCTGAAGATAATATTGGAACTACAAACACTTAAAATCACTCTAAATAGTCACGAAGACTTACCTATATTCTCAAGAATGTCAAAAAAAATCTCTATAGGCTTATTATTTTTGTTAATAAGTGCTCAACTATATATTAAACCCGAAGCTGTAAATGCACAGGTACAAATACCTACATCTAAAAGTAATAATAGCCAAAAGATTTGCTCGACGCAGTTACCGTCAAAAATTAACAGAATTATTAATAGTCCTCAATATCGTCGTTCTAATTGGGGGATATTAATCAAAAAGCTAACGGGGGGACAAACACTCTATAGTCGTAATTCCGAAAAATATTTTACCCCAGCCTCCGTTACAAAACTCTTCACTACTTCTGCTGCTTTACTTGCATTGGGTAAAGATTACCGAATTCGTACTTCTATATATCAAGATGGGAATGGTATTTTACGGGTAGTGGGTAGAGGAGACCCAAGCTTAACAGATAAACAATTAGATATACTCAGCCAGCAATTACGTCAAAAAGGTATTCGTCGTATCAATCAATTAGTTGCTGATGATAGTTATTTCCAAGGGGAAACAGTACATCCTAGCTGGATGTGGGAAGATGTACAATTCTACTATGGTACTCATGTTAATAGCTTAATTTTAAACGAAAACGCTTCTATTGTTAGACTATTTCCCACATCGGTAGGTAAACCCCCGCAAGTTAAATGGGATGACCCTACAGAAGGATTTAGATGGAAGCTAGTAAATAATACCGTTACAGCGCCAAAAAACACTCGCAAATATATTGAATTTAACCGCGACCTAAAAAGTGCAACTTTCCGAATAAATGGAAGAATTGCAGTCAATTCTCAACCAGATGTAACAGCGATCGCTGTATTCGATCCCGTTGAACATTTTATACGTAAATTCCGTGCAAGTTTACTTCAAGAAAAAATTTCTGTAGGTAGAACTATAAATGGGACGGGTAAAAATAATCAACAAGAAATTGCTGCTGTTAATTCTCCATCTATATCTGAGTTAATAAAAACTACAAACGTTGATAGTAATAACCTGTTTGCAGAAGCTTTATTAAAAACTCTAGCATTTAAGAAAACACCAAAACCTAATCAATCTAATCAACCAACTTCAGTATTAGGTTTAGAAGTACTCCAGGACACTTTAGAAAAAATAGGAGTTGACCCCAAAAATTATAGTCTAGTGGATGGTTCCGGACTATCCCGAAAAAACTTAATTAGTCCTCAGGCTTTAGTACAATTATTACAGGGAATGGCGCGAGTTCCCCAAGCATCTATATTTTATACATCCTTGCCTAATGCTGGTAAAACCGGTACTGTCAAATCTCGTTTTTCTAACACTGCTGCTGAGGGTATTGTGTTAGCAAAAACCGGAACTATGACTGGTGTGGTTTCCTTAGCAGGATACGTTAATGTACCCAATTATCAACCTATAGTATTTAGCATTCTCACAAACAACAGCCAAAACTCAGCCAGAATTACTCGCAAAGCTATTGATGAAATTGTAGTCGCGATCGCGCAATTACGTCAGTGCTAAATTTAGACTGCTAAACTAATCTCGATAATATTTCCATCAGGGTCTTGTGTAAATACAGCTGCACGACCAGAAGAACTCGGTTGCATGGGACAGTTATATTTAACTAACAGCTTTTTCATACTTTCTAAATCAGAAACTGAGAAAGCTAAGTGGGGATTGCGTCCCCATTTTTCATGGTAAAGATGGATAGATACTGAAGGTGTAACTATTAAATGAATTTGAAATTCTCCCACCCCAAACCAGGAACCTGGAAATTTTCTATCGCGTTCTACTTTCTGTAAGCCAAGAACCTTTCCATAAAAGTCTTCAGATTTCTGAAGATCGGTAACTAGGATAGCTATATGTAGACACTGAATAATTTCCATGAATACAGATGTAATAGAGAGGAATAATTATTTGTAGAAATTAGCCTATGTTTGACTACATTTTACTGATTCAAACAATATACTAATTAAAAAAAGGGACTCTCTTTAAGTTACCATTTATATATATTTATATCTTATTCTCCTATCATCCAAGACATAAAACTATAAGTTTGGATGCTGCTTAAATAATAGGTCTGAATTTATGTTTCTAGCAACTTAGTAGAAACATCGATCTAAAATATGGATATTATGGAATATTTTATTTCATCTATATATGAAGGAATTTTTACTCGCTTCTTCCTTATCTGATGCATTAAATATAGTTATTAATAGTGCAATAGTACTATCTTATTTTATTATTGCGATCGCAATTCTTAATGATGACTTAGAAGCTAGAGTGCAAAGAAGAACTCAAGATTTAGAAGCTGCGAATCGACAAAAAGATGAACTTAACCGCTTTGCTTATATCGTATCTCATGACCTGAAAGCACCACTGCGAGAAATTTCTAACCTCTCACAATGGCTAGAAGAAGACTTAGAAGAAGTTTTAACAGAAGATACTAGACATCAAATAGAATTAATGCGATCGCGAGTGTCGCGGATGGAAGGTTTAATTAATGGACTATTAGAATATTCTCGTGCTGGACGTGCAGCTGTAGATCCAGAAGAAGTTGTATTAGGTTGGTAATTCTTGGGAGCAAGCAATAAGTACATCATCTTCCGGAAAACTGATAAGTTCTAAATGCTTAGGATTATTTACTAACTCATAAGCAACTAAGAAACCGGCAATCGTCCAAGTTTGAAATTTCCTAGCTTCTTTACCAATCAATCGACCATTCTTACCATCATAATACTCTGGATAGTTATCTTTACATAAACGTTTAGCAGCAGTTTCCAAAGCAAATTGAGCTAGTTCACTTCTATCTGTTTTCAAACTAGCAGCAGTTAATAACCATATTAGAAAGGGCCAATTACCAGCATTATGATAAGACCAGGGAGTATTTTTGGCATCGCACCCGGTAACTATTTCCCAATCTCGTCCTTCGATCGCAGGAAAACATACCTTTATCGGCATTCTTCCAACTAAACTATCCCAGCGAACAGAAATTAAATCAATGATGCTTTGAGATTGTTCTTCAGAAGCTAACTGACCGATGACTGCCATTAAATTACCCTGAGAGAAAAAGCGGAAATCCATTCTTGCAGGTCCGAGATTACCAACAAAAAAACCACCCTCATCTGGGAACCAATCTTTTAACCATTCAGGAATTGCATCTGGGTAAATATTAAACTTATTTACTGCCTTAATACCATATTCTTCTGTTTTATAACGGTAGATTTCATTAAGACGGTCAACATCAAGCCAATAATAAAGTCTTAAATAGTAAGCTAAATGTCCTAAACGTTCTTTGATAACATCTATATACTCATCTTCCGGAACTAATAACTCCCTAGCTGCTCGTAATGCATTATAAAATAAAGCTTGTATATCAAGAGGATAACCATATACCCCCATCCGACGGTCAATCATAAATGAACCATCAGCAACTAACATCGTCGGAAACATATCAAAACGAGTAGTTAGACAAATATCTATTAAAAGCTTAATACCCCGTTGAAATTCTGGCGTACGAGCTAGTGATAAATCATTGGTAGCTTTTACATAAGCTCGTAACATCAATAACCACCAAAAACCTGAGTCTACAGGTGCGACTTTAGCGATCGCATGTTCCCCAAAGTCAGCAATTAGATATTCTTCTTTCCCACTATGATCTACCTTAAAACTAGCAGGCATTAAACCTTGACCAGGTTTATAACAGTCCATCTGCTTTTCACTACTTTGAAGCTTTAAAGTCTCCTGAAGAAAATTGCGAACAATTTCTACTTCTCCCTTCATTAGAAAAGCCAATGCTGAAACAAAAAAATCTCTAGTAAAGCATTGGTCATAATTCAGAGCATCCATTTCGAGATCGCGAGCAGCTACCGTTCCCACAGGACGACCCTGATAATTAATAATACCTGCTTCTAAGGCTTGCCATGCTGATTCAATAACTTCATTTGGAACTCCCATTCTCAGCCTCTCTTCAATTTTAATCCTGCTTTAAAAACACTTTTATTTATGTCAGTAATATTTCTTCACAGTAGTTTTATTTGTCTGACCCAGAGGCAAAAGTAAAATGACTGAAGTGGGAATATTACTGTTCTTCTTCAACTTTTTATCGGGACTGACATCGGCACATAAACTAAGTGTATCTTCTGCTACCTATATGCTGACTTCTTTGTTCAAGCACTCAAGAGCACCGCGAATAGTTTTCTCCATCTCCTGTTATAGCTATTTTTTACTCATCAAAGCTGTTACCCAAACACAGTTGAGGTATCAATGCTTTTGCTTCATTTGACTGCATATCGAAACCCCATGTATCCTTTACCTGAGGTGCTTGCAAGACCTTCTATGGCAAAAGTACAATCTTGCACTCAAATTCCATAAATAAGTAAGTCGGTTCAAAAAAACATAACTAAGTTTAGTTTTGTAAATAAGCTTGGATTTCATGTAAATCAGCTATTCGAGCGCAATTTATATTCTGTTACATAGTTCGATTTATTTCCGCCAACCTACTTAATTCCATAAATAAGTTAATGGAAACTATCAAACAAAGATTATATTTATATGAACGTTTAAGATTTTGATATAGTAATTTATTACTATTGGGAGTAAATGCCTTCCAGGTTAAAATCTTGTCAAGTTTTTCAAAACTATTGGAGCCACTTTGATAATTTTCCGTTAAAATAGTATATCTGTTCTATAAGAATTCTGAGCTATTAGCTCTCATCAATACACAACCGGGAAACGAGGGGAAAAGCGATGATCCTCTGGATATCTCTAAAAGAGAAACTCCGCGAACGCAGTTGTTTATTCACACTGTCTTACCAACCCTCACCGGTCAATTGAATAAGGATTAGCGACCCAGACGGTTGTAAAAATCGAAACTCTGGCGGAGATTAAAACCTGTACAAGCTAAAAAAATAGATGAGCTAAATAGCCAGAAACTAATTAATAATTTCGCATAAGTACTTCTAAAAACTTTGTATATTTAGAGGCAAAGATGGCTGCTAACACCACTACTAATAATAGTAAAAAAAGCGAAAACGCTGGCAAGGAAAAAGCACTAAATATGGTGCTTAACCAAATTGAGCGCACTTTTGGTAAAGGAACAATCATGCGTCTGGGTGATGCCTCCCGCATGAAAGTTGAAACAATTAACACTGGCGCACTGACTTTAGATTTAGCATTAGGAGGAGGTTTACCAAAAGGACGAGTAATTGAAATCTATGGACCTGAAAGCTCTGCGAAAACTACTGTAGCTCTACATGCGATCGCCGAAGTTCAAAAGAGTGGTGGTATTGCTGCTTTTGTAGATGCAGAACATGCTCTAGATCCAACCTATGCCTCAGCATTAGGTGTAGATATTGAAAACCTATTGGTTTCCCAGCCCGATACTGGGGAAGCAGCCTTAGAAATTGTGGACCAGTTGGTGCGTTCAGCAGCAGTTGACATTGTGGTTGTAGATTCGGTTGCAGCATTGGTTCCCCGTGCAGAAATTGAAGGGGATATGGGGGATACCCATGTAGGTTTACAAGCACGATTGATGAGCCAAGCTTTACGTAAAATTACTGGTAATATCGGTAAATCTGGCTGCACAGTTATTTTCATTAACCAGTTACGTCAAAAAATTGGTATTAGCTACGGCAATCCAGAAACGACTACTGGTGGTAATGCCTTAAAGTATTATTGTTCTGTACGTTTAGATATTCGTCGAATTCAAACTTTGAAGAAAGGCACTGAGGAATTCGGTATTCGAGTTAAAGTTAAAGTTGCCAAAAATAAGGTTGCACCACCTTTTCGGATTGCTGAATTTGACGTAATTTTCGGTAAGGGAATTTCCTTACTTGGTTGTGTTGTTGACTTAGCTGAGGAGACAGGAGTCATCAGTAGGAAAGGTGCTTGGTACAGTTACAATGGCGATAATATTTCTCAAGGTAGGGATAACGCTATTAAATACCTAGAAGAGAATCCAGAATTTGCTGAAAAGATTAGGTCTCTTGTACGAGAAAAATTAGATTTAGGTGCTGTTGTCTCAGCGAACTCTGTTGCTCCTGGGAATAGTGTAGATAATAGCAGCGATGACGAGGATGAAGAGGAAGAGTAATGTTAGAAAAACAGATAAAAACTTAGAAAAATCAGTTTTTTGACCAGTTAAATTCTAGATATGTAGAATTTTCTTTATTTTACTATCCTTCTTTCTACAATCCTTTTCCCTAATATATAAATAAACCGCACTACTTGTGGTGCGGTTTATTTATAAAATAAAAGTGTAATTGAAATGTAATTATAAATATTGTTTTATTCTTTGGGTGATGAAGATACTGAAGAATGACGGTTAAAAAAATAGTCTAGTATTTCCGATTTCTGATTTGCATTTAGATATTCTTCTAACTTTGAAAGAGCAGACAAATTTGGTTTACACATACCCGCTACTTTATTGTCTGGGGAAACTTGTGCTATCTTATCTAACTCCACAGCCACAGCTTTGGTTTGACTGGAGTAATGTCGTTCTATATTAGCCTTATTACAATTAGAATTTGGCACAAGCTGCATTAATAATTCTACAGCAACAGTAGGTAAAACCTGAGTTGACAAATTTATAAAGAATGAAAAATTTGAGTGTCCTAAACGAACGCGATCGCCATCTTTAAGTTTGGTTGGTTGACAAATTTGTTTGTCATTAATATAGGACCCATTTTTACTACCAAAATCAATCAGGTAAAAACCCTTATCCTTAACATACTGAATTGCTCCATGACGACGAGATATGTAACGATCACTCACATGAATCCCACTATGAAGAGCGCGTCCAATCGTCCAAATTTTCTGGGGTTGCTGTAAACTTTGAGTTTTCCCTTCACACAAATTAGTAATCACATAAGCAGCACCATCGTTTTCTATCGCTTGTACGTATTTCTGCCTTTCTCCAAGAAGAGATGTGTCTTTGTCTTCTAATTGAAGAATCTGCTCTAAGAGACTACTGTTGTGCTCGTACACCTTGAGAAAAGCTTCATACAAACTTAATCGCTTTTGAAGTTCTTCATCTACTGAGGAAGCCACGGCTGATGAACCGTTTGCCGCCAACAAATGTAAATTACTGATGTTGGTCATGAAATTATTATTATGACGCTTATTGTCAAAAACACTAAATTAGGCGTAAACAAATATTTTTTTTAATTTACGCTTGGTAATCAAGTCATAGGCTGTGTGAATGTTGCTTTTTATGTAAATATTTTTGCTGTTTCACAGTTACCATTACACTGCCCAATACTATGAAAAAAAATATACAAAAAAATTAACTATACTTAATGTAATATTATACATAGATAATATATATCTGCGAACAAAAAAATATTTTATTTTTTTAATAATTACATTATTTATCTAAAAATATATTTTTTAGCATCTTCCTAAAGAGATATATTTATTAAATTTACCAAAGAAAAGCGTTAATTTAAATAATTTTTTAAGATATTATTCCGAAGTCTATTCTTCCTAAGAAATATATTTAAGATTTATCTCTACTTTTACAAAATAATTTTTTTTATAAAAAAAATTTTATTGCTTACAGTATTTTTACTTGAGCAATTATTGAATATTATACAAATAAATAGCTATGATTTTTATATTTTAGTCAGGACTTACGCAACGAAGATTTGTCCGAAGCGACGGTCACGTAGTGTAGGGAAGCAATCTCAAGAACTATGCGTTAACTACGTTATGCTATGCAAACGCGTTAGCGTGCTCGATAGAGCTTATACGTCGCAAACGGAAAGTCCTAACGGACATGCTACGCAAACGTAATGACGGAATTACGTTGATTTTGCGTAAGTCCGAATAAATTTTGCAGCTAAAGGACGAGAAAAATACTAGAAAATTAACATGAGTCAAATATCTAATGTGCCCGTAGCTTTAACTATTGCTGGTTCTGATAGTGGTGGAGGTGCAGGGATTCAAGCCGATTTGCGCACTTTTGCTTTTCATTGTGTACATGGAACTAGTGCTATTACCTGCATTACAGCCCAAAATACTTTAGGGGTAAATCGAGTCGATGCAATGTCCAAGACGATGGTTAAGGCTCAGATTGAAGCGGTAGTGAAAGATATTGGAGTACAAGCAGTAAAAACCGGTATGCTGCTCAACGAAGAAATTATTATTGCCGTAGCAGAAAAAATAGAAACCCTACAAATATCAAGTAATATTCCTCAAAACAGCATTCCTCAATTAGTTTTAGACCCTGTGATGGTATCTCGGACTGGAGCACAATTGATTGATAACAACGCTGTTAAAGCTTTGCAAGAAAGGCTAATTCCCTTATCAGAGATTGTTACTCCCAATCGTTACGAAGCCCAAATTCTCAGTGGTATAGAGATCAATTCTTTAGAAGATATGAAAAATGCTGCTTATATTCTTGTAGATAAACTTACCCTAAAGGCAGTATTAGTCAAAGGTGGAGGAATGTCTGAAAATGCATTAGGAGTAGATATTTTCTTTGATGGAGATACCATAAAAGTTCTGCGCACAGAGCCAGTATACACAAAGCACACCCACGGTACCGGCTGTACTCTTTCTGCTGCGATCGCTGCAAATTTGGCTAAAGGAGAAAATTTACTGACATCTGTTGAAAAAGCAAAAAAATATGTGACTACGGCTTTAAAATCTTCTTTAGCAATTGGTCATGGACAAGGACCTGTAGGACATTTTTTCCCATTGTTAAGAAAGGAGGAATAATCGGTCATCAGTAATTTATAATAGCTTGTTTATGATACTCCCTTCCTACTAACTTCGAGTCCTAAACTCACTGTTTATTCTACTTATTTTCCTCCTTCATCTATCTCAGGTTAGGAAAAATAATTAATATTTAACAGATATCTAACTAAACTTAAAAATTTAATTTCTTAATTGTGAATAAAAGTCTTTGCTCATTATCCTCTTTTCTATTATTCTTGGGCATAGTTTTGTATTTCGTTCTTTATCGGCGCTTAGCTGAACACATACACTTTTTATACCAAATATTTTATGAGAACTATCTCACAACCCGTAAATGGTAAAGTAGGTTATCCAGTTTCTCGCGGTCATTCATCCACTGTGCCTATATCGGTATATCGGGATTTAGCTGCTGAATTACAGGCAGCACAGGGGAAATTAGATGCTTTAGCCAATCAAAATCAACAATTAGTTAGGGAAAATCAGCAATTACGCCAAGAAATTGCTAAGGTCACTCAATCTGTTTTACAATTGCAAAGCTTTGCCGAATCTCATCCCCAAATATCTAATCCTCAATCAAGACACACAAATTCATCCCGTAACCTCACGGAGAAAATTGAGAATGCCCCGCGAATTAAGCGCAATAATCCTTATAACCCGCAGCTAAGAACTCCCCGTCCTCGTTCTGTAGGAGAACCTATCTTAGTAGAAGAGCAGGAAGTACGTTATTATCGTTCTCGTCC
Organism: Mastigocoleus sp.; assembly: GCA_050042865.1. GTDB lineage: Bacteria > Cyanobacteriota > Cyanobacteriia > Cyanobacteriales > Nostocaceae > JBCCDM01. Next base: position 86,918 of record JBHJJE010000064.1, read on the forward strand.
GCGAGAAGCATCAGCAGCTAATGGTTGGTTTTTGGCGATCGCAATTCTCTTAATTGTCTTTGCAGCTTTTGGTGCAGGATACCTGATTGTCAGACCGATTTTGGGACTTCAAAATCGCTAATTAAAAACATAAGTAAAATCAAATATATATAAGTGATGTTGAGAGACGAAATACAAGGAACTTCAGGATAAAGCTTAATTTGTAGGCAAAATTAAATATCAAAATGGGTAATGGTGGCTAATTCTACTGTAATCAAGTAGTCAAGGCATCTAGTGTTAGTTCATGGGGAAAATAATAAATATTTATTTGAACTGTTGTATCAACTGCTCAAAAGTACAACGGATCTGATTAGATAAATAAACAAGGAACCCACCGAAATAAGGAGATAAGGATGAAAAAGGTAGAAGCTATCATTCGCCCATTTAAGTTGGATGAAGTTAAAATCGCACTGGTTAATGCTGGTGTTGTGGGAATGACTGTTTCAGAAGTCCGAGGTTTTGGACGACAAAAAGGTCAAACTGAGCGATATAGAGGCTCTGAATACACTGTAGAATTTTTGCAAAAATTAAAAATAGAAATTGTCATTGAAGATAATTTAGTAGATATGGTAGTAGACAAAATTATTGCTGCTGCCCGCACTGGTGAAATTGGTGATGGTAAAATATTTATATCTCCAGTGGAGCAGGTTGTAAGAATAAGGACTGGAGAAAAAAATATGGAAGCAGTCTAAGTAAAGTCTAATAATCTGTCTAACAATTTTGACCAATGTTGTTTAAAACAGCAAACTAGACAATAATTCCCATGATTCTTAAATTGTAAAGTTTTAATTTTAAAGTGTAAATTTTAAAATTTATACTTTAATTTTATACTTTCTGGACAGAATCAGAGTCTAACAGTTTCAACTTTTGGATTAAATCAGCAAGTGCCTTGCCCCGATGGCTAACTGAGCGCTTCAACTCTAGTGTCATTTGGGCAAAGGTTAGTTGCTTATCAGGAACATAAAATATTGGGTCGTAGCCGAAACCACCTTCACCGCTTGCTTGATGAAGAATTTCTCCTTGGCAAATACCCTTTGAGTGTAGAACAATATTCCCATCAGGACGAGCAAGAGCGATCGCGCAGACAAATTGAGCTTGGCGATTCTCTTGATTTTCTAATTCTTTTAGGAGTCTAGTAATGCGTTCAAGATCATTTTTACCATAACGAGCAGAATAGACTCCTGGTGCTCCATTTAAAGCATCTACCTGCAAACCAGAATCATCTGCAATTGACCAGTGTTGTGTGGCTTTAGCGACCTCAGAAGCCTTTAAACAAGCATTTTCCTCAAAAGTATCTCCTGTTTCTTCGACTTCTAAATTTTCAGGTTTAAGCTGAAGTTCCCATTCAAAATCAGTCAGGTAAGCTTGCATCTCTTTCAACTTACCTGGATTACCAGTAGCAACAACAAGTTTCATAGTCAATAAGTTTTATAATTAACAAATTTTGAATTAAAAGTTGTGAAAAATTCTCAATCAAAATCCATAATAATTGACATCATCCCCCGATGAATCGGGGGATGACTAAATGTTACTAAATATTACTAATCTACTAAATCTACTCAGCCCAATTTTTAGCCCATGCTAAAGTCTTATGCACAGTCTCTAAATCGGCAGCTTCGCAATATAAACGCAAAACAGGTTCAGTACCACTAAAGCGGATCATCAACCAGCTATTGTCTTCCAGACGAAACTTATAACCATCAATAGTTTTGCAATCAACTACTTTCTTACCAACGATTTCAGTTAGAGGTTGATTTTTCAACTGCTCTAGCAAACGCGATCGCACTTCCATACTAGCTAAAGGTAAATCTATACGGTCATAAGCCGAGCTAAATCCGACTTGAGCTTGCAAATGTGCATAATAGTCCCCTAAATCCTGCTGAGAATCTACTATTGCTTCCAAAACATATAATGCCGAGAGCAGAGCATCTCTTTCGGGGATATGGCTACCATAGCCAATTCCTCCCGACTCCTCACCCCCTAACAGCACTTGCGTATCCAGCATTCTATCGGCAATATACTTATAGCCCACAGCAGTCTCATGAACATCTAAATTATGCAGTTTTGCGACTTTTGGAATTAAATCGGAACCACTTACAGTTTTGACGATTTCTCCCTCAAAACTCCGTCTTTGCTTAAGGTGGTCAATTAATATAGGAATCAATATTTGGGAACTGTGGAAATTACCCTTACCATCCACAGCTGCAATGCGATCGCAATCACCGTCAAATACTAAACTGACAGCTAAACCATCAGAATTATTCGCTCGATGAGTTTTTATTGTTTTAAATAAGGTAGATAAATATTTTGGTAACGGTTCTGGTGCTCCACCCTCAAATAATGGATCGCGATTAGTATTAATTTCTTTTACTTTATCGCCAAGCAGCATTGTTAATCCACCTGCTGCTGCACCATGCATTACATCTGCAAATAGTGTTAGCTGACCGCTATTAATAGCATTCCGGATCTTGGTAATATCAACTTTACCTTCTAAACCCTGACAATAACTTTCCCAAGGATTGAATTTGCTCTCTTTCCCCGGGAGTGGAGCAGGTTTGATTTCCTCAGATAGTCTTGCTTCTATTTTCTTGGTAACTTCTGGAGGTACAGAACCACCAAAGGCACTTTTTACTTTTAAGCCTAAATATTTTCCTGGATTATGAGATGCCGTAATTACTAATGCTCCTAAAGCATTTTGTTGCTTCGCTGCCCAGCTAAAAGCGGGAGTTGGGGCATAAGTTTCACTAAATAAAACATCAAAACCTAGCGCAATCACAGTATCAGCAAGTTTACGAGCAAAATCTTCTGCCATAAATCGGCGGTCATAACCTACTACTATGGTGCGGCTACCAACTTGCTCTCCATAAGTATCCAATAATACTTGTGCTGCTACAGGTGCTACTAAAGCTAGACGTTCAAATGTGAACTCATCGCCAATAACACCACGCCAGCCATCTGTACCGAATTTGATTGATTTAACTGCAACTGGCATCGAGTCATCCTAATATATATTTCTTCTCGATGGATTTTAGCACCTTCAGAATCTAAAGAGTAACAAAGGAAATCAGTAAATTAGGTATATTTTGATCAAATCTGTCTTTAAATGTTGATTATTGATTATAAATAAACATCACTACTTTTTACTATTTCTTCTGAACACTTATATTATCTATTCTTTCTTCACAAATAATTTTGAACAGGATTAATCATGCTAGAACTCCATTTTAGGAAGAAAATGGAAGTATCGCTGTCAAACATCAATGCAACAAAATTACTGATAAGAAAATGCCATTATTTACTATTACAGATACATTGCTTGGGTTTGCAAAAGATGTCTGACAGCAACTTTTGAAAGAATATTTAACACCCCGATATATATTTCAAAAGTCTTCCACAAATTGACTTATACGACTAATGACAGGATCAACATCTTGAGGAGATGTTTTAGCATGATTGGAATTAGCTGGAGTTGCTTTTTGAACAACTTCTATTTGCTGAACTGTTTCAGTAGAGGCTTGAATTCCTGAACTTTGATTAATGATGATTGCCAACTGTGCAAGCTGTTGGCTGAGCTGCATTATATGGCTTTCCATCATCTGTAATCGATTAGATTCTTTTGCGAAAAAACGCTCCTCAAGGTTAGCCATTTGCCGCTTTAAATCAGCAATTTGTTGTTGTTCGGAACCCATTGCAACATCAGTAACCGGTATAGGGGCTGCTGCTGGGCGTACCGATTCCGGCACGCCTAAAGACTGCCACAATGCGTCCTTGCAAAGGTCGCTAAAAGACTTGTCTGGTTGTTTTTCCAGATGCCTTTCAACAAGGTCTAACAAGCTTTCATCAGCAACTCCTGGCTCGAAGGTAACAGATTTAACTACTTTTTTTGACCATTGGAACATCAGTATTAAGCCCTAGGGGAGCGAGCTGCGGATATCTGAGCTTCTCCGTAAATATATTGTCCTAATGCATTTGCCTGTCTTGAAGGTGCTGCCAAATGAGCATTTATCTGAGCTTCCTTGAGAAGACGCTGTACATCTTCCCAGAAAAACTCGCCACCACCACCAGTCAAAATCACATCAGTAACGCGTTCTGGGAGCCATGCTAGCACACGAGAGCAAATTTCACGAGAAAACATTTCTGTAAGGTTGGGTAAGAAGTCATCCAGATTCGTGGGCTTGCTGGCACCTCTGGGACGATAAACGCGCTCACCTTTGGTCTTATTTACAGCAGCAATTAAAGATAGAGATTGGCTATCGGCTCCTTCTATTTCTTTAGCTACTAATTCATAAAACTTATTCATGCCGAAGTCTTCGCTCTTAGAAGCACCTCTAGCAAAACGGAAATTGTCTACCATCAAACAATCGGTAGTTTGATGACCAATGTCAACTATGGCTGCAGAAACTTTTGTAAAATCTGGAGTCCCAGGTCCTTTTTTCGGTTGAGCTTCGCACCAAAGTAAACTGCCGTAACCCTCTGGCATGACCCAAACTCTGTTAACATTTAAAGATACAGACTCACCACGGAAATTCATGACGTGGGGACCGCTAACCTGGCTCATGAGTTGTGCTTTCTCTTTCTCAAACTGTTCCTGAGAATGATAGGGAATACTCAACACAATAGAGATATCGTCTCTCATCTTAAAGTAGCCAGCACAAGCTAGTACTTTTACGATTGCATCTTCTACTTTGGACTGTCCTACTCCTAAATTGGCTCCAAAGTCAGCAGCCAGTTGACCTACAGCATAACCATTACCCTGATACTCTAACCACAAATCCATTAAAGGATCTGTCGCACGAGCTTCAAAAACTCCACCGCGCACCTGCTCCATAGACATTTGCTTAACGTTTGCCGAAATAAACATTACGCTCTCAGGATCTCGACTAACGCAAGTTTTAGTAGAAGTTCTTCCTAAGTCTACACTTAGGATTGTTTTGCTAGCTGGTGAATGACCGTTGGGCTTAGGGGTTGTGGTCGTATTTATAGGAGTAGATGCCGATATCCTATTCATTGGTATAGCTGCGGCATTCATAGGGGTAGCGGCTGAAGGTTGGTCTGTCATGAAAGCTCCTAGTTTCTACTTAGCTATAACAAATTATCATGTTCATCTTGTAAAGTGCGGGTAAAAGTAATACTTTAGTAGTAATAAAGACATTTTTCTGTCTAAGAGTAATTACTAGTATTATCTGCTTTTGCAAACCCACAATGCAATAGATATCACGGTTGCATAGTAATTTACTAGCAAGGTTATAATCCAATATAGTGTCTGTTTTAAGACATATTTTGTGGCTAGCATCTACTAAACAGCGCTCATCTATCTTCAATTGTTTACTTGCCTCTGAAGACCCAGAGAATAGTTGCTATCTAAAGATCCAAAGCTTTTCAACATGAACTTAAAATCACTACTAGTGTATAAGTTCCTATCCGATCGTGAACATCTATCCTGAGTATGTTAGCAAACCGAACGAGTGCAGTGCCACATGGGTTTGTATCAAACTGAATAAAAATAATAGTAAGAGGCACTTACTAGTTACTTATATTTTATAGATTGATGACATATCAAAAGATAGAGATAGCTATATTAATTATTCATTATTTTTCTAATTTTGCGTGTAATATTAATTGCTAAATTCGTTACTCGTAAATAATAATAACTAGAATTTTTGCGTAATTTGAAGAATAGTTAGATATCTTTTTTTCTTTATCTATAGTTTTTAGATTTTAACTAAAACAGTGAAAAACCTCACACCTAATCGATAGAGAGATGTTGAAATGAATTACCAGCGAGGGAATCGAGTTGTGTGGTTTGAACTGATGAAGAAGCGTATCGAAAATAAGGAAGACTAAAGCTGTATCGACAGTCAGTGTAGTTCAGGTAGTTCACAGATAGTGTTTGACTAGTAAGAGCAAGCTTTATAAAAATTAAATTGTATTCAAAATTACCTCTCAACGGTACTTTACTAATTGGATCCTTAGCAATAAAAAAGAAGGGAATTTACCTATCCCTTCTTTTCCGGTGAATAAATAATTTGGCTTATTAGAATGTTGAGCTTATTAAAGTGTGGATGTCAAAGACTCTACTACTGATTCAGATTCCCATTCTAATGGATTCCAAACTTTGTCTTCTATTGCTAGTTGTTCAATCAGACTTGCTAAACGTAAAGCTTTTAATGCTTGCTCCCCACCAACAGAAGGTTGATTCCCACCACGGACGCAGTTGACAAAATGCTCTAACTCTGCGCGCAACGGTTCAATATTCCCAGTATAAACTTTTTCAATTACCCCATCCTGACGGTAAATTCCTTGCTTAGTATCGGTTGCATGTCTGTGAATGAATATCTCATTCTGAAGAAAATCAGCCTCTGTAAACGAATTTTTACAATGAGCAACTATACGACGAATTTTACGATGAGTAATTTTACTCGCAGTCAAATTTGCTACAATACCATTTGCAAATCCTAAAGTTGCTGTAACATAGTCTAAGTATCCAGAATCAGGACCGCGAGTACCACTAGCAGTTAATTTTGTTACTGGCGAGGCTGCTAATTCTATAAGCAAATCAATATCGTGAATCATTAGATCCAGTACAACTGAAACATCATTAGCTCGATGAGAGTAAGGGCTCATGCGGTGAGCTTCTAGTGCTAAAACTTTCTCTGTTTTTAACACTTTGCTAAGTTGTTGAAATGCTGGATTAAAACGCTCAATATGACCCACTTGTAGAATACATTGAGATTCGGCAGCAGCGTTAACTAAAGACTCTGCTTCTGAAATATTAGCAGCAATAGGTTTTTCTATTAAAACGTTAATTCCCGCCAGTAGACAATTCATTCCTACTGCGTAATGTAATCGAGTAGGAACTGCAATACAAACTGCATCTACATTTGGTAATAATTCTGAATAATCTTCAAAAAAACGTACTTTATATTTACTTGCTGTTTCTATACCCCTTTCAACATTGATGTCTGCTACACCTACTAATTCAACATCTTTCATCGAACTGAGTAGTCGGACATGATTTTGCCCCATGTTACCCACCCCGATGACACCAATACGAATCGGTTTTAGTTGATTGCGCTGCTGATAGGGATTTGGTTCTGACACGCTGATGCTCTCTTGCACTACTTTTCTCTCCTCAACCACCAAATTTGGAGACGATACGGTCATTTGTGTTTAATTAATGAAACACTAAAATAACCCGTCTGAAACCATCCAGATGGTAACATGGAGGTTCTATTTATGAAGAATTTCAAAGTTTGTTGTGAGTTCCCGATTCTTCGGGTTTATTTTTTCTATGGTGAGATTAATATCTTTATGTTTTGAATACTACTGTTTCATAAGTATTTTCATAAGGAGTAGCTATGGGTAATAGCTAATTTATCACTTAGATTTAATATGAATTGAGTGTTCCCAAGCTTGTCGTATCCGTTTATATTTTCCTACAAATATTTTTGAATCAGGCTCAAAATATTTCTCAAAATATTTATTGACATTATGGATGCTGTCCTTGATTCAGATTAAGTGTAACTTTACATTGTTATATTAATTCAAGCAAAATGAAAGCTGTAGTTTTACTTTCAGGAGGACTCGATTCTTCTACAACCCTTTATCAAGCATTATCAGAGGGTTTTGAATGTTACTCTGTTGCTTTTGATTATCAGCAGCGACATCATAAAGAATTGAAATCAGCATCATTGATTGCTCAGAAAGCTGGCATTACTCAACATCGAACGGTAAAGTTTGATTTGCGACAATGGGGTGGTTCAGCATTAACAGATGAATCATTAGAACTGCCGAGCGATCGCTCGTTGGAGTTGATGTCTGAAAATATTCCTATTACATATGTTCCAGCTCGCAATACAATTTTTCTTAGCTTCGCTTTGGCTTATGCGGAAACCATAAATGCTGATTTTATATACATAGGAGTCAATGCCTTAGATTATTCTGGGTATCCTGATTGTCGTCCCGAATATATACAAGCAATGCAAGAAGTTTTTCGCTTGGGTACTAAACAAGGAGTTTCCGGAAAACCAGTTACTATTAAAACGCCTTTAATTGATTTGAAAAAGACAGAAATTATTCAGTTAGGAAATCGGTTAGGAGTACCCTGGGAACTTACTTGGTCTTGCTATGCTGGTGAGGAAAAAGCATGTGGTGTATGCGACTCATGTCGTTTACGTTTGGCAGCTTTTACAGAGTTAGGACTCGAAGACCCAATTCCTTACAAGTAAATACTATTAATAGCTAATCTCTGTTGCTTAGTTCCCTCTTTTTCAAGTTCCCTGTTAACAAAGATTTTTAATCCTGAATTAGATCTTCTGACTTTTGTCTCTTATCTAAGTATCGTAGCTGAATTTGATGTAATCTTGGTCCAACAATAGAAACTACAGTAAATTCTAAGTTTTGGTAGAAAAAAGTTTCTCCAAAACTAGGTATCTTTTGTAAATAATATAATACAAAACCACCTAGTGTCTGATAATCCTTAGTTAAGGGTAAGTTTACATCTAGTATTTCATTGAGGTCTTCAAGGTTAATTTGAGCCTGTATTAAAAAGGTTTGCTCATCTAATACCTGAATCAGCAATTTATCAGTATTCTCAGATTTATCAGCATTGCCAATAATTTGGGATATCACATCCTCAATTGTTACTAATCCAACAGTAGACCCAAATTCATCTACAACTAATACAATTGCTGGCTTTTCCTGCTGCATTACAGGTAAAAGCTCGTTCAGAGGAGTATGTTCGGGTACAAAGCGAGCAGGACGCATCCAGGGCTGTATTTGGGTAGTAAGACTTAATTTCCCTGAAGCTAAAGCTTTTGCTAAATCTTTGAAGTAAATTATGCCGCGAATATCATCAAGAGATTCACTAATCACTGGATATGAAGAATAACCAGAATATGCCATTTGGGTAAGAAAGCTTTGTGTGGTAGCGCTTCTGGGTATAGTCACAATTTGGCTTCTGGGAATCATTATGTCACAGGCTGTAACTTCACCAAATTCAAAAATATTCTTAAGTAATTGTCGTTCTTTGGCTTCTAAACCAGTAGACTCCCGTTCAGTGGAAATAATCAATTGCAGTTCTTCCGGAGTCACAGGTGTTCTCCAACTCAAACCTGTGTATTTAATCCCAAATAAACGTAGTAACCACCTGGTTGAGTGATTAAGAATCCAGATGAAAGGACTGAAGAACCTGACAATTGCTTTAACTATAGGTCCTAAAAATCTGGCTAACTCCTCTGAATAAATCATAGCAACTGACTTAGGGCATAATTCTCCTAAGACAATTTGTAAATAAGCAATTAAGAAAAATGCAATTGGTATAGAGATAGAATGGGCAATCCACGGATTGACCCTCATTGGTAAAGGTAAAGTATTAAGCCAAGTATTAATTAAAACAACTATCGTACTTTCACCAATCCATCCTAAAGCCAGACTTGAAAGAGTAATACCCAACTGGGTAGTAGAAAGTAATCTATCAATGCTGCGTTGCAGCACTTCTACGGCGATCGCTTGAATATCTCCAGCTTCTACTAGCTGATGAATACGCGATCGCCTTACAGTTACCATAGAAAATTCTGCTGTCACAAAGAAAGCATTGATAGCAATCAGCAGCATAACTGACAACAATCTAAGACCCACATCTACCCTAATTAAGTTGGGAAAACCACTCACTATTCTTGCGGTTAATAAGTAATCAGCACTAAGTTGAGAAAATTCACTGTATGTATAAAACTCTAGTGTAGGAGATTATGGAAATTATCCAGACCCAGGAGATTTTATATATAGATTATTTTTACTCAGTTCTGATTAAAAATTTTTAACTTTATCTAATTATCTATAATAATTATCAATTTATTTGGCTACTGGAATACCAGTAACTTCTAGTTGCAATTTCTGCGCTGGATAATCAGTTAATCTCAAAGAGATATTTTTCACGTCATCTAATAAAGGAGTCGGAATACTGATAGTACCAGAATGAATGGGACCATTGGCTGGTAATTCTGGTGGCAAACCCTGAGTATTAGCACTCAAAGTGCGTCCTTTGTCGTCTGTGATATCTAAAAAACTATATAAAAAACGTACAGACTCAGAGCCTTTGTTCTGCATTTGTACTTGTAAGATTAGATCACCACCAGAATAACGTCCAGATTTTACACTTAAGTTTACCCCTTCACTTTCTCCATTTACAGGAAAACCAGCTTGAGGTTTGTTCTCCTTCACTTCTTCAGTTTTTTTCTTTGAGCGCTTTCTACTACTATCAACATCATCATCTAAATCTAGTTTTTTAGACTTAGCAGTTTTAGCTTTCCCTTGAATACGCGCTTTAACTATTTTAAGTACTTCTGATTCTTTCAGAAAGGCTACTCCACCATCTTGGGGGTTAGAAACCTTTGAATTAGAATATTTTGATGTCGGACGAGCATCAGGGGCTGTAACTCCTTTGAGAGCAGAACTTCCTAGGGTAAATCCCCAGAATGCACTCACTGAGCCGGCTCCAAGCATCATAGTCAGTAAAATGAGTGTTAAAAGTACTGTTGAGTTTATTTTCATTGTTGGCAATTTAATTTAAAAAATTAATCTACCTAAATTTACTTGAAATTCAAAGTTAATTGCTTCAAATTTCTTAATAAGTTAAGTTTTATTAGTTTGTCTTATTTAATAATTAACTTATGTAGTATAAAATTCTAGTAATCTACATTGAACTTGTTTACATATTATCAATTTACGCTAGAATTATATCTTATCCAGGGTTGGCCGAGCGGATGAGGCAGCGAACTCATAATTCGCCCTAGGCAGGTTCAACTCCTGCACCCTGGACTTTTAATTATGAATGTAATAATTGATAGAAGAGTCCAAATATACAGCTTCCCAATGAATGTATTTTATTAATACTTCCAGGTCGCGATCGCCCAATTAATTAGCAGGGGAACAAAGGCAGTTCCCCTACTTGCCTTCACTCGCTAATCATTAGTATTGGTCAAATACTAGCGGGGTGGTAAGTTTTCAAATCTGAACTCTGTTCCAGATTGAAGCTGAGTGCTTTTAAATCTAGGAGAGTTCATCAAAGATGATGTGTATGGATTTGGTAAATCTGGAGTACGAATATAAGAATCATTACCTATTTGCTGATTTAAGATATCCTGGTAGACAATATTGACTAATTCAGCGTCTCTAGCTATCTCATTTTCAGGAAATGAATTTTTGAATAATGAACCAGGTCCTAGTAAGAAGTCAATATCACGTCTTAAACCACTATCATTATAAAAGTTGGGGCTATTTTTAAAAAAAGCTTCATTAATAGCTTCATTAGTCGAATCATAACCTGTAGTTTCTGTTTGAGCCAATACTGTTGATGGGAATATAATCACAGCAGTTATGGCTGCAAATAAACTGCTTGAAAAATTTATTTTTAAATTCACTATCTTACTCCTCTATAATTTGAGCGAATTTTAACTTATCCTTAATTTCAGAACTTATTTAAGTTCAGTATGTATGTATGGTTTAACACAATTAAAAATGATTTGTGATGACTTCTAAAGCTGAAACGATTACAGAGTCAGGGTGTTGGGCAACTAGCACTAATTTAAATTTTCTAACGGAACAGTTACTAGATTTATTTTGCAATCTTGCTTATCAAGAAGGTGATTTTATTCTTTCATCGGGTCTGCGGAGTTCTTATTACATAAATAAAACTCAAGTGACTTTGCATCCTCAAGGAGCATTAGCAATTGGTCGGGTTGTTTTATCAATGCTCAATACTGATATTCAAGCAGTATCAGGATTAACAATGGGTGCGGACCCAATTGTCACAGCAGTTAGTGTAATATCAGCATTGGAAAATAGACCCATCCCAGCCTTAATTGTCCGTAAAGAAGCGAAAGGACACGGAACAAGAGCTTACATAGAAGGTCCAACATTAGCTGAGGGTGCAAAAGTTATAGTACTTGAAGATGTAGTTACCACAGGAAAATCAGCACTCAAAGCTGTAGAAAGACTCAGAATGGCAGGATACGAAGTGGATAAAATAATTTCTTTAGTAGATCGAAAGCAAGGTGGAGCAGAACTCTACGAGTCTCAAAAACTGAAATTTGCCTCAGTGTTTGATATAAATCAAATTCAGAAGCGTTTTAAAGAACTTAATAGTTAGGTAAAGAAGTTACTAAGCTGCTACGTGTTTAATTTGTATATTTATGATTACATGATTGAACGTGGGAAAATCTTATTCTTCCTGCCTCTAGCAAATCTGCCTTCTCCCTTGCTGTTGTGCATTTTTAATGCACAACAGCTTAGTTGTTAGTTGAGTATCAACTTATCAAATTTCATTCCAGTTAAGGAATTAAGAATTAGTCACAACAGACTTTTTCTCCTCTTCCTTCGCTAAAAATTTCTCCAACTCAGTTAATGCATCTGCATCTACTTTGGTTTGCATCGGACAGAATTTGGGACCACACATAGAACAAAATTCTGCGGTTTTATAAATATCAGCAGGTAATGATTCGTCATGATATTCCTTAGCTCTATCTGGGTCAAGGGCTAATTCAAATTGACGATTCCAATCAAAGTTATAACGAGCTTGAGATAGCTCATCATCTCGGTCTCTTGCTCCTGGACGATGTCTAGCAATATCTGCTGCATGAGCTGCGATTTTATATGCAATTAATCCATTGCGGACATCTTCAGCATTTGGCAGACCTAAATGTTCTTTAGGAGTTACGTAGCATAGCATTGCTGTACCATACCAGCCAGCCATCGCTGCGCCAATCGCAGAAGTAATATGGTCATAACCGGGAGCAATATCTGTAACTAGGGGTCCTAAAACATAGAAAGGTGCTTCGCTGCACTCTTCCATTTGTTTTTTGACATTGAACTCAATTTGATCCATTGGTACATGTCCAGGACCTTCCACCATAACTTGAACATCATGTTCCCATGCCCGACGAGTTAGTTGTCCGAGGGTCTTAAGTTCGGCTAGCTGAGCTTCATCAGAAGCGTCATGAGTACAACCGGGACGTAAAGAATCTCCTAAACTGAAGGAAACATCATATTTTTTGAAAATTTCAATAATATCTTGAAAGTGTGTATAAAGTGGATTTTGCTTATGGTGATGAAGCATCCATCGAGCAATGATACCACCACCGCGAGAAACAATGCCAGTCATACGACTTTTGACTAGTGGCAGATGTTCTATCAGAATTCCAGCATGGATTGTCATATAGTCAACTCCCTGCTGAGCATGCTTTTCGATGATGTGCAAAAAGTCTTCAGCACTTAAGTCTTCTATTTTTCCATGAACGCTTTCCAAAGCTTGATAAATTGGTACAGTGCCTATAGGAACAGAAGAAGCCTTGATGATGGCAGTACGAATTTCGTCTAAGTTACCACCACCTGTAGACAAATCCATAACTGTATCGGCACCATACTTGACAGCCAATTCTAATTTTGCAACTTCTTCATTTAAGTCAGAAGAATTGGGAGAAGCGCCAATATTAGCATTTACCTTACATTTAGAAGCTATCCCAATGGACATCGGTTCCAAATTAGGGTGATTAATATTTGCTGGAATAATCATTCTTCCCCGTGCTACTTCATCACAAATTAGTTCAGGAGGAAGATTTTCCCGTCGAGCGACGTAGTGCATTTCTTCGGTAATCGCTCCTTTCCGAGCATAATGGATCTGCGTGACATTTTCTTGTCCGCGACGCTTAGCAACCCATTGTGTGCGCATAATATTTAATTTCCTATATAAACAGCTTCCCTCCGCCGGTATTACCCGGAATCAGGTGTTAAGGGTGTAATCTCAGCCTTTTCGTGCAGGCACCCCTAGCATGAAGATAATTGTATCACTGCAAGAGTTAGCTAGGAGCAACTGTTCTTACTACTCTTTAGAGTTGTTGATCAGATAGTCTCGCATTTTGTAGTCTATTAATTAAAATTATAAGATTATTGGCAGATTAAATATAAACTTATTTATGGGTTTGCAGACAAATGTAAAGTTGTGAAGTGAATTTTTTAGTCTAGGAAATACAAAATACCGATGAGCGATCGCTATAGATATATTATTTTTTACAAACCTTATGGCGTATTAAGTCAATTCTCTAGCGACAATTCCCAATGTCTAACTCTCAAAAATTATATTGATGTTCCAAATGTATATCCAGTAGGGCGTTTAGACTCTGATAGTGAGGGTTTAATCTTGCTTACTGATTGGGGAAAATTGCAGCATCGACTTTCCCATCCCCAGTTTGGACATGAACGCACTTACTGGGTACAAGTGGAGAGAGTACCTGATGTACATGCTTTAAATCAGCTACAAACAGGTATCAAGATTAAGAATTTTTACACTTTACCAACTAAAGTTAAGCTTCTCAAGGAAGAGCCTTCTTTACCACCACGCAATCCACCTGTTAGATATCGCAAGAATGTACCAACAGCTTGGTTGGAAATAACTATGACTGAAGGTAAAAATCGTCAAGTTCGTCGTATGACAGCAGCGGTAGGATTTCCTACTCTAAGATTGATACGAGTAAAAATTACTAACTTGGATTTACAGGGTATGCAACCTGGAGAATGGCGTGATTTAACTTCTGAAGAATGTAATTCATTACAAAAATTAACTTTTTCTTATCCTTCTCTAAAAACAGGAGCCTAGGATTCTTAAAATGTACTTTTTTATACGGACATACAAATTAATTTATAAATAAATATTTGTTATCTATTATTTGTAAACCATAGGGCTTTTAATAGAAAGAATTTCAAGTTATTCGTATTTTAGTGTCGTAAGACAATGTTGTTATAATTATTTGTTCATCTTCATTAGTCTCGAGCCACTAACATAATTGCTCTGTATTTACTCATTTTCTGACTAATTGGAACTGGTCTTTTTTAATAAAAAATTTGGATAGTAGAACTTCAACAGAGTATAATACATTACTTTTTAACATGAACTAGAAATTTATATCTGGGTGTATTTTTAAACATGAGCCGTAATGATAAAACTATTCGGCATCAAATTTGCCAAAAGCAAGATGTTTCATCTGCAACAACTACAAGTTCAGATACAAGTTCAGAATTTACTAGCCATTCAAGCCATAATATAAAATCTCCCGAAGTTAAATCTTTGTTGGATTCTGGAAGTAAGAGTTTATGTTATGACAGCTTATATGAAAACAATCCTTCTATAAGTCTTTGTCTAGATTTAACTGGAGATATATTATCAATTAACCAGTTTGGAGCGGTTCGTCTTGGATATGTACCAGAAGATTTAATTGGTAAATCGATTTTCAAATTATTCGCTGCATCTGAACAAGGTAGACTTGCTAGCCTAATTGGTAAGATATTGCAAAAATCTTGCACAATCAGTAATAAGGTTTGGGAATTTTGTTTAAATTGTCCTGCTAGCGATGTTGTATGGGTAAATATTAATGCCAACCTTGTAGATATAGAATCTTCCCAGACTGTAATTATCATGGTGTTAGAAAATATAACACCCTATAAGAAAGTAGATAATAAGTTAATTAGAACCGAACATTTTTCTCTTACTACGGCTAATTCTTTACCAGCTATGATATGGTTCGCAGGAGAGAATGGAGATTATAGGTTTATTAACAAAGAGTTAGCAGATTTTCTTGGTATAGGAAAATTGAATGATTCCATTTATTTTACTTCATCATCAGATAGAAACAATAAGGTCGAAATTTTAAATTTTATTCATATTGAAGATAGAGAAATATACGACAAAAAATTCAAGAATGCATTAGAAAAACAACAAAAATTTTGTTGTGAATATCGATTAAAAAGAAGAGATGGTCAATATCGTTGGATTTTAAACACAGGTATCCCTCAGATAGACAGCCAAGGTACATTCATTGGATATACCGGCTTATACCTAGACATTACAGAAATTAGGAACTCGCAAATAGTTTTGGAAGAGAGGCATGATATCTTAACTCATCTAGAGTTAAAAAAAATAGAACTGGAAAAGACAAAAAATTTTAATCGTCTCAAAGACGAATTTCTAAGTACAGTATCCCATGAATTAAGAACGCCATTGACAAATATGAAGATGGCTATTCAAATGTTAGGAATTTCTCTACATAAGCAAAATGAGCAAACTTCCAATACAGCTTGCAGAAACATCCATTCATCCAAGATAGAACGCTACTTTCAAATTTTAAATAATGAATGCGAACGAGAGATTAATCTAATAAATAATTTTTTGGATATACAGCGCTTAGATAATAGTGCAGATGATTTGGTCTTAGAAACAATAATAATAGATAAATGGTTAGTTGAGACTGTAGAATTGTTCAAAGCCCGCGATGGCTTTAAGAGAGACCCTAGGGGTCATCAAGAAAGCTGGGTTTACAATTATCGTAACTGTTATCAACAGCATTTATATCTAGATATATCTCCTCATCTACCCAATGTAGTCTGCGATCGCTTCAGCCTAGAGCGAATAGTCATAGAACTCTTAACTAATGCTTTTAAATTTAGCCCTCCAGGGGAGAGAATTACACTTAGAGCAATATCTAAACACAAAACTGTTGAAATTCAGACAATTAACACGGGTGTTGAAATTCCTCCAGCAGAACTGCCGAAAATATTCGATAAATTCTACCGCATTCCCAGTAATGATCCTTGGAAACAAGGGGGAACAGGATTAGGATTAGCATTAGTTAAAAAACTTACTCATTACCTGGGAGGTACTGTAGCTGTTGAAAGCAAATCAAATACTACTTGCTTTACAATTGGCATTCCCCATGCAAATTCTTGTTAAAGAGAGCCTTTGTTTGTCTATACTAACAAGTAGAATTCAGTGATGATTTCCAAAATTTTCTTTACAAAATTTTATCTCTTTGCATAGGTTTGCATGATCTGCAAACTACATAAATTTAGATAAACTTACCTTATATAAAAATAAAAAATAGCTCGTGGCTAATTTGTGGCTAAACTTGTACACACTAAGTACAATAAAATTTCATCATTTCTTACCCATGTTGTGTTGAATCCATCGAAGGAAATATATTCACTTCCCATACGCCTTTGTCTATAACAATAGCGATGTTGATGTGATTTTTAGGAAATTTTTCTTCCTATATATTAATTTAATCCACGTTAACCTAGTTCTAGTGGCAATCTAAAACGTATATTGAACTGCTGAGTTTGCCAGTATTTCAATATATTTAGTTAATATACCTAACGATTAGGATACAATTGCCACTAAAACTCACTAGTAAAATTAAAATTTTTCTAGGTATTTTAAAAGTAGGGTATGCCAAAAAGTGGCTATCCGAACTTTATCCGAACTTTGTAGCTGGAAATAGTCTAAAACGGCAAAGGAACTTCCACATGCTAATTTGCCCTCATTGTCAATTTGAAAATCCCAACAGCAACAAATTTTGTCAAAGTTGCGGTATATCATTAGTTCACAAAGTCTGTCCCAATTGCAGTACAGACGTAGCAATCGACTCACAACAGTGTCATAATTGCAATACTGAGTGTGGAAAAACCTGGCTAGCAATAATTCACAAGCTTGACAGGGTCGCAATAAGCTCTTTTTCAGTACCTTCTCCAGAACAAAAACAAGAACAAGAACAAGAACTTAAGACTGTTAAAAATCAGTTAGTTGTGGAAAAGAATAGCCATAATCTAGCTGTTGGTTCTTTTTTAGACCTACAACAACGCTACAAAATAATTAGTTTTTTACCTCGACAAGAAGAGTCTACATCAACATCGGAAAACTATAAATATTTTAGAGTTCTTGATTGTCAGCCATATCAAGTATCGCCATTGGAAGCAAAGTTAGAAAATGAATTGGGAAATAAAGGTGTGGGAAATGACACTTCCCCAGCCTTGAAAGTTGAGGATATATCCTTTTTAGCTCAAAGCTACATAAATTTATATCCCGAAAGACATAAAGGAATTCCACCAGTTCATGATATATGGCAGCAAAACGAGCTAGAATTTATTTTGATTGAAGACCGTTCAGAATGGTTAAATTTAGTGGAACTGTGGCGTGCGGATACGACAGAACCTCGTCAAATTTTGGATTGTTTTCACCAGATGATCATACTGTGGGAAATATTAGAACCATTCAATTGCCATTATAGTATTTTGGATTTGACTAATTTAAAGCTAGATGAAGACCAAACTATAGCACTACAGAAACTTTATTTGCCTTTGTTGTCAAATCTTAATTCAGATAAAGAAACCTCTCAAGTTAAGAATATCTCTCCTCCAACACATAATCTAACAATTAGAAATTTAGGACGTACTTGGCAAACATTATTTAAAAAGTCTCAGCGTACCCAAATTGGAGCTTTTGTACAGTTATTGGGGGATATAGAAGCTGGAAAAATTGAAACGCAATTGCAGTTGCGATCGCGTTTGGAAGCTATTGCACTCGAATTACAGCCATCTGCGGGTGTGACAACATCTAATCCTACAATCTTACAGTTAGATACCCCAGAAGATACAGCCGTGAAAAATGATGACCTGCCAACAATAGCTCTACCCGTAGAATTAATTAACTTGGAGGATGCAGGTCTTACAGATGTGGGTCGTCAACGCGACCATAATGAAGATTATTTTGGTATTGAAACCGATATTAGTAAAGCTGAATTACCTAAAGCTCAAACAATAGGAGCAAGAGGTCTATATATTCTATGTGACGGTATGGGGGGACACGCAGGAGGTGAAGTTGCTAGTGAGTTAGCAGTTAGAACTTTACGAAAATACTTCCAAATCAATTGGGGAGATGAACTACCTAGTGAGGAAGTAATTAAACAAGGTATTCGCTTTGCAAATCAATCTATTTTTGATGTGAATCAAAAGGATGCTCGTTCTGGTGTCGGACGCATGGGAACGACTTTAGTAATGGTTTTAGTCCAAGATAATAATCTTGCTGTAGCTCATGTCGGTGACAGTCGTCTTTATCGCTTTACAAAAAAACGCGGATTGGAACAAATTACCCTAGATCATGAAGTAGGTCAAAGGGAAATAGCGCGGGGGGTTGAACCAGAAGATGCTTATGCTCGTCCCGATGCTTATCAACTTACGCAAGCTTTAGGTCCTAGAGATGAAAACTTTATTGCACCAGAAGTAAAGTTTTTGCAAATTGCTGAAGATGCTTTGTTTATTTTGGTTTCAGACGGTTTGTCTGATAATGACTTACTTGAAAAATATGCCCAAGACTATTTACGACCTCTGCTGAAATCGGAGGCTAGTCTGAAAAAAGGTGCTCGAGATTTAATTGATTTAGCTAACAAATGTAATGGTCATGACAATATTACTACTATACTAATTAGGGCGAAAGTAGGTGCAAATGCTCAAAAAATCATTTAATCCTTATTTCCCTGGGTTGCAACATGCAACTTTTACTTTACTTTATTTTATTTAATTACCTGTTTATATCTGTATTTATTTTACTGAGCAAATCAGATTGTAAAGTCTCCACAGGTTTAAGTAAAGATTTAGATATGTAATCTTTTTTAATTTTTAAAACTTTTAGAGCCAAACTTTTAATGTGGTAACGCTGACTCTGTTAGAACCGCAAAAAAAAACCGCTATCAGAAGATGGTGCTTTGAGGACGAATCAATTATTCGGATTGGTCGTTCTGTAGATAATCATATCGTTTTAACTGATAGTTTAGTTTCTCGGCATCATTTGGAGATAAAAAAAATTACTTCCAATCAAGATATTGCTTGGGAAATAACTAACAGGGGTATTAATGGAACTTTTGTCAATGGTCTGTCTATTAAAAAGACTTACTTACCAGATACGGCATTAATTCAGCTTGCTCAAGGAGGACCAATATTAAGATTTCAGGTTCAAGGCTCTGGTCAAGAATCATTATCTGCAAGTGTAGCTAAAGTTCCAGGGAATAGTACTTGTAAGCACGAAGGTAACTCGGAAAATAATTTATTCTGTATCAAGTGTGGGCAGCCTTTAAAAGTACAGCAAATTATTCGTAACTATAAAGTTTTACGAACCCTAGGACAAGGAGGTATGGGAACCACTTACCTAGCTTGGGATGCTGATGAAAGTATTCAAAAGCCAAAATTACTTGTCCTCAAGCAAATGAATGCTGATATGGCGAAAATTGCTAAAGCACAGGAATTATTTGAGCGAGAAGCATATACTCTTCGCAACCTAAATCATTCTGGAATTCCTAAATATTACGATTATTTTGTAGAAGCGCAGAAAAAATACTTGGCAATGGAATTAATCCACGGTCAAGACTTGGAAAAATTAATTTTGCAAAAAGGTCCGGTTAACCCTGCACAGGCTATTACATGGATGATTCAAACCTGCGATGTCTTAGATTATCTTCATAGTCACTCACCACCATTAATTCACCGCGATATCAAACCAGCTAATTTGATGGTAGGAAATTCTGATAATCGCGTCGTTGTGTTGGATTTTGGCGCTGTGAAAGAAATAGGAACCGTACCAGGAACGCGAATCGGCGCAGAAGGATACTGTGCCCCCGAACAAGAACGGGGACAACCTCTGATTCAGTCTGACCTTTATGCTATAGGTCCTACTTTAATATTCTTAACAACTGGTGAAAATCCTTTTAAATTCTATCGTCAGCGAGGACGAAGTTTAAAATTTGATGTTAGTGGAATACCTACTATTACGCCAGAATTAAGAGAAATTATCGACCGCGTCACAGAACCATTACCACGCGATCGCATTCAAAGTGCAAAAGAGCTTATAAGTGCTCTAGAAGGTTGCAAATAGCCAAAATTGTATAATAAATCTGATATTTATCTGAAAATGACTTATTTGCTAACTATGTTACTTATTAACTAGGAATCATTAAACCTGAATATTTATTATTAATGACCATGATTAGAAAGCCCGAAACAAGTTCTAATCTTCATCCCAAGCTTCTACTGCTAACAGTTCGCTGACTGGGTCTTGACTGCTGAACCCAAAATCCAACAGTTCTTTTTTCCAATACTGCCAATCATCACCAAATAGCAAAGCTATTTTCATGATGCGATCACTTGGCTTAATAATACTTGAATCTACGAGTGATTGCACGTTCTTCTGCAACTTCACCATAGGGTGAATTACTTGCTGCTGGGTCATAACCTCTATTTAATTCGCTACTGTAATTTAAATATTTCAATCAAAACTGCTTCACCTATCCAGATACTGTCACTTATTGCGTAGAGTTCAGTGTATGGGCAAAATCAGTCTATTATTCTTAACTATACCACATTTAATCATATCAAACTGCTACTTCTAAGTTTTTGTACGGTAATTACTACTGAAAGGGAAAAATCTCTGTTCGGCGAGTACTTCCAAGTATTAACTAAATGTTTAATATCTAACTAAAGGTAGAACTTAAACAGAAATAATTTATTTTTAATCAAAATTTATATTTTGGCAGTATAAATGGCAAGAATCTTAAAGTTTGCTAATCAGATTAAATTATGATTCTACAATTATCATTAAATCGCAAATATGCCTTTCTCTTTATTCTTGATATGGTAGTTGTCATCAGCGATATATATAGGAAAAGAGGAAAATTCTTGTTTCTAAGCCTGGATTATACCTTTCCCCTTGAACCGAACTTTATCGTTTCCAACTCTAAAAATATATATAATTTTTATTTATAAGTACTTATTAATTTTCTGAGTGATGAAAATAAAAAAATAATATTTTCTTAACAATTCATTTTTCTGAATTTTTGATTAATTTTGATTAAATAGTCAATAAAATTAACTCAATATAAGACTTACCCAACAATAACGGAATTCGGTCTGAAGCAATCGCAGGGTTGGCGTTAGGGTTTACGTTCAAAAAACAATCTCTAAGCCTTATTTTCCTTACGAGTACCTAATTGCTATAAGTTTTTCTATCTCTAGATAAATTAATTTATGGTAAAACTTGTAAATTCAAGAATATAACACTGTCTAAAATCCTGTAAGCAATCATTCAGAAGAAAGTCAGAATTGTGCGATCGCCTAACTTAAGCTTTGTAGCGTAAAACCTTTACTTAGTAGCTAATACATTCAGGCTGATTAAAGTATTGAGTATCTTTAAGCTGCTACAGTCATCAAACATGTTAAACTCAGGAACGGCATGGTATTGATTAAATCCTACTTCTTCTAAATATAAAGATAAAATATCAAAATCAAATCCGACTTTGTGAACATCATGTTGATTAGTTTGTCCTCCAAACATAATCCGCATAATGTGATGCTTTTCCATAGGTGCAAGGCTTGGATGTAAGTATAACCAGCATAAAGTTTCTAAATTTGGAACACTAATATACAAATTGCCTGTTGGTTGAAGAACGCGGTACCATTCTGCAAGAGTATTTAATAATTCATTGTCTAAACCATAAAAGAAGTGTTCTAGAACATGACTAGCGTAAATGGCTTCAACAGAATTATCTGCGAACTCTTTTAGATTGGAAGCATTTCCCACAATATCTACATCAGGACGAGACTCAATATCTAATATTTTCCATTCTGCATGAGGTTTGTTGCCTCCAATATGTAGTTTCATAGATGCGATTGTTTTTTAATAGTGTTTGTGAGTTTGTGGCAGACTTTGTGGAAGATTTCTCAATTCCCTTCCGGTTGAGACTAAAGTGACTTGAGTGTGAGTGACTTGTAAAGATTGTGATGCTTCCTTTATCAGTCCATTTGAGTTACCAGATAAATCTGTTTTATTTATCTTGGACGTACATATTCCACATTTGCTGATAAGCCTTTTCCATATCACGAGTAAATTGTTTAGCATTCCACAGTGGAGCAGTTTGACGAGATTGTCTGAGTTTCCAAGAAATTTCTTGTCTTAATTTGGTATCTTTTCCTAAACGAATACCCCATTCTACATATTCTTCATCAGTCCAAGCTATGCCTTCTGTTATACCCGCATTTCTCATCATTGTGTAGCTATTACGTGCTGCAAATTGTTCTCCAACTCTTGTAACTAGAGGAACGCACATCCAAAGAGTTTCGAGGGTTGTAGTTGCACCATTATATGGGTAGGTATCTAGAACTACATCAGCAATTCCTAAGTTAGCACGGTGGGTTGCTTCAGTCGGAGAGAAAGGCAAAAAGCGTAGTTGAGAGGGAGATACATTTTCTTCCTCTGCAACAGTTTCAAAAAACTCTTGTGACGATTTTTTATCTGCTAAACCTTTTATTAATAGGTAGCTATCAGGAGTTTCTTTTAATATCTTCATTTGTAAACGTAGATTTGGCAAATTTATTTTGTAGCTACTTTGCACAATCAAATAAATAATAGAACTATCAGAAATTCCTAAGTCTTCTCGTTTTAGAGTAGGTACATCTATTTCAAATCCGTCTACAGCGATATAAGTTTGAGGTAGTCGCCAAATTTTTTCGCTGTAGTACTCTTGAGCATTAGATGGTAAGACATAAGGGTCTGCAATAAAATAATCTATGCTAGGTAATCCAGAAGCATCCCAACCTAACCAAGTAACTTGAATTGGAGCGGCTTTATGAGCCATAATTTTTCCTTGAATATCAAGGGTAATGCTATCTAGGTCTATAAGTATATCGATATCATCAGATTGAATTTGCTCCCATATTTGATTATCATTATGAGTGAATTTATAACTTTTGTGAGAGCGGTCGAAAAAATTTATTCGTGTAAAACCTGAGATGTTATCAGAATTATTAATAAAGTAAGTATATATTTTGAACTTATCTGGATTATGATGCTTAAAAATCCAACGACTTAGCCAACCGATAGAATGTTTTTTGAAACAATGGGATATATAGCCAATTTTGAGGTAATCTTTTCTGATGCTTTTGATTACATTTATTTTGGGAATATTTTTTTGGGGAGAACTATAGTTGTTTTGAACTATTTTAGCGATTTTATTTTGCAATAAACGATTTTCTATAGCATTATCTTCAAAATATGGAAGGAAAAATAGAGTACTATATAAGCGATTATTCTCTGTTTCTTCAATATTTATCGGGTTTTCTGTAATTAAATTATTGATAATTGATTTTTGATGCTTTAGTTTCAGACATGATATTTCCCAATCTCTACACTCTTGTTTTAACGCCCTAATCAATAAGTGATTAGCAAACACCTTCTCTGGTAACGTTTCTGCTAAATTATAGGAACGCTTAGCATTAGCAACACTCTTATCAAATTGATGGGAATCTTGATAGAAAAAACTCAGATGTAATAATAGCTCCTGATTATTTGGTTCTAAAGAAACACACATTTCTGCTAAAACTGATCCTAATAAAGGCTGCTTGCGGTAATAAGCAATATCTATAGCTGAGAGCATCACAGCATCAATAAAATCTTTTTTATTTTCAGGATAATCTAAGCAGACTTTAATAAAATCAAATATAAATTCTTCAATTTTTGGTAATCCTAAGATATTTTTGAGTGTTGACAATAGTAAAACAACATCTATACTACCTATTTTATCTCTTAACAAATCTATAATAGAAATAGAATCTAATAATTCCTTTGTCAACTCTCCTAAAATAATAGATAGATTAATTATATATAGTAAATTATTAATATCATCGGGATTAATTTCTCGTAAGTGCTGTCGTAATATCCAAGCTGATTTGTATTCTTCTAAAGATTCTCTTCGGTCTATTTCTTTATTAATAATTGATGATAGCTCCTGTGTCCATTTCTCAATTTCCTCTGGTTCTCCTTCTTGCATTCCTAGAAACCATGTTAATTGAGCTTCTTCTTCTTTATCCTGAAGAAGTAAACATAAACCCAAGTTCCAGTAATAAAGTCTTATTTGAGATTCCTTTGTAATAAGTTCTTCGTATAGTTTGCTTGCTTGAATATAATCTCCTTCTTGAAAACACTTATATGCTAATTGTTGTAAGCTATTTGCTTGAGTCAAATGATTTAATGTATGCATCTAAATATTATGTAACGTAAGTATGAGAAAAAGTGAATTAGGAAAACTAATTCACTCTAAAATTTCAAATTAAAATTTCAAATTAAAATTTTACTTGATGTCTTAGCTATTGTTACTTAAGTGTCTTAGTAGTATTTGGACAAACTGTACCTGTGATATTAGTTAGACCAGCACCCACAGCTCTTGTTTCACACATAAAAGCAGTACTTGTATAGTCTGTGTTTGCACTAGTTCCAGTACCTGTAGTAACTGCAAGTAAATGCACTTTACCTAAGTAATCCTTTACTGGAGCAGTTACACCTGTTTTTCTTGCGGAGTAATTAACTACGGCAACATTTGTTCCAGTACCTGTTTTATTAGCTTTATAATCATAAAGTTCAGTCTGAGTTTTAACACCAACGCCTAATTCATTAATATCAGTACTGAAGTCACTGTTTTCTAAGTAAAATGCTTGTTGACCTCTGTTCATTGAACCAATATAAGTCTTAGCTTCAGACTGTTTTGCTTTATTCGCTTGATTCAAAAAAGTAGGCAGAGCAATAGCAGATAAAATACCAATAATAATAATAACAACTAGCAATTCAATGAGAGTAAAACCTTCGTTTTCTTTCTTTTTACGGAGGATATTTTGAAGAAGTTTAGCTTTTAAATCAGTTTTCATAATTAGGTTTCCTTTATGGTCGGTACTGGTTCATTGCTTTCTAAAAAGAACTTACCCACCCAGAAACAGTTTTATATCACCTACAGAAATATTTTTCGGATGATGTCTGAAATTTATATTTACTTTGAATATTTATTCAAATTATTCAAAGCCAATAATAAGCCAAAATCATTTATATATTATTATTGCAACCTTACTCAAGTGCTTACTTCAAAATTTTCTATATCCATTGAGGTAAATGTTCATGTCAAAATAAAATCAAGATTCCAGCATCAAATAGCCTAGATTTGCAAGATCAAGGAGTAATAGTTGCACTGTATAAAATGCTTTTTCTCGATCAACAGGTTCCAAGGTAGCGGAATCTAAAGGTTTAAGTTTGATCCATCTTTCAACTAAACCTGGATTTGCTTCTGCTAGAACTAAAGATGTATAACCGCTTCCACATCCTGCATCTAAAATTATTTTTTCTTTAGTTTCTATAACTTTTTGATTTCTTAAATAGTAGGGTGTTACCAAGCTATGGATATAAAGCGAGCTAAGTAGGTGGGTGGAAAAAATTGTCTTATAAAAAGTGAGTAGTAACTAGTGATAAGTGAGTAAGAATAAAGTTTTGAAGCTGATTACTACCCTGAAGACTGGAAATTAGTCCATTAATCTTGACATAAACCAGTTATCCACATTCAAATACCAGAGCTAGACTAATAGAGTTCCATCCTCAAAATAAAATTTGTTATGCTATATTAAGCGTAGTCGTTATGAGTTTGGTTTGTTTGTAATGTCAAACACAACAGTAAAAAATCTAGTAGAAAACTTAGTAATTATCGGTTCAGGTCCAGCAGGATACACCGCAGCGATTTATGCAGCAAGAGCGAATCTGAAACCTGTAGTTTTTGAAGGTTTTCAGGTAGGGGGACTACCTGGAGGACAGTTGATGACCACAACTGAAG
Organism: Mastigocoleus sp.; assembly: GCA_050042865.1. Lineage (GTDB taxonomy): Bacteria > Cyanobacteriota > Cyanobacteriia > Cyanobacteriales > Nostocaceae > JBCCDM01. The sequence goes on from JBHJJE010000064.1 coordinate 113,467, forward strand.
TGGAGAACTTTCCTGGTTTCCCCGAAGGTATCACCGGACCGGAATTAATGGATAATATGAAAGCTCAAGCACAACGATGGGGGGCTGAGCTATATACAGAAGATGTCATAGAAGTTGATTTGAGTCAGCGTCCCTTTACCGTTCGCTCTGACGAAAGAGAAGTCAAAGCCAATAGCATAATTATTGCAACTGGAGCAACTGCAAAGCGTTTGGGTTTACCAAGCGAGCAAGCATACTGGAGTCGAGGAATTTCAGCATGTGCTATTTGTGATGGAGCAACTCCTAGTTTTAACGGTCAGAATTTAGCAATTATCGGAGCTGGTGATTCGGCAGCAGAAGAAGCGGTTTATCTAACTAAATACAGTACGAAAGTTAATATGCTGGTGCGTGGCGAGAAAATGCGAGCTTCCAAAGCTATGCAGGATAGGGTCTTGAGGAATCCAAAGATTAAAGTGCATTGGAATACCGAAGCAGTTGATATATTTGGAAATGGTTGGATGGAAGGAGTGAAAGTCCGGAATAACCAGACCAATGAGGAAATGGATTTGCAGGCTAAAGGTCTGTTTTATGCCATCGGTCATAATCCAAATACATCTTTGTTCCAAGGTCAACTAGAACTAGATGCAGGTGGATACATAGTTACAAAACCTGGTTCTGCAGAAACAAATGTAGAGGGAGTGTTTGCAGCAGGAGATGTGCAAGACCACGAATATCGACAAGCAGTGACAGCAGCAGGAAGCGGTTGCATGGCAGCTTTACTTTCAGAGCGCTGGTTATCTTTTAACGGTTTGGTGCAAGAGTTTCATCAAGAAACGAAGGCATTGGAAACCAAATCATCCACAGATTCTACCACTAATAAAACACCAGAAGAATTTGATATCAGCCACACTCGTCATTACGGAGGTTATGCCTTAAGAAAATTATTCCATGAAAGCGATCGCCCAATTTTGGTGAAGTATGTTGCACCTAGTTGTGGTCCTTGTCATACTCTCAAACCGATATTAAACAAGGTCGTAGATGAGTTTGAGGGTAAAATTCATTTTGTGGAAATAGATATTCAAGCAGACCAAGAAATTGCTGAAAACGCTAACGTTACAGGAACTCCGACAGTCCAATTATTTAAAGATAAGGAATTGTTACAGGAATTCAAAGGTGTAAAGCAGAAAACTCAGTATCGAGAATTAATACAAGGTGCTTTGTAGGCAAAAATGGAGGAAAGGTTCTACCCACAAGTTGGTAAAAATTTAGTTGAGAAAATCACTCATAAATCTTACACTCTTTACTCATAGCTTGTTTGTTATGAGTAAAGAGTGTAAAATTTATGACCATTGTTAAAGCACCCATAAGCAGGTTGTTTCGTTTTCGCAATCAAAATGTTTCTCAAAGATTGATGGTAATAGGGTTGGTAATTACTCTATTTCTGTTGTTTTTGACATTTTTTGCTCCTTTATTTCAAGGAATAGGTTTATTACAAGACCCGACGGAATTTCTTGATAATCCGGTACATAACCCCCCGTCGCTGGAACACTGGTTTGGGACTAGTCGTCTTGGTTACGATGTATTTTCCCGGACTATTTTTGGTACTCAGGCAGCATTACAAGTGGTAGTTTTAGGTACTCTGTTAAGTATGATTATGGGGGTACCTTTAGGGATGATTAGCGGCTATCTAGGTGGAAAACTAGATAAGGCTTTGCTATTTATCATGGACTCGGTATCCATTATTCCTAGACTATTACTAGCTGTAACATTAGCTTTCGTTTTAGGAAAAGGTATATTTAACGCTGCGATCGCTATTTGTTTTGCCTATGTACCCCAGTATTACCGTATCGTGCGCAATCAGACTGTCAGCGTCAAAACGGAGGTATATATAGAAGCTGCCCAAGCTTTAGGTGCTAATACTTGGCAGGTTCTTTCTCGATATTTACTATTCAATGTTATCGGGAGTGTACCTGTTATTTTCAGCTTGAATGTGGCTGATGCAATTCTAATTTTAGGTGGTTTGGGTTTTTTGGGGTTGGGACTTCCTGAACAGGTACCAGAATGGGGAAATGATTTAAGACAAGCTTTAGAAGCTTTACCAACTGGTATTTGGTGGACTACCTTATTCCCTGGACTAGCCATGACTTTGATGGTTGTGGGTTTATCTTTGGTTGGTGAGGGTTTAAATGACTTTTTTAATCCTCGTTTGCGGAAAAAGTAGTGAAATAACAGTAAGTAATTATGTTGGTAATAAAGAAATTAGCTTTTAGTCAAAAGCTAATTTCTTTATCGTGCTAAATACAGCAACAAATGGTTTCATCGACTAACATAATTATTTGTTGTATATCTATGGAAAAACTAGGTATGAAAGATAACATCTCACTCATTGCTGCTGCTGCCGGAGGTTTGATACTTTCTGTAGCGATTTCAGGTATTATTTCTGGCGCTTCTGTGTCATCCTTACATCATCAATCGCAAGTTACACCTGTGAATCTTAATTACTCTCATCAGTTTGCGAAGGGTAAAAACTCAGGTGGAAAATTGGATAATAGGTGATAAGGAATTGAGAATTGGCAACTTTAACTCAGGTAATTGGTATTGATTTAGGTGGAACGGCTATTAAGCTAGGTCGCTTTGATGTGAATGGAAATTGTTTACAATCATTAACCATACCTACACCCCAACCCTCGCTACCAGAGTCAGTTATCGAGGTGATTTTAGCAGCCATTTCTCGAGTCGACCCAGAAAAAAAAGCGATTTCAATCGGTATCGGCATGCCTGGACCTGCCGATTTGGCGGGACGGATTGCGAAAATTTCAATAAATTTAGATGGATGGGTCGATGTACCTTTGGCTGATGCAATTGAAAGTCAAACTGGTAAACCAACAGCGATCGCAAATGATGCGAACTGTGCGGGGTTGGGTGAAGCTTGGCTTGGTGCTGGTCAAAAATTTCAAAATTTATTTCTATTAACTTTAGGTACTGGTGTTGGTGGGGCGATAATTTTAGATGGGGAGTTATTTACAGGTCATCAGGGTGCTGCTGGTGAGTTGGGTTTAATTACTTTGTATCCTGATGGACCTTTATGTAAGAGTGGAAATTACGGTTCCTTAGAACAATATTTATGTATAAATGCTATTTATCGTCGTACTGGTAAAACACCTTTAGAGTTAGGAAATTTGGCTAGTGCAGGAGATGTAGAGGCACTGAATTTTTGGCAGGAATATGGCAGGGATTTAGGTATAGGTCTTACTAGTTTAATTTATGTGTTAGCACCCCAAGCAATCATTATTGGTGGCGGAATGAGTGCTAGTGCCAAGTTTTTTATACCATCAGCCCAATCAGAAATAGAGAAGAGAGTTATATTTACATCTCGTCCTCATTTAAAAATATTACCAGCCCAATTAGGTAATTGTGCTGGAATGTTAGGGGCTGCCAAGCTAGCTTTAAGACTATCTAAAGAGGGTACAGATATATAGTTCTATTTATAACTATTTTAAAGCCATTTAAAGCCATTGAAATCAACTTGAGGAAACCTCTAAGGATCGCACTAATTAATGTTCGGCACTATGGGTAAATTTATTTTCTGGAAGTTCCTTAGATAAAGAATACCCAGTTGCTTTATGAATAAATTCTAGGACTTTATCATATGAGTCTGGATTGCTGACGGGATTAATAATTATGGGTATAGCACTATCTGGTAACCAGAAAGTGATTCTACCATTAGGTTCATGACAAAAAGAGCTAATACAGTTAAGGTTGACTACATAATCGTTTCTTTCATAATGGATTTTCACCCAATAACTGTGTTCAACTTTCAAATCAGTAATTCTTGTAATATAATCAAGAATTTTTTGATAATCTTCTAAGTTATTTTGAGGGTTAACTATTATAGGTATAGCACTGTCTGGCAACCAAAAAGTTACCCTGCCGTTTGGTTCGCTGCAAAAAGCTGTCACGCGCTCAAAGTTAACTACGTATTCGTTTTTTTCATAAAGGATTTTTGACCAGTAAGCCACAAAGTTTCCTCTTTTTACCTTTATATACTAAAGTCCAGTACGGTACCCTCTATGAGAAAGTATAAAGGGTACCTTACTTTAAGGTTTGAGTATATCCCCGAATAAAATGAGAATAAATTAGTAAACATTATGATACCTGAACCGGGGTTACTGCGGATGGTGCGGATTGAGAAGAATTTATTGCAGCTTTAATTAAACCTTTAAATAAGGGATGAGGTGCATTAGGACGGGAAATAAATTCAGGGTGAAATTGACTAGCAATAAAAAATGGATGCTCGGTTAGTTCAATAATTTCTACTAAGCGTTCATCAGGAGAAGTTCCGCTAACAAGATATCCAGAGTCGGCAAATAAGTTACGATAAGCGTTGTTAAATTCGTAACGATGACGATGTCTTTCATGAACTAAATGTTTTTGATACAGCTTTGCTGCTAAACTCTTAGACAATAGGCGACAAGGATATACTCCCAGACGCATCGTTCCACCTAAATCAACAACATCTTGCTGCTCTGGTAGTAGATTGATGACTGGATTGCTAGTTAGGGGTTGAAATTCAGCACTGTGAGCATCTTTGAGACCGACTACATTTCTTGCCCATTCAATCACAGCACACTGCATTCCTAAGCATAGACCCAAAAAAGGTATCTTTTGTTCTCTGGCATATTTAATCGCGGCAATTTTACCATCAACTCCCCGGACACCAAAACCACCAGGAACTACAATCGCATCAACACCTTTGAGATGCTTGTGGGCTGGTTCTGTTTCCAAAGTCTCTGAATTTACCCAACGAATATGCAGTTCACTATGAGTAATAATCGCAGCATGACGTAGTGCTTCTACAACAGAGAGATAAGCATCACTCAAACGTACATATTTACCAACAATGGCTACTTCTACCCGATACTTGGGAGTATGTAGTCTTTCGACTATAGTTTGCCATTGAGTAAAGTCAGGTTGAGTTGGATGCATTTTTAACAGCTGTAATGCTTGATTCGCTAACCCTTCTCGTTCTAAAATTAATGGTACTTCATAAATGCTCTTAGCATCAATACAAGGGATGACGCATTCTACAGGAACATCACAAAACTCCGAAAGTTTATCTTTCATTCCGGTTGGTAAAGTGCGATCGCATCTGCATACTAAAATATCTGGTTGAATGCCAATAGAACGCAATTCTTTTACAGAATGTTGCGTTGGTTTTGTCTTCATTTCCCCTGCTGATGCTATCCACGGCACCAATGTGACATGAAGATAGAGTACATTCTCGCGCCCTACTTCTTTACGAAATTGTCGAATAGCTTCCAAAAATGGTAAGGATTCAATATCTCCGACAGTACCACCTATTTCTGTAATTACAACATCAGCTAGGGAATGGTCAGCAACATTGATTATTCTTTGTTTGATTTCATTCGTAATGTGAGGAATTACCTGTACTGTTCCACCGTTATAGTCTCCACGTCTTTCCTTATTAATTACAGCTTGGTAAATAGAACCAGTAGTAACGCTATTGACTCGCGACATGGAAGTATCGGTGAAACGTTCATAATGTCCTAAATCCAAGTCCGTCTCTGCCCCGTCTTGAGTAACAAAGACTTCGCCGTGTTGGAAAGGACTCATTGTTCCCGGATCGACGTTAATATATGGATCTAGCTTTAAAATCGATACCGAGTAATCTCGCGATTTTAACAATCTTCCCAAACTAGCTGCTACAATTCCCTTGCCAATACTGGAAACTACGCCACCAGTGACAAATACAAACTTAGTCATAGTATTTTGAATTTCTAGCAACCTCTAAAAAAATACATCCCGTCATTGTGCCACAGTAAATGTTGAGAGTCTTCTTTTCTGTTAACCTTAAACCTCTTGTTGGATTGATGCTATTAGCTACAGTTTTTACTCCATCTTTAGCTTCCGCGCAAACCCAACCTCTGAAAGTGGTTTATCCTCCTAAAGAGCATAAAACATCATCAGATAAAATTTTCTTCATCGGTTCTGCCCCTTCAACCGGACAGGTTTTAATAAATGGACAGCCAATTAATCGTTCTCGAAATGGTTATTTTGCACCCAGTTTGCCTTTAAAATTAGGAGATAATTTATTTAGCATTAGCTACCAGAACCAAGAAATAAAAATTAGAGTTACACGCACTAGTACGAAACCATTAGTCTCCCAGGGAGAGGATATTATAAAAACTTCTCTAACACCAGCAGTTGATATTGCTAGGTTAGAAGGAGAGTTAATTTGCTTTCGTGCTGTTGCTTCTTCCAATGGTAAAGTATCTGTAAAAGTAGGAGAGCAAACTATTCCCCTTCTCTTGCAATCCCAACAGACACAACTACCTAGTAATTTAGCCGCACTTACAGGAACTAATCAGCCCCAAGTACAGACAAATTCTAGCGAATATAAGGGTTGTACCACATTTAAAGCTAGCGCCGATGTGGGTAAACCAGTATATCAGTTGAATCTTAACGGTAAAACAATAACTCAGACCGCACCTGGAAATATTAACATTCTTTCCCCCGTAAATTTACAGACAGTAAAAGTAACTGTAGATGCAGGTGTTTCTCGCACTGGTCCAAGTACAAATTATTCTAGACTTACACCCTTACCCAAAGGTACTTCCGCCTCAGTCACAGGTAAAGAGGGTGAGTGGTTGCGCTTGGATTATGGGGCTTGGATTAAAAGTGAAGAAACACAAATATTAACAAATGCTACTCCCCCCCGCAGTATTATTCGTAGCGTAACAAGTAAAAAACTCGATAGAGCAACCGAAATAATTTTTCCTTTACAAGTACCTGTACCTGTAAGTATTTACCAGAGCGATCGCACTCTGGAACTTATTCTTCACAATACTACTGCTCAAACAGATATTATTCGTCTGGATGATAATCCTTTCATTTCTCGTTTAGACTGGCAGCAAGTATCTCCTGATAAAGTGAAATATATTTTCAACTTTAAAACTAACCAACAGTGGGGATATAATTTAAAGTATCAAGGTACTAGTTTAGTATTAATATTACGTCATCCACCAAAACTAAAATCGAAAAAGCGTAAACCGCTTTCTGGTATCAAAATTCTAATTGATCCTGGCCACGGAGGTAAAGAAAGTGGGGCTGTCGGACCAGATGGAACCCCGGAGAAAGATGTTAATCTTGCAGTTTGCAAACTCTTACGTCAAGAACTGATAAAGAGGGGTGCAAATGTTGTCATGACAAGAGTTGATGACAAATTTGTTTCTTTGGGCGATCGCCAATCTATGATTGCAAAGGAAGAACCAGCGATCGCACTCTCAGTTCATTACAACGCACTTCCCGATTATGGGGATGCGGAAAACACTCAAGGGGTAGGAATGTTTTGGTATAATACCCAAGCACATAGTTTAGCTGTTTTCCTTCATAATTATTTAGTAAAAAAATTAAAACGTCCCTCCTATGGTGTTTTTTGGAATAATTTAGCTCTAACCCGTCCAGCAGAAGCACCTTCTATACTGTTAGAGTTGGGTTTCATGAGCAACCCAACAGAGTTTGAGTGGGTAAGCAATCCTAAAGAACAGAAGAAATTAGCAACAACTTTAGCAGATGGTGTTGTGGAATGGTTGAGAAAATCTCAGCAGAAATTCTAATATTAAATTGACACTCTCCGCGATTTTGAATCGCGGAGAGTGTCAATTGGCAAATATATTTATACAATTTATTAATTAATTTCAAACCATTAAATAAATATCTGAATATCACCTTAGATAAAGCTTATACTGTTAAAAACTTGATAAATTTGAATAATTAAATAATCACTTCACAAGGAAATAAGAATATTGGATAATTAGTTTCTAATTATACTATTTACTATCATGTTGCTTGCATGATTATGACTTGTGAGAATGAAATATTAACAGTGCATATAAAATATATTTCATGTATATCAAATTAATTGAAAAATATTAACAATCAGATTGCAGTAATATTATTATCCTGAAATCAGCTTCTATGTACAATCATCATCAAAAGTCAATATACAAGGTGTTTGGCTACGGATTATTTATAAGTATAAAGATGAGTAGATAAAAAGTTATGTGTTGGTAATGCAAAATTTTATCCTCATAGAACTTCTATATTTGAAATGATAGAAATATATTTTAGAGATTTTTACGTGATATGATGCTACTCATATAATTTCTTATTCAAGCATAAAAAAGCACCATAAAAAGCCCTCCCATAGATACAATCAAAAAGATGATTTTACATTTTCTTGGTCAAGAGTTTACAGTTTCAATATATTAATTTCACACTCCTCATTTCATACTAGGTAAAACTACAGTAAAGTGAGAATGAAGTTAATTTAAAATAAATTATAAAATTTACATTTGCTTAGGATTTATTTTATTCCGCAGTTTTATTTAGCTCTTTTAGGAATTAAGCCATACAAAGCTCTTTGTCTTATTTGCCTGAATTAGCTTACAAGAAGGCAGAAGTACGAGGGCAGAGGACAGAAGGGAAAAAGGCTTGAGAACCAGTAAAAACAAACCTTCTGCCTCCTAAGTCCTGCCTTCTGCCTTGCGCCGTAGGCATTAAAAATATCGGCTATTTTTCGCATCATGTTCACACCATGTATTTAATAAACATGGGAATAAAAGTTAATTTATTAGTCTACAGGTTGATATTCAGATTTATTCGTGATGCTTTTAGCTTCGCTAGATAAATTTATATCATTCTGACATTTATAGTCTGTGAAATACTTACGACATAATTGTTGCAGATTAACTAGTTAAAAACTTGACGTTGCCAGCATATCCAAATATTGTACAGAAATTATATTAATTGACCACTTTCTGGATATGTATTAATCAAGTGAATAGATATTCTTAGAAAATGATTGATTATTAATAAAAGTGGATGCTCCCAATAGATACTTTCGTTGAACGGCAATTCCATATAGTAAAATCAATTAAATTTAATAACAAAAATAGTGACCATAAGCTTGATTTCTATTAATGCAGCATTTATGATCGAAAATCTTATTTACTAAATACACTAACTTCATATTAGAAAAATTAACCGCCAAGGCAGGTAATAAATGGACGATAACTGTACCTTAAAAGCTACTTTTAATCCGGTTTAGATAAGTAGAAACCAGAGGAAAATTTTAGTCGCATCTCTTGCTTTTACACCTTCCCCTCTAATTAAACCGTATTGGCATTATAGTAATAACTTTAGATTTGAAAGCGATTATCCATGATTTATCTATAACTTATGGTTTACTCCAATTATAGAGATGAGAAATTGTTAATATTTTCTGCTAAATGTAACTTATACTACATTTTTTTATGCTTAGAACTGTGAAATAATAGCTGCAATGTATATGTTATTGAACTTTCTTCAATCGATTTCAGGAAAACTAAGCAGCATTCTAAAGTTCTAAATAAACTAACGATAGACGAAAATTAGAATAAATCAAGGTAATATTTAATTAATTTTGTAAGTAAGACTACTGCTATATACATTATTTCTCAACCAAGTTTGCCCACGTAGAAAATTAGTGACTAGTAAAATGTTGCCAAGAAAGCTCAAAAAAATTCACTCATTTAGTTGCAATGGATAAATTAGTTTTTTAGTATAAATTATCTAGAAAGTAGCTATGAGAAGGATTAAATTATTGAATGTCAGCATCCACAATATGAAGATGGTGGAGTTACTAGAACAACTCCGCAAGGGTGGAGTAGTATTCACCCCGAATGTGGATCACATTATGAAATTACAAAGAGATAAAAAATTTTATTCTGTTTACCAAGAAGCAGATTATCGGGTTTGCGATAGCAAGATATTGATGTACGCATCGAAATTTTTAGGTACTCCTATTGGAGAGAAAATATCTGGGTCTGATTTATTTCCTGCTTTTTACAATCATTATCAGCATGATGAAAATATTAAGATATTCATCTTAGGTGCAGTTGATGAAGTAGCTAAAACCGCTCAACAAAGAATTAATTCCAAGGTCGGAAGAGATATAGTCGTAGGTGTTCACTCTCCTTCATTCGGGTTTGACAAAAATGAACAAGAGTGTCAGCAAATCATAGAGACAATAAATAATACAGATGCTACAGTACTTGCTATCGGTGTTGGTGCTCCCAAACAAGAATTATGGATTGCAAAGCATAGAGAGCAGCTTAAAAAGATTAAAATATTTTTAGCAATTGGAGCTACCATCAACTTTGAAGCAGGTAAAGTTAAGCGATCGCCAAAATGGATGAGCGAGATAGGTTTTGAGTGGCTTTACAGATTACTTAGCGAACCCAAGCGACTTTGGAAAAGATATCTTTTAGATGCTTTGCCTTTCTTTACTTTAATTCTTAAACAAAAACTACAGCTTTATAAAAATCCTTGGTTCCCAACCAAGAAAAATACATCTACTCAGTTATCAATAAAAAAGAGTTTTAGAAGAATGTAGCAAGTAATTTTTTGAAGGGTTGGTGATTAGCTGTCCGGCATTTAGTTTTATAGTAATAAGTCAGGCTCTTAAAGCATTATAAGTCCACTCATTATTCAATTCAAATGCGCATCAGCTTATAAACTGGTGAAAGGGTAGATTTCTCAGTTCTTATTAGCTCTAATAAAATTCACTTATTTCAGCAATAGGTAAATTATATGGAAAATAAAGGCTATCCGGAAGAGATAGATATTCAAAAGTATTTGTTAGTTCTCAAACGTCGTTGGTTGATTATATGCGGTGTTTTTGGTATTTGCACAGGTTTAGGTGGATTAGCTTTATTTTTAGAAAAACCTAGTTATGAAGCTAGTGCTAAACTGCTATTTCAATCTAATAAAACCTCATCTTTAACTGGTGTTGGTGAAAAGATTGGACATTTAGAATCAATTAAGCGCGAATCTAATCCTTTAGATACTCAAGCTTTAATAGTCCGATCGGAAGAGAACTTACAAGAGGTTATAGATACATTAAAGCTGCAAGATGAGAATGGTAACGCTCTGAATACAAAAGATATTGGTGTTGATGCTCAGCCTTTGCAAGGTACTGATGTACTCAATATTTCCTTTACATCTACCGATCCTGTGCTAGCTAAAGCTGTAGTTAATCAGGTGATGAAATCTTATATTGCACAAAATATTGAATCTAATCAGTCTGAAGCAGTAGCAGCAGGTGCATTTATTCAGAGACAGTTACCTAGAGTTAAGTCAGAACTAGATAAAGCAGCAGAAGCATTGCGGAGATTTCAGGACCGCAATCAGATTATTAATCTTGAAGAAGAGACTACTGGTACTGTAGAAAATTTAACGACCCTTGATGAAGATTTAAACAGAACTCGTTCTTCCTATGCTGAATTGCTTGCGAAGGAATCACAAATCAAACGTCAAATCAATCTTCCTAAAGGAATAACAATAGATATTGCTTCTTTAAGTCAGCAAGCAGGAGTACAAGAAGCAATTAAGGAATTACAGAAAGTCCAAACAGAGCTAGCTAATCAGCGTTCTCGTTATCGGGAGACTCACCCGACGATTATTGACCTTAAAGGTAAGAAAACTTCACTCAGAAATCTGATTAGACAGCGAACTAATGAATCATTAGGATATCAGGCACGAGTAGCTCCAGGTAACTTACAGATGGGAGAACTCCAGCAAGGATTATTAAATGAGTTAGTAGGTATACAAGCACAGCGTTCTGGATTAGAGAATAAAATAGCGTCTTTATCTCAGTTGAAAGACGCTTACAGAAAGAGAGCAAACGCTTTACCAAGTTTGAGAAAGCAACAGGGAGAATTAGAAAGAAGGCTGTCCATAGCACAGCAAAGCTACGAAAATTTACTTACTAAGCTTCAAGAGATAAAAGTTGCAGAAAACCAAACAGTCGGCAACGCCAAAATACTTGAATATGCCAAATTAGAAAGTAGTCCTAAAGCATTCAAAAAAAAGGTACTTGTTGCTGGAGGAAGTATATTTGTTGGTTTACTCTTAGGTTTAGCAGCAGCATATTTTGTGGACTTAATTGACAGAAGATTGAAGACACCACAGGAAGCAGAAAAGCTATTTGGTTACACGTTACTAGGTCTTATTCCCAAGTATGAAACTAACCATACCTTAGAAGGAAGTAAGGAAGCAGAAGCAATATCTCCACGAGTAATAGTGGTAAATTCTCCTCGTTCTGTAATTCACGAAGCGTATCAAATGCTGCAAGCTAATCTGAAATTCGTTAGTTTAGACAGAAAAGTACGTAAAGTAGTTATTACAAGTTCTGTAAGTGGGGAAGGCAAAACCGAAGTTGCAGCTAATTTGGCAGCAACTATTGCTCAAACAGGAAAAAGAGTTTTGCTAGTGGATGCAGATATGCGTCAGCCCTCCCAGCATCATATCTGGGGGTTAATCAATTCTACTGGCTTGAGTAATGTTATGGTTGGTCAGCAAAGATTGTCCCAGGGTGTGCAAGAAGTTACAGAAAGTTTGTCAGTATTAACTTCAGGTGTAATACCTCCAAATCCTCTAGCCCTACTAGATTCAGAATGTATGACATCTTTAATTGATATGCTGTCTCAGAATTACGATTACGTGATTTTTGACACACCACCTTTGGCTGGTACTGCGGATGCAGCAGTTTTAGGAAAGATGGTTGATGGGGTTCTGATGGTAGCACGTCCTGGAGTTGTGGATTCCAAGAGCGCGATCGCTGCAAAATCTTTATTGACGCGTAGTGATGCTCAGGTGCTGGGATTGGTTGCGAATGCAGTTAATATCAAGCATCAGAGAGGTAACTACTTCTACTCTAGTGGTAAAAGTTCTTATAAAGAGACTCCTTCCGAGGGGAGTAGGGATAGGAAACCTGAAAGAACTCTAGAGGTACAAAAAGCTGAAATTATAAATACTAAGCCCTTACCCTGAAATTTGGCAAGAAGCTTATAAGGTAGTTTGGTATTCTCTAACAAAATCCTTTGGGTTTTTTAGTTGTCAGTATTTTACATAGTGATTATAAACATATTAAATTTTTAATAGTATATTCTTGCTTGTTAATTTGAAAATAATTCACATCTTGCACCTAACCGTATAAACCACGATAAGTTCAAAATATACGCGATAAAGCTACATTCTTTAACTTGATTTTTATGCCTAAATTAGGATTATAAGCTTTATGCTGAGTTATTAAATTACATTCATATATCTTGGTGCAAGATATGAGATAAGTTAATAAGGAGGAAATCTATAATAAAGCAGTTACACTATATAGTCAAAACAATCTATATATTTTATACATATTTGAGAGGGTATTTACTGAAAAACATCCATTTTAACTTCAATTCTCTATTCACAAAGAATCCTATCAGTATAAAAAAGAAGTTATGGGAATACCAGTACAGCTATCAGCACAAGGAACTGAAGCTAGCAGTTCTACTTTTAGTCTTTGGGAACAAATACGAGAAGACTGGATTGTTCATGGACGAGATTGGACAAAGCCTGGATTTCGGGCTGTAGCGGTTGCGCGTTTCGGAGTTTGGCGTATGAAGGTTAGTCCAAAACTTTTACGTGCCCCTCTAAGCATTTTATATCGGATGTTATTCCGCAAAATTCGTAATGGTTATGGTATTGAATTACCATATTCAGTTAACTTGGGACAACGTGTAATAGTGGAACATCAAGGAGGTATTGTAATTCACGGAGATTGTACAATTGGTGACGATTGTATTATTCGTCAAGGAGTGACTTTGGGCAATCGCTATTTAGACCGTCCATTTGATGCACCAAAGTTAGGAAAGCATGTCAATGTTGGTGCTGGTGCCAAAATTTTTGGTAGCGTTACTGTCGGTGATGGAGCTAATATCGGCGCAAATGCTGTTGTTCTGAGGGATGTTCCATCGGGAGCTACCGCTGTAGGAATTCCAGCACGTATTATTCACATGAATAAGTAAGTAATGAAATAGGGGGAGATTAGAACTTTCATTTCCTTTTAGTACTTGTTTTCCCTCCGGCATTTATATAGGAAGGTAGAATTCATTTGTTTTTAATTGTTTAATTAAGGATACAAACCGTACCCCGTCCCGCTAGGCTAACCAACTTCAAACGGAGTTAATACTCCGGAATATCGTCATTGATAATTTTGTAGGGCAAAAGCCCTTATAGGAGGCTATGGGAGCACAGCGACTGACATGTATCAAAATGAAGGAACCACTTAATGATAGTTTGAGCTTATCCCTAATAATGCTTAACAGACAATCCTTTTCAGTTAAATTTTCAATTAAAACTTTTCAATCAAAACTTTTTAATCAAAACTTTTCAATCAAAATTTATTGCTCAGAAAAATCAAAGAATATTTTGATTGAACGGTGAAAGAACAGGAGTATTTAATGTTTTTAGGTCATTTAGTCATATTTATTGCCGGTATTTTCTTGTTTTTGGGAGCATTTATCACCTTTGTTCTATGTTCATTACTACTTTTAGAATGTATTGCAGCATTACTCCAGTTTGATATTAAGATAGCTAGACAAGCTAGAACTTCGACCAAAGTTACGGTCTTAGTACCAGCACATAATGAAGAATTATTAATTGAAGAAACTGTTAAATCAATAATTGCAGGATTACAACCCCAAGACGACATAGTTGTTATCGCCGACAATTGTAATGACAATACGCTTAATATTGCCAAAAAAATGGGCGTAGGGGTAATTGAGCGCTATGACTCTCAAAGTAAAGGGAAAGGATATGCCCTAGACTACGGTCTAAAATATTTGGATAGCTCACCACCAGATATAGTTATCTTCATTGATGCTGATACTAAAGTAGAAGAAGATGCTATAGAACAGATAACTCAAATGGCGATCGCTACAGGAAGACCAGTACAAGCCAATTATCTGATGGCAAAACATCCCCAGAGTACTCCGAAAGATTTAATTTCAGCCTTCGCTTTCAAAGTAAAAAATTTAGTTCGTTCTAAAGGACTTAATTATTTCGGGGTTCCTTGCATATTAGCTGGGACTGGTATGGCTTTTCCTTGGAAAGTTATCAAAAGCGTTGATTTAGCTAGCGGTAGTATCGTCGAAGATATGAAGCTTGGTATAGACTTAGTCTTAGCCGGACACGAGCCTATAATTTGCCCCAAAGCCACAGTATTCGGATACTTGCCTTCAGAGCAGAAAACAGCCAAAAGTCAAAGAACTCGTTGGGAACATGGACATCTACAAACATTGCTTACCTATACACCACAACTGCTGAGAGCATCTTGGCAACAAAAGCGTCCCAAACTACTTATTAGTGCTATGGATCTGAGTATACCTCCACTGTCTCTACTAGTGGTAATTTGGCTAGCACTAACACCAGTAGCTTTTTTATGGGGAATATGGGGAATATCTTGGCTGAGTGCAACTGTCCTTTCAGCAGCAGGATTATCTCTATTGACAGCAATTGGAATTGCTTGGGCTGGTTTTGCACGCAAAGATATCCCATTTTTGGAACTTTTAGCAATTCCTATTTACATTTTGTGGAAAATACCTGTGTATTTAAGGTTTTTATTCCAACCTCAAAAAACTTGGGAACGTACCCGTAGATAAATATCAGATATAGAAAGTTATTGATATTTAATCCCTTGATACCACTAAATCGAAATATCTCATCCTTAATTGAAGACATCAAAATATTTTGCCTGTAATTTGGTATCAAAATCTAATATTGAAATCAACGAGAGACACTAATATGCCCAAAAAGCTTCGGATTCTATACGCAGTTGGTCCTGAAAATATAATCGAAGCCTACAAAAACTGGAAGCAAAATGAAGATACACTTTCTCAAGTATCTTTACCTTATTCCAGACAATTTTACGAAGTTTGTGATTCCTTAAATGCTACAGGTTATGCGATCGCTCAATCCCAGCATAAGCAGATTATAAAAGACCAGCAATTTATAGTTGAGCATCGTTTGATACCTTTAGAAAATGCATCAGGTATACTTTATCACCTCAGAGAAATTTGGTGTGGTTTAGTATTGCTATCTGATGCTATTCGCTTCCGTGCAAATGTAGCAATTATATCTAGTGGTACGACTCACTGGTTCATGCTGTGGTTATTTTCCCTTTTCGGGATAGATGTTATCCCCTCTCTACATTGCGTTTTATGGCATAAATATGTGTCTACGAGTTTAATTAATAAAATACAGCTAGCTTTAAGTCGCAATATATTTGTATCTAATGCTAAAGCAATACTTGTAGTATCTCACGATATTGCCCAACAGGTAAAGCAATTAACTCGCGGCAAACACCCAAAAATTTTGCAATTTTTTCCGAAATTTCATAAATCATACTTTGTTAATATTGCTCCACCACCATCAAAGCGATCGCCTTTCCGAGTACTATTTGCAGGACGTATTGAAGAAAATAAAGGAGTATTCGATTTATTAGAAATAGCAAAATGCTTAAATAGTGAAGCTAGAACAGATATAGTTTTTGATATTTGTGGTGAAGGCTCTGTACTAGAAGGTTTAAGAGTAAAAGTATCCCAACTTCAATTAGAGGATAGCTTTATTTGTCATGGCTACTGTACTAAGCAAAAGATGCAAGAAATGTTTTCTCAAGCTCATCTGGTGATAGTTCCGACGCGGAAAGATTTTGTAGAAGGTTTTAACCGTGTTGTAGGTGAAAGTATTCTCTGTGGTCGTCCAGTTATTACATCCGCAGTTTGTCCAGCATTATCCTATGTACAGGAAGCGGTGATGGAAGTCCCCCCTGATGATGTCCCAGCTTATAAAAATGCTTTAGTAAAACTTTATAGTAATCATGAGTTGTATGAGCAAAAAAGACTTGCTTGTTTACAACTACAACAACAGTTTTACGATCAAAATAAAACTTGGGGTAGCAGTCTGCAATCTATTTTGGTTGCAATTGATCAGTAAAAACAAGTAAGATTATCAAACAAAAATATTTAGTTAAATATATAGATATTTTGCTGGTAATATTTGCAAAAACATGAGTTTCAAAGTGAAGGAAGAGCGAAGAGGGAATTGCGCTTTATGTAGGAAGAAGCTTGCGCTCCTTCTAAGGGATAATCGCCATTCATGGCGGGGCTTGTATCCAATGATAAGTTAGAATTAATCCAACTTCTTCTTCCTACTTCCTTCTTACAATTTCTAAGAAGGTCGAAGACCTCCAGTCAAGCGAATCTTCAAATTAGATATTACATTATTTTCAGATCCTCATTTTATCCCTTGTTTGTCTTTAACATACTCAATTTATAATTTACCAATTTTATAAACTCAAATTTTATTAATTTAGGCAAAAAATATGCAATTTGGGATGGAAGGGCAAGAATTAAATAATTCCATAAATTCTTATGAAAAAGAACATAGCTATACAATTTCTTTAGACTTACCAGAAAAAATACTGGCAGTTTTAGGGATGCTATTTTTTTCCGGTGTTTTCGGCAAAATCGCTCCTAATGCAGTTCAAAGTTTAGTAAGGTATATTGTTTGGCTTATACCTACTGCTTTGCTGTGTTTGCGTTGGAAAAATACCCTACTGGTTATGGCTAAAGATAAGTTGATTTGGTTGCTTGTAGGATTACTATTTATATCTTTTCTTTGGTCAGATTTTGCCCAGTATACTTTTGCAGATAATCGAGAAGTTCTGCAAATGACAACTTTTGGATTGTATCTAGCAACTAGATTCACTCTCAAAGAGCAGGTACAATTAGTTGCTTGGGGATTAGGTATTGGTTCAATATTAAGTGTAATAGTTGCCTTTGCAATGCCTAGTGTAGGTATCCATGGTGCAGATCATCCAGGTGCTTGGAGAGGAGTATACGGTTATAAAAACAACATGGGTAGCATGATGGTACTTAACGCTATCACATTTTTTCTACTACCAGTAAAACAACAATTCTATAGATATGCTGGATTGGGTTTAGCGATCGCTCTAATTTTGCTATCAACCTCCAAAACCTCACTAACTATCACATTTGTACTATTTATAGTTTTATTTCTCTATGGTAAATTTCGATGGGAAGGGAAAGTTACAGTTTTATTACTAGACTTAGGGATTTTGTTAGGAGGATGTATCAGTACCCTTATCTTTAGTTATTGGGTAGAAATTTTAGCAGGATTAGGAAGAGACCCGACTTTAACAGGACGTACTCCTATGTGGGGAGTTGCTTTAGTCAAACTAATGGATAGACCACTGTTTGGTTATGGACGAACTGCATTTTGGGCTCCAGGAAGCAAATATGCGCGAGAGGCTGGAGAAGCTGTAGCTAGAGGATTTATTCCTCCCCATGCTCACAATGGTTTCATTGACCTAGCCCTTGATGTCGGATTGATTGGTTTTACCTTATTTATTATAATATTTCTTAGAACTTATTTTCGTAGTTTGAAGGTAGCCTATGCAACTCAAAATATAGAAAATCTTTGGCCTCTGGCATGTTTGATGTTCTTATTTTTGAACAACATTACAGAAAGTTACTTGTTATATAAAAGTAATATATATTGGGTTTTATTTATTTCGGTAGTATTGACTATATAGACTGTATATTATTATTTTTAAATAATAATTGAGACAAAATCTGACCTCAAAATAAATTGATTTTTAGATTACATTCATTAGTAAATATAGAAAATAAGTGGCGTTGCTGAATCAAATTAGCAACACCAAATAATTTGTATGGATTATTCTGAATATTCAATAATATGAATTATATCTCAAAAAATAAAAAAAACGGAGTGATTAATTAGCACTCTGTTCTTTTGTATAATGAAGTAAAGCTGCTTAAGCAGAAAAAATTGTTTTTTACTTTAACAGGACTTACGCAACAATAACGGAATTCCGTCCGAAGTGATCATAGGAAAGCAATCTCAAAGCTTTATTTTTGCCCTTCCCAGGACATCCTACGCGTTTACGAAGTATAGCGCTAGCTAACGTCACGAATGCGTAAGTCCTACTTTATTTGAACAGCTTTCAAGTAGTGCATCCAAAGAGATAACTATAGATTTAGTAGACCATGTTTTCCCTTGATACAAAGGAAGAATCTCCTTTAAGTCTATTGTTGACTCTAAGGTTAGGCTTTTTGCAACAGAATATTACATCATCCCATAAACCATATTTTTTTTGCTCTTGTGCTGTAAAACTAGGAGTAAAGTATTCTTCGCTAACCTCAAAGCCTACACTTTCTAACCTCTGCTTCAAATCTGTTCCATAAACGCGTACATGATCGAACTGACCGAATCGTTTCTTACGTTCTATAGGATCTGTAATATCTATATTCTCATCAGTTTTCTGAAATCTTCTGTAAGGTACTTGAATATAGGCTATTCCATCTGGGACTAAAACCCGAAATAGTTCTTTCATCGCAACGGTGTCATAAGGTATGTGTTCTAATACATGAGAGCATATAATGCCATCAAAAGAATTATCCTCAAAAATCAAATTTACAATGTCTGTATGTACATCTACTTTTGGCGCAGAAATATCAGCAGTCGTATACTCTACATTAGATAGATTTTTAAATTTAGCTATCAAACAGTCTTCAGGTGCAAAATGCAGGAGCTTATAGGTTCTATGAAAAATTTCACTACGCTCCTGCAAAAATAGCCATAATAATCGGTGACGACTTTCACTATCGCAAGCAGGACAAGAACCAATCTCTGGATCGGATACCCAAGAATTAAAATTATTTTCACACAAAGGACAGGTAACCTTTTCTCCTGCATACTTAAATCTTCTAAATACTCTACGGAGAGAACGATAGACAGGAGAAAGAACTGGTAAGTATTTATAAGGGGTTGTCATGAATGTCTTTTACTAGATACCACAAATTTTAAATTCAGTCAGAAAATATTTAATTTTCAGACGCTACTTTTCTACTCTTGATAGGGATACAGTAGGGACTATCAATTTAGTATCATGTCAACTAAATTGTATGCAAATTTAATGAATTTGACAATCAACAGAATAGTAGTAGAATTTGATACTTGAATATTTCTATTGGTAAATGCGCTGATATGAGCAGCTTATAGAAAAACCATTATCTACAGATATAAAACTTACTCTTGGAAATTTGTCTATGACATTTGCAGTTTTAAATATCAGGGCGTGGTTAACTTTCAGTTGTCAGATTCATCTCAAGAAATTTGAAGCTAATAAAGCCGGAATCAAGTATTTACTTTTCAGTTATCTTGAGTTTCTATCTCGTACCTATATAGCTTAACCTGTTATATCTAGTTTATGAGTTACTGTTATATTATCAATCAGTTTCACATTAATCATTTTAGTTTATATATTCTTATATTGGATGTATCTTTTTATAACTTATTCGCCAGCTGATTAAAAAATAATAATGAATTTGAAATTCATTAAATATGATTTAGATGTATTATTAAACACAACCACCTTTACTAATTTTAATAACTTTTGCAGGTACTCCCACAGCAACAGAAAAAGCTGGGATATCCTTACTAACAACAGCACCAGCACCAATTACACTACCCTCGCCAATAGTAACTCCATCTAAGAGTTTTACACCCGTACCTAGCCAGCAGTTAT
The DNA here is from genome assembly GCA_050042865.1 of Mastigocoleus sp. Lineage (GTDB taxonomy): Bacteria > Cyanobacteriota > Cyanobacteriia > Cyanobacteriales > Nostocaceae > JBCCDM01. Next base: position 133,967 of record JBHJJE010000064.1, read on the forward strand.
CTTCAATAACTACTCCCTCTCTACTTAAGCCGTAATCTCGATGATTGTTAGCATATATGCCGCTTTGAGACGCAATCAAACATTGCTTTCCTATTTTTATATTTCCTGGACCAGCTATACAAACATAAGGTCCCAAATAAGAATGGTCTCCTATCTCAATTAAACAGTTCTCTCCAGCTGCATTGATATCTACTCCACGGTCTAAACAAACTTGGTTTCCTAGATATAAAAAACTATTAATTGATTTAAAATTTAAACGCACATCTCTTAGAATCTTTACTTGATCACCTATATGCATGGTGTTTGAACCCAAAAATTCACATCCTTCTTGAATATAAGGCTTACTACCCATACGAGCAAAAATATTGGGATAAAAAAATTGTCTGATAAAAGTGCCAAGGGGGCGGGGTATACCACCTAAAAAAAATGAAAGCATTTGCTCCTTAGCTCTTTGTTGGTTTGACAATTCTATATTTTTTTTTGAGGATTTCAATGATGTTTTCATACCTAAGGTGCTTGCTTATTTAAATTCTAGGAATTTAGACAATCTTTTCACGATTTAAAAACTAATTCTAAATTATCAACCCATCAAATATTTTTTTCATTGATTAATATCGTGAAATAATAACTACATCTAAGGTATGTATTTGTCATTTCAACTATCGCAATATTGCCTCTATAAAGAGATTCTACATTAGCTGGATGTATTTATAAATACTATTTTGGTAATAAAATTGAAAATACCATTAAAAGTCAATAAATCAGAATCTCCTGTATATATAAATAACTAATAAGTCATAGTTGCTAAATTAAAAATATATGACTATAAAGGTAAGTAATATTCTGTGATATGAGCAATTGAATTTAAATATTGATTTAAATAATCAACATATGTTTATACAAGAAAAATAGTATTTTTGTGAACTAGAAGAAAAATAGTAGGATGATTAATGTGAAATAGGAATTATAATACGCACTTAGATTTTAAAAATCTTGAGCAATCATTCGAGCAGATAAGTTGAGTATTCAAGCATTATGAGGAGATATTTAAATGTCGAAGGTTGGAGTAGTTGTCATTGGTAGAAATGAAGGTAATAAACTCAAATATTGTCTTTTATCTGCTATGGGTGAAGGTAGAGTAGTTGTTTATGTAGATTCTGGATCTACAGACAAGAGCGTAGAGCTAGCAAGTTCCCTTGGTGTAAACGTACTAGAACTTGAATTATCGATTCCATTTACCGCAGCAAGAGCTCGCAATCAAGGTTTTGAATATCTTTTAAAGATAGAGCCGGATCTAGAATTTGTACAATTTGTAGATGGAGACTGCCGTATTTTTCCAGAATGGTGGTATTGTGCTGTAAATGAATTTCAAGTAAAAACCGATGCAGTTGTAGTATGCGGTAGGAGACAAGAACAGTATCCAAATAAATCTATATATAATCGTCTTTGTGATATTGAATGGGATACTCCTGTGGGAGAAGCGAAAGCCTGTGGTGGTGATGCAATGATGCGAGTCAGTGCACTTAAAAAAGTGGGAGGATTTAATCCCAAGTTAATTGCTGGTGAAGAACCCGAATTGTGCGTGCGTCTGAGACAACTAGGAGGTAAAGTATTGCGAATAGATGCTCAGATGACAATGCATGATGCTCAGATGACCAGCTTTCGTCAATGGTGGCAGCGATCGCTACGTGCTGGTCATGCTTATGCTGAGGGTTCGTGGTTACACGGAAAAAATTCAGAGAAGCATTGGGTAAAAGAAAGTCGTAGTATTTGGATTTGGGGATTTACTTTACCAGTATTAGCAGTTATGTTTTCTCTACCTAGCTATGGATTAAGCATAATATTTTTAATAATACTTTATGTGGTGCTTGGATATCGAATATACAGTTTTGCTAAGAGTCAGGAATTTTCATCATCAGATGCTATTTTATATTCTTTATTCTGTATCATAGGTAAATTTCCACAGGCTCAGGGTCAAATAAAATTTCACCTAGGAAGACTACTTCACAAGGAAAGCAAATTAATTGAATATAAAGGTGCTGCTTCCTAAATGCTAAAAGCAAAAATGGTATCAGTAATTGTCAAAGCGTGTATTTATTATGTCTTTTTGCTCAGTATAAACATTTAGACGTATAAAATATTCTTTATCTTTTCTTTATTAAAGAATCATCACTTTACGATTTAACTTCATACAAATAAATTGATTTTACTCAAAAAAGATATTATGTTTACAATTTAAGTCAAAGATATTGAGCAGTTAGATTTATTACCTCTTTTAATAGTTTTAAATACTGTAACTACCAAATAATAATTTAGAGAAATGGCTTGGCAAATAAAAAATATAAAATCATACTTAACTTATTATTGACTTAAAGCTATATCAATGCATATGGAGTCAATATGAAAATAGCCTATTTAGTAAATCAGTATCCGAAAGTCAGTCATAGCTTTATTCGTCGAGAAATTTGGGCTCTTGAAAAATCTGGTCTTTATGTAGAACGTTTTTCCCTCAGAAGCTGTGCTTCTGAGCTAGTAGACCCAAAAGACAAATTAGAATTAAATAAAACAAAAGTATTATTAGATATAGGTCTTTGGGGTTTGCTATTTAACTTAATGTTGGTAGCAATGCAAAAACCTATTTCTCTAATTAAAGCTTTCTGGCTAGCAGTTACCGTTGGAATCCGATCTAGTAAAGGCATAGCATATCATTTGATATACTTGGCTGAAGCTTGCGCACTTTATCGCCACCTGTTTAAACTTCATATTAACCACGTTCATTCTCATTTTGGAACAAACTCCACAGCAGTAGCAATGTTATGTAGTGCTTTAGGAGGCATAACCTATAGTTTTACAGTTCATGGACCAGAAGAGTTTGATAAAGCTGAAAATTTAAGCCTAACTCAGAAAATTAATCGTGCAGCTTTCGTCGTTGCAATTAGTTCTTTCGGTAGAAGTCAGCTTTATCGTTGGTGCAATCGAGAACAATGGCAAAAAATTCATGTGGTTCGCTGTGGTGTGGATGAAAGTTTTCTCAATCGGGAACAGCATAAAATATCAAGTCAGACTAATTTAACTTGCATTGGTCGTCTTTGCGAACAGAAAGGACAGCTACTTTTATTGCAATCATTAAAAATGCTTTCTCTTGAAGGTTTGGAGTTTAATCTAACCTTAGTTGGTGACGGTGAAATGAGACCAGAAATAGAGCTGCTTATTCAAGAATATGGTCTTCAACAACAAGTGAAAATTACAGGTTGGGCTAGCTCTGAGCAGGTTAGAAGATATATACAGAACTCTCGTGCTCTAGTATTACCTAGTTTTGCAGAAGGTTTACCTGTAGTATTAATGGAAGCCCTAGCTTTAGGTCGTCCTGTGATTAGTACCTATGTGGCTGGAATTCCGGAGTTAGTAAAACCAGGTATGAATGGATGGCTAGTACCAGCAGGTTCTGTAGAAGATTTAACAGCAGCAATACGAACAGTTTTAGAATTACCATCAGAAGAATTAGAGCTTATGGGAGAGACTGGAGTGCAGTCTGTTTTCCAACAGCATGATATTACTCAAGAAGCTAAAAAATTGGTAGAACTTTTTAACAATATCTTAGACGAATCTAGCTATAGCCAATCAGGAGACAAGTTAAGAGTTAGCTTGATGAACTAAATATCTATGAATATGTTTAAAAGTTAACTAAAATTATGCAACAAAACCAATGACATCAATAAAAAAGCTTGCTTATCGTGGAGCACTATGGACTACCCTTGGTTATGGAACCAGCCAGGTTTTACGATTCGTCAACAATATTATTTTAGCGTGGTTACTAGGACCGGAATACTTCGGCTTAATGGCTGTAGTCAATATTTTGTTAACTGGTTTAGAATTGTTTTCGGATATTGGAATTGGTCAAAATATTGTTAGAAGTAAGCGGGGAGATGAACTAAATTTTTTGAATACAGCTTGGACTGTACAAGCAATGCGGGGATTTCTGCTGTGGTTTTTTTGCTTAGCAATAACTATACCTGCTGCTAGGTATTATGAAGATGAGCGACTGCTGTATTTACTTCCTTTTGTAGGCTTGTCTTCTATTTTTACTGGTTTTTCCTCTACAAGCATACATACTCTCAACCGTCAAATGTCTCTCGAGAAATTGACTGTTTTTGAGTTGGTAACACAGGTATTTTCCATAGCTGTCATGTTGAGTGTGGCTTACTATAATCGCAACTCAGTTTGGTCATTAGCTATTGGAGGAGTATCTCTTCATGTATCTAGAATGTTAATCAGTCATAAGTTAATTCCTGGTTTTCGCAATCGCTTTGCTTGGGATAAGTCAGCATTTGAAGAAATCATTTCATTCGGGAAATGGGTATTTTTTGCTACAGCTTTAATGTTTCTTGCCGAACAGGCTGATAGACTAATCTTGGGCAAATTATTGTCTTTCACGACATTAGGAGTGTATAGCATTGCTTACACATTAGCCTCTATGCCTAGAGAAATTATTAAACGCTTGAGCTATAAGGTTATTTTCCCAGCCATTTCCAACCATATAGATTTGCCTAGATCAACTCTTAGAAGTAAGATTTTACATCAAAGACGCAAGATACTGATTGCATTTGCATTGCCCCTTGCAGGTCTAGTTACTGTAGGCGATTTAATTATTGGGTTTCTGTATAAAGAAGATTATATACAAGCTACTTGGATGATGCCAATTCTATGTACTGGCATTTGGTTTTCCGTACTTTTTTACACTACTAGTCCTGCATTGTTAGCAATTGGAAAACCCTTATATTCTTCTCAAAGTAATTTAGCTAGATTCCTTGTTATCAGTATAGGTCTACCTCTAGCCTTTAGAAATTATGGTATTTTGGGGGCAATAGTAGCGATCGCTGTTAGTGATATGCCTCTTTATTTGGTTAATCTATATGGTTTATGGCGAGAAAAGTTATCTTGTTTTATCCAAGATATTCAGGGAACTGTTTGTTTTATAGTATCTCTAATCACATTACTGCTAATTCGTTACTATTCTGGCTTGGGATTACCAATTCAAAATTTGCTCGAAAGTTCACTCAAAAACTCTTAGTCTATAAGAAAGTAGTTTAAAGAATTACTATTTGAATAATTGCGAATAATCATAGATTTCAATTCAGTATCATCGATTATTGTAGCTTTTTCATTGAATCTGGCTCTGTTAATCTTTTTTTGAAAGGCTTATTTAGCTATTGTCTTTTGCCTCCCATAGGTTAAATATATAATTCATGTCGTTTTTTATCGACTGAATTCTGGCACAATAATTAATGGGACTTAAATATTAGTAAAGTATGATTCCGTAAACCAGAATCAATTTTTAAATCCAATTCTGATTTAGTCAGACATTTTTAGTTAGAAAATATACAAAAGTATGTAATTTTATAGATGTCTTTGCCAGGTAATTCTAAAAATATGGTTAGAGAAGAAGTATCTCGTAAACTATTGTCTTCTCCAAAACTTCGGCTTGATTACAAGTATAAGCAGGATAAGAAGAATAGGCTGGAATGGGTAGATTATGCTAAGGGTATTGGCATATTTTTAGTTGTAATAGGTCACGTAATTAGAGGCTTAGTTAATAGCTCTATAGTAGAAGAATCCTATTTAATAGAATTTGTAGACGAATGGCTATATGCATTTCATATGCCTTTGTTCTTTTTCATCTCCGGTCTATTTGTAGTGCGATCGCTATCCAAACCTCTTCACCTATTTTTACTAGATAAATTCTGTGTTATAGCTTATCCCTATTTTGTTTGGTCTATTCTTCAGTCTCTGCTACAGCTTTTTGCATCCGATCACACAAACCAATCATTATCTTTTAGTCAGCTTTGGCAGATTGGCTATATACCAATCATGCAATTCTGGTTTTTATATACTTTATTCTTTATTCTCGTTACTTACTCTATACTTTATAAATTAAAAGTACCTCCACTAATTTTATTACTTCTGAGTATTGCAGTTTACTGCCTACATGCAATGGATGTCAGCTTTGGACCTTGGGGCATATTATACTTGGCTCGTCGCCATTCTTTATACTTTGCCCTAGGTGCATTGATGGGTTTTAATGGCGTGGTGTTAAAGATTGGTAAAACTAGTGTGCGAAATCTTTTCCTGATAGCTGTTGGTGGATACTTAGTATTAACCGTATTGATTTATAATCAATTGTTCCACAATTTAGTTGCGATTCCTTTTTTAGCGGTTTGTGGTATTTTTGCATCTATTTCTTTGGCTGTGATTCTAGCAAATTTTAAGCTTTTCCCATACCTACAAAATTGGGGAAAATTATCTTTGGAGATATTCGTTGCTCACACCATTGCAGCTTCTGTTATCAGAATTGTTTTGCAGAAATTAATCGGCTTTACAGAGCCAGTAATTCATTTTCTTATAGGCTCAATCATCAGTATATACGCACCGATTATCTTGAGTATTTTATGTAAAAAGAATAACATCTATTACTTATTTACACTTCGTTCTTTAAAGAATTAATGAATATCGGGGCTATACCTCTTAATTTTTCAGTAACGTAATTTATATTTTTAATATTTATAGTATATCTACTGGTACTATATATTTTAATACTCGTAGTATTCGCTACTGTTCTATGTACTTGTTTAAATACATTGTATTTTTCTCATAGGAGAAGTAATTTTACATATTTGTGAACAGTATACTTATCTAAAATATCTGCTTTCTATCTGAGGTCACAATCTCCAATTACCAGCAGCATATGATGTAAGTATGTATAATTTTTTAATCCTTCTTTATGCAGTATGAATTAATATTGTTTTTAGAATAAAAATTGTTTTACAAGTGTAAAAGCAAAGCTCTATTGTCATGTATAAATTAATAAATTTATTAATTTATATTTACTGATTTAGAGGTAAAAGAATATAAAGTTTTTAAACAGATATTACATCTACTTATTTAGTCATTGATTTTTATTTATAGAGTAAATTGACAATTAGAAATGTAGCAAGTATGGAGATTTTGAAATCTAATCAAATTATGAGTTCTGCTTTTAATAATAAGAAGCAATGTGTAATCATGATTTTTATCAACTGTAGTTAAGGGTATTAATAAAACTACATTTATAAGTTAGAGCTTGCTGAATAGATATGCAAAGTATTCCGATAAATGGCTTTTAACTCTTTCTTGTCAAAAAAGTGCATATTTATAGAATATAAAAGTTAAAAATCCTTACACTTTTCTAAACAATCGAAGGGTAAATTTTGTCACCCATGGACAAAAAAATAGCATTTTTCCAGCTGTATAGACTCTAGCTTCGTCCCATATACTTACTTTTCCGACAAGATCTAAGTTATTCAGCCAATAGTTACTGTTGTTGAGTAGGTGAATTTTTAGGGTGTGATACACAACGCAATAGTCTGCACAAATGTGAAGGTAAAAGCATTGAGATACCACATAGTCCTTAGCCGTAACTTTAATATAGAAAGCATTATTAGCAATGCGAAAATTGGCAAACGTCCTTCCCATGTGATGTGGGATATAAGTAAAATTTTAAATGCTTCAATTTATCAGCCGGGTACTGATGTAATAGTTTCTTCAGATATTGTGCGAGGGAAAATTGTTAGTCGTCCAGAACATTGGTCATTAGCGCGGAGACTTTCAAGCAAATTAGATAATAACGATCTAATATTTTGTGCTGGAGAAGATGTAGGTTTTCCTATTGCAAGCCTATGTTGTTCTGGGGTTAAGAAACCAAAAATATTAGTATTTATTCACAATATTAACCGACCTCGTACGCGATTAGCTCTTAAGCTTTTGAACCTGCGTCAAAAAATAGATTTATTTATGACCTGTACTCCATTGCAAGGGAGTTTTCTACGCAGTTATCTTAATCTATCACCAGAACGCATACGAGTATTCTTAGAGCAACCAACAGATGTATCTTTCTTTCAACCTGGACTATCTTCAAATGTAAAATCTAGACCATTAATTGCTAGTGGAGGTTTAGAGAAACGAGACTACCGTACTTTAGCTGATGCAACCCAAGATTTAGACATTGATGTAGAAATTTCAGCAGTTTCTCCGAATGCAATCTTTTCAAAACGTGCTTTTCCCAAAATTATCCCTGAAAATATGCGTTGTCGAACTCATACTTGGGATGAATTACTCCAGCTTTATCGCAACTCTGATGTTGTAGCTATTAGTTTATTTCAGAATAAATACCAAGCTGGACTAACTACTATGTTTGAAGCACTCGCTTGCAAACGACCTGTAATAATTACGCGATCGCCAGGAATTATTCAAGAGTTTATTGATTTGGGTGCAGTCACAGGTGTAAATCCTAAAGATCCCCAACAACTACGTCAGGCAATTCTAAGTTTATTGCGAAGTCCTAACAAAGCTAATTTACAAGCTCAAATAGGCTACAAACTTGTTTCAACAAAGTATAATCATCGAAACTATATCAAAGCTTTTATAAAAGAGATAAAATCTATCACCTGAAAAGCGGTTGATTTTATAATATTATTGATTAACTATTAATTAAAAATTAATAATAAAATACAACTTAATTGAAAAATATATTGATATTTAAAATATATGTAATATTATTCAATATTAATAAATTAAAGTATCAAATATATAACTATGTAGTAGATTTGTAATGATAAATTGGCATGGTAAACAGCCCCCAAGATAAGCCTGTAACCAAACCAAATATTGTAACCACGTAGTTATTAAAATCCCACCAACCCAAAAATTCAATAGCTAGCTCAAAAGGATAAGCCATCATTAGTACGCTAGCCATTATCGCTCCACTCCAACCATACTGATTAAGCCAAAAAAATCCTCTTCCACTTGTAAACCTATACAACAAGCGAGTTAAGAACAAACCTGTAACTGTACCATAACAACGCATACACACAGCCATGATAAAGGGTGGCGATAATGTTAGCCCCATATCGGGCTGAGGACACACATGATTACCCATGAAATAGATAATTTGGGCAATATTAGGAAGTAAAAATAAGTGTGAATTTGCAAGGACTGGTGCAGCTATTGGTCCTATCACCATTCCTGAGAGTAAGAAATCTACAATAAAGCTTACCCAATTAACTTTTAACTTTTTCCGATTGGAAATTACTCCTTGCATCGCTTTTATATAAGCATTAAATGTAAATTTTACATAAGTTAAATTTTACATCAAATTTGGTATCTCTTTAATACTTCCTATCCAGTAAAATATCTTACAAATAAACAAATATATATATTATTCTTTCACATATTGTTTCACATTATTCTTCCACCTTCTTGGTATTCCCTGCTTTTACCCAAGCCTCTTGTTTGGTTGATAAAATACGAATTTTTTGCCAAGATTTATCATCACTTGTAGATAAAACTATTACCTCCGAGTTAAATCCAACCCCACCTACACGTTCAGATTCTAACGTTGGTTGAGAACGCAAACTTAAACCTTGAGACCATGTTACACGAGCTTTATAAGCTCCAGGAGGTAGTTTTGGTTCGACTGATTTTTTAGGAGTAGGAGATGGTTTGGGTGTAGACTGAACATCCGAATCAACTTTTGATTTTGCGTTTGCTTTTTCCTCGGCTATCTTTTTGGCTTGGGCTTTGACTGACGGATTATCATTTGTAAAAACTGGCTTTGCTGGTAAAATAGCGTTACGATTCATTAAATACAAAGCTGCTGCCACGCCACCACCGGCTAATACAGCGATAGCTAAGGTAATACCTAGTATAAATTTTAGTATGTTTACAAACATAATCTAAGATTTTTGATTTAATGGGGGAGACTGAAATAATAGAACATATGCTGTTATTTTCACAGATAATTTTATCAAATCTCTAATGTCAATGAGTATGGCACAGTTGTGAGCTTGAAGACATTAGTTGTATGTTATATTTCTCCTATAAACTCAACCATTACAAGAATAATATCAAGATCAGTAGATATTCTGGCATTAAATAATCATCATGATGCATTCAAACGATATCCCATGCCGTAAACTGTTTCTAGCGAGTCCTTCGCTCCAATTGACTCTAAACGTTGTCTAAGTCTTCTTACTAATGTAGTAACAGCATTGCTTTCAGGATGAGTGCCCCATTCCCATAAATTTTCTTCAATTTGATTGCGAGAAAGTATTTGATTTTGGTGACGCATTAAGTATTCCATCAAATGAAATTCTCGTGCGGATAATTGTGCCGTTTTATCCTGTCGCTGCAATATGGAACTGTTGAGATGGAGCTGTAAGTCAGCTATTTGAAGAATATCACCCTTCCATAAAGGCGATCGCCTTCCTAATGCTCTAACTCGTGCCAGCAGTTCCATTAAATCTACGGGTTTAACTAAGTAGTCATCTGCTCCAGCATCTAAACCTGTAACCTTATCATTCGTTGTATCTTTTGCTGTCAGCATTAATACAGGAGATGTCTTACCACTTACCCGATATTGCTGACATAATTCCATACCACTTATTTTTGGTACCATCCAGTCTAAGATTAGTAGGTCGTAGTCTTTCCGTCCTATCAACCATTGAGCAGTTTCTCCATCTTCCACTGCATCTACGATATGCCCAACTCCCGATAAAGCTGCGTATAGAGGTTCCAGTTGCCTGGGGTCATCTTCCATAAGTAGAATTACCATGTTTTAGCTTACCGAATAGCTTTTAGCTTGTATTTTAAAACATACAGTATTTGGGTGAATCAAAACAAAATATTAATTAAGTATGATAAATCCTAAGAAATACATTCGGCAGATGTTGGAATAGCAGTCGTAATACTGTGAAATAATTGCGTTGGAGTCTAAATCCCTATCGCAGTTCCAACTTTCTTCCTTCTTTCTTCATTTTAAAGGCTATTGAAATAATGTATTTTCAACCTTTTCGCTTATTGTATTGCATAATTACAACAGCTGTAATATTTCATCTTTCACCGTTGAGTGCCGCTAATGCTTCGGAAAAAATTATAATTAGAAGTGGTATTCTACAAGAATCAGTCTCTGTAACTGAACTATCTACTTTTGCCCAAACTGGTAAACTATCTCAATCGCTACAGGTATATTTTGACTTAGCTCAACAAAATCCTGCAATTGTGCGCCGGATTTTAACAACCCCCATACAAGCAAGTCCACTGTTTCTGGACAAATTTCTCAACAGTGTCGCGGGTTATTTGATTTTGGAGCAACTTAGTGAAGTTGTTCATACCCGTTCTCGAAAAGCAGACAAAAAAGCTTTACGCTCAGCTCTGGTGCTGTCCGCAAGTGATGATAAAAAAATAACGTTGATAGAAATTATCAAGAACTATCCAACTCCCGAAGTGGAGATGAACGGAAAACATCTTAGAAGCGTATTTCATAAATTGCAGAAGCTTCAAAGCGGCTTGAACAATATATTCGATATTTTATTCTAATAAGCTAGGGTTTCTAATGTTTCTCGAAGATAGAACTGTACTTGCTTATCCAAAGATAAATCTTGTAACTGTAAATTTCGTTCCATTTGCCAACGTTCAAATCCCGAGGTGGCAGCGATCGCCGATTTCAGACTGTACCAAATTTCGCTGTCTTTTTCGGCTGAGTTGTTTCTGTAAGTTCTAGTATTAGTCATTTTTTACCTCTACTACTATTCCATCCTTTATCAGGGAAACATTTTATATGTGCTGCACCTGATAAAAGTTAAAAACATCTTTAATCTTCTTTTAAAGTTAACTGTTAACAATTTTTAATTCTGTGTCATTAGCAACCAAAGCTAATTTTTAAGCTACAGAAAGTTACTGTTTGCCCTTTGTCCTATTTTTTACTTTTTATTTATAAACTAAGTCGGTCATCATAAAAATCGGGGAATCTAACAGAACATCATATGAGTGTTACATTTATGTAACCTATTTTTTTAGAGCTAAGGATATCACCCTACCTAGAGGACAAGGTATTCTGATCCCTAACCGATATTAAATTTCACCACCTTCCACATACTCCAGGAACTTTTCCAAGAACGGAGTCTAGTCTGTACTCGATAATTTCACCAGATATATTAAGATTTTAATCGCTAGTTTAAAATTTTGCTATGTACTAGCCTCTGTAAAGATTTATAAATTGTATTTACTTATATCCAAAAGTTTAAAAAAATTTTTCTGATATTTTTTTATCATCAAATATATAGAACAGAACAAGATAGTACTTTAACCATCTTGTTCTTGTTAGACCGAAATTCACCTATCATTTGCTTATCTAGCAGCAGCAGCAGATAAAGTCCGGCGTTTAGTTACCATTTGGAATGCCTCAATAATGTCGCCTTCTTGCCAATTATTGAATTTGTCGATACCGACACCACACTCATAACCAGAATTAACTTCTCTTACGTCATCTCTCATTCTCTTCAGAGAATCGAGGACTCCTTCATGAACAAGTTGATTCTTGCGATGTAGACGAACCTGGCAGTTACGTAGAAGTTTTCCAGACTGAATATAACAACCTGCAACTTCTCCACGTCCCACCTTAAATACTGCTCTCACTTCAGCTTGACCTAATGGTTCTTCAACTAGTTCTGGTTCTAGCAGACCTTCTAAAGCTCCTTCAATATCTTCTAACAACTTGTAAATGATATTGTATTCTCTAACATCGACACCAGCTTCATCTGCGGCTTGTCTGGCTCCACTTGCATAAGTAGTGTTAAAACCGATAATCACGGCTCCACTAGCTGCTGCCAAGTCGATATCAGTTTCAGTGATTTCTCCTGCCGAAGCTAAAAGCATACGAAGTTGAACTTCATTTTGTGGTATTTGCTGTAGTGAACCAATAATTGCTTCTACAGAACCTTGCACATCTGCTTTCAAAATCAAGTTGAGTTCCTTGAGTTCCCCTTCCTGTGCTTGACTAGAAATACTAGTGAGAGTTACGCGTCCTTGCATCAAACGGGATTGACGTTGCTTATCGGCACGCTCAATAGCCAGCGCTCTAGCTTCTTTCTCATTGTAGAATACATCAAATTCATCACCAGCAGCAGGAACATCAGATAAACCTAATACCTCGACTGCAAATGATGGATCGGCAACTTCTACTCTATTACCTCGATCGTCAACCATGGCTCTGACTTTACCGAAGACTGAACCTGCTACAAGTGTATCTCCAACTCGCAAACTACCGTTTTGAATCAGTAATGTCGCAACAGCTCCTTTAGCTTTATCCAAATGAGCCTCAATGACGGTTCCCTTAGCTTCCCTATTTGGGTTTGCATTTAATTCTTCTACTTCAGAAACCAGTAAAATCATTTCTAAAAGAGTATCAAGATTTTCACCATTGATAGCACTTACAGGAACCATAATTGTTTCACCTCCCCATTCCTCAGATGTCAAACCATGTTGGGTGAGTTCCTGCTTTACTCTATCTGGCTGTGCGCCTTCCTTATCAATTTTGTTAATGGCGACCAAAATTGGAACTTTTGCTGCCTTAGCGTGGCTTATTGCTTCGATAGTCTGGGGACGAACTCCGTCATCAGCTGCAACTACCAAAATCGCAATATCTGTTACTCGTGCTCCCCGTGCCCGCATTGCTGTAAATGCTTCGTGACCGGGAGTATCTAAGAATACTATCTGCTCTTCCTTGCCATTATGTTCTATATCAACGTGGTAAGCTCCAATGTGTTGAGTAATACCACCTGCTTCTCCAGATGCGACTTTACTCTTACGAATGGAATCAAGCAGAGTGGTTTTACCATGGTCTACGTGACCCATAATGGTAACTACAGGTGGACGACGTTGGAGATTGTCAAAATCTCCTTCATCTAACATCTTTGTAACCTTACGAGCTTCGGCTTCTGGTTCTTCAGTAATTACTTCAACTTCTACTTCATTTGCAACTAATGTGATAGTCGGGATGTCCAGATTATGGGTAATACTTACAGCCATACCCTGAAGGAAGAGAATTTTGACAATCTCAGTATCAGCAATTGCTAACTCATTTGCCAATTCTTGCACTGTCATTGAACCAACAACACTGATAATTTCAGGACGCTGACGCTTAGTTTCAGTCTCTCCTCGGCGACGGTTAGATTCACGAGAAGAGCTAGACCTCTTAGACCTAACTGTAGGAGCCGATTTCGTCGCCGGTTGGGAGGGTTTACCAGATTTTGGTCTCGGAGGACGGGCGATCGCATTACTTACTTGAGTAGCTGTTGCACCTCCGGAGCTACCATCTTCTAGTAAATCATCATCATCTTCAAAATCATCTATAATCGGTTTCTGACGCTTATTCTTAGCAACTTTGCTTGGCTTATTTTCCTCTATTTCCTCTTCTACATGTCGCTTTTTACCACCTCTGGGCTGACGTGGAGGTGTAGGTCTTCTTAGTTCTATAGTTGCTGCAATCGGATCTTCTTGCTCTTCCTCACCTTTCTCAAGGGTCGTAGCTATCTGTTTTGGAGGAGTCGCGGCTGCTACGGGCATTTCAGGACGCGTTGGCTTACTTGGGCGCTGCGGTGGTGCTGGAGATGCAACGTTGGCTCTAGCTACCTTTTCCTCAGGCTTTGATGGTGCCGCAGGCTTAGAGGACTTTTGCTGTCCTGCTTTCGGCAGTCCTGATGGTGGCTTATTATTTTTTGATTTGGCTTGTTCTTTATCACGTTTGAGAATCGGTTTTTCGACTGAAGTACCGATAACACCAGAGGTACCCTTAGAAGAAACAGGTCTTGATGGAGGAGCAACTAATTGAGGCTTTTGTGCTTTTTCCTGTTTTCGGGACTGGGTTGCTTTGTCTGACCGCTCTCCTAGGTTTGTTTTGGACCCTTGGGACTGATTATTAACTTTATTTTTAGTTTTATTTTCTACCACAGCAGGCGCTTGCTCTTTTTCTGGCTGATTTTGCGTTACTTCTCGATTTATATCCACTGACTGAGAGTCCACTTTCTGAGATGATGGATCTGATGGAGCGAAAGATCGAGGTGGGGAAGGAGGGTTAGCTTCAGAACTCGCAGCTTGATTATTGGCACTCAAATTTTGAGAACTATTACCTGTACGAGCTTTATCAATTTTGGGTTTGCGAATTTCCAAAATTTCTTGTTTTTTCGGTGCGTTTGGTCGAGAACGAGAACCTGTGTGCATTGAGTTGTGTTTCTGATTGCCTATGCCGTCTTTTTTTTGAACTTGCGTTGTGGAAAGCTTTTGTGCTGCTGAGCGAATTCTCTGTGCGTCTGATTCTGTAATTGTACTGCTATGACTTTTGACCGCAATATTGAGCTGGTCGCAAATTGCTAATAGCTCTTTGTTATCCAAATTTAATTCCTTTGATAATTCGTATATTCTAACTTTGCCGTTGTTCATCCACTCTTCCCCTTTACTTTACAGTTTTAACAGATGGCTGCCAGCTTTCAGTGACATCTCCATCCTGGGATAACTGTATTCAGGATGCCGTTTTAGAAAATTACGGTACCTCTTGCTGAGGAAAGAGAGACGTTTTTGTTCAATGCTGGCATCTCCATCTAAAATAATGGTTGATATGCCGTAGCGCATAGGCACTACAATTTGGTGAGTTAATCTTTTTGGTTTTTGTTGATTCTGAGTTTTCCACGACACAAGCTAAGTAAACTTGTTGAAAGTGTGATGAAATTTCCTATATTTAAGGTATGTTTTGTTGGGAGGAGAGATATTACTCTTGCCCGTTTATCATTGGCTGGCACTACATGAGTCATAGTATAAGATGACAGCTAAAAAATTTAACTATCGATACATTAGATTCAAATATGCCCTGTTTAGGGTATTTCAAAATTAATTAACTTTCTTTTTATTTTTCTTTGATGCTCCTTTAATTATCTATTAATTATCTATAGTAGGGGCTTTACTGGCTAAACGTTGCCACAATATTTGGTAAAGTGCTTCTGGCACCGATGCACGTAGCGATCGCCCTAGTCTGTTCTTCTTTTGAGCTGCTTTTAAACAGTTCTCTTGCGGACAGATGTAGGCGGAGCGCCCCATGCCCCAATCTAATTGTACCTGTCCGGATGGAAAGACTCTGACAATCCGCCAAAATTCCTCTTTCTTTCCCAGTTTGCGACAACTTATGCAACATCTATAATTTGGTTCCATTCAGTTTAAGAGAGCGTTTTGGGAATTTACTATTGATTTGTGGCAGCGCTAAGTGTTGAATGTTGACTTATAACTCCTAGTTTATACCGACTCTCCCTCCCTGGTTTCAAAGATTTCATCAATTAACTCCTGTTTTTCTTGACTAATATTTTCTTTCTTTTGTTCTAAGCTAGATAAATTGTGCAAGCTTAGTGGTGATTCTAAAAGTTCATCAAGGTCTTCTAATTCTTCCAATTCTTCCAATTCTTCGGCACTGGTTTCCACTAATTCTTCTTCTACCTCTACTGCAGATTGTGCCCTTGCTTCAGCAAACTTTGTATCTTCTGCATCGTACTCATACTTTGCTGTATCTTTAATATCAATTTTCCAACCTGTCAAGCGAGCTGCTAAACGCACATTTTGCCCTTCTTTACCGATAGCCATACTCAGCTGGTCTTCAGCTACTAGTACGTGAGTTTGTCGTGTTTCTGGATCCATCAAGCGGACATCATCAACTCTTGCTGGACTCAAGGCATTGGCAATATATGTCGCAGGGTCAGGTGACCATCTAATTACATCTATTTTTTCACCCCGTAGCTCATTAACTACAACTTGAATTCGCGAACCGCGAGCACCAATACAGGCACCAACAGGATCTACATCTCGGTCTAAGGTATCTACTGCAATTTTAGTCCGCGGACCAACATGACGGGATGGGGGATTTGCCTCCCTTGCAACTGCGACTATCCGTACAACTGCGTCTTCAATTTCTGGAACTTCATTTGCGAATAAATAAACTACTAGTCCCGCGTCTGCACGAGAAACTAGTAGTTGGGGTCCTCGGTGTTGTCCTTGAGAAACTTTTTTCAGGTAAACTTTAAAAGTTGCATTTGCACGATAATTATCATTTGGTAGCTGTTCTCGCTTCGGTAATTCTGCATCTACCTCTGGCTGACCAAAACTACTACTCACAGCCATAATCACCGATTGTCTTTCAAATCGTAATACTCTTGCTTGCAGAACGGTACTTTCTAAATCTTGAAATTCTTCTTGTACCATTTGACGCTGCTGATCCCGTAGCTTTTGCGCCAATACTTGTTTTGTCTGCATCGCTGCCATGCGACCAAAATCTTGCTGTTCTGGAGTAACATCTAACACAACTTCTTGACTTAATTGGGCTTCATCTCCACCCATGTCTTGTACTTGTCTCAGAGAAATTTCGTGATCTGAATTGACTACTTCTTCAACTATAGTTTTGGTCGCTACTACCCGAAAACCCTGGTCTTCCACATCTAGCTGGACATCAAAATTATCAAAATAATCTTCTTCAAATTGTTTGCGCTCAAGATTTTGGGCTCGACGATAGCGTTCGTAACCTTTTAATAATGCTTCTCTAATTGCTGTTTGAACTGCTGAACGGGGTAAATTTCTTTCTCTACTTATATTTTCAATCAAATCTTTTAATCCTGGCAAACTAACTATTGACATAAAGTAATCTCCTTAAAAATTCGATAATTACGAACCAATTTCTCAAAGTACGTTTCTTCAGTACTAAGTTTAAACATCTGGCATAAATAAAGATTATGGGTTCTTCAGATATTTAAATTTCTGTCAGAGGAAATAATTGAAGGGATAGTAGCTGTAGACACAGGAAATTGTAAATATTTATTTTCCTACTAAGATATAAAATGCTTTTTCCATAATTATCGGGCAAGAAAAAATTCAATTTAAAGCTAAGATATCCCAATATTATTTACTTTGGCTTACTTTGGCTTACTCTGTACCTTCCTCTAATTCCACCTTAACAATGTAAGAACGTTCTATTTTTAATGTCCGCCCTTTGCGATTTAAAAGTACTGAATCTTCGTCTCGACGAATCAACTGACCTATCCATTCTTGCTGCCCCTTATATGGAGGTGAGGTGTAGACCTTAACAGGAAAACCTTTAAATGAAATAAATTCCCGGTCGGTGATAATTTGGCGTGAGATGCCAGGACTTGATACTTCCAAAACATAAGCGTCAGGTACTATTTCGGCTGCATCCAAAGAATTTTCTAAGATGCGGCTCATGTTTTCACAATCATTGAGACTGGTGTCGTCGTGGAGATTGCGAATATCTACCCGTAAAACTGGAGGACTCTGGTTAGTGTGAAAAACGACACCAACGATTTCTAGTTCCAGTTCTTCGGCTAATGGTTTTGCTAATTCAATAATTTGCGGTACTAAAGGATGAGTCATGCAATATTTCCAACAAAAAAAGTGGGTCACTACCCACTTCCTGCAACAGGGATATCTTCTAAAGAAGTATTTTGACTAACCGTTGCTGGTTTGCCTCCCTTACCTGAGTTTAACGCATTTCTTTTAGAGCGAGAAGTAAAGTATATTTTTGATACTGTGCATTTCCTGCAAGCAAAGAAGTTAAATTCTCTAAAAGCTGAAATTATTAGTAGGTAAGGAGCGATAAGAAGTGAAAAAATCTCAATTTAACTCTAAATCTTAAGTTTTTTTCTTTATCATTTGTAACTTTATGTATATTGCACAATACTATTAATCTAATAATTAATGATTATCTCCTTATTTAATTGCTTCTAATCTTCTAGTATTGGCAAATTTAATCTCTGAAAATTTTAGTTAATTTTAAAATTATCACCTAGGTTCTGCTATTACCATCCTAATTAGAATAAGTTTTATTTAATCCACATTCCTAAATAAAGTTATTTGAGCAGCTATCAAGTATTGGTTCATTATAGTTTTTGCCATTAATTCTATTTCAACTTCTTTGTTTCTAAAACCGGATAATTATTATCTGATCCGAAGGGCAATTTTTTCTGTATTTTAAGTCGTTTCGCTTCTTCTAAAACTTCTTCTAAATCTTCTTGAGAAAGCTGTTGTACGTAATTTATCTTAACTTCTTCTAAAAAGTCTATGAGCAAAATTTGAATTTCAGACATTATTTGTTTTTGCTGCATTTCTACCGTTAAGGTATCACTAAACTTCTTTACTAAGCGACCTGAGAGTTCTGCTGAGACTGGGTCTTGGACTGCGTTGACCATTGCACTATAAACATTATCAATGATTCGAGCTGATAACTGTTCGCTCAACTGATTTTGCATCTGTGCGACCCCTGGTAAGTTGTTGAGATTTCGATAAATTGGCGTTTGATTTAAAGCTTCTTCGATATTGTGTTGTAATAATTCCGATATTTCTGGTTTAACTTTTGGTATTACTTGATACACAATAGCTTTGACAAATATAGCTGCAAGTGCTTCTATTTCATTGATATTATTTATATCTACGTATTGACGAGAATCAGATTGCTTTGTTAACCAACGAGTCAAATCTCCTTTTTTAATCGAACCCTGGGTCTGGTCAATAACTCTTATAACAACCATTTGAGTAATTTCTTCGGCAAAATTAGCTACTATACCCTGCTGAATCTGACGACGAAAGTTCTGCAAATTGAGCAGACGAGTTCTTTCTAAACGAAATAATACTGGCATGACTCGTAACCATCGCCAAAATGGGATAAATAAGAATATATCGTACCAATGCCATAGTATTGCATTAGTCCAGCTAAAAGCAGGGTGGCGATTTTTGATGTAGTAGCTGCGTGCTATAAACTCTAGAGCAAATAATATAGTGAATGGTAAATCAAGAAGCCAAAACCAATCTATATTTTCACCGTTTTCTCCAATTCCACGCCAGTAATTACTATTAATTAGGGGAATAATGTTTTTTTGAAAATAATTGAGTTCTTCTTCGTAACCTTGAGAAGATAAGTATTGTGGACTCCAGAAGTTCAGAAAAGCTTGTTTTGCAGATTTTTCGTTGAGATGATCTCTCATCCGATTTTTGATTTTTTCTAAGGTTCCACTCTTGTCAGCAACAGCAAATGGATTTTCTTCGATCATTTCTACGCTTAAGCGCTGTAAGACTTCTAATGTTGTCTGTATTCTGGGAGTTTTTATACTTTCATCTTGGTTTAATTCTTTTTGTAGTCGATTAAAAACCTGTATGTAATTTTCTGTATCTCTATGTTTCTCGATACCTTTGACTGGATCGTATCGTTGTGTCAATTGAGGAAAATTCCGTAGGTAAAAATCACGGTAAGGAATATAGGTCATATTAAACAGTACTAAAACTAAGTTCCCTGCTGCAATAATTGCCATTAAAATTTCAAAGAATAGATATTTCTTTTGCGGACTATTTTTAGAGGGTTTTCTATACACCATTATTTCATTTAATTTTTCAAGTATTCTCAGTTTTATTCAACATGAGTTTTACTTCATGTCAAGCAATAAGCAATAATTATTAAGAGTTTATTTGAAATTTGATTTCGCAGTATAAAAGCTGATATATCTTGACTCAAGACAAATATGAAAGTACAAAATATATTTATTTCTTATATTTGTCTAAAAATGACGTAAGCATGTTTAATACTCTTGCTTAGTATATTTTTGAGAAATTGCGATCGCATTTTCTCGGCTGAGTATAAAAAAGTTTTGTATTTATCAATAATAATTCTAGTTAATACAAGAATTTGATATTAAAAACTATGTTGAATTCGCAATCAAAATGTAGTTTTTATCAGTTCTGATTTTAAAGGTAGTAATCGTATAAATTAAGTGTAATTTTTACCAATTCAATATGAAGTTAGGATCATCATCACGATCTATTTAATCCGAATCAAAGAATAGTATTTGTCAGTAAAATAATAGATTGCTTATGTTTATTGGTTACATTTTTTACATTAATGAAATAATATTTCTCCAGGTAGATGTAAAAAATATAAATAAGTATTAGGTACTTAAATAAAATAGACTGTAAAAATTACTGAAAATTTACCCGAAAACAATTAATAATTGAAGAAATTAGCAAAACCTTAACTAAATTAAAAATACAACTGCGATCAAATATTCTCTGATGATAGTGAAGTAATAAAAAGGAGTGTTAATTATGTGGTGTGGTATTAAAAAATCTAGTGTTACCGTTGCTTTGCTCGGTTTATTTACTGCTGGTGCAATTATTTCAAATTCTGGTTTAGCTGCTCGTCAAAGAAATTATGCAGGTATGGAATTCTGTTCTGTCTTGCAAGGACTAGGTTATCAAGTCACGGTGTCAAATAACTGTCTCCAAGCTCAGCAAACAAAAAAGAGTATCCGTGAGTTTCAAAAGGGTTATAAACTTGGAGTTGATGGCATTGTAGGACCCAAAACTCAAGATCATGCAGCAAGTATAGTTCGTATTCTCAAAGCTAATCTTAATTTGGTGCTTAAACCCCAAAAAACTCTAACAGTCAGTCAGTTTTACGATACTCAAACCCAAGCTGTTGTGAAGCAATATCAGAAAAAGCTGGGTTTGGAAGCTACAGGTATTGCTGATTTGGCTTTGAGACAGCGTTTAGATAAGGAAGCTAAAGAAGTACTAAAGAAACCAACTTCCACACCGGAAGTGACTCCAACACCGGAAGTAACTCCAACACCGGAAGTAACTCCCACACCGGAAGTAACTCCCACACCGGAAGTAACTCCTACACCGGAAGTGACCCCAACACCGGAAGTAACTCCAACACCGGAAGTAACCCCAACACCGAAAGTAACCCCAACACCCGAAGAAACCCCAAAACCAGAAGAGACACCAACACCGTAAATAACCCCAAAACCTAACGCTACCCCAAACCCATAAATGACCCCAAAAC